>DAWDQD010000088.1:0-1846 GCA_052349145.1 Segatella copri | reverse complement strand
ATAAAAACATTATAAAGCCTTTAGATAGAGCTCGTTATCCCGAATTGAGGTAGTTCATAGCAAGACTGCTCATTTAACATTTAACATTTAACACTTAACATTTAACATTGAATAAAATGAAACTGTTATGTTCAGCTCTGCTGCTTGCCATGACTCTGGCAGCGCAGGCAGAAGTGAAACTGCCAAAGATCTTTGGCGACAATATGGTATTACAACAGCAGACGGAATGCAACCTCTGGGGTACTGCTGATGCCAACAAGGTGGTAAAAGTGCGTGCTTCCTGGAACGGCAAGACCTATAAGACTCAAGCCGATGCCCAGGGAAAATGGGCGATGAAGATAGAAACGCCTCAGGCTGGCGGCCCTTATGAACTGAGTCTGAGCGATGGAAAGGAACTGAAACTTCACAATATCCTGATTGGTGAGGTCTGGATCTGTTCGGGTCAGAGTAACATGGAGATGCCGATGAAGGGATTCAAGGCACAGCCTGTTGCGGGCACTCCTGAAGAACTGATGCTGTGTAAAGACCAGCAGTTGCGCCTTTTTACGGTTCAGCGCAATGCCCAGTTGCATCCTGTTGATACGGTGGCTGGCGACTGGAAGGAAGCTGATGCTGCAAGCGTTCGTGAGTTTAGTGCTGCTGCTTATTATTATGGTAAGACGTTGCGCCAATCGCTGGGTGTACCAGTAGGTCTGATTGTTACTTCCTGGGGCGGTAGTGCCTGTGAGGCATGGATCAACGGCAATCTCATCAAGAGCGATTGGCTCAAGGCATTCCCTAAACTTCATACACCTTGGAATGAGGCTGATGTGAAGAAATATCAGCAGCGCTGTCCTTCGGCTCTCTATAATGGTATGCTCCATCCGCTCATCGGTTACACCATGAAGGGTGTTATCTGGTATCAGGGTGAGGATAACTGCAATCGCTATGCTACTTATGCCGACCAGATGCAGACCCTGGTAAACAGTTGGCGCAAGGAATGGAAGCAGGGGATTTTTCCGTTCTATTATTGTCAGATTGCACCCTACGATTATAGTCTGATAAAATGGAAAAACAACAGTGCCCTGCTTCGTGAAAAGCAGATGGAGGCAGAGAAGCGCATCAGCAACTGCCGTATGGCTGTATTGCTTGATGTCGGTCTGGAGTATGGCATCCATCCACGTAAGAAGAAGGAGGTGGGCGAGCGTCTGGCTCTGCTTTCTCTTGCCAATACTTATGGTCAGAAGGGATTGCCTGATTTCGCTGTCTACAAGAGTGTTGAGTTCAAGGGCGATACCGCTGTAGTCAGCTTCGACCGCAGCAAGGAGTGGGTTTACTTCAACAATGGTCCTAAGAGCGACAACTTCGAGATTGCCGGCGAAGACCAGGTATTCCACAAGGCACAGGCTTGGATTTCACGCAACAAGGTTTATGTAAAGAGTGAGGACGTGAAGAAACCTGTGGCTGTGCGCTATGTGTTCAAAAACTGGGTTGTGGGCGACCTTTTCCACGATGGTCTGCCTGTCAGCTCTTTCCGTACCGACGATTGGGAAGTGAAGTAATAGTTTATAGTTAATAGTTTATAGATGAGATATTACATATTGATGGCTATGATGCTTTTGCTGGGCGCAGGCTCGGCAAAGGCATCGGCTTACGATGATACATCGGTGGCGGGTTTGTTTCCTGTCAGCAACCAGGGACGCGAGGTGTGGAATTTCAATCCCAACTGGCGGTTCCATCTGGGTGATGTGCTGGGCGCAGAACGTGCCGACTATGATGATACAAGCTGGGGGGTAGTTTCTACCCCTCATAGTGGTATGCTCGGCATGAGCTTAATCTAATGGGTGCAAGTCCCTAACAAGCCCTA
>DAWDQD010000087.1:0-2088 GCA_052349145.1 Segatella copri | reverse complement strand
TGCTTACAGCGTATAGCTGCTTAGCACATTATTGAATTATTAACGAACTATTGTTATATACAACATGAAAAGATTTTTATCAATAATGGCAATAGCCTTGTTAGCGTGCATCGCAACAATGGCTGCCACTGTCAAAAAGACGAATCTGAAAGTACTCTATGTAGGAGGTCATTCCGACATAGAGACTTTAGGAGTAGCAGACTATGACAAGGAAGCTCATGCCAAGAGTATTGAGACAAGAACAGCCGCCTGGAAAGTCTTTCTTGAAACATATTTCACTACAGTGAAAACGGTACAAGGAAAAGACTACAACTACAGGATGTCATACGACTATGATGTAACCATCATTGATGGCGACCCAACTCCTATTGAGCCACGCCGCACAATCATTGAAAATGACAGATTCAGCAAGCTGATACCAGCCAAGTATTTCCCAGAGAACTTTGACCGTCCTGTCATCACCATCGCAGACGAAAGCGAGACAACAGGTCGCTATATCGGTGTGAAAAACGACTGGTATTGTCTCTGCCTTCTTGGTCATGCTTACAACATGAATACCAAGAGTGCCATCTTCAAAGGTCCTTATAAGGTGAAGATAACCACCACAAATCGCCCAACTCCTGCAGGCGCAAAGGAATATGCAGAAATGTGCCAGGAGAAGCTTCCAGATATGATTCCGATGTGGAAAGTACAGAATAAAGACTATAGCAACACCAAGGGTTATAAGGCAGGTTTGGTTACTCGCCAGTGGGGCTATCTGGATTCTCCTGATACAGAAATCATATCGGGTGGCGAAAGTGCCAAGAGCTATGGAGCCATCGCCATCGGTCGCCATGCCAACTTCTTGCATTGGGGTTTCTCTGCGTCTCCTGCAGATATGACAGAAGAGGCTAAGCCGGTTTTCCTCAATGCAGTTATTTATATCAACAAGTTTAAAGGTCATCATATCATTGCCCGCAAACTCAATGAGGGAATTTCTACCCGCACTACAATTGATGAGCACAAATATACCGTAAGCAAAGAAAACTACGAAGCTTACAAAAACTCGATTGAAGGTTTCAACAATCAGATTAAGCATCTGACGGATTCACTTCAAAAGGTGGTTGCTGCTGGCGGCAAGATGAGCGAAACAGACAAGATGTATATGAAAATGGCAGAAAATCCTCAACCCATTCCATCCTATATTGACTATGTAAAGGAAAGGGCAGGAGAACTGTATGAAATGTTTGGCACCGATGTTGACAAATATTCAAGCTATTATACCGAAAATCGCCCATATTTCTATGGCAATCTGAACGATTATGATATTAAGCTCGATGAAGATGCCAAGAGCATCGGCATCGCCAATAACGACAAGCGTATCCTTGACAAAGCTATCTCCATGTGGGAAAAAGGCAAAGACATAGAGAAGGCAAAGCGCATCCTCTATCGCTATACGTTGCTCCGTTACGACAATGCCAAGCAATGGCGAGAGTGGTATAATAAATATCAGAGCAAACTCTTCTTTACTGAGAGCGGAGGCTGGCTGTGGTTGGTCAATGATCTCGATCCGAAGACTCCAGGCAATGACTACAGCGTTCTCAAATTCTATGATTTCAATGAAAGCAACATCGCTCCTATCCAAGAGAAAGCAACCAAAGAAGAGCCTGTTGCCCTATCATCCGCTGTCAGCACTGTGGGCAAAGACAAGGAACTCATTATCCGCATGAAGATATATCCAGGCTATCACATCTATGCAAAGGTAAGCGATCAGGACCCTTATATCCAGACGACTTATGACCTCAAGGCAGAAGGCGATGTCAAACTGGTAGGCGAACTTCAGAAACCTGTTGGCAGACCTATGGCAGGCTCTAAATCTATCATCCTTGAAGGTGAGCAGATTTTCCGTCAGAAGATAGAAGGCAAATCGGGTAAGATTACCTTTATAGTCAACTATCAGGCTTGCGATAGCCATGCTTGTCTGATGCCAAAGAGCAAGACTATCACGATAGAATTATAAAAATATTGGTTTAATTTTATAACAAGAGAGTATGAAACAATAGTTCGTTAATAATTCAATAATGTGCTAAGCAGCTATACGCTGTAAGC
>DAWDQD010000086.1:0-3271 GCA_052349145.1 Segatella copri | reverse complement strand
GCGATTCCATCGCTGGTCCCCCTCCAACCCTTAATCATAAAAAGCAAAAAGAATATGCCAAAAGATAAATATATAGAAATAAAAGGGGCAAGAGCCAACAACCTCAAGAATATCGATGTGAAGATACCTCAGGGCAAGTTTGTTGCCATTACGGGTGTCTCAGGATCGGGAAAATCATCGTTGGCTTTTGATACCTTATATGCTGAGGGTCAGCGCCGCTATGTGGAGTCGCTCTCTTCATACGCACGCCAGTTTCTGGGACGTATGAGCAAACCGGAATGTGATTTCATCAAAGGATTGCCACCGGCCATCGCCATCGAACAGAAAGTGATTTCGCGCAACCCACGATCTACCGTGGGCACCAACACCGAAATCTACGAATACCTGCGACTGCTCTACGCACGCATCGGAAAAACCTATTCGCCTATCAGCGGACAGGAAGTGAAACGCCATACTACCGAAGATGTACTCGCCTGTACCCGACAGTATTCCCAGGGCACCAGGTTTGTCATCCTCGCCCCTATCCACGTCATCGAAGGGCGCAGTCTGGGCAAACAGCTGGAGATGTACAACCAGGAAGGTTACGCGCGTATATATATAAAAGGTGAATTCGTGCGCATAGAAGACTTCATGGAGCAGGCTGACAAGGAACTGCTGGAAGTAAGCGGCGACAAACTGAGAAAAAGAATGCAGCAGAAGGATGAAGAAATCTTCCTGGTCATCGACCGTGCTTCGGTAAGCGATGAGAAGGATGATATCAGCCGACTGATGGATTCTGCCGAAACTGCCTTCTATGAGGGAGATGGAGCCTGCCGCCTCGTCTTCCTGCCAAGCAACATCTGCTACGACTTCTCTACCCGGTTCGAAGCTGACGGCATGCAGTTTGAAGAGCCTACCGACAATATGTTTGCCTTCAACTCCCCTCTCGGAGCCTGCCCTACCTGCGAAGGTTTCGGCAGCATAATAGGCATCGATGAGAAACTCGTCATCCCAAACACTTCGATGAGCGTATATGACGGATGTGTGGTTTGCTGGCGAGGCGAAAAGATGGGTATGTGGCTCAAGGAATTCATCCGCAGAGCTGCAGAATACGACTTCCCTATCTTCAAGCCTTACTTCGAACTGACTCAGCAGCAGAAGGACTGGCTGTGGCACGGTCTGCCTGGCGAGAAGAAACGCAAACAGCAGGAAAGGGTGAGCATCGATGAGTTCTTCAGAATGGTAAAGGAGAACCAATACAAGATACAATACCGCGTGATGTTGAGCCGATTCCGTGGAAAGACGATTTGTCCTGACTGCCATGGTACCCGACTCAAGAAGGAAGCCAACTATGTGAAGATTGGCGGAAAGAGCATCACCGAACTGGTTGAGATGTCGATTGTGAACCTGAGCGAATGGTTTAAGAAACTGGAACTCTCTGAGCATGAGAAGGAAATCAGCAAGCGTCTGCTCACTGAAATCACCCACCGCCTGCAGTTCCTCCTGGATGTTGGTCTGGGTTATCTTACGCTCAACCGACTCTCCAACACCCTCTCCGGAGGTGAGAGTCAGCGCATCAACCTGACCACCAACCTGGGCTCATCGCTCGTGGGTAGCGTATATATCCTCGATGAACCTAGTATCGGACTCCATAGCCGCGATACCGCCCGACTGATTAAGGTGCTGAAAGAACTGCAGCAACTGGGCAATACGGTGGTTGTGGTAGAACACGACGAAGAGATTATGCGGGCAGCCGACTATCTCATCGATATCGGTCCAGATGCCGGCAGACTGGGCGGAAGAGTGGTCTACGCCGGTCCGTCATCAGAATATTCAACCACCGACAAGGCTGAACAGGAAAAGCTGCTGGCTGAATATCCGGAGAGTTATACCATCAAGTACCTGACCCACAACGAGGAGATAAAGGCGCCAACGAGCCACCGTGCCTGGAACCAGTATATCGAAATCAAGGGAGCCCGGATGAACAATCTGCGCGGCATCGATGTTAAGATACCGCTCAACGTATTCACCTGCGTAACCGGTGTATCAGGCTCAGGCAAGAGTTCGCTCATCAAGGGAATCCTCTATCCTGCCATGCGTCGCCGTCTGGACCTCGTAGCAGAGGCACCAGGCGAATATACATCGATGGAAGGCGACTGGAAGAGCATCCATCATGTAGAGTTTGTTGACCAGAACCCTATCGGAAAGAGCACCCGCAGCAACCCTGCCACTTATCTGAAGGCATACGATGCGATACGTGCCCTCTTTGCCAACCAGCCATTGGCTAAGCAGATGGGATTCACGCCGCAGTACTTCTCTTTCAATACTGAAGGCGGAAGATGCGAGGAATGTAAGGGTGCGGGATATGTTACCATCGAGATGCAGTTTATGGCAGACCTCACGCTGACCTGCGAGGCTTGTAAGGGCAAGCGTTTCAAGCACGATATCCTGGAGGTACGCTATGGCGGAAAAGACGTCAATGATGTGCTGAACATGACGGTAAACGAGGCCATCGAGTTCTTCAGCAATGAAAAGCTGCAGCGCAACGAGGGCGACTTCGACAACTGCCGCATCATCGTAAACCGCCTGAAGCCGCTTCAGGATGTGGGTCTGGGTTATATCAAGCTCGGTCAGAATTCAAGTTCGCTTTCGGGTGGTGAGAATCAGCGTGTAAAGCTCGCCTTCTTCATAGGCAAGGAGGAACAGGAACCTACGCTTTTCATCTTCGACGAGCCTACCACGGGTCTTCACTTCCACGACATCAAGCGCCTGCTCCATGCCTTCAATGCCCTGATAGAAAGGGGTCATTCGCTGGTAGTGATTGAGCACAATCTGGATGTCATCAAGTGTGCCGACTATATCATCGACCTCGGTCCTGAAGGCGGCGACAAGGGCGGCAATCTCGTTATTGCCGGAACTCCGGAAGAAGTAGCTGCCTGCAAGGCAAGCCTTACCGGAAAGTTCTTGCGTTAAGAGTTGGGGATATAAAAAAACTGTGTCAAGTTACAACCAAAGTAATTTGACACAGTTTACTTTT
This sequence comes from Segatella copri, assembly GCA_052349145.1. Lineage (GTDB taxonomy): Bacteria > Bacteroidota > Bacteroidia > Bacteroidales > Bacteroidaceae > Prevotella > Prevotella copri_V. The sequence continues at coordinate 255 of DAWDQD010000086.1, read as the reverse complement.
GCAACCTCATCACAATCTGATGAAGTATATGGATAAAGAAGCCAATAAACATGTCATCAAGACAAGGTATCTCAATAGTTACAAGGTGATTGTAGCGGGAGGACGTGACTACATCTATAATTACAAGGGTACATGGACTAACCATGGAGGATACCATGAAAGGCACGAAGGATTACCTCTGCCCATCGGGGCTTCCTGGGCAAAGACTGCATGATGTTAAAAGCACACCAGTCGCTAAGTAATAAAGAACTGAGT
>DAWDQD010000085.1:0-3368 GCA_052349145.1 Segatella copri | reverse complement strand
TATGATACTTAGCTGTCGTAACTATGATACTTACGGGTTGTAACCAAGATACTTAGCGGTCGTAACCAAGATACTTAATCCTCCACGGTATCGTTAGGATCGATGAAGGCATCGTTGTTGATTTCGCTACCTTCCTTCTCTATCACAGCCCAGCCGTTGCCGTTCTTCTTGTGAATCTTCTTGAATCCAAGACGCTTCATCACGTTACCGATGTTCTGGTTGTTCAGGTTCTGGCGAAGGGCAGGGTTCACACCTATCCTCTCCAGTATCTCAGCACTGTAGCGGAACTTGATAAACTGTAGCGGCGTATCTGGCTCCGGCACCCGGTAGTAACGGAGTATCTGCTCCTCGGCATAGTTGGCTACCATGAAGAGGCGGTTGTGGCTGCGCATCAGTTCGATATCATCCCTCGTCAACCAGTATGTCCACTCCAGGGGCTCGCCCTTAGGATGGCTCATCACTTCCTGACCCAGTGCCACTGCCTCGGCAAACACGTGGTCGTAGTCTATCGGGTGCTCTATCGGACTCTCGATGCTCTTTACCAGCCACGGACAGTAGCGGCGGTTCTCCTCGTCGGTGATGAACTGCTGGCTGTTGGTGGTGCCGCAGAGCGATCCACGGTGGGGCATCTCCGAACGGTACTTGTCGTAAGGTCGGCGTATGGAGAATGTCACCTTGGTCATATTGCTCTTGAAGGCGCTCAGGTTCTTGCCGAATACCATCTCAAACTCGTCGAGACAGAGCAGAGCCTTGCTGCTGAAAGCCTCCATGAAGTCCTTGTCGGTATAGGCGCCCGTCGAGTCGTTGAGGAAGTACTGGCGCAACTGTGGGGGCAACAGCATGTGGAAGAACGTGGTCTTGAAGATGCCGCCCTTGCCCACGAAGATGAGTATCATCTGGTTCACCACCTTCAGCGTTACCCACGCCACTACCATCGCTACCAGCCACTTCTTGAAGAAATAGCGGAAGAGGCTCTGTGTATGCTCGTTGTCGGGCAGGTTCTCCACCTCGATGCGGTCGGCGAGCTGGTCGATGTAGTCGGGATTCTCTTCCTTCTTCCATTTCGGCAGACTGCGCAGGTAATCATCCAAGGGGTCGAAGGGCTCGCTGAAGTCACTGTTGATGATGTTGTGCAAGGTCTTCTCTGAGAGATGCAGTCCCGACTCGTCCATTTCGCTCCAGATGGAGTTCTCGATATTGTCGTCGATGCGTACCCAGTCAGGATACTTGCCGTTTAAAACGAAGCGGCTCTCCACCTCGTAAAATCCCGTCAGCACGTTTCGGCGGAACAGATAGTGGGTGAGTAGCCACTGCTTGATGCCCCTTACCGATGGCTTGGCGCTGCGCCCCTCGCCATGGCGATAGAAATGCCAGATACCAAACTTATGCAGATGCTTGTAGCGAGACTTGATGACAGAAGCCGTATCTTCGTAGCTGGTGCCAAACTCACGGTCGGCGTAGGTCAGAACTTCTTCCTGTGGGATGCCATAGTAGATGCAGATGTCGGCAAAGTGCCATACATACTCGTTGTGATGCTCAGGCTCGAATCGATAGCCCCACAGGTCGAGCAGTTCCTTGATATGGGAAGCTGCCTCCTCGATGGTAGGCGCACCCTTGTCGCCTGACTTCGCCTCCTCTTTCACCTTGCTGCTTCGCTTTCCTCCCTTGGCGTTTCGCCTGGCAGAATACTTCGCCTGCAATGCCTTCTTCGTGTAGAGGGGGTTCAGGTCCTTCGGACCCAAGATAAAAGGCTCGGCATCCCAACGGAAATAGGCATCCGGGTCGTAGGCAAGACCGGCGCATCGGGTGATGTCTACACACTGCTTGTCGGGAGCGATACCCAGGAGCTGGGTGTAGTAAGCCATCGCCTTCTGCAGCACGGCATCGAAGAGTTCGAGCACGCTGATGTCGTCGTCATCTACAGGATGGTAGGCACAGAATACTCTGAATCCCCTGCCGCTCACGGTGATATACTCCACCATCGTATGACTGTCGCCTCTCACCAGTTGGATAAGTTGCTCCATATCTTCCTTCTTCACATGGTCGAAGTCGAGCTGTAACATGTAGGTAGGTTTGAGAAAGTCGGCAAGTTGTCTGCCGTAGCCGTTCATGAGTGCCGAAACCGTGATGGCAGGCATCTCAGGCTTGTACTGGTCGGCAAACTGCTTGCTGATGGCGAGGCGCTTGCGGTAAGTCTCAGTCATCATTCGTAGCTCAGGGCTAGAGGTAATCACGCTCTTGAGATACAACCAGTCGGCGAGTGGATGGCTCTCCGAAGATTTGATACAAGGGAAGTACGATGGCATCGTGGCAGTCCCATTCATGCAGTTGGTGTTTGATTCTTTTTCCATTTCGTTTTAAAATTGTTGTTGTTATATACTATTCAGTTGTTTGCAACTTTCTCTAAGTAAGAGAGTGGGTGAACACTTGACGATGAAGTCGGTGAAGGGTGAACCCTGATGCCAACCTTTAGCGTTAATAATGTGTTAAAAACACTATATAACCCATTATAATAGAGACTCTTATATTTCTAGCATGCGCTGTATATACAAAGTTCTTTTTACTAGGGTTCACCCCTGAGCCGAAAAGGTGAATGCTTGGGGCAAGTGTTCACCCCGCTGTTCACCAATCGGTAACTTAAGATTGCTTCAGCCTTCGTTCTTGAAAGCTGCTGCGAATTTAAGAAAAAAGGTTGAGACCGCCAAGAATCCTGTACCTACATATATAGGTACAAAAAGGCGATGATTTTATAATAGCTTAACAAAAGATATTCAAATTTTTTAAATATATTAAGAAATGACACGATTTACAAAAACCAAAAAGGCACTGCGCGCTTTGACGGATACCATTCTCGGCGGCAGTAGCAATGTGGTACGCACCTTAAAGGTGGCTGGCCACATGAATGAGAATTCAGTCAAGCATGTCTAAGAGGGTTATGCCAGTCATACCCAGTCCTACTGCCTGCTTCGTTCTTCGCTGAAGAAGCATCACTGCACCAAAGACCAGGTGATGCAGATAATGGACTATCTTGACAACATGGAAGAGGAGTATCACAAGTCCTATCCCGACGATCCCTGCCCGATGGACGGCGGCTATAAGGCGAGCTTCGAAAGGTTCGTGATAGAATCCTTGAGATCCGTGTGAGCCCTTCAATGAAACCATTCGAAACACACAATAGATAGTTAAGATTATTTTTTAGAACTCGATAAGTACTGAGGCTGTTCTGGCGGTGGAAGCTGCCGGAACAACTGGGTAGTGTGTTTACGTAGTCAAATTTTTTAATTATGAGAATTTTTCATTATACCAGTATTGAAGTAAGCATCCAACCCCTATTTTGGCGGTTTGAACAATAAGTGCTACCTTTGCGC
>DAWDQD010000084.1:0-3446 GCA_052349145.1 Segatella copri | reverse complement strand
GCGTGAACGCAAATCTTCTGGAAATCAACCAGGCGAAGTCACGCATCAACCAGGCTAAGAAGGAGGGTACAACCCCTGACCCAAAGGACCTGGAACTCGTGAAGACTGAGAAGCAGAATGCTTTCGCCATCTCACAGTACACCGACATCATGACCATCGAGAAGTTTGCCAAGCACATCACCTCTCATGGAAGTGTTTATTCGAGAGCTGACATCAGCGCCATCCTCTACATCGCCGTAGACTGCATGCGTGAGATGTTGCTTGAGGGCAAGAAAATCCGTCTGGGCGACCTTGGTGATTTCTCTCTCCTTCTCACTTCGAAGGGTGCTGAGGATGCCGACAAGTTCACCGCACAGAACATCACCGGTGTGAAGGTTCAGTGGGAGCCAGGTCAGGAGTTCAAGAACCTTCGCGATGACGCCGAGTTCAACCTCGTAGCCAGCCGCAGTGCTCAGGCAGCCGTTATCAAGGCGATTAAGGAGGGTAAGACCAACGTTGACCTCAACGCCCCAACCACTCCGGATAATACGCCAGGTGGTTCTACCCCAGGCGGTTCAAACACCGGTCAGACCGGCAGCGAAGGCCAAGGCGCTGAATCAGGCGGCGGTACTGGCGAAACTGGCGACGGCCTTGAATAGCCCAAGGATAAACTGGCTAGGGTGCTAGCCCCTAGTCCAGCCTATCCGCCCACAAAAAAGTAAACATAAAACACTAAACTTTAAACACTAAAAAGATGAAAGCGAACACTTGGAAAACAATTCTGCAGATAGCCATCAGCATTCTGACCGCTATCGCTACTACGCTCGGAGTAACGAGCTGCATGGGATAATGAAAGGGAACTACGAATGTGGTTCAAGAACGGGCTGAAGGCCCAAAAGCTCCTAGCCCAGGGCATCGCCCTGGGTATAGAAGCAATCAACAAGTCCGTATTTACCCAGGGTGTTACCCTGGGCTAGGAGCTTCTGCCCCTTCAGGGCGTGTGGGGCAAAACATGTTAAAGTTTAGCTACTACTGAAGCCGGTCATGAAGGGTCAAAGTCATTAAGGGTCATTATCATTTTCAAATCCCAAAGATTCCGGTCATTAAGGTCACGGTCATTAAGGTCATTAAGGATTTCGGGGGTTCAAAAATATCCCTCAACATCCCTCTATCTTATAAAATAAGGTTAAATCGAGTTCGACCAGCCAACAAAATCCATCCATATAATCAACTTTCTGAATATTTTTTGTATTTTTGCAGATATATTGCAAGAATGTAGGGGGTTGAGCATGGCTTATCCTCCTAGATTATAGGCGCATAATTATTAAAAGATTAGAGAATGAAGAAAATATTTATCATGAGCATTATAACCATGCTATCAAGCCTGTATTCTTGTCAGGCGCAAAATAAGGGCTATAAGAGTCTGTCGGCAGATGACTATGAGAAAGCCATCGCTGACACCGCAGTAATCCGTCTCGACGTACGAACCGCAGAGGAGTTTGCCAATGGGCATATTCGGGGCGCAATCAACATTGACGTACTGAAATCAGACTTCGAGCAGAAGGCCGCTGCCACTCTTCCCAAAAGCAAGACTATCGCCGTGAACTGCCGAAGCGGCAAGCGAAGCAAAAATGCCGCAGCTATATTGACAAAGAACGGCTATCAGGTAATAGAACTCGATTCCGGCTTTATTGGCTGGCAGGCAGCAGGAAAAGAAATCGTAAAGGAGTAAATTGAAATAATCTGATGAAACAGAAAGATTTTTTCTCCGCCATTGGCAGGATGCGCTCGACACCATCGCAACAGAAGCATCAGGCGCATCACGCAGATATCTTAGCGGTCTTATGTATTAAATTTCCTACCTTTTGTGGTGGTGGGGTTGGGGCTTGCCATTAGGCTTGATGCAGTTTACGAGCAAGGAAGCCACGGTAAAGGCAACCCCTACCCCCACCACGCCTGTCCATCCATAATGCTGCCAGGACAGGCCAGAAACGAAAGTTCCGGCAGAACCACCCAGGAAATAAATGGTCATATAAACGGTATTGATACGGTTGATGGCAGATGCGTCAAGGGCTACTACGCTGGTCTGATTCGACAAATGGATGCATTGCATACCGGCATCAATCAGCAAGATGGCTATTATTATCCACAAGTAGCTGTCATTCCCCCAAAATGCCAGCAGCCAGGCAGCCAACAAGACGCATCTCCTCCGGCAACAGAGAAGAACCTTGCACCATACTTTTGGACGTAGTCGCTGATGAAGACCACCGTAGATGCACCTGCCAGTCCGCACAAACCGAGAGCTCCAATCATGTCGTCGCCAGCAAAGAAAGGCGCCTGCTTCATCCGGAAGGCCAGGCAACTCCATAAGGCGAAGAAAGAACCATACGCCAATGCCGCCCTTAGCGACGCGATTTGCAAGTATGGGTATTTGAGGAGCAGGCGCAACAATGATTTCATCAACCCTGCATAGTTTTCCCGCGAACGGGCAGACAACTCTGGCAGCATCCCGTGAATGAGCAGAAAACATCCGAGCATAAACACACTAGCCACAAGATAAACTGAACGCCATCCCCATTCATCGGCCAGCAGGCCGCTGAAAACACGTGAACCTAGAATGCCTATGAGCAGGCAGGATTGTATGATTCCCACATTGCGCACCTTGCGTGAAGGCGTGGAATGATAAGACACCAGCGGGATGAAGAACTGCGGCATTACCGAAGATGCGCCAGCAACCAGGGATGCGCCCCACACCCAATAGATGTTCGGAGCAAGGGCTATGGCAAGCAAGGCGAACAAAGAAATGATGTAATTGGCCTGTATCAGTTTCTTTCGTGAATCCAGATCACCAAGCGGAATGACAAATACAAGTCCTACCACATAGCCTATCTGGGTCAAGGTAGCTACCATGCTGGCAGAAAAGTCTGATACCGCAAACTCTTTTGCCATACTGCCCAGCAAGGGCTGGTTGTAGTAGCAGTTGGCAACGGAAAGTCCGGTAGCTACTGCCATCAGAGCCAGCAGAGGTGCCGGAATACCTTGGTTCTCTCTCAATTCATACTTCATTTTTCGCCTCTCTTTTTTAATATGACACAATCTTCAATCCTATCAAGGAAGCAATGAGCGTGAAGAGGAAGAAAAGCCTGATGGGAGTGGCTGGTTCCTTGAAAACGAATATTCCTATCAAAACCGTACCCACTGCCCCGATGCCTGTCCAGATGGCGTAGGCCGTGCCCAAAGGCAAAGTCTGCACCGCCTTGGCGAGCAAAGCCATGCTCAGAATGGTGGAAGCAAGGAAACCGCTCCCCCACAGATAAAACCAAATTCCTGATGCTGCTCTCGCTTTTCCCAAGCAGAACGTGAGACTCACCTCAAATAATCCTGCGAACAATAAAATTATCCAATTCATATCTATCTAATTTCCGCAACACTATAATTTAATATTTTTTATAAGCACCTGAGCAACA
>DAWDQD010000083.1:0-3521 GCA_052349145.1 Segatella copri | reverse complement strand
TAAAATATACCCTTCACCCTTCACCTCGTCACTTTTCCGCTGTTTCGCTTCTTCACTACTTCTTCTTCAAAATACCCCCACAAAAATGGGCGCAAAAATGCTGCGTTAAAAAGTTTAACCTAGGTTATTCTTTGTAAAAATCGAGCTCTATAGAGCTCCCCGCCTAAGTAAAACATTTTGTTTACCTTCGCAACATGTTAACAACAAAGAATAAAACAATGAAAGATTTACGTAAATTTATAGCAGAACTTGAAGAAGAAGCCAGATTTAAGCTGGCTATCGCAAAGACATGTAGCGTATCACCAACTAGGATTCTTAAAGAAACTGGTGGAAAGGTCACTATCAATCAGAGAATAGATAACATGACGCTCATTCCAGAGTACATATTCGCTATGGATAGTGCCATCAAAACCATTCTCATGGAAAAAGACGAAGACGATGCCTTCGAAGGTAAAACTTGGATTCATGAAGAAAATGTCCATCATAAAACAAGATTCCAGTATTATTGCGATGAAGTGAGCATATGGGAACGGAATAAAGGTTCGGTATACTGGAGCGAACATAACAGAGCATGAAGCTACTGGAGAGATATTCTTTCCTACAAGAAAATTACTCGTAAACTTAAAGAAATATTAGAAGATACAGATTCATAAAACCCAAAAAGAAATGAAAGAGATTAAACCCACAAACGAGACCGGAAATAACCCGGAAACAGAACAGGAGAAAGAGGTCTTGCCCTCTTTTTTCCAGACTCTGAAGACCTCTACCAGCAAGCCTCTCCCCAACAGAGAGGTGCTGGAGTACAACATCATGCATTCGGCACCGGTGAAAACCAATACCGAAGGCTACAGGTCGATGATAAAGGTGGACAAGAGAACGGCAGAGGACATCAAGCACCGGCTGCCATGCATCACTCCCAGCGTGCAGCTCAAGGGAAACTCCAAGAAGCTGACTGACTTCCAGAAGGAAACCTATTGGCTGATGCTCGATTATGACGACGTGCCCCCTGAAAACATCGCAGCACTCAGGCAGGACGCCCGGAAAATCCCCTTCACCATGGTCTTCTACATCACCGTCTCGGGCAAGGGATTCCGCATCCTGCTCAGATATATGCGGCCTGAAGGATGCAATCTCACTGCCACCGAACTCCACCAGCTCGCCATCAGGAAAGCCATGAGCGTGTACGACAAACTGCTGGGTATCAGCTGCGACAAACAATGCCAGGACATGGTGAGAAGCTGCGGACTGGCTTACGACCCCGAGGCTTACTTCAACTGGAATGCCGAGGTCTTCGCCATCACCCGGGAGGAGGTAGAGGAATTCGAAAAAGCCACAAAGCAACAGGAGGAACAGAACAGGAAAAGGCAGACGGAAGCTGAAAAAACCAGAAAGAAAAGCCCTCGAAAACAGGAAGACGAGGCGCCACCCAAAACGCTCACCACCGAAGAGATTCTGCAGTATGTAGACAAGCTGGCGGAGCGCTGGGAAGAGCGGTTTGAGGAGCATCATCACAACAGCTACGTAGTGAGATACGCCACATTCTGCCTCTGTTTCGGAGCCGAAAAGGAGGAGGCTGTGAAACACATGGCAGATAAGTTTGGCGGCGAATATGCCGATACCGAGCGGGTGGCACGGGAGATTTACAAGCATACCGATCGGCTGGGAACCTGGAAGATAAGACAGCAGGGAGAGGATGAGCAGAAACGCTATACCAGCATGAGAGCACTGCTGGGATGGCTGGGAGCCCGATATGAAATGCACCACAACACGCTGAGCAACCAGTATGAAGTGCGCGCCATCAACACCGGAGAGAAACTCTATCTCGACTGGACCGAAGTGGATACCCGGGTGAGCAATTCCCTGTTCGTGAAGATGGAACTGGAGAACATCTGCACCACCCAGAAAAAACTGGATACGGTGATAAGAAGTAACTTCAGTCCCGAATTCAACCCCATGGAGGAATATCTGAAGAGTCTGCCGAAATGGGACCGGAAGACGGACCATATCGCAGAATTAGCCCATCGGGTAACCGTGATGCAGACCGGCGGTTACCGCCATACGGAGGAGGATTTTGCCTATGCCTTCAAGAAATGGCTGGTCAACATGGTGGTTTGCTGGGTTCGGCCCGATGTCACCAACCAGTCTATCATGGTTTTCGTAGGCAAGGGCGGCATCTTCAAGACCACGTTTTTCGACCATCTTCTGCCGCCCCATCTGCGCAAGTATTTCGCCAACGATTCTACGGGCGACTACAAGAACAAGGATTTTCTGCAGATGTGTGCCAGCAAGGCGATAGTGTGTCTCGATGAGTTCAGCTGTCTGCGCGGCAAGAACCTGGATTCCTTCAAGAGCAACATCACGAAGCGCAACATCAGCATGCGAATCCCTTATGCCGAGTGGGACTGCATTCTGCAGAACAATGCGGGGTTCTGTGCCACGAGCAATGAGATTCATATCATCGATGATGACGAGAACCGCCGTTTCCTCATCTGGCGCATCGAGAAGATCAAGAGTCCCATCGACTTCCCCTTCAATTACGAGGGCATCTACTCCCAGGCTGTGGCACTGGCTCAGGAGGTGATAGAGAAGCGCCGGAGGGGTGAGCCCTGCGACTGGGTTTACTGGTTTACGAAGGAGGAGAACGAGGAGATACAGCGCCACAATCTTTATTTCCGTGTAAACAACTATATAGCCGAGCGCATCAACAAGTTCTACCGTGTTCCTGATGCCGATACGCCGTCCGAGTTCTGCAAGTTTGTTACGGCGAGTGATGTGATGGAGCGCATCTGCACGAACCCCGCCTTCCGCCAGTCGATGTCGAACAAGGATATTTCGATGTTCATGGAGGCGCTGGGATTCAAGAAGATTCACCGCAAGACGGGCAACGGCTGGAAGGTGATAGAAATGCGTCCGGACGAGATAGAGAACAACCAGAAGATGGATGGCAGCGAGAATATTCCGCCCGAAGATCTCCCATTTTAGGAAATTCTGCTTCGGAGATATTTTTTTATCTTTCGGAGATATTTCCGTATCTTTCGGAGAGATTTTCTTATGATTCGGAGAGATTTTATTCTACCAGGCAGAAGAAAGAAGCAACTGACAAAAACAGACTAAAAAGAACAAATTATGATAGAAGACAGAAGTTACGGGAAGGCGGAGCTCGCCATGCTCTACTTTCCCACCGCTACCCCCAGGGTAGCGCTCAACCGGCTGGTGAGATGGATCAACCGGTGTCCCGAGCTCAAGCAGAGCCTCTGTTCGGGCTACGCCGGCAAGTTTTCCCACTTCTACACCCGGCAACAAGTAGCAGAAATCATCGAATTTCTGGATGAACCATAAAAAAACACCCTGAAAGGGAATGCATACAACACACTATGCATATCCCTTCCAGGGTGAGTTTAATAAAACTACAATCACAGCAATAAAACTATTAATTTTACGTTCTTTTCACAAAAAAGGATTGTGCAGTAACTACTCAGCACCCCTATAGAAAACTTCTCGTTAATAAAGCATAAACTTGA
>DAWDQD010000082.1:0-4021 GCA_052349145.1 Segatella copri | reverse complement strand
TCATCGTTTCTGTGGGGGCATCAAAGTCCTTCTTGCCCACCTCTATGGTCTCGCCAAGGTCTGCAGGCAAAAAATCATACTTTCTCATCATGTTGATTAGATAAGTAGGAGTGCCCGAGCCAAACCAGTAATCATCCATTCTGCCATCGGCAAAGCAATTGAGCAGACTGTAAGGATTGAAGACATCTGGCGATGGCCAGCAGAAATGATAGCCATCATAATGATTTTTCAGTTCCTCGATGGTTTCCTCCCTACTAAGTTCCTGATGCTCGGCAAGAGTGTCGATATCATCGCTCATCTGTGTAAGCATTTCCTCCTTGGTGATACCGCAGATGCCGGCGTAAGGCTCGTCCATGCTCACATTCTTGATATTGTTCAGCTCGCTGAAGATACTAAGCTGCGAGAATTTCGTGATGCCCGTCAGGAAGACGAAACGGAGCATTGGCTCACAATCTTTCAAGGGACTGTAGAAATTGCGCATCGTATTGCGCAAAACATCGAGTTTTTCCTTCTCGTGAGCCACATCCAGCAGCGGTGCATCATATTCATCGATGAGCACCACCGCCTGCTTACCAGTCTTTGCTGTAACAGTTTTTATCAAGTTGAGCAAACGGACGTTCGGATCTGGAGAATCACAATCTACTCCAAACCTATCCTCATTTTCCTTTAATATATATAAGAGGTATCTATCCAGCTGTTCCTTCTCCATATGTTTGCCTCCAGCCAGGCTGAAGTGCAGCACGGGATAAGTATTCCACTCCTTCTCCAGCTTCTCGATGGCAAGCCCCTCGAAGAGTTCCTTCTTGCCCTCGAAATAACTCTGAAAAGTAGAAACCAGCAGCGACTTGCCGAAACGGCGTGGTCGGCTCAGGAAGAAATACGTTCCATCGGTATGCGTCATACGATAGATGTATTCCGTCTTGTCCACATAGAACTTGTCCTCCTTGCGGATACGTTCAAATGTCTGAATTCCTATAGGATATAATTTTCTTGCCATAATCAAACGCAGTCTAATGAAATTTATTTCAGTTTGTCTTGTCTCAAAAAGTCAGGCTGTCCAAACTTTAAGCACCTTTTATAATGTTACCATCTACTTGATAAGCCACACAGTCCATCGGAGGAACGAAGTTCAGCAAATAAACTGTCGAACGCTCCTTCAGACTGATTTTCGAACATTTTCTAACTTCCTTTTCAGCCAGATAACCTGCCAAAAAACTATTATTCATTCCCATATATCATCTCATCAAGTTCAGAAGATAATTCAGATATTTCATCAGAAAGAGAATCAAGATAATCACCCATGATAAAATGGTATTCATCATCCACGATATTCTCCATTTTTCCTTCATCTGTCATGCAGTATGCCGAATACCATGAAATCGGGATTGCATATTCCAGCATTTCTTTCATTTTCTCATCAAGCTTCTTTTCCTTAGCCAGTGCCACCTTCATCAGCACATTCAGAGAAGTCAGCACATACGGACTATGGGTGGTCATAACCACATAGCTATTTGCCCCCGACTGCTCATAGGCCTTCTTGATATTCTTCACAATCTCCTTCACCATCGCAAACTGCGACTTCGGAAACAGATTTTCTTCCAGCTCCTCAATATACAGCTGGGCGAATTTATATCTATACATCTTAGTTCCCTTAATCACATCATCCGCACTGATTTCTTTATTCTCATCATCCAGCATAATCTTTGCCACCAAACTCGTTAAATCAGTAAGGCTCGACTTCGGAATCTTCCCCACCTGTCCGGTAACATAATCCACAAGCACAGCCAAAGGCAACGCCGACTGTATACCACTTGAAGCATAAACAGGCGCTATCGTTCTACCCACCTTCTCAAGCACGATTCTGTCAGAATCCGTAACCTTATCATAATAATATTTCATATTATCATCAAATGGAATTCTCAGCTGATGCTTGATATCATATTCCTTCTTCGCCTCCTGATATTCCAGAAGATAATTAAATATCGAATCATAGTCAGATGAGCGATAAACCTTATCAATGTTCTGAATAGCCGAAACCAGATTGCGTTCCGAAGGAATAAAACTCAGTTTTGCATTATAGCGCTCAGTTTTGAAATTCGCTTTCTTTCTGATTTTCACATTCGCCTTCACGCCATCCATCTCGATGGTAAGGCAATCACCATCATAAAAGATATAAGAATCAGCAGCAAAGAAAGCATCATCGAAACGATGAAACTTCTTCAGCTCTTTTAGGAATCGGCCATAATGGGTATATTTCTTAAGCAGATTCTCGCCATCAAGCATGATTCGCTTTTCTATCCAGCGACAGAAGCACAATATTTTCATAAAGGTACTTTTTCCCGAAGACTGTTTACCCACAATAAGCATTACGGCAGACAAAGCGATGTCTCCCGTATCAACAATTGGGCCTATATTTTTAATTCTTACCTTAGGCATATCTATAATAATGAATGTTCAAATGCAAAGTTAAGCAATAAAACTCAAAAATGCCCTTCTTGGCTTATCTTTTTATATATTTTTACACATTCTCCAATCATATAACTTTCCCCATGCAGCCACGCCCCCATCCACTACCCCCACAAACGCAAAAATCCCGACCCAGAGATCCATTGAATCTCCGAGCCGGGAATATCTTATTCCTATCTACCAGCTTATCTTTCCGAAGCTTGGTATTCCGTTATTTATCCAGCGCCTGGTATTTAGAATGCTGACTCTTGTACTCAGGAACGATTCGCTTCATCTTGCCCACTATCTTCATGTAGTCGAAGGTCTGGGCTATGCATGACAGTTCGTCCAGTTCCTTGCATACATCGGCATAGTCATACTCACGCACCTTCGCAATCTTGATTTTCTTGTGGAAGGTAGGGAGCGTCACCTCCTTGTCGTTGAGCACCTCTTCATAGAGTTTCTCGCCATCACGAAGACCAGTGAACTTGAGTTCCACGTCCTTAGCACCGCTCAACTTAATCATGCGCTTAGCCAAATCCACAATCTTCACAGGCTGTCCCATGTCGAACACGAAAATCTCACCGCCATTTCCCATTGTACCAGCCTCCAAAACCAGTTTGCAAGCCTCGGGTATCAACATGAAGAAGCGGATGATGTCGGGATGCGTCACAGCCTTCATTGGCATACCAGCGTCATCCAGACAAGCATCAGCATAAATCTTTCCCTCCTTGATAGCCTTGTCCAGACTCTGCACATAGATTTCGCAGATACGCTTCGAGCACCCCATCACGTTGGTAGGATTCACAGCCTTGTCGGTAGAAATCATCACAAATAGGGTGCGAGGAAGCACAGAAGGTAAAGCTCTGCACGCACACCTCGTCGCCAGGACCTATGCCGCAAGCTAACAAGGCTAGGTGAACGGCGGCAGTTCCAGCACTCAGTGCCACCACCTCCTTCTGCAAGTCGGTGCCGTCGCTGTTCTTTGACACGAAAGCTTTCAAGTCATCCTCGAATCCGTTCACGTTAGGTCCCAGCGGCACCACCCAGTTGGTATCGAAAGCCTACTTCACGTATTTCTGTTCCATACCATCCTCGCTCATGTGGGCGAGGCAGAGATAAATCGTTTTGCGTTCCTTATCAATTGTAAAATCTTTTATATTTTTCTCTAACTTATATTTTCACACGAATTAATATAGCCATAACCAGCAAAACAGGCCATGGCAGCAGAAGACCGACTAAAGCCATCAGTCGGTCGAATATCCATTTCTAAATCATAGAATTATTACATGTAGGTACACATAGAAGTTGTTGCCAAGCTTCATAGAGCTTGGCAACAACCCATGTTGTATTTCTAAAAAAGTTATTTTCTAATCTTGTGTTTTCGCTGGTATTAGTTGGTATTATTGGTATTAATTAATTATTTCATCCCCTTGTCATCCTATCTTCCATTCCAGGCAGTTCACCTCGTCCTTCACGGAAAAGTTCAAGCCTATCTTCACCACCTTCTTGCCGCTCATCTTGAAGGCGTCGACATAGTGCTTTGCCTCAATCTGGGCGAGAGCCTCCTCGGCAC
>DAWDQD010000081.1:0-6796 GCA_052349145.1 Segatella copri | reverse complement strand
TCATCGTTTCTGTGGGGGCATCAAAGTCCTTCTTGCCCACCTCTATGGTCTCGCCGAGGTCTGCAGGCAGGAAATCATACTGTCTCATCATATTGATGAGATAGGTAGGTGTACCGGTTCCAAACCAGTAAGAATCAATTTCTCCATCAGCAAAGCAATTTAGTAAGCTATAAGGATTGAAGACATCAGGCGAAGGCCAGCAGAAATGATAGCCATCATAATGACTTTTCAGTTCCTCGATGGTCTCCTCTCTGCTCTGTTCCAAATTCTCAGCCAACTCATCAATATCATCGCTCATCTGGGTCAGCAGTTCCTCCTTGGTGATGCCACAGATGCCAGCATAAGGCAACTTCATGCTCACATTCTTAATGTTGTTCAGCTCGCTGAAGATACTGAGTTGCGAGAACTTCGTGATGCCAGTCATGAAGACGAAACGGAGCATTGACTCATTTCCCTTTAGAGGACTATAGAAGTTACGCATCGTGTTACGAAGGTCATCGAGTTTCTCCTTCTCATGCGCCACATCAAGCAATGGTGCGTCATATTCATCAATGAGCACCACCACCTGCCTGCCCGTTTTCCGGTAAACCACTTCTATCAAGTCATTGAATCTATTATTGTTTCCGTTACGGTGATTTTCTATACCATACTTTTTTTCATAATCTTCCAAGAGGTAGCCAAGATACTCTTCCAGCTGCTCATTCTCCATATGCTTACCCTTGCTCAGGTCGAAGTGCAGCACGGGATAAGTATTCCACTCCTTCTCCAGCTTCTCAATGGCAAGCCCCTCGAAGAGTTCCTTCTTGCCCTCGAAATAACTCTGAAAAGTAGAAACCAGCAGCGACTTGCCGAAACGGCGTGGTCGGCTCAGGAAGAAATACGTTCCATCGGTATGTGTCATACGATAGATGTATTCCGTCTTATCCACATAGAACTTGTCCTCCTTGCGGATCCGTTCAAATGTCTGAATTCCTATAGGATATAATTTTCTTGCCATAATCAAACGCTGTCTAATGAATTGCAAATATACATCAATTCCCCGAAACAGCCAAGTATTTCTACGATTTTAACAAAAAAATAATCCCGACCCAGAGATTCCACTGAATCTCCGAGCCGGGAACATCATGTTTTGGTATATAGAGAATATTATTCCACAGTCACACTCTTTGCCAGATTTCTTGGCATATCCACATCCAGTCCCTTATCCACAGCCACATAGTATGCAAGCAGCTGCAGCGGAACCACGCTCAGCAGCGGAACCAGCGCATTCAGTGTTCTTGGAATCTCCAACACATTATCCGCTATCTTCTTTACCTGCTGGTCACCCTCAGTCACCACGGCAAGGATGCGGCCGTTTCTCGACTTCACCTCCTGCATGTTCGAGATAATCTTCTCATATAGCTGATGATGGGTTGCAAGGAACACAATCGGCATATCCTGATCTACCAGGGCGATAGGACCATGCTTCATCTCGGCAGCAGGATAACCCTCGGCATGGATATAGCTGATTTCCTTCAGCTTCAACGCACCCTCCATTGCCACAGGATAGTTCACGCCACGACCCAAATACAGGAAGTTGTGGGCATAGGTAAACATTCTCGAAATATCCTTGATCATCGGAGCCTGCTCCAATACCTTCTCCGTCTTCTGCGGAATCTCGGCCAGTTCCTCAATCATCTGATAGTAATCAGCATTGTTCAAGGTACCCTGCTCATGTCCCAAAGCCAGGGCTAGAAGCGTAAGAACCGTCACCTGACCGGTGAATGCCTTCGTACTTGCCACACCAATCTCCGGACCCACGTGGATATAGATACCCGTATCCGTTTCACGGGCGATGGAAGAACCCACACCATTCACGATACCGAAAATCAGCGCACCCTTCTCCTTCGCCAACTTAATCGCAGCCAGGGTATCAGCCGTCTCGCCACTCTGGCTGATCGCAATCACCACATCCTCAGGCTCAATCACAGGGTCGCCATAGCGGAACTCACTGGCATACGCCACCTCCACTCTCTTGCGGCACATCTTCTCAATCAGCTGCTTACCGATCAGTCCGGCATGCCAACTGGTACCGCACGCCACGATGATGATATGCTTTGCTTGGACCAGTCGGTCACGATAATCACGAAGTGCAGAAAGAACGATGCGGTTGTTCTCAGGATGCTCCTTGTCAGCAAAGAGACGACCGCTCATGCAGTCCTTCAGACAGTTTGGCTGGTCGTAAATCTCCTTCAGCATAAAGTGGTCAAAGCCACCCTTGCTCAACTTGCTGATATCCAGATCCACGGTCTTGATATCATAATGACATGCCGAATGCTCCAGGTTGATGATATTCAACTCCTCTCCCACTCGGATGTCCGCAATTTGACCATCATCCAGATACACCACCTTATCCGTATGCTCTACGATAGGCGTAGCATCACTGGCGATATAGAAGTTCTGGTTATCCTTACCCACGCCAACCACCAGCGGACTAGACTGACGTGCTGCCACCAGATGACTAGGGTTATTCTTCTCGACAACGGCAATGGCATACGCACCGATGGCATCGTTCAAAGCCTGGCAGACGGCAGAAACCAAGTCCTTGCCATTCTGCTGGTAGTAGAAATCTATCAGCTGCACCAGCGCCTCAGTATCAGTAGTACTCTTGAATTCATAGCCCTTTTCAACGAGCTGTTCCTTCAAAACCTGATAGTTCTCGATGATACCATTATGCACCAAAGCCAAGTCACCGCTCATGCTCACATGAGGATGGGCGTTGGTAGCAGAAGGCTCGCCATGGGTAGCCCAGCGGGTATGGGCGATACCCACATGGCCGCTGCTATCCTTTTCGGCAGCCATCGCCTCCAGGTTACTCACCTTACCCTTTGTCTTATACACATTCAGCTGGTCCTGACTGTTAATCAATGCCACGCCGGCGCTATCATATCCACGATACTCCAGTTTCTTCAAGCCCTCGATGAGGACAGGATAGGCATCATTCTGACCAATATATCCAACTATTCCACACATAGTTTACTTTCTTACTAAATTATTTTTTGATTTGTTTCTTCCAATCCAGAAATCTCATGATGAGCAGAATCTGTTCCTCCCACTTATCACTCAATCTCATAGCCTCCTCCTTATTATAAGTAGGATGGCTTTTGGTGAAGCCACTGAAAATTTCATCGATGCAAACACTCCCCTCCGTTTCGTGAAGGGAGTTTACCAGATCAAACATCCGTGCCTCATCACTGGAACGAAACGACTCCGGATGCTCAGCCAACCAAAGGTTGAACTTACTTTTACTCTCTTTGTTCATAAATTAAATGTTATACAATGTTTATTCTAAGTATTTTACTTCCTCTTACAATAACATAAGAAGTTCTAGAATGATTATCCGAGTTCCTCTACAGCCGTCCCCTTTTTATGCAATATAACATCAAGGATGAGGTGGAACACTATCCATACTGCGATGTCGATGCCCAGGATATACGTGATGTTTACGTGGCCGATCATCAGGAAGTTGAGCAGGATGAACATCAGCGAGAGCAGGCAGATAGCCACCATTACCTGTCTCACCCTCAGTCCGCATCTCAGCAGTTTATGGTGGATGTGGCTCTTGTCAGGCAAGAACGGATTCTTCCTTGTTCTCAGTCTGTGGCCCACCACTCTCACCACGTCGAGCAACGGCACCAGCATCGTGGTAAAGGCAAACACCATGTTGTAGTCAGACACCACATGCGGGTTCACATCCACCGTGCTCAGGTGAATCATCAGGAAACTGATGATGTAGCCCAGCGACAGCGAACCCGAATCGCCCATAAAGAGCTTCCTGCCCCTCAAGGCATTTCCAAACACGTTGTAGAACCAGAAAGGGATAATCACGCCCAACGCCGCAATGCAGAGCAAGGCGAAGGAAAACAGATGCAGCCAGATGTGCAGACCCGCCAGTGCCACCAGCGAGATGGCACAGAGTCCGGAAGCCAGTCCGTCGATGCCGTCAATCAGGTTGATGGCATTGGTTACGTACACCACGATGAGCACGGTGAAAGACATGCCCACCCATGGCGACAGCTGATAGATTCCGAAGAGTCCGTCGAGCGACTTGATCCATACGCCCGAAGCCACGAGCAGGCTTGCCGCCAATATCTGCACCAGGAACTTCTTCTTATACCCCACGCCGATGAGATCATCGGCGAGCCCCACCAGGAAGAGCATCATGCTACCCACCAGCAGTGCCAAAAACTCATAAGGCACCTCCCCGTGCAGCGACCCGCTGCTCAGTCCCATCAGATGATATATCAGCACCAGACCACCCATGGTAATCAGCACCACAGGGAAGAACGAGAGTCCGCCCAGTCGCGGAATCGGCGCATGATGCACCTTTCTCTTATCCGGCATATCAAAGAGTTTCTTCTTATGAGAGATAAGGAGGATGTTAGGCAACACGATATTGGCGATGACCATCGCCACGATAAAGGCACCAAGCAAATAAAAATAATTTAGCTGAATCATATTACAAAACTAATCTAAATCATTACTATACATTTTAAATGTATGAGTCACCTTGAAAAAGTGCCATCAAAACAGATGGGTACCTCAAAATGCTTATAGTTTAAAGCATAAAAGAACTATTCTGCATGAAATTTATAGTATAAAAGAGCTCATTTTAGGCTTCTTTTTGCTATTTAATGTTCAGATTGATAGTGCTCTGACTTTTTCAAGTGGACTCATGTATTTATTATTTAACACCAATACTTTTTAAATACTCAACATATTTTAAAGCAACTTGGTCCCAAGTAAAAGAATTGATAACCTTCTTAAAATTTTCATCTTTAAAATAGCACAGTTGTTCTGAATGATTCAGTGCAAATTCTAAAGCATTTATCAAATCATCTACATTCTCAGGTCGTACATAAACTGCTTCATCCTTTAAAAATTCACGATTTGCCTCTATATCACTTGCAATAATTGGCAAACGATAAGAAGCAGCTTCAATCATTACTATACTCAATCCTTCTATTGTAGAAGGCAAACAAAAGCAGTAAGCATCACGCAAGAGGCGAGCCTTATCTTTTCCATATACAGCACCAGTAAAAACTATATCCTTGCAATCTTCTGCTAACTGCTTTAAACTATCAACGTAAGATGGCATAACATCATTGCTACCCGAAATTACGAGTTTATAACCTTTATTTTTGATTTTTTTAAAGGCTTTAATCAAGTAATCAGGATTTTTATCCTGAACTAATCTTCCCATAAAAAAGAAATATTTACCCTTTTGAAGGTTATATATATCAAGTATATTCGATTTATCTGCAAGTTTTAAATCAGGTAAATTGACAGCGCAAGGAATACATACAGCATTTTTATGATATGTTTCTTTAAAATAAATAACCTGCCCCATACTACACATCACCAAATGTTGATTGGTTTTCGCAGTAATTGCTTCCATCAATTTCATTATTCTTTGGGCTTTTAAGCTATACTTACTTCTCTGCCATTCCAAACCATGTCCTTCCATAAGAGAAGGAACACCAAAAACACGTGGAATCCAACTCCACAAAGAAGGAGGCCAAGCATTATAATGTATAAAACTAACATGGCGTTCATATAGAAGAGTTTTAATAGTTGCTTTCAAACCGCACCAAGGCTTACATATTAAGTTGCTTCTTGGTCCTTTATGCGATATTACTTTGACGCCATTAATATATTCAACTTCATTATGATCGCTTTCACACCAAACAACACACTCATGCCCCAACTTTGATAATTCCTGAGTTAGGTTATACATATAGTTTTCTATACCACCTAACTCATGAATACTACGTCCGCCAATAAAAACAATTTTCATTAGTCACAGTTTTGATCAGGATTGCCAACACCATCTCGCAAACCTTGCTTATCATTATTACCAACATGAAAGAATGGAACACAATGGGTATCAACTTTACCTCCCATCATTACCTTAATCTTATTTTTAATAACCCAAGGAGCAACTTTAGTAATATACTTACGCATTACTGGGCTAGCACTACCTATCATCCAGCAAGACTTTGTACAGTTTGCGACACATTCTCTCACCTTTTTAGCCTGATTGCCATTCCAAATTTCATTCCATGATTGCTCATGCAAGTTACCCATAACCTCAAACCAACAGCTTTCTTCCATACCATTACAAGGAAGGACATTACCAAAAGGATCAACAAAGAAATTTTCATTTCCAGCCTCGCATGGCAGCATACGACGACCATTATGAATGTAGTTGATAAGCCCTAGATTAAAGAATGCACGAAACCAACTTTTTGGAGAGTTTTCCTTCATAAGTCTCTGAATAAGCTCATCAAAATTTCTACAAACCTCATCTTTATTAGTGACCACATTATCAGTTT
The DNA here is from genome assembly GCA_052349145.1 of Segatella copri. Lineage (GTDB taxonomy): Bacteria > Bacteroidota > Bacteroidia > Bacteroidales > Bacteroidaceae > Prevotella > Prevotella copri_V. The sequence continues at coordinate 422 of DAWDQD010000081.1, read as the reverse complement.
TGTGGAAATAGAAAGAGTTATGGAAACTTGCTGTAGCAAATTGCATTCCTAAATTACGATTAAGTTCATACAGATTAAGCATATCATCAGAATTGTTATTAGACACAGTACAACCGAATCCAATATCCTTAATCCCCATGCGACGAAGTTCAAGAAGTGTCTTCAAACCTTTATCAAAACCGCCTTGGCGACCACGTAATTCATCATTTTTACATGACAGCCCCTCTATAGAAATACGATATCCAACATTTGGATGCTTCTTGGCCATTTCTATGATACGATCGCTAAAGAAACCCGATGTTGAGAAAACAATACGATCAGCTTTCTTCTCTAAGATCTTAACAATTTCCTCAATATCCTCACGTACAAAAGGCTCTCCACCTGTAATATTACAAGCAGCCATATGAGGAAGTTTCTCTAAT
>DAWDQD010000080.1:0-7179 GCA_052349145.1 Segatella copri | reverse complement strand
ATATAAGTTATTGATTTACAGACGATTAAATGTTAATTTAACGCAGTATTGATTAATACGAATAATTTACAATTTAATAATGAATAATGGGGCTGGCGCCGCATTGGCTGCAAAAGTACAATAAAAAATCGGGATAAACAAAAAAATCCAAGCAAATATATGATTTGCTTGGATTTTTGTATTCTATTCCTGCCTTGCAGGGAATCTGTATGTTAATAGTCGCGTTCGATGAGTTCGAGACACATACGGGAGTTGTGATAAGGACATTTCCAGAAACCCGCCTTATCATCCTCCTTGTTCACCGTACCATCTTCCAGGATAGCCCAGTGCCACTCACCGTTCTTGTTATCCAGCAGATGCTTGGCTACATAGTTCCAGCAAGAGATGGCAACCAGAAGATTCTCTTCGGTACGGAAATACTGATAGAGGTCGATATGTCCGATGATGTTCTCGCACTGCACCCACCACTGGCGCTGGAGATCATACTTATCTCCATCTTTCCAATGCTCATAAACCATACTGCCATCCGGACGTAAGCCTTCATCTGCAGCATCGGCTATACGACGGATGATGCGCTCTATCTTATGCAGCAATATCTTATCATCTAAAACCAGCGCGGTTTCGTGGAGCAGCCAGGACGCCTCAATATCATGACCATAGCTCTCGATGTTGCGCTTGCCCTCCCACTCGTCATTGAAGAAGAGGTCGAGATGATAAGTCTCCTTGTTCAGAAGTTTATCGGTGAAGATATCGAGCAGATTGCGGATGCTCTTCTCCAGTTCCGGAGTCTTCCATACACGATAAAGATTGGTATATGGCTCGATGATATGCAAATGGGTATTCATCGTACGGGAACCATTCTCATCCTTATCAGAGAGACGCATGTCTGCAATCGGATTCCACTCACGGGTCAATGCCTCGATATATCCGTTGTTCTTGGCATCAAAGGCATGCTTCTCGATGTCATGATACAGGGAGATGGCGATATCCAACGCCTCCTTGTCACCTGTTGCACGGGCATACTCCGAGAAACCATAGATGGCAAAGCCGATGGCGTAAGTCTGCTTCTTGGTATCGAGCGGATTGCCCTGACAGTCAACACTCCAGTAGATTCCGCCATATTCCCTGTCGAGGAAATAATCGCGCACATAATCCTTGGCACGGGTGGCAGCCTCAAGATACTCCGGCTTCTTCAATACACGATAGGCAGCAGAAAACGCCCAGAGGATACGGGCATTCATCACTGCTCCCTTCTCGGCTACAGGATGTACCTGGTCGTTACCATCTACACGTCCGTAAAAGCCACCGTTTTCTTCATCTTTCACTTTCGTTAGCCAATAGCTGAGGATGTTGTTCTCCAGAACATCCCGCATCGTTTCTTTAAGATTTTCCATTTTTCCATTTTTAATAGTGATTATTAGTTATGTTAAAACAGTTATTTGCGGATAGGGAACTTCCAGGCAAGCACCATCAGCAGGAAGGCGATGACGGCTGGGAAGAGTGAGAACAATGACCATACCATCGTAAGCACAGAGTCGGTGACACTGGCTGGGTCGATCATCGTATTACCCATCTTATCTGTTATCATGTTGGCACCTGCCCAGCCCAGGAAGAGGGCGATGAGAGAACCGGAAATGGCGGTACCCAACTTCTGGCTCATCGTACCGGAAGAGAAGATAAGACCTGTAGCTGATGTTCCGAAATGCTCGGTATGGTAGTCGGCTACATCGGCATACATAGACCACATCAATGGCGAATAGATACCGATACCCATAGAGGTAAGGATAACGATGGCTATCATTACCCAGATATACGACGGATTCATCGGGATGAAGAAGAAGACAACCGAGAGTACCAGACAGAGAGTTGCAGACCAGAAGAATGCCATGCGCTTGCTGCCTACCAGACGGGTGAACCAAGGAGATACACCACCGAAAATCATACAGGTTACTTCACCAAACGCCATGAAAACGGTATAGTTGATAATCAATCCCTCGATGGTTACATTGCCATGCAGACAGTAATCAAACATATAGCCAGCTACGGCATAGCGGAATCCGTTGAAGAAGTTGGTACACACGGCGATGGCTGTCATATAGAGCCAAGCCTTATTGTGAACGAGGTCGGCAAACTGCTGGAAAGAGAACTTCTCAGCGCGCTTCGGCTTCAGACGTTCTTTGGTAAGGAGTCCGCAAGCCAATGTCATCACAGCTGCAATAATACCGAGCACGGCACCAATGACAGCATACTGATGTGCGGCTGTTCCACCTACCATCTTCTGGAGATAAGGGAAAGAGAGCAGGGTGACGAATCCCATGGCATAAGCACCCACCATACGGAAAGAAGAGAACTGGTTCTTCTCATCATCATCCTCGGTCATCACACCGAGCAATGAGCCGTAAGGCACATTCACCATGGTATATACCGCCATCATCAGCAGATAGAGGGCGTAAGCATAGATTCGCTTGCCCACAGGACCGAAGTCTGGAGTATAGAGCAAGAGGGCGAATATCAATCCGAAAGGAATGGCGCCATAGATGAGCCAAGGACGGTAGGTACCGAAACGGCTCTGGGTACGGTCGGCAAGAGTACCCATCAGCGGGTCAGTAACCACATCAAACATGCGGGCTACGAGCATCAGTACTGCCGCATCCGCAAACGAGAGTCCGAAGACATTTGTAAAAAACAGAGGAAAAGCGATAGACATCACCTTCCATACAATACCACCCGCAGCGGCATCACCCAATGCATAAGCTATTTTTTCTTTTAAACGAGCCATTGTTTTTAATTGACAATTTACAATTAATACTTTATAAATTACTAAAAAAGGGATTCGCTCCCCATCTATATCTGATAATACGGATGAGGAGTACGAATCCCTACAATCTTAATACCTGAAACTTATTTACTTAAAGTCTGTTTATTTTTTGCTACCAAAGCCTTGATCTTCTCTACTGAGAACTGAGTACGATAATCATCCTTTGGTGTATTCATGCAGTAGTCTACCAATCGGTCGATGGTAGAAGTTGCCACATGCATGCGGGTATCAGAAGAAGCATAGTAGATGAATACCTTGCCATCCTCATCTGCAATCCAACCATTGGCGAAGACTACGTTCATCACATCACCGATATACTCAGGACCTTCCGGTACGAGGAGATATCCACCTGGTTCTGCAATCACCTTAGTAGGATCCTCAAGAGAAGTCATGTACATATAGAGCACATAGCGGAGACCGCTGGCACAGCCACGAACACCGTGAGCCAGATGCAACCAGCCCTTATCAGTCTTGATAGGATGAGGCCCCTCACCGTTCTTCACCTCCTGGATGGTATGATAGTGACGGGCATTGATGATCTTCTCTTCCTTGATTTCGGCATGAGTGATATCATCAACAAGAGCCCAACCGATACCACCACCAGAACCTGTATCGATGAAACCATCCTGTGGACGGGTATAGAAAGCATACTTGCCATCAACAAACTCCGGATGGAGAACCACATTGCGCTGCTGGCTCTTGGTCTTCAAGTCAGGAAGGCGCTCCCAATTTACCAGGTCCTTGGTACGGGCAATGGCTGCAGTAGCAGTAGCAGCACTGAGGTCGCCAGGCTGTGCATCATCATGACGCTCTGCACAGAACACGCCATAGATGTAGCCATCCTCATGAGCTGTGAGTCGCATATCATAGATGTTGGTAGCAGGAACAACATCCTCCGGCATGGTGATAGGCTCATCCCAGAAACGGAAGTTGTCAACACCATTAAGACTCTCTGCCACGGCAAAGAAACTCTTGCGGTCAGCACCCTCTACACGAACAACGAGGAGATACTTACCATTCCACTTGATGGCACCCGAATTGAGCGTAGCATTCATCATGATGCGCTGCATGAGATACGGATTGCTCTTCTCATCGAAGTCGTAACGCCACTCCAATGGTGTATGTTCTGCGGTGAGGATTGGGTTCTTATACTTTTCGTAGATACCATTTCCCCACTCTACGGGTTCATTCTTACGGCTCAACAATTCCTCATGATGAGCGCGAAGTGCTTTCACTTTGTCTTGAAATGTAGTCATAATATATCTTTTTTTACTTTTTTACCTTTACAATGTCTTTGGCAAAGAGGACTTTCTTTTCCTTCTTGAATGCTTTGAAGTCCTCGACGATGGCACCATCGCCTACTCCAGGAAGATAGGCTTCCTCCTGAGGTTTATCCCAGGCATTACGCCAGAAGAGTACATAACTCAACTGATACTTCTGAAGTACAGGCCAAAGGGTTTGGGTAAACCAATCCTTCTTGCTGGCGATACCCCTGCAACCCGTTTCGGTGAGGGCAGGAATCTTACCCACCTTCTTGGCTGCCTCCATCAGCACATCGAGCGTAGCAGCAAGGTTCTGCTGATAGTTGGCATCGCTGTTGTCGAACTCGTAGACGTCAACACCCAGCATATCCACATACTTTTCTCCCGGGAATCGCTCCAGGAATTTTTCTACCGTTTTCTCATCGCTGAGATTTGGTGACCAAGCCCAAACGATGTTATTGCACCCTGCTTTAGTAAGTATATTTAGGGTTTTTACGTATAATTGGTTATATTGTACAGGTGTGCAACTGCTAGCTCCCCACCAGAACCATCCGCCATTCATTTCATGCCATGGACGGAAGATGACAGGAACCAGTTTACCATCGTTTGTTTTCAAAGAAAGGATGAAATCGGAAACCTTCTTGAGCCATCCGTCGAACTTCTGTTGCTGGGCGCCTCCATCCTGGATAGCAGCTACGGCATCACCTTTCGGATCCCAGGCATTCTCGCCAGTAACCGGATTCCAAGGATGCCAACTCAAAGTAACGATGCCTCCTCTCTCATTTTGGGCAATGATTTCTTTTCGCATACGATCGAAAGATACGCCATCGAGGTTTTCCTTGCTGTCGAGCTCTAGCTTACCGAGATCAAAGCCCATCACAGCAGGATAATCACCTGTAGTGAGTAATACATCGCTCTTTCCTTCATCCCATTTCCAAGTAGTACCATACACCGGATCATCCTGATGTCCGAGCATGATTCCCTTGTTCAGTAATTTCTGCAGTCTAACCTTCAATTGCTCTGCCGGAGTATTGCAACATTGCTTTTTACCCTTGCAGCTGGAAGTATTGGCAGTCTGGACTGATGCGCCCGTAACGCCATCAACCTGTGCCACAGCTCCTTGCATCGCCATGAGGCAAGCTGCACCAATCAAAATTCTTTTTCCTATCATATATCTATTTCTTTAATTGCTGAATAATCCAAGCCTGCCATTCATCCCACTGCTCCTGATACCAGTAATGACCGGTCATCTGGTACAGACTCAAGGTCTTAGGCGCTTTTACCGAATTATAAAGTCCGTAAGACGATGTTGGCGGAACCACCTCATCATTATAACCGAAACTGTACCAGCCAGGAACGGTGATACGACGGGCGAAGTTGACGCCATCATAATAGCGTGCACCTTCGAGTCTTGCCTTTTCCAAATCTGTAAGTTTCTGCTCTTTCCATGCAGCCCCCTGTGCCTTGTCTTCCTTATAGAAATAGTGAGGCCAGCCGCCTGCAACTCCATGAATCTCAGCTTCATAATCACACATAGCATCATGAACAGGAGCCAGGAATGTGATTCGCTTATCGAGAGCTGCCACAGCGATGGAAAGAAATCCACCCTGTGATGAACCCGTTACACCGATAGTCTTTCCGTTCCACTCAGGGAGCGAAGCGATATAATCCACACCACGGACTGCACCGGTTACTACCCGTCTGTAAGCATTGCGATAAGGATTCTCGAGATTGGTATCCCAGTAGCCTTTCAGTTCGCCATTGGCAAGATCATCATAAATCTTCTGCTGCATGGTAACAGGAACACCGTGAATACCGATTTCCAGTACGATGCACTCAGCAGGAGCCGTATAAGTATCGCCGGCATAAGGGCGTACACCCGCACCAGGTACACGGAGCAAAGCCGGATACTTACCTTCTTTTACCGGGACACTCAGGATGCCATACATCTTAGAGCCCCATCGGTTGTTGTTATAACTTATTTCATATACATTCTTATCCTTGGTACAACGCTCAGGCAGAAGCACCTTGGTAGGATTGAGGTCATTCTGTCTTGCCTCATCCAGTGCCTTCTTCCAGAAAGCATCGAAATCCTTAGGTTCCTGTGCGAAAGGCTGGATCTTCTCTGGAGAGAAACCTGCCGTGCAAAGTCCCTCGTAATCCTTGCCATCAACATGAGCGATAACCTTGAGACGATAGAAGCCCGGTCTGTTCAGACTGCCGCACCATTTCATGGTTCCGCCCTTGAGAGTGGTACTTTTCTTCACCTCCGGAAACATTGCCGGACCGGCTTCATAATCAACCTTCACCTGGTTGAGTAGCGTACCGCTCTTTCTCACATTCACCGTGAAGTTAGCCTTCTCGCCTACCCGGTAATTCCAGTCCTGATGGTCAGGGGTTACCGTTACAACGATGTTGTTTCCTCTGATTTGTGCGCTGAGGCTTGAAGTCCCCAGCACACTCATCAGAACACCTATAATTATTAACCTAAAAACATTTGCTATACGATGATTCATATTGTCGTTGATAATCTTGTTAGTTAAACATTCAGTTTTACGGTTGCAAAGTTAGGCACAATTTCCGATATATCCGTGTATTATTTTGCTGAATAAACATACTTTGTTGCAAAGGCAGAAAAATATTCGAAAATATCTGAAAACAGAAATAAGAATTGACACACATCAAGTCAGAAAAAGCAAAGAAAACAACAAAACACACACTCTATTCAACTCAAGAATTGACCGGAAACAACCAAAGACCAATTAACAAAGCACAAAAGGTTATGACAATTCATATAATAAATAATGTACGCGTACCTTATATATAATAGATAAATAATAGAATAATCAATATAAATCAACCATCAAGTAAATAAATTGTAACGCTAACACTTAATCTTTAATAAATATGACGAAAATTACATTTTATTTTCACTAAAGCAGAAAAGTATTAGTAATCAGCAAAATATGTACAAGCTATTTTGCAAAAAATAGCTATCTTTGCAGCAGATTTACAAAATAGCCTAAAGGTTTAGAATAAACAATTAGGGTGTCCAGTTCTCTGTTCTTAAAAACAAGCTGGAAACATCCCTGTTAATTG
>DAWDQD010000079.1:0-7279 GCA_052349145.1 Segatella copri | reverse complement strand
GTCGCTTTGCAAGCAAAATCCCACTAAACCCTATAGGTTGCGGATTTGAGGATTTGTTATTTTGTGCGGAGATAAATCAAATCAAAATACATCAGCCGTGTTTTCATCGGCTCAACAGGAGTTGCAGGTTCTAGACCTTTATTGTGCAAGAACGTCCATTCCTCCTTATCTGACGAAAACAGAAATTTGAAACCATTTCGTTGATAATATTCAAACACTTTCGGATGGTTGACAGCATCAACAATGACATACCGGCATCCAGTCTTATTCAGTGGGTCTATAAACCATGATTTGATGAAATCCAACAATTCATCTCCCACATGATGTCCACTGAATAAATCGCTTACTGCCAACTGTCCAACCAACACTGCTGGATACTGCGGTCTTCGCTTGGCATTCGGAATCTTTCTATTAAGCTTATTCCGAAGGTTAGAAGGAAGTGAATCTACTTTTACACTCGATTTAGCGACTGTAAATGCGCAGACTATTTCAGATGTATCTGGTTTAACAAAACAATATGATTTTCCAAGCAACTGATAGGCATAGTCAGCATAGTCTTGGGTGAAGAACTCTGTTATGTCCTCATCCTTACAAGTGAAGCCTTTGCATTGCTGCAAGACTTCCTCTGTCAGTTCCATAAAATCACATTGCTCTAACATTTTAAATGTACAATTTTGAACGTTTTAATATAGCACGTGCCTTGGCTACTTGCTTGGAGAAGTCAATGGAGCCACGCTTTTCCAATGCCTCATCAGCTGCTTCAACGAAACGAGCTGCTGCCTCACCATGAAGGACAGGTATTGTTTTAAATTCTATTGCCATAATCTTCTTGTTTTTAATGTTATATACTTATTTAATCTACAAAAGTATGCTTTTATTTCCACATTACCAAACTTTTTGTTAACTTTCTGTTGAATTTTACCAAAAATTCCAAATTCACGCCTATCCTAGGAGAATAATGTATAAACTTGAGAAATCCCCAATCTGTAAAGTTCAACAGATTGGGGATTTACATTTCCTGAAACTCCATTAAAACCAAATAAGACAATGTCTCATAGGGGCAGTGTCAGTTTTGAAAACGGACATTAAAGGGGGAGCATTATCACTCTATAACCCAATCTATCCAATTTTCAGGCGTAACGATGCACTTATCTTTCACCTGATAAGCAGAAAGGAAAGAGGCCGGGAACTTTGTATTGGCACGCCTAGGATTCCACTTCATTTCAAACAGGGAAAACTGACCATCACACTCCTCCAGATAATCAATCTCCTGCTGCTGACTGGTACGCCAAAAATAGCTGTTTACATATCGTCCAGCATTTTGATTGACCTTCATTCGCTCACTAATGAAGAAGTTTTCCCACAAAGCCCCCACATCCTGCCGGAGAGCAAGAGGTGCAAAGTTTTGCAAAATAGCATTACGTATTCCATTATCATAAAAGTAGAATTTCTTAGCACGTTTCAACTCCGTACGTAAGTTGCGACTAAAGCCATTCAACTTGAATATGATATAACACTTTTCGAGCAAATCAATGTACTTCTCTACCGTTTTATTATCTGTTCCTACGGTTTGCGCCAACTCATTATATGAAACTTCACTTGTAACCTGCAGTGCCAAGGCAGTAAGCAGCTTGGACAACAGGGCTGGGCGCCGAACACTTTCTAAATTCAACAAGTCCTTATACAGATAACTGTTAGACAAATTATACAGCAACTCCTTTGCATCCGTCTCATGATTCATGATATCTGGATAAGAACCATAAATAAGCCGATTCTCTAATGTTTGTTTTACACTAAGCAGTCCATGAGCCTTCATCAGTTCTCCTGTAGAAAAAGGGAAAAGATGGTACTCAAACTTGCGTCCTGTCAAAGGTTCGTTGAGCTTATTCTGCAATTCAAAAGAGGAGGAACCTGTCACCAAGAGTTGTACATCTGGGAAATTATCCGTGATTCGTTTCAAAACCATCCCGATATTCTCTACCCGTTGAGCCTCGTCTATCACAACAATAAGATTGTTGCCTATAAGCAGACGCAACTCAGAAGAATTTGCCTTTGCCAGCAACTCTCTTACTTCTGGTTCATCGCAATTCAACATAAGAGTAGGTTCATCACGATTCTCGAGCACCATTTTAAACAGCGTGCTCTTACCCACTTGTCTGGCTCCAATCACGATGATAGCCTTCCCGGAAAATATCCGGGCTTCAATTGTATCTTGTATTTGACGACGTATCATAAATATCCTTTCTTTTAAGTTATGAATCCTTCTTTCTTTCGGATGCAAAGATAAGGAAAAATAATCGTAATCCCAAAATTTATACCTATTTTTGGGATTACAATCCCAAAAAACATAGTAAATTTTGGGATTAGAGCGTTATTTCAACGTTTTTCACCGACCTTCTCCCCCTATCTCATGGGGGCAATATCAGTTTTGAAAACGGACATTCTATCCATCATATCTCCAAGAGACTGTAAATCCATGAAGTTAGCACATAAAAACGGGTACTCTATACCAAAATAAAAAAAATCTTTTAATTTACTTGGTAGTTTAGAGAAAAAAACGTATTTTTGCTGCTGTAAATTGATGAATGTTTTTAAAAAGGAGTAAGTATGAATACATTAGCAATAAACGAGCCTCAATTGTTGGTAACAGTATCAGATCCAGCAATGCTGACAAAATTGAAGAACGCTATCAAAATGCTGAATGGCGTTAGTTCTATTTCTGTCATGAAACCAAAGAAAACAGATCTTGAACTTGCCGAAGAAGACAAGAAGAAAGGCAGAGTTACCCATTGGAATTCTGTTGATGAAATGTTTGATACTATTTTAGGAGAATAATGTATAAACTTGATACTACTAAGAGATTTGACAATGCTTTAAAGCTTTGCAAAAAGCGCGGCTATCCCATAGAAGACCTACGAAAAGCCATAGCCATTCTGGCAGAAAAAGGATGCCTGCCGAAAGAATACAAGCCACATATTCTTCACGGAAACCACGAAGGCGAATGGGAGGCTCATATAAATCCAGACTGGCTGCTGGTATGGGAACAGAATGATGAGGAGTTAACACTCCTCATGCTTACTAGAGGCACACATTCCGACGTTTTTAGTAAAACAAGAAGATAATATAAAACATAAATCCCCAACCTGTTGAAGTTTGCAGATAGGGGATTTATGTTTCCTGAAACTCCATTTAGGACTAGACAAGTCTCCTATCTCATGGGGGCAGTATCAGTTATGAAAACGGACATTAAAGGGGGTAGGCTTCCACATTCCATAAGAGAAAAGGGAGGGGAATTGCGGCAAGCATTCCCCTATATATAATAAGGTGTAAGCTCAGAAGTACAATCGGGAAAGGAAGAGGTAAACAGGCTTCAGCGGGAGAAAGACACACCTCTTCAACTACGTCTCCCAAAAGTTTAAGAAATGCTAAAAAGTCCCTTTTGGGGGCATTTTTCACTAAAAAAATACATTTTTTTGGCCAATTGATCCAAATCAAGGCAAATTTGAACCAATTTGAACCAATTCAGTTTCATTTATTTTATATATCTTTGCACCCAAATATGAGTTAGTTATCAACGTAAATTGATATTCTTAACGATTGCATAAAGTAAATGAAAATATTCTTATAGGGGATATGACTATACTACTTATCATATTAATAGGAATCGGAATATTTGTACTTCTCGGCATTCTAGGCTGGGGAATACAGCTTTTGGGATTTTTCGGAGGACTCTTAGGTGAAGGCATCACTGGATGCATAGGATGCTTCATCAAGTTCTTTTGGGTGATTCTGCTAATAGCTATATTTATTGCGCTGATACAATAACCAGTCATTTAATCTTAAAAACAATAACCATTATGACATATTGCAAGAAATGCGGCGCAATGCTGCAACCGGGAATGAAATTCTGTACGAAGTGTGGACAACCTATTGACTTGCAACCACAGGCTCCAACCCAGCCACAAGGAGTTAGCAAGCCTCAACGTCCTCAACCACTGAAAGCTATGGCTCCTCAACAGCCTATGAAGCCTCAACCTATGAGACCTCAAGCACCAGGTATGCCCCCAAAACCGATGCAGCCTCAGCGCCCAGTAATGCCTCAGGCTCCACAGACTCCACAAGCCAGCAAGGGTATGTTCACCAATGCCGTTCGCTCTGTAGCAAACGCCATGACTGGTGGTGCACTCAATCGCCAGATTGCAGAAGAACAGAGAAGAGCCGTTAACCAGCAAGCTACTGAAAGCCAGTCGGAAATCCGTGATGCCAGAAATGCACAGCAGCAGGCTGAACAGGCACAGATTGCAGCCGAAAGAGAAGCTGAACGTAGCCGCGACCGCCGCAGTATGGAAGCTGTGGATGGTGTTGACGTGGTAAGAGGCAGAACCATCTGGAATATCCAACCAGGAGAAATCGCCCGCAAGATTAGCGAACGGGAACTCGACGAAATAGAAAAACTGAAAGGTATCATCGTTCAGGAAGGTTGCACCGCCATCATTTTTGCCAATGGTGAGCTGGTTTCAACCCTCTCAGCAGGTGCATACCTCTTTTATAAGTCTGTAGAAGAAGAGCAGGCTGCTATCAAGAATGCGGTAGAAAAGGCTGAGAAAGATATGGCTGAAGCCGAAAAGCGTGAACGAGACCGCAAGCGCCAGGCTGAGCCTACCTTCCGCCAGCTCGGTATCGTAGGAGAAGTAGGCCGTGGCTTCAACTGGCTCGGTCGCATCATCTTCGGCGAAAAGAAAGGTGAACAGAAAGAAAAAGCCAAGAAGCGCCAACTGGATTATGCCCGCATCTTAGCCCGCATCACCCAGGCTCCTATCCTGTCGGTCTATATCGTCAGCAACCGTTTCATCACCCTCACCTTTGGTGGAGCAATGAACGAGAATGGCGAACTTGCCTTTCAGCCATACACCATTCCGATGGGCATCCATGATGTGCAGATTGGAGTATCTCTCCAGATGAGCATCAGCGATATTCATACCTTCGCCACCAATTATCTTACCGACCGCAACAGCGTAACAACTAGAGAATTACAGCAGTTGCTCAATGGTACCATAGAAACCCTGTTGCGCCAGGAACTCCGCAACCAGAACTACGAGTCTGCCGGACTGACTGCAGAAACAGTAAATGTACTGAAAGAGAAAATCCGCCAGACCATCAACCAACAGGTATTCGGCATAGAATGCACTCAGGTTCTGAATATCACCGACAGCAACCAGGACTTTGAGCGTTTCCGTCAGGTAGAACGCCAGCTCTATAACACAGAGAAGGAACTCGACTTCATGCACCGCACCGGAGAATTCCGAAACCGAATGGAAGTTGAGGCCAACTCCCAGCAGATTTCTTCTGCACAAAACGCCGAGGATTTGCGCCATGCCCTCCAGGGCATCAACAAAGACCAGTTGCTCCACGATGATGAGTTGGAGGAATTCGTCCAGATGCTCGAAAGTCAGAAGCGCATCCGCCAGGCTAAGACCCAGGAAGAGGAGTTCGAAGCCCTGGAAGACCTCCGCAAGAACCGTCTGGTCAAGCAGGAGGAAATGGAAGTGCTCGAAGATGAACTTGCACACAAGAAGATTCCTCGTGAGGAAATCACGGAAATCATGCGCATCCAGAGCCAGCAGAACATCGACACAGCCCGTCTCAAGGCAGAATGGGCACTCGATGATTCCCGTACCGACCACGACTGGGAACGTGAAGATCTGGAACGCCGCCGCAACTGGGGCATCGAAGATGAAGAGCGTGAACGCCAGTGGATGCTGGAAGAAAAGGAATACAACCGCGACTTCAACCGCAAGGCGAAGGAGGATGATTACGACTTCCAGCAGATGATGCGTCAACGCGAACTGGATAAGGAAGACCACCTCCTGGCACGCAACGAGAAACTGGAAGACGACCGCCTTGCCTATGAGCGCAACCGCCAGGAAAAAATGGACGATGACCAGTTGGAAGCCAACCGCCACCAGCGTCAGATGGACAAGCTGCAGCAGATGGCTCAGATGCAGGCACAGCTCGACCAGCAGAAATATCAGCACGAAGAGAACGTAGCCACCATTCAGAGCAATGAGCAGATGAATCGTGACAACCATTTCGCCAATATGACCGCCGAACAGATTCGTGCCGCACAACTCTCCCACCTCACCGGAGATGCACAGGTAGCTATGGCAAACGCCTATAACGGCGAGAAGGAAGCCGAAAACCTGCGACAGACTGCAGCAGAAAAGGAAGCAATGATGCAGCAGATGCTACAGATGCAACATGAGAACAGCAATGCCCAGATGGAAGCCATGATGAAGATGGCCGGCATGATAAAAGATACAGCCACCGGCATCAGCGGCGCCCAGCAAAGCCAGCAGCAACAGCGCATCAACCAGCTGGAAGAGGAAAACCGACGCCAACAGGAGCGAGTAGATCATACCCAGGATGTGGCTATGAACAACATCTCGCAAGTAAGCACTGCTGCCGCCAACAATCTGAACGCCTTCAATGGCGGACTCGGTGGAAATACAGCAGGAAGCCAAGCAGCTCCACAACAGGCAGCTCCTCAGCAGGAATTGATAGAATGCCAGTGCTACAACTGTGGACACACCATCCACATTGCACCAGGCACTCCAAACTGTCCAGACTGTGGCGCACCTTTCCAATGGTAAGCCCTCTCCAGAAAATGCAACAAGAAGTCTAAACATATAAAGTAATCAGACTATGAGCGATATTAAACTTGATGGTGATGCGGCTGTGGTAGGCGGAATCCATTCCGACTCCCACAATACGCAAAACAACTATAACACCTCAACAACAACCCATACCACCAACAACAGTACGGTTAACAACCAGACTGTATATGAGGCACAGAAGACTCAGACTGAGATCTATCAGCAGAATGAGACTCTCTTTCTGCAGGCTGTGCAGGAACGACTGGAGGATGGCAAGTTGGATAATCAGAAGTTGGCAGAACTCAACCAGTTGAGCATCCAATGGCATATTGCTCCCCTAAGAGCCAACCAGATCATAGATCAGGTACGTCAGAACATCCATATCCTGCAAGGCAGCAAGGGTAACGAATTCCTGGCAGAGCAGATTCTGACCGAGGTCTTCAATGCCATCCAGACCAACCATACCGACATTCTGAAACGCAAGTTCAACAGTCTGGAGCAGTTGTCACGTGTGATGACGAATGATAACAACATCCAGTTCTACTATCATCTGTTGCTTGCCTCGATGTACCCCGATTCCTAAGACATAGCCAAATTTTTGAGCAACTTTTTGTGTTAATAAATAC
>DAWDQD010000078.1:0-8124 GCA_052349145.1 Segatella copri | reverse complement strand
TTGTTGCTCAGGCACTTATAAATAATGTTAAACTATAGTGTTGCGGAATTAAGGAAAATGAAAAAGTTAGTATTAATGTTTGCTGCTGCCGTAATGGCAGTATCTGCATCTGCTCAGACTACACTGGAGAGCAAGTTCTTTGACAATTGGTATCTTGGTGTAAACGTTGGAGCTGCTACAAAGACTACTCACAATGCATGGTTCAAGAACGTAAATCCTTCAGTAGGTGTACGTCTCGGAAAGTGGTTTACTCCAGTTTGGGGTGCTGCTGTAGAGGCTGACCTCTATGCTCGTAACCGCAACCTGCCTTTTACACATAAGACTTTGGTTCGTGGTGCAAGCGGTAAGTTCATCGGTACTATCAATGCAACAAACCTCTTCTTGGGTTACAAGGGTGAGCCACGTAAATTCGAAATCATCCCATTGGCAGGCATCGGCGCTTACCACTCTTTCAACCTTCATAATGGCAACCTCAATGCCCTCACAGCTAACGCAGGTGTTGACTTCGCATTCAACCTTGGCGCAAACAAGGCTTGGCAGGTATATGTAGAGCCATCTATGAATTGGTTCCTTCACGACAACAAGAGTGCTTGCAATGGTTGCCAGTTTGATGTTAACAAGTCTGCTTTCCAGGTTAAGGTGGGTGTTAACTACAAGTTCAAGGGTTCTAACAACTCTCACAACTTCACTATCGTAACTCCACGCGACCAGAACGAGATTGATGGTTTGAATGGTCAGATCAACAACCTCCGCAACGACTTGAATAGCAAGGATTCTGAACTCGCAGCTAAGGACAAGCAGATCAAGGATCTCCAGAATGCGCTCAATGAGTGCCAGAAGGCTCCTAAGTATGTAAAGCCAGCTACTGCTACCAATTTGCAGCCAACAGTATTGTTTACTGTAGGTAAGTCAAAAGTAGAGCGTAGCCAGATGCCAAACATCGAGATGATTGCTCAGTATATGAAGAATCATCCAGATGCTAAGGTTGAAATTAAGGGTTATGCATCTCCAGAGGGTTCTAAGGAACTTAACCAGAAACTTTCTGAGGCTCGTGCCAATGCTGTAAAGAACATTCTCGTTAAGACTTACAAGATTAGCGCAAATCGTCTTCAGGCTAAGGGTATGGGTGCTACTGACAAGCTCTTCAAGCAGGTTGAGTTCAACCGTGTTGCTACATTCAATGATAACAATGCAGCTGAATAAAGAAATAAGTAGTTTCAGATATTTGGTCTTGTGACCAGGTCCTCCTAAACTTCGGTTTAGGAGGATTTTTTTTCTTCTTACCTTTCTTACATGTCTGGCCGCTTCGCTTTATACTTTTTTGTCAGGTAATCTTAATAAAATAAGAGTTCAGTGTGGTTAATAAGCTCTTTCTTGTTTTTTTTTTGCACAAAATCAGCAGAAATGAGTATCTATCGTGATAAATTGTAAGCATTTTATTTGTTTTTCTAACAAAAATACGAAGTTTTGTGAAAATTTATACGAAATTAGTTGGCTATTACATAATTTCTCTGTATCTTTGCAGGCAAATTATAACAAAGGGGCTCGAAAGAGCCCTTTTAAGCAAGAAAATAAAAGAAAATAAAAGATATGAAACATCCATTAAGAAGTAGCGTCTGTACTGAAGGCAGAAGAATGGCAGGTGCCCGAGCACTCTGGGTAGCTGCAGGTATGAAACACGAGCAGTTTGGTAAACCAATCATTGCTATCGTGAACAGCTTTACTCAGTTTGTGCCAGGTCATACCCATCTTCATGAAATCGGTCAGATCGTCAAGAAGGAAATCGAAGCTATGGGGTGCTACGCAGCCGAATTCAATACCATTGCCGTTGACGACGGTATCGCAATGGGACACGACGGTATGCTCTATTCCCTTCCAAGCCGTGACATCATTGCCGACTCTGTAGAATACATGGTCAATGCTCACAAGGCCGACGCCATGATCTGCATCTCAAACTGCGACAAGGTAACCCCAGGTATGCTCATGGCATCTATGCGACTGAACATTCCTACCGTGTTCTGCTCAGGTGGACCTATGGAAGCCGGACGCTGGAAGGGTGAGAACGCCGACTTGATTACAGCTATGATTAAGGGTGCTGATACAAGCGTTTCTGACGAGGAGATGACGCAGATTGAGCAGTGCGCCTGCCCAGGTTGCGGTAGCTGCTCAGGTATGTTTACCGCCAACTCTATGAACTCTCTCACCGAGGCCATCGGTCTGAGCTTGCCAGGTAACGGAACCATTCTTGCTACCCACAAAAACCGCATCCAACTTTTTAAAGATGCAGCACGCCAGATAGTTAAGAACGCTTATGCATATTATGAGGACGGCGACGAGAGCGTATTGCCACGCAATATAGCTACCCGAGACGCATTCCTCAACGCCATGACCCTGGACATCGCCATGGGCGGAAGCACCAACACTGTGCTCCACTTGCTGGCAGTAGCTCAGGAAGCTGGCGCAGACTTCAAGATGGAAGACATCGACCAATTGAGTCGCAAGGTGCCTTGCCTCTGCAAGTTGAGCCCTAACACACAGAAATACAGTGTACAGGAGTGCAACCGCGCAGGTGGTATCCTCGGTATCCTGAACGAGCTGAACAAGGGCGGTCTGATCAACGGCGCCGTAAAGCGTGTTGACGGCAAGACACTCGATGAGCAGATGAAGAAATACGATATTACCGGCACAGAGATTGATGCCGAGGCTGACAGAATCTACCATTCAGCACCGGGCAGAAAGTTCTCTACCCAGATGGGTAGTCAGGACGCTCAGTGGGAGAGCCTCGACACCGACCGCGCCGAGGGTTGTATCCGCGACCTCGAGCATGCCTACACCAAGGATGGCGGACTGGCAGTGCTCTTCGGTAACATCGCCCAGAATGGTTGCGTAGTGAAGACAGCTGGAGTAGACCCAGTGCTCTGGCATTTTGAGGGTCCAGCCGTATGCTTTGATTCTCAGGAAGATGCATGCGAAGGCATCCTTGGCGGCAAGGTTAACTCAGGCGACTGCGTAGTCATCACCCACGAGGGTCCGAAGGGTGGCCCTGGCATGCAGGAGATGCTCTACCCAACCTCTTACATCAAGAGCCGTCACCTGGGCAAGGAATGTGCCCTCATCACCGACGGCCGCTTCTCAGGCGGTACATCAGGCTTGAGCATCGGTCACATCAGTCCTGAGGCTGCAGCAGGTGGTAACATCGGCAAGATTAAGGATGGCGACATCATCGTCATTGATATCCCTAGCCGCTCCATCAATGTGAAGCTCTCTGACGAGGAACTCGCAGCACGCCCACAGCAGCCGCTGAAGCGCAACCGCGTGGTTAGCAAGGCACTGCGCGCTTATGCCCAAAGCGTAAGTTCGGCAGATAAGGGCGGTGTGAGAATCATCGACTAGTCTTCGAGAGTCTTTGAAAAGACAGTTTTTAGAGTCTTTGAGAAAAGAAAAGTTTTTGAATTATTCAGAATAATAACATATAAATGGCAAAAGAAGTAATAACAGGAGCCGAAGCACTGATGCGCTCCCTGAAAAACGAGGATGTTAAAACCATCTTCGGATATCCGGGCGGCAGCATCATGCCAGTGTTTGATGCACTGTACGGTTACACGAGAGGTGAAAAGAAGATGTTTGACCACATATTGGTACGTCACGAGCAGGCTGCTGCTCACGCTGCACAGGGTTATGCCCGAGTCAGCGGCGAAGTGGGCGTCGCTCTTGTCACTAGTGGTCCTGGAGCTACTAATACATTGACCGGCATCGCTGATGCCATGATGGATTCTACACCAATCGTAGTCATCGCCGGACAGGTCGGCGTAGGTGCCCTGGGTACCGATGCCTTCCAGGAAGTAGACCTCGTGGGTGTTACCCAGCCAATCTCCAAGTGGTCTTACCAGATACGCCGTGCCGAGGATGTGGCATGGGCTGTGAGCCGTGCTTTCTACATCGCCCGCAGCGGACGTCCGGGACCTGTGGTGCTCGACTTTACAAAGAATGCGCAGGTGGCTACATGCGAGTGGGAACCAGTGAAATGTGAGAAGGTTACATCTTACAACCCTTATCCTACGATAGATGAAAAGGCGGTGGCTGAAGCTGCCGAACTCATCAACAATGCCAAGAAACCATTCGCCCTCGTGGGTCATGGAGTAGAGCTTGGCGGTGCACATAATGAACTCATCGAATTCCTCGAGAAGGCAGATATCCCTGCCGGCAGAACCCTGCTCGGCCTTTCTGCCCTGCCTAGCAACCACCCGCTCAACATGGGTATGCTCGGCATGCACGGTTCTTATGCTACCAACATGAAGACCCAGGAGTGTGATGTGCTCATCGCCATCGGTATGCGTTTCAGCGACCGTATCACAGGCGTGCCTTCTAAGTATGCTCCCCAGGCCAAGATTATTCACCTGGACATTGATAAGGCTGAGATTGACAAGGTTATCAAGACCGATGTGGCTGTTGTGGGCGACTGCAAACAGAGTCTGCCAGCCATTACCCGTCTGCTGAACAAGAATGTTCACCGCGAGTGGAGAGATTCCTTCGAGGAATACCGCCAACAGGAACAGGAAAAGGTAATAGAGAAGGATATCCACCCTACAGAGGGACCGCTGCTTATGGGCGAGGTGACCAACGTGGTAACGGAAGCTACTCATAATGAGGCTGTTCTCGTAAACGACGTAGGTCAGAACCAGATGATCAGTAGCCGCTACTTCAAGTTTACCAAGAAGCTGAGCATCGTAACCAGTGGTGGTTTCGGAACCATGGGCTTTGGCCTTCCGGCAGCCATCGGTGCCACCTTCGGAGCTCCCGACCGCACCATCTGCTGTTTCTTCGGCGACGGCGGTTTCCAGATGAACATCCAGGAACTGGGCACCATCATGGAGCAGCAGGCACCGGTAAAGATGATTCTGCTGAACAACAACTATCTGGGCAACGTGCGCCAGTGGCAAGACCTGATGTTCGGCGGCCGTCACTCCTTCACCCACATGATGAATCCTCATTATGCAGAGATTGCCAAGGCCTACGGCATACCATACGATGTGGTAATAGACCGCAAGGACCTTCAGGCTAAGGTGGAGAAGATGATCAGCACCAAGGGTCCTTACCTGCTGGAGTGCGCCATCAAGGAGAATGAAGACATCGTTCCGATGACGCTGCCGGGCAAGAGTGTAGATGAGATGCAACTCGAGTTGAATTATTAAAAGTTCTCGGCTATATATATATAATAAGGTGTAAATTCCTTCAAGAGGGAGCATCCTCCGAAAAGGAAAGACTCCGAAAAGTAACCGATTATTTTAAAATTTGGAAAAATGGAGAATAACAACGAAAAGAAATTATATACATTGCTTGTTTACTCAGAAAACATTGCCGGTATCCTGAATCAGATTACTGCCGTGTTTACTCGCAGACAGGTAAATATCGAGAGCTTGAATGTTTCGGCCAGCAGTATCAAGAATATACACAAGTATACCATCACGGTTTGGAGTGATGAAGAGCAGATTGAGAAAATCAACAAGGCAATAGAGAAGAAGATTGACGTGGTGAAGAGCGATTACTACACCGACGACCAGATCTTCATCCATGAAGTGGCTCTCTTCAAGATTTCCACTCCGGTATTGCTCGAAAATCCAGAGGTTTCGCGCACCATCCGCAAGCATGATGCCCGCATGATGGAGGTGAATCCTACCTACAGCACCGTGCTTCTGGCAGGACTTACCGAAGACATCGCCGATCTCTTCCAGCAGCTCAACAGCTACAACTGCCTCCTTCAGTATACCCGAAGCGGCAGAATCGCTGTAACGAGAAGTTTTGACGAACCCATCTCTGATTATCTCAAGCAGAATTCAGAAGATTAGATTTCTTTCATATTTTGATGCCCTTTGTTCCCCTGGCTTCAAACTAGCGGAGCAGGGGGCTTTTTCGGTTTAAAACAACAAGACAGACAACAAGATAATAGGACGAGACAGATATTATGGAACAGAAAATATTAGATAAGGTAGGGCGTTACGAATTTCTTTCGGAGCCTTTCCACTGCGATTTCAGCAGCCACCTCTTTATGGGGCATCTCGGAAATCATCTGCTCAATGCTGCCGATTTTCACAGCAACGACCGCGGGTTCGGTATGAACTACCTCATGCCCCGACACAAGACATGGGTTCTCAGCCGACTGGCCATTGAGATGACAGAGATGCCGAAGTCTTACGACCGCTTTGTAGTAGAAACCTGGTGCGAGAGTGCCATGAAATATTTCACATCCCGAGATTTCAAAATCTGCGGCAAGACATCATCATCCGAAGAAGCCAAGGTTTACGGCTACGGCAAGAGCGTGTGGGCAATGATTGATACGGAAACCCGACAGCCTGTTGATATTTTTGAAATTCACGACGGGCTCATCAAAGAATATATTGATTCAGAAAAAACTTGTCCTATCCAGGCAAGTTCGAGAGTGAAAATGGGCAAGGATGCCAAGCTGGTGAGAACCATTGACACCTATTATCATGATGTAGATGTTAACGGGCACATCAACTCGGTGAAATACATCGAACATATCCTCGACCTCTTTGATCTGGATTATTACAAAAATCACTTTTTGCAAAGATTTGAGATAGCTTACGTAGCAGAAAGTCACCAGGGAGACCAACTTCATTTCTATTTGGAAGAAACAAGTGAGGCAGAAGAAATGCAAGAATACTGCATAAAGATAACAAAAACCGGCAAAAATGACGTAAATGAGGTGGAAGTTGTAAGAAGTAAGGCTAAATTTATTAAAAATTGAAAGAAAAATTTGGTAGTTTCATTTTATTTGCTTACCTTTGCACTCAGAAAATAAGAATAAACCCAGAGCCGCCTTCTTGGATAGGGGGTGGACGGATCAAACAGGCTCTCTTTGGAT
This sequence comes from Segatella copri, assembly GCA_052349145.1. Taxonomy (GTDB): domain Bacteria; phylum Bacteroidota; class Bacteroidia; order Bacteroidales; family Bacteroidaceae; genus Prevotella; species Prevotella copri_V. The sequence goes on along the minus strand of DAWDQD010000078.1, from coordinate 1,241 downwards.
AAGAATACAGCTCGCATCCGTATGGACAAGTATAACCCGCGGCTCCACAAACGGCAAGCCGCACAAAAAAAATAAAAATTATGGCAGAAATGAATTTCGGTGGCGTAATGGAAACTGTTGTCACCAGTCATGAATTTTCATTGGAGAAAGCACGTGAAGTATTGAAGAACGAAACAATCGCAGTTATCGGTTATGGTATCCAGGGTCCTGGTCAGGCTTGTAACCTTCGCGATAATGGTTTCAACGTCATCGTCGGACAGCGTCAGGGTAAGACCTACGAGAAGTGTCTGAAAGATGGTTGGGTTCCTGGTAAGACTCTGTTCTCTATCGAGGAAGCTGCTGAAAAGGGTACTATCATCTGTATGTTGCTTTCTGATGCCGGTCAGATTGCATGCTGGCCAAAGATTAAACCATACCTCACACCAGGTAAGACTTTGTATTATTCACATGGTTTCGCTATCAATTGGAGCGACCGTACAGGCGTTGTTCCACCAAAGGATATTGATGTAATCATGGTTGCTCCTAAGGGTTCTGGTACTTCTCTCCGCACTATGTTCTGTGAGGGTCGTGGTTTGAACTGCTCTTACGCTGTATACCAGGATGCATCTGGCAAGGCAGAGGAGAAGACTATTGCCTTCGGTATCGGTATCGGTGCCGGTTATTTGTTCAAGACAACATTCCAGCGTGAGGCTACTTCTGACCTCACAGGTGAGCGTGGCTCATTGATGGGTGCAATTGAGGGATTGTTGGAGGCACAGTATGACGTGCTCCGCGAGAATGGTCACTCACCATCTGAGGCTTTCAACGAGACTGTTGAGGAACTCACACAGAGCCTTGGCCCTCTCTTCGGTGCTAAGGGTATGGATTGGATGTATGCTAACTGTTCAACTACAGCTCAGCGTGGTGCTCTTGACTGGGCTCCTCGTTTCCGTGAGGCTATCAAGCCTGTAATGGAGTGGTTGTACTACTCTGTAAAGACTGGTAACGAGGCTCAGATTTCTATCGACAAGAACTCTCAGGCTGATTACCGCGAGAAGTTGAACGCTGAACTCGAGGCTATGCGCAACAAGGAAATGTGGCAGGCTGGTGTTACAGTTCGTAAGCTTCGCCCTGAGAATAACTAATTTTTTTCTCGTACATAATGTTGAAAAGGGAATGGCCCGAGAGGTGTCGTTCCCTTTTTTCATGGTATGCTCGGCATGAGCTTAATCTAATGGGTGCAAGTCCCTAACAAGCCCTAA
>DAWDQD010000077.1:0-8609 GCA_052349145.1 Segatella copri | reverse complement strand
TCTCTTCAGACTAATGAAGATCTATGCCTAATCCACACACTTTTACTGGTGACCCCGACTTATCACCACAACGCATTATAGAACAGCTCTCTATATATAATGGTAAGATGATAATACCCGAGGAAACTCTTATTATCTTCGATGAAGTACAAGAAATGCCAAGAGCACTCACCTCTTTGAAGTATTTCTGCGAAGAGGCACCAGAGTATGCCATCTGCTGCGCAGGCTCATTGCTAGGCATAGCCCTGCACGAAGGCACATCCTTCCCTGTAGGAAAGACAGATTTCCTGCATCTATATCCCATGTCCTTTAAAGAGTTTCTGATAGCAAACGGGGAGAACATGCTGGTAGACTATATCGATAAAGGAAACAGAAACCTGGGAGCATTCGAGGCTCGCCTTACAGATTATCTGAAAAAATACATGATAATAGGAGGTATGCCTGCTGTTGTAGCAGAGTGGCTGGGCAGCAAAGACTACAACAAGGTAAACCGCATCCAGCAGGAACTGATAGCAGTCTACCAGAAAGACTTCTCCAAACATGCTCCAAAGAATATGGTCGAGAAAATCCGTTATGTATGGAACAGCATCCCTTCGCAACTGGCGAAGGAAAACAAGAAGTTTGTCTATGGACTGGTGAGAGAGGGAGCAAGAGCACGGGAATATGAGGATGCCATCATGTGGCTTTCTGATGCAGGTGAAATCATCAGAACCAACAATGTCAGCAAGCCCGACATCCCAATTTCAGCCTATGCTGATCTCAAATCGTTTAAGGTATTCTTACTGGATGTAGGTCTGTTGAGGGCAATGAGCAAGATTTCGCCGAAAGTAATATTAGAGGGAAGCAGAATCTTTGAAGAATTTAAGGGAGCGTTGACAGAACAGTATGTCTGTCAGGAACTTCAGAACTTTACAGAAACTCTGGAAACCAATTATTATTGGTCTTCTTCAGCCACTGCAGAGGTTGACTTCCTTATTTCTGACGGTTTGGATGTATATCCACTGGAAGCAAAGGCAGGAGTAACCATGAATGCCAAGAGTTTGAAACTGTATCGGGAAAGATATTCACCCAAATGGTCGGTTCGCACCAGTCTCTTGCCATACGAGAGAAACCACAGTTCAAAAACCACCAACATCCCCCTCTATATGCTCTTTGTTCTAGACAAAGAATTAAAGGCAGAACTTTCAAATGTGGTTTAAGTACGGGCTGAAGGCCCAGAAGCTCCTAGCCCAGGGCATCGCCCTGGGTATAGTAGCAGTCAGCAAGGCGCCCTGTAAGGGCAAAAGCCTTATATATTGCCCGGTATTTTAAAGCTTCTGCCCTGCCTGGGCGTGTGGGGCGAAACTTGCGAAACTTCAGTATTTCAGCGAAAGCGGCAGTTTTTGACAAAACTGCCGCTTTCGCTTGTTTATCATAAGCAAAAGTGTATAAAAACCGCATATTTATAACAAAATATCGAACAAAGTGCAACTTTTCTAGAAAAAAGTTTGGTTATTTCCTAAAAAATGCTTAATTTTGCAGCCGATTAAAAATATTATTAAAATTTAGTGAAGTTTGAGATACTTCCCTATATATAATAAGGTATGGCAACATACCCACCCCCACCAGTTCGGGATAAGAGTTGGAAACAAGAAATGACCCCCCACGCCCAATAAAAGGTGGGAGGATATGTAGTGAGAAAGAAATATAAAACATTATATATTTATTAATTAATTAAACGAGAGAGATTTATGGAAAAAAGACTCATGACGTTTATTGCCTGCCTCTTCCTTAGTTTAGGAATGGCGTTGGCGCAAACTCAAGTTTCCGGTAAAGTAACCTCTGCAGAGGATGGTGAGCCAATCATTGGTGCATCTATCAAAGTAGTGGGTACAAAGACCGGTGCGGTTACCGATGTTGATGGTAACTTCTCATTGAATGTTCCAGCTGGTTCTAAGTTGGAAGTAACATACCTCGGCATGTTGCCTCAGACTGTAAAGGCTGGACAGAAGATGAAGATTGTATTGGAAGCGGATAACAAGACTCTTGACGAGGTTGTGGTTACCGCAATGGGTATCTCCCGAGACAAGAAAGCCCTCGGTTATGCATCACAGAAATTAGGTTCTGAAGATCTGAACATTGCTGGTACTAGCTCTTTGGCTAGCGCTATGCAGGGTAAGTTGACCGGTGTTGATATCCGTCAGTCTTCTGGTGCTCCTGGTGCATCTGCTCAAATTGTCATCCGTGGTGCCCGTTCATTCTCTGGCGACAACACCCCTCTCTATGTCGTAGATGGTATGCCTATCGCTTCTTCTGCAGACTATGATACAGGTGACTCTGTTACTGGTGCAGATAATGCAAACCGTTCTATCGATATCAACCCAGACGATATCGAGAGCATCGATGTATTGAAGGGGCAGGCGGCTTCTGCCCTCTATGGTATCCGTGCATCTAATGGTGTCATCATCATTACCACCAAGCGTGGTAAGGCAAATGGTGGTCGCCCTCAGATTACATTCTCTACCGACTTGAGTGCTCAGACTGTCAGCAAGAAGTTTGAGCGTCAGAATATTTATGCCCAGGGTAATGGCATAAATGCTTATGACCCAACATCTTCTATGACTTGGGGTCCTAAGATTGCTGATCTGGCTAACGATGCTACTTATGGTGGTAATACCGACAATAAATATACTCAGGCTTATGGCAAGCACGAGGGTATGTACTACAACCCTAAGTATGCAGCAGCAGGTCTTGACGGTTGGGCTACTCCACAGATTTATGATAATGTAGGTGATTTCTTTGATACAGGTATCACCCAGAACTCAAACTTGAGTATTTCTCAGAAGAATGGCAACTTGGCTTATTCTTTTGGCATCGGTGATACATATCAGAAGGGTATCATTCCTTCTACAGGTATGATGCGTACCACAGCTCGTGGTGCTGTAGACTTCGAGATTAGCAAGGAGTGGAAGACAGGTTTCTCTGCTAACTACAGTTCTACCAAGATTACATCAGCTCCTGGTGCTAACAGTGGTATCATCAACGTGGTATACTCTGCACCTGCAGAATACAACTTGAAGGGTACTCCATATCATGTACCTGGCGACCCAACATCACAGGTATTATTCCGTTCTACATCATTCAACAACCCATACTGGTGGGCAGACAATGATGAGTATCGTCAGCACACCAACCGTGTGTTTGGTAATGCTTACGTAGAGTATCGTCCTAACTTCAACTGGGACAAGGAACGTTACAACCTCGTTATCCGTGAGCAGGCTGGTCTTGATGTATATACTACAGACAATGCTACTATCGCTGAGGTAGGTTCCGCATACAACAACAAGGGTGAGGTAGAGAATTATGGTGTTCAGCGCAACATCTTCAACAACCTCTTCACTGCCAACTTCACTGCTAAGTGGGGTGCTAACCAGGAGTGGGACTTCGGTGCATTGCTCGGTTCTGAGTTCAATCATGACTATGCTCGCACTTGGGATTACGATGGTACCAACTTCGTATTCTATGGTCAGCCTACAATGTCAAATACTACAGTAAAGGCTTATACATCAGAGTACAAGTCTCAGGAGCGTACCGTAGGTTTCTTCGGTCAGTTGTCTTTGAGCTACGCTAACCAGGTTTACTTGACTGTAACTGGTCGTAACGATATCGTATCTACCATGCCGCGTGGCAATCGTAGCTTCTTTTATCCATCCGTATCACTCGGTTGGATTTTCACAGAGCTTCCTGCGTTGAAGGGTAATCACATCCTCTCTTACGGTAAGCTTCGTGCCTCTTTCGCTCAGGTAGGTCAGGCTGGTCACTACTATGCTAACTACTATACTGTACCAACATACGGCAGCGGTATGTATCAGTTCACTCCTATCAGCTATCCTATGAATGGCGTAAGTACTTATGCTCCATACTATGTGAAGTATGACCCTAACTTGAAGCCACAGAACACAGTGAACTGGGAGTTTGGTGCCGACTTGAACTTCTTCGACAACCGCATCCGCTTGGAGTATACAGCCAGCTACCAGGACATCAAGGACCAGATCTTCGATGTACCTACAGCAGGTTCTACAGGTTATCAGTACCTCCGCACCAACGCTGGTGAGATGACTACATGGTCACATGAGTTTGCTATCAACGCAAGCATCATCCAGACCAAGGATTGGGATTTGGACTTGGGCGTTAACTATACACACTTGAACAATAAGGTTAAGTCTTTGGCTGATGGTGTAGAGAGCATCATGCTGGGTGGTTTCGTAGAGCCACAGATTCGTGCACAGGCAGGTTATACTTATCCAAACATATATGGTGTAGCATTCCAGCGTGATGAGCAGGGCAGACTTTTGCTCCAGGATGGTCTTCCTATCGGTACAGCAGGTAGCCAGAACTTGGGCGAGTGTACTCCAGACTTCAATATGGGCTTCAACTTGAAGGCTCGTTGGAAGCGTCTTACTTTGACTGCAACCATGGATTGGCAGAAGGGTGGCAAGATGTACAATGGTACCATCTTAACCATGAACTCCTTCGGTGCAACCAAGGAGTCTTTGCCATACCACGAGGGTACAATGGTAGCAGAGGGCATTGATATTGCAACAGGCGAGCCTAACACCGTTGAGGTAAACAAGCAGGATTATTGGCAGGCATACAATGACGTAACAGAGGCAGGTATTTTTGATCGTAGCTTCTTGAAGCTCCGTGATGTAACCTTAAACTATCAGTTACCTAAGTTGGGTCACTTGGACATCTCTGTATATGCTTTTGCACGCAACGTGCTCCTTTGGTCTAAGATGAAGGATCTCGATCCAGAGAGTTCTCAGGGTAATGGTAATATGAGTGGTTGCTTCGAGCGCTTCTCTTTGCCTAATACTTCTAGCTTCGGTGGTGGATTCAAGATTAACTTCTAATCTCTGAGCATTCACTCATGAAATCATTAAAGTATAAAATAATAGATAAGACAATGATGAAATTAAAAAATATATTTGGTATTCTGGCTATCTCAGCAGTATCTATGATGACTGTATCATGCTCTGATGATATAATGGACAGAATCAACAGAGACGAAGCTCACCCAGGAGGGAACGCTGTAACCGCTAATATTCAGTTGAGTGATGCTATCGTTGCTAGTGTTTTTACCACAAACTGTGGTAACTTTGCTTGGTATGCATCAATCTATACAGAGCAGACTTTCGGTACAGGTAATAACCAGGCAAAGAATGCAGAGTTGCGTAATGTCAATGAGATTGCCGCTAGCTCTACATTTGATAATGAGTGGAATGGTACATATCTGAACCTCAACAATATCAAGCAGCTGATTGCTAAATGTGATGAAGGTGGTGTCAGTGTTGGTCAGTCTGACATTCAAGGTATGGGACAGGTTCTTGCTGCCTACAACTGGTCTATCTTGACTGATTTGTTTGGTGACATCCCATGCTCTAAGGCTTTGACCGATGGCGTTTCTGCTCCAGCACTAGACAAGCAGGAGGACATTTACAATCACTGCTTCACCCTTCTTGATGCTGCCATTACGAACTTTGATAAGGCGATCGCAGGAAAGATGAAAAATGCTGGCGCTCAGGATGTTCTTTTTGCAAACGATAATGCAAAATGGCGCGGACTTGCTCATGCATTGAAGGCACGTCTTTACCTCCATGAATTGGGTCGTGCTACAGACAAGAACGCTCAGCTTACCAATGTGTTGACAGAAGCTAACGCTGCTATTGCGGATGGTTTTGATGGTGCAACTCTTAATGTATTTGATGGAAATGCCAATGTAAATTCATGGTCTGCATATTGGAATAGCCGTGACTATATTGCATCAACAACAACTGTTAACGATTTGTTGACAGCTCGTCAAGATCCACGTGAGCCAATTTATCACTATGACATTTACTATAATTTCTATGGTCCTAAAAAAGGTTTCCAGCCTAGTACAACTATCTGTACTCCAGGTAATGAGTCGCAGGCAAAGAGTCAATACTACAATGCACCAAAATGGTTGAGCTATGGTTGTGATGGTGGAGCAGTTGGTAGCCATATGTTCAGCAAGTCTGAGTTGTACTTTATCATTGCTGAGGTAAAAGCTCGTTTGGGGCAGGATGCAAAAGCTGATTTTGAGACAGCTGTTAAGGCATCTATGGAAGATTATGCAGCATCTAGTGGTGAGACCATCTCTGATGATGCCGTTTCTGCTTACCTCGCAGGTGAGACCGCAACTAAGTTTGCTGCTAATCCTTTGAGCGAGATCTTGGTACAGAAGTATATCGCTCAGACTCGTGACGAGCAGTTGGAGACTTACAATGATATGCGCCGCTGCAATTATGTAGATGGTAGCTATCCAGTAGCTATGACCAACCCTAAGAACACTCAGGCTAATGCTAACCGTTGGCCATTGCGCTTGCCATACGGTTCAAGCGATGTTCTCTCTAACCCTAACGTGAAAGAGGCATTCGGCTCAGGCAATGATGCTGGTATGTATATCTTTACAGAGAATGTATGGTGGGCTGGTGGTAGCCGCTAATACAAAAATATAAAAACAACAAAAGGTGTATCTTTCTTGTCCATCTAGGGGACTTTTAAGATACACCTTTTTAGATAATTACAAATCCATAAGCCATGAATTTTCTATCGAAACTTTCTTTATATGACATCTTGGCGATGATTGTACCAGGATTCATTATCCTTTTATGGGGATTATCTATGTGTAAATTGTCATGGATGCCAAATACTTTTGAAGTTGACAATTCTATAATCTGGGCAATTTGGCTTATTGCTGCTTACCTTATCGGCATTATAAACCATGTACTAATATCACGAATATGGAATAAGACAAGAAATAGCCATGACTTTTTAGCTGAGACTTTACAGAATACAAAAAAAGAGATAAAAGACAATAAATACCTTCCTCAAAAAGAATATTCTTACACGAAGCAGTTACATGTTACCATTCCTTGCATTTATTTGCTAGCAGCTATTGTTGTTGCTTGCTTTTTACAAGCTAGCAGCATTAAGGTCGAAAACGTTTACATCTATATTCCGGAATTGCTTTCGTTGGCAGCATTTAGCTTTCTCTTATATTTTAGTTTTAAGGGAATAGATCCATCGGTAGCTCCAAGTAAAGAAAATCACGAAATTTTAAATCAATATTACGAAGCCTATTATTACGCAAGCAAGAATGGATACAATAATGACGTTTCAATTATTGAAGGACAAGTCGCATTTATGCAAAGTATGATTATACCGATTTCATTATTTCTTATTTTGCCCAAAAGCTTATATCCATATATGCCTTATCCTGAATTCATCTGTATATTGAAAGGACTTTTGCTGCTGTTATGTATAGTGTTGATACTAGTTATACCTAACAGAGTTAAGAAGATCCATTACCTTATATGGTGCAATTTTGAATATCTCAAAAGGCTATCAGACGTAGCCCCCTAAAAAGGAGTTAAAACGCCTAGTATTATCAATAATTCCATTCTGATATACTAGGGAAAAGATAAACCCAACCTTTAAAGTCAAAGTTGCATCCTTGCCGCCTCATCACTGGTCAGACAAGGAAGCGACTTGCCTTTTATAATCCTCATTCTCAAAAATTTTTCAATAATTCCTTGGAACTTTCAGAAGAAAAGCGTATCTTTGCAGAAAAAAGAAACGATGCCAACAATATTTATATTTTTCGGATTCAGATTCATGTTTTATTCTAATGATCATGAACCAATTCATGTCCATGTTATCAAGGATGGAAATGAAGCAAAATACAATGTATCCCCTCTGACCCAGATTTATAACCATGGATTCAAAAAGCATGATATTGCTTTGATAGAATCTATTATTTCTGAGAATGAGGCGGTCATTATAGATAGATGGAAAGAGTATTTTAATCAAAAATAAGATATTATGGAGCAATATAGAGTAAATCGCGTTTGGGTTGACGATGCCCATATTTGGGCAGAAACCCAAAATGGCTGGAAGGCTAACTATCCTTTCAGCCGTTGGAGCCGTCTTGCTAACGCCACACCAGCCCAGCGTAAGGCTTTCGTATTGAGCAGATATGGTATCCATTGGCCTGAATTAGACGAAGATTTATGCTTTGAAGGACTGTTCGCAGATGCTGGTATATACAAACCGTCAAATGCAGAAGATACTATTTATTATCAAGCATAATAAAAGATTTTTTTGCAACAGAAGGATAAGTGAATCATTAAAATAAGGAGGTAGATATGGACAACAAGAATCTTTAATCAGAAGCATTACTCTCCAATCAGGGAGATATGACTTCATTTAGATATGGCAATAGTAATATCCGATTTCGTACTCCAAAATGCCTCAAACGATACACAGAGGTCAAGGAATGGGATAATGAATATATTGTTTATATAGGGCATTCTTGCTATTGGGCAGGTAACAAACCTGACCTCCCAGTGCTTACTTGCTTCCTAAGGACAGATCGAATAAATGCCTCTACTTAAAATTTATGGCACATGTGCCACTTTTTTTAAGTGCAAAGATATGCGAAAGTAGAGTTCTAACCAAAAATTTTTAGATTTATTATACTAAAAAGGTGTGCGCGTAACTACTCAGCACCCCTATAGAAAACTTCTCGTTAATAAAGCATAAACTTG
>DAWDQD010000076.1:0-8624 GCA_052349145.1 Segatella copri | reverse complement strand
ATAAAAACATTATAAAGCCTTTAGATAGAGCTCGTTATCCCGAACTGAGGTAGTTTGATACTTTCATAAACTTTTGTTTATCATTCCTGCTTTGTTCCTGTTGGATTCTTTTGTTTTCGATTTCATATTGACTATGAAACAAATCCAAGCGTTGTTTAGCTATGACTTGTTCTTCTACGTTCAAATCTTCTACTTGATTGTCGTTTACCATAACATGATTGAATTGACGAATCTTTGAGATATTAGCAAGCACATAACAAGTAATAGTGTCATTACACATATTTATATATATAGCTATACATATTGTATAGAAGGTTGACAACATAAACATTAATTGTATTTGCAAAGCATACTTATAACAAGTTTCAAAAGCCAAGCCTGTACAGCAAACCAGTATAAGAGTACCAGCAAGAGTGAGTAAAAGTGAATTTATTAATTTGACCATATTTTTTGATTTTCTTACAAAGATAGTGATATTTAATAAAGATAAGATAACAATACATAAAGATTTAAGAAGTATTAAAGTTTGATTTTGCAAAGTATGATATTAATGAAAACATATCATACTATATAACAAAAACTAAACTATATACTAATAAGGAAATATAGAAACTTTCGATATATTACAAGAGGTATTTTAGAAGCCAAATAATAACTATGATTTGAATATAGAGGAATTGCATAAAGAATACAAGACAAACACTGTAACTTTGCTTCTCCTGCGAGTACTTGTTAATTGGCATGAACTGTCGGGGCTCTTTTTATAGAGCAACAAACAACCCAAGCATGCATGCGCATGTAAATACTATAAGTAGTAGAATAGTTGATATAGGTATACTACTACCTTCAGTTATAGTTATTGTCTAAGCCCAAATAATGACTTTACTGAAAAAGAATCGTTTCATAGCACGTTTTAAGCATTCTGCAAAAACTTAAGTAACATGAAGAAAGATATGATTTGGCTGACGCATTTCGTAAAATGATATAAAATAGCAAAATCTGCCAATAACAATATAAAAGCAACAATACCAATAGTTTCCGTTTGAAATTGCCTTTTTGAATCTCCAAAAATATCAAGACACAAATTTGGCACATCTTGCTATAAGTCTCTAATAATCAACAAAAGTTAGCTTCGAAGAAGTTAAGTAATACAGACTAATATTATAGTAAAGGCGTACAATGCTCAGAAATGAGTTTTGTACGCCTTTTTTGTTTCATTATGTTTTTTTATATCCCAATAGTTTGCTAATTCGCTGAAAATTATGTATATTTGCAAATTAAGGGAGATAGAACATCGCCCGAAAGAGATAGATAGTTTAGGGTAAATATAAAAGAAAAGAGAACGAGATATGGCAAAGAAGAGACCACAGGTAGCGCTGGTTTATGATTTCGACGGCACACTGTCGCCGGGCAATATGCAGGAGTTTGGATTCATACAGGCTACAGGCAAGACAAAAGACGAGTTCTGGGAGAAAAACAGAAAGTTAGCAGAGGGTAAGGATGCCAACGGCATTTTGACCTATATGTATCTGATGCTCGACGAAGCCAAGAAGAACAATATCTCGCTCACTCGGGAATCTTTTCAGAAATTCGGCAAGGATGTAGAACTGTTCCGCGGCGTAAAACAATGGTTTTCGCTCGTGAATGAATATGGCAACAGTATCGGACTGGACGTAAAGCACTACATCAACTCCTCGGGACTGAAGGAGATGATAGAGGGCACACCTATCGCCCACGAATTTGAGAACATCTACGCCTGCTCCTTTCTCTACAATAAGGAGGGAATCGCCTATTGGCCAGCCGTAGCCGTAGACTATACTACCAAGACGCAATTCCTCTTCAAAATCAACAAGGGTATCAAACAGGTGAGCGACAACAGAAGAGTGAACCAGTATATCCCCGACGAAAAGCGCCCTATCCCTTTCCCCCGAATGATATATTTCGGAGATGGAGAAACCGATGTGCCTTGCATGAAGATGGTAAAGGAACATGGCGGTCACTCGATTGCCGTATATGATAACGAGGATAAACAGAAGACTGCCTGCCAGCTTGTCAAGGAGGGACGGGTAAACTTCATGTGCTCAGCCAACTACAGCAAAGGAAGCGTGATGAATATCATCGTAAAGAGGATATTGGATAAAATCAAAGCCGACTTTGAATTCGACCGCCTGATAGAACTGAACCAGAAGAAGGCATGGAAGTGATTTAAAGGTAAAAGGGTAAAAAGGGCAAGAAAGTAAAGAAAGAAAGGGATTCTTTTGTGAATTCCTTGAAACTTTTCTTGGTTTTATCGAGGATTATGCTTAATTTTGCACGCAAAAATAATAATATCAAATCATATTAATGGGAAGAAACAAATACTCAGCAGGAGAAATCAAGGAAATCGGCAAGTTGCTGCGCCTCAAGAACGCAGGCAACCGTTTACAACAGAAAATGATACGCCACGACCTTCGCGTGGATTATGAATTCAATATCTCTGACTTCAATGAGCCTGGCAAGGCTTTCGGAGAAGAGGAGTTGCAGGCAGCCATCAAGCGTGGCGCCATTCAGATTCTCGACGATGCCACCATAGAGGCAATGAAGGCAAAACGTGCCCGAGATAAGGCTCGCGACGAGGCAGAGAGACTGAAAGAAGCCGTAGCCAGCGGTGAACAGACCGACTGGCAGGAGGCTATGAAGGAGTGGAATGAGTATTACGAAAAGTAAAAAGGTAAAAAAGTAAAAAGGTAAAAAGAACATACTGATTACGACATATACCGATTACGAAATATACTGATTACGAAATATACCGATAAAAAAAATATACTGATTATAAATTATTATGGCTAAAGTATTGATAAAGACATCAGAGGGCGACATCAAGGTGCGCCTCTACGACGAGACACCTCAGCATCGTGACAACTTCTTGAAGTTGGCAAAGGAGGGATATTTCGATGGCACTCTCTTCCATCGTGTCATCAAGGATTTTATGATTCAAGGCGGCGATCCAGACAGCAAAGGCGCTCCTAAAGGCAAGATGCTGGGCACAGGTGGTCCCGACTATACCATCCCTGCCGAGTTCGTTTATCCACAACTTTTCCACAAGCGTGGAGCCTTGAGCGCAGCCCGTTTGGGAGATGAGGTAAACCCAGAACGAGAGAGCAGCGGTAGCCAGTTTTATATTGTATGGGGAAAGACCTACAAGCAGAATGAACTGAAGCAGATGGAAAAGCAGATGGGCATGCAGATGGAACAGAACATCTTCAACCAGCTTGCCAAAGAACATCATGATGAAATCATGAACTTCCGCCGCAACCGCGACCGTGAGGGGCTGATGAAACTCCAGGACGAACTGGTGGATGAAACCAAGAAGCGCTGCAAGGAGCAGGGCTATCCTAAGTTTACCGAAGAGCAGCAGAAGGCTTACACTGAAGTAGGCGGAACACCTTTCCTCGATAACCAATACACCGTTTTCGGTGAAGTAGAGGAAGGACTTGACATCGTAGAAAAGATTCAGAACTGCGAAACATTGCGTGGCGATCGCCCAAAAGAGGATGTTTCTATGCAGATTTCAGTCATCGAAGAATAAGAAATCTCCATAACGCTCCGCCGGACAGTAAATCCGGCGGAACGCCTAATAAAAACCTAAACAAATATTATATAACTGAACTTTCAGGGCGTATGGGATGTGACTTATGACACACCCTCTTTTTATTCCTCCTTCGTCATTTTTTATTCCGACTTCGTCATTCTATCCGCAATATACATACCTGCCAGAATGCAGCAGGCACCTGCCAGGAAGTAAGGAGTTATCTTTTCGTCTAATACCAGAGAGGCGAAAATCATTGTGGTGATAGGATTGAAATAAACCCAGTTGGTAGCTTTCACGGCACCCAACTTAGAGATACACCAGTTCCAGGTAAGGAAACATATCATGGATGCCAAACAGCCCAGGAACAAGAGATTACCCACCACCTGAGGCTTCATAAACACATCCCATGCCGGCCACCCAGGGATAATAAGATAATAAGGCAAGATGGTAAGCACACCATAGAAGAAGACCTTGCGGGTAATAAAAGCTGCGCCATAATCGCCCGATACCGATTTCATCAGGAGCGAATAGACAGCCCAGCTCATACATGCCGTAAAAGCCAAGGCATCACCTACAGGCGACAGATGCAGCACGAATCTGCCATTCAGCACCACGATAATCATACCTACAAAAGCAAGCAGAGAGCCCAACAGCTGTATCATGTTGATACGCGAAGAATGGCGATAAACCAGACGAACCAGCAAGGTAGCAAAGAGCGGACAGGAGCATACGATGAGCGAAGTATTGGTTGTTGTGGTATAATTCATCGCCTCGTTCTCGCTCAGGAAATAGAGTGAACCGCCCGTAATACCCAGCATCGCCATTTTAAACTCATCTTTCCAGCTATCAGCAAACATCCGCTTATGATTCACCATCAGCATCATCATGTATGCGATACTGAAACGGAGCGTAAAGATCTGTGCTGGCGAAAGTCCGTTCAGCATCAGCACCTTGGTAGATACAAAGGTGGTTCCCCAGATAGCTACGGTGACAAAAGCCACAAGATGATATAATAAATTACTATTATTCTGTTTCATTCTATTTTCCTGATTTTTGAAATTCAACTGCAAAATTATAACTTTTATTCGAAATGAGCAAATTGTAAGCAAGAAAAGCAGAAAAAGACAATAAAAAGCGAAATTGGAACAAAAGAAAAATGCGTTAAGAAGAGTTACATCAGTATTTTTCAGTGTTCACACTCTGCCACTTTTCATTCGCACTACAACACATTTATTTCCCTAACTATCAGTGGTTTACAAAAGTTCTATTTTTATACCCATCCACTTTTCACTTATCACCCGTCATTTTTTCATTATTTATTTAGTAATTTTGCAGATGAATGAGCATATACGCTTAAACGCACAAAAAAAACGTGAGAAGCGTTGTGCATAACAACAACAACTGCAAGAAATAAACAAACCATAATAAATATTACTTATGAAACAGTTCATTTTATCATGTGTCCTGTCGGTTGCAGCCATCGCTCCATCACAGGCACAGCAGGCAAACAGACAATTGCCAGTCTATCTCGACCAGACCAAGCCGGTAGAGCAGCGCATCGATGATGCCATCTCCCGCATGACGCTGGCAGAGAAGATACGCATCATCCATGCTCAGAGCAAGTTTTCATCAGCCGGTGTACCACGCTTGGGATTTCCTGACTTCTGGACGGATGACGGACCTCACGGAGTGCGTCCTGACGTATTGTGGGATGAGTGGGAACAGGCTGGTCAGACCAACGACTCCTGTGTAGCCTTCCCTGCCCTCACCTGTCTTGCCGCATCATGGAATCCGCAGATGAGCCGCATCTATGGCGAAGCATTGGGCGAAGAAGCCCTGTATCGCGGCAAGGACATGATTCTGGGTCCTGGCGTCAACATCTACCGCACGCCTCTCAACGGCCGCAACTTCGAGTATATGGGCGAAGATCCGTTCCTGGCAAGCATCATGGTAGTGCCGTATATCCAGGGATTGCAGTCTAAGGGCGTATCAGCCTGCGTAAAGCACTATTGCCTGAACAACGATGAGGAATACCGCCATCAGGTCAACGTAATCGTCAGCGACCGTGCTCTCCATGAAATCTATCTCCCTGCCTTCAAGGCGGCTGTTGAGAAGGGTAAGACATGGGGTATCATGGGAGCCTACAATCTATATAAGAATGAGCACAACTGCCACAACCAGTGGACCCTGAACAAGATTCTGAAGGGCGACTGGAAGTATGATGGTGTCGTGGTAAGCGACTGGGGCGGTGCCCACGACCTGGAGCAGTCTGTAAAGAACGGGCTGGATATGGAGTTCGGCACCTGGACAGACGGTCTTACGATGGGCGCTACCAATGCCTACGACAACTATTATCTCTCCATGCCTTACATGAAGGCCATACAGGAAGGAAAGTTCACCCAGAAGGAGCTGGACGATAAGGTGCGCCGCGTATTGCGCCTCTTCTATCGCACCACGATGAATCCGAACCGCCCTCATGGTTTCCTCTGTTCCGAGAGCCATTATGCAGCTGCCAGACAGATTGCTGAGGAAGGCATCGTATTGCTCCAGAACAGGAACAATGTGCTCCCTATCAACACCCAGAAGGCTAAGCGCGTGCTGGTAGTAGGCGAGAATGCCATCAAGATGATGACCGTAGGCGGAGGCTCTTCTTCGCTCAAGGTACAGCGCGAGATTT
Organism: Segatella copri; assembly: GCA_052349145.1. Taxonomy (GTDB): domain Bacteria; phylum Bacteroidota; class Bacteroidia; order Bacteroidales; family Bacteroidaceae; genus Prevotella; species Prevotella copri_V. Next base: position 2,376 of record DAWDQD010000076.1, on the reverse strand, counting down.
CGCCTCTCGATGGCCTGAAGACGCGCTTGGGCAAGGACGGCATCGAGGTAGATTATGCCCGCGGATATGTGGGCGATGTAACGGGCAACTACAATGGCGTTACAACCGGCCAGAACCTGGAAGACAAGCGCAGCGAGGCTGAACTGATAGCCGAAGCCGTAGAGAAAGCCAAGACTGCCGACTATGTCATCATGTTTGGTGGTCTGAACAAGAGCGATTTCCAGGACTGCGAGGGTCACGACCGCAAGCATTATGAGTTGCCATACCATCAGGATAAGCTGATAGAGGCTTTGGCTAAGGCAAACAGAAACTTCGTTTATGTCAACATCTCGGGCAATGCGGTAGCTATGCCTTGGAAGGCTAAGGTTGCCGGCATCGTACAGGGCTGGTTCATCGGTTCGGAGAGCGGCGAAGCCCTTGCAAGCATCCTTACAGGCGATGCAAACCCTAGCGGAAAGTTGCCGTTTACATGGGTTAACTCGCTGAAGGAAGTAGGTGCTCATGCACTCAATACCTATCCGGGAACCTGGCGTCAGAAAGGTGGAGCCGGCACGAAGGGCAACATCATTGATGAGGAATATAAGGAAGGCATCTATGTAGGTTACCGCTGGACCGATAAGGAGCGCATCAAGCCTACCTTCGCATTCGGTCACGGCTTGAGTTACACCCAGTTTGCCATCTCTAATCTGCGCAGCGACAAGGTGCAGATGAAGCAGGACGGCACAATCACCTTTACCGTAAACGTAAAGAATACCGGTAAGCGTGCCGGAGCCGAGACGGTTCAGCTCTATATCCACGACGTCAAGGCATCGGTAGACCGCCCTCAGAAGGAGCTGAAGGGATTCCAGAAGGTTTATCTCCAGCCAGGTGAGAGCAAGGATATCAGCATCACCATCAGCAAAGAGGCCCTCAGTTTCTACGATGAGGCATCTTCATCCTGGAAGGCTGAAGCCGGAAAGTTTGAGGCTCTTGTTGGTAATGCAGCCGATAACCTGAAGCTCAAGAAAGCCTTCGAGCTCTTTTAAAAGAATGATTCGATTCTGAGAAATTGAACGGAGGGAAGAAATAAATATAACGCATAAAAGCTTGACGTCGTAAAACGCGACGTCAAACTTTTATTGTATTCCCCTGCTTTTCATCCTATCGACAAACTCGTAGAAACGGGGACTTTCAAAAATATCAATATCCTGATTATCAGAAGATTAACCCACTTGACGCTGTAAAACACAGCGTCAAACTATTATGCGATTTCTCTCGCTCCTCATCCATCACCAAGTTCGAAGTTCGCAGAAACAGAGATACACAAACATCAATATTTTGATTATCAAATGACTACCCATGTGTCGTGAAACACGACACATGGGTATCTGAACTTTTTACTCATTTCCAAAAAACAACCAACACGCTGATTATCGGTTAGTTAACCCACATGGCGCTGTAAAACACAGCGCATGGGTACCCCGAAGCGTTTACTCTTTCCCCAAAAACAACAAACACTCTGATTATCGGACAGTTAACCCACATAATACGATAAAACAACGTACATGGGTACCTAAAGCATTTACTCTTCCGAAAAATAATCAACACCCCAATTATCGGACGTTTTACCCATACGCCCTAAAACAGGGCGCATGGGTATCTGCAGCATTTACTCCTGAATTTTCGCAAGTTTGCGCCATACGCCCTGAAAGGGCAGAAGCTCCTAGCCCAGGGCATCGCCCTGGGTAATCACGGCCACAAACCTCTCGCCCTGTAAGGGCAAAAGCTTTAAAATACCGGGGTAATATACAAAGCTTTTGCCCTTACAGGGCGCCTTGCTGATTGACATTATACCCAGGGCGATGCCCTGGGCTAGGAGCTTCTGCCCTTTCAGGGCGTGCTGCTTCAAGGAACTTTGGATTTTCAGGCGTCAAGGTTCTATGCTTATAAAAAAACTTGACATATCATTTCAAGTAACAAGATTTCAGATGATCTTCGGAGAAAAAGAGCAAAGCGTTACAGCGTGACAGTTGTGACAGTTGTGACAGTTTTCAGCGGAGGGGTACATGCATTTCCCCTACTTTCAATCTGTAAGTATTATATATATACTTATATATTTATATATAAATATAAATATATAAGTAACCTCTAAATAGAGAAAAAGGGAGGGGTACCCCTGAAAACTGTCACAACTGTCACAACTGTCACACTGTAACGCTTAGGTCTACCTGATGAAACCCAATACGTCCATCAGCAAACCTATCTTCTCTTCCGGTAAAACTTATTGATATCTGCTCGCCTACTCATAGTTTCTCTCCTGCTAAAACTATGAATAGGCTTTGTGGCAAGTTCTCAATAGAAGTGCAAAAATTTGAGGGGTTTCAGGCTTTATAATCT
>DAWDQD010000075.1:0-8642 GCA_052349145.1 Segatella copri | reverse complement strand
ACTTGCGCCGATGGTACTGCAATGCAATGCGGGAGAGTAGGTAGCCGCCTCCTTTTATCAAGAGCCTCAGATTTCGAAAGATTTCTGAGGCTTTTTTGTTCAATAACACTGGCTATTTAGTATAATAACCCTTGCTATATAATATAATAACCCCTCACTATTTACCATAATAGCGAGGGTATTTCTGCGATATTCTGAGTGTTTTGTCACTGCTTGTTGGTGAATTTCAGATTTTTAGGAATCTTTACCCATTTCCGGTTTCGGGCAATTTTCAGGTTACTTCCTTCTTTCTGCTGCAACTCGTAACTACCATCGGGCAAAGCTATGAGGTCGGCAGTAAGATCTTCGCTCCCGTAATCATTGATAATGGATAGATGAGCGGTCTTTCCTTCTATGACAGCATCTGTAATCAGCCATTTGCGACTATCACGTCTGTCACCGAAATATCCGGGCATTTCACCGAACAGTTCCTGTCCTGGAACCTTGAGGTTCTTATGGTAGAAGTCTATATTCATATAGACATCATACTCTTTGTTTGTAATCTTCCCCTTGAATAGGGTGCTGTCTGTTTGTGCCATACTAGATATACTAATTAGGCATAATAATGTTGCTAAAATCTTTCTTTTCATCACTTTTTTCAATTAACTGCGACAAAGTTATTCATTTAAATCAAGAAAACTGCATTTTTTATAGGATTTTAATAAGATTAATTCGTTTTTTTGCAAATATTTATTTATCTTTGCGGTGTTTATTGATAATTATATATGGAAAAGAAAAGATTATTTCCAGATTACATATTCGAGTCTAGTTGGGAAGTGTGTAATAAAGTTGGTGGTATCTACACTGTTCTTTCAACTCGAGCTAAGACTCTTACGGAAAGGTTTAAGGATCAGCTAATCTTCATTGGTCCTGATTGCTGGGGAGACAAGGTGAATCCTTATTTCTCTCAAGATGATACGCTTTATGCGGAGTGGAAAACAGAAGCTCTGAAAGAGGGCTTAAAGGTTAAAGTAGGTAGATGGAATATACCGGGAGAGCCAGTAGCTGTTTTGGTAGATTTCAATCCTTACTATGCTGTTAAAGACCAAATCTATGGACAACTATGGCAGGACTATCAGGTTGATAGTCTTCATGCTTATGGTGACTATGACGAAGCATCGATGTTCTCTTATGCTGCCGCTCTGGTAGTAGAGAGTTTCTACAAACATGTTGTTGGAAAAGGCAAGAAAGTTATCTATCATGGAAATGAATGGATGACAGGACTTGGTGTGCTCTATGTGAACAAGCATCTTCCTGAGGTGGCTACTGTGTTCACCACGCATGCTACAAGTATCGGTCGTAGTATTGCCGGTAATAATAAGCCTCTTTATGATTATCTTTTTGCCTATAATGGTGATCAGATGGCGCAGGAACTCAATATGCAAAGCAAGCATTCTATAGAAAAGCAGACTGCTAAGTATGTTGATTGTTTCACAACAGTGAGTGATATTACTGCCAACGAGTGCAAGGAATTGCTCGATAAACCGGTAGATTTCGTTTTGCCTAATGGATTTGACAATAGTTTTGTACCTAAAGCAAGTACCTTTACAAAGAAACGTAAGGAGGCAAGAAAGCGTTTGCTCGATGTAGCCAATGCTTTGATGGGTACAGATTTGGATGATGATACGCTCATCGTTTCTACCAGCGGACGCTACGAGTTCCGCAACAAGGGTATCGATGTTTATATTGAGGCTATGAACCGCTTGCTTCGTGACAACAATTTGAAGAAGAATGTATTGGCATTCATTGACGTACCTGGTTGGGTAGGAGATCCACGTCAGGATCTGTTGGAGCGTCTGAATAGCGGTAAGAAGTTTGATACGCCATTGGAGGTTCCGGAGATTACCCATTGGTTGCATAATATGAGTCATGATAATGTATTGGGTATGCTGAAGTACTTCAACATGCATAATAATAAGGAAGACAAGGTGAAACTGATATTCTTACCTTGCTACTTGACAGGCGATGATGGCATTATCAACAAGAGTTATTATGATGTAGTGTTGGGTAATGACCTCTGTATCTATCCTTCTTATTATGAGCCATGGGGATATACTCCATTGGAGGCTGTTGCGTTCAAGGTGCCTTGTATCACCACCGATTTGGCTGGCTTCGGTCTTTGGGCTAACTCAGAGAAGGGAAGTTACAGTGAGATAGAGGATGGTGTGAAGGTTATCAAGCGTACCGACTATAATTATTCTGAGGTAGCTGATGCTATCAAGGATACCGTAGCTAAGTACTCGGGATTCACCAAGACACAGGTGAACAAGTGTCGTAAAAATGCTGAGATTCTTTCAGAAAAAGCATTGTGGAAACACTTTATCGAGTATTACTATGATGCTTATGATTTTGCCCTGCGCAAGGCTGAAGTTCGTATGAAGAAATAATAATCTCTCTCTCTTGATGGCGTAAGCCATAAAACAAATATTTGGATTCTGCAAGAATCGCTATGTTTGCAAGATAGAAAATATACATCTTAAAAATAAAACACAATGAAAATTAAGGCAGACTATGCTAATGCTCCTCAATGGAAGGAGACAACCATTAAATCAAGCCTTCCTAAGGAGTTAAAGTGCTTGGATGAGATTGCTCACAATATGTGGTGGGCATGGAATTATGAAGGTCGTGACTTGTTCAAGAGCCTCGATGCTGATTTGTACGAGAAGTGCAATGCTAACCCTGTATTGCTCTTGGAGCGTTTGAGCTACGACCGCAAGGAGGCTATTGTTAAGGACAAGGAGACAATGGCTAAGGTTAAGAACGTCTATAAGATGTTCCGCGAGTACATGGATGTGAAACCTAATGCTAAGCGCCCATCTGTAGCTTACTTCTGCATGGAGTATGGTATTAACCAGGTGGTTAAAATCTACTCTGGTGGTCTTGGTATGCTTGCTGGTGACTACTTGAAGGAGGCTTCTGACAGCAACGTGGATATGTGTGCTGTTGGTTTCCTCTACAGATATGGTTATTTCAAGCAGTCTTTGAGTATGGATGGTCAGCAGATTGCTAACTATGATGCTCAGAACTTCAACTCTCTCCCTATCGAGCGAGTATATGATGAGAATGGTAACCCATTGGTAGTTGATGTACCTTACACAAACTATCAGGTACATGCATACGTATGGCAGATGAATGTAGGTCGTATCAAGTTGTATCTCCTGGATACAGATAATGATATGAACTCAGAGTTCGACCGTCCTATCACTCACTCTCTCTACGGTGGTGACTGGGAGAACCGTTTGAAGCAGGAGATTCTGCTCGGTATCGGTGGTATGCTCGCATTGAAGAAGATGAGTATCAAGAAGGATATCTATCACTGCAACGAGGGTCATGCTGCTCTCTGCAACTTGCAGCGTCTCTGCGACTATATCGAGGAGGATGGCTTGAACTTCAACCAGGCACTCGAGTTGGTTCGCGCTTCTTCTCTCTATACTGTTCATACTCCAGTGCCAGCTGGTCATGACTACTTTGACGAGGCTCTCTTCGGCAAGTACATGGGTGGCTATCCACAGCGTCTTGGTATCTCTTGGGATGAGTTCATCGGTATGGGTCGTGAAAATGCAGATGATCACAACGAGCGTTTCTGCCTCTCTACATTCGCATGCAACACTTGCCAGGAGGTTAATGGTGTAAGTAAGCTTCACGGTTGGGTAAGCCAGCAAATGTTCGCTAATATCTGGAAGGGTTACTTCCCAGAGGAAAACCACGTAGGTTATGTAACCAATGGTGTTCACTTCCCAACTTGGACAGCAACAGAGTGGCGTAAGCTCTACGATACATATTTCGACAAGAACTTCATGAACGACCAGAGCAACGAGGAAATCTGGCATGCCATCTACAATGTTTCAGATGCAGAAATCTGGAATACCCGTATGGCATTGAAGAAGAAGCTCGTAGCTTATATCCGTGAGAAGTTCACCCAGACATGGTTGAAGAACCAGGGTGATCCTGCTCGTGTAGTATCTTTGCTCGAGCATATCAACCCTAACGCTTTGATGATTGGTTTCTGCCGTCGTTTCGCTACATACAAGCGTGCTCACCTGCTCTTCACCGACTTGGAACGCTTGTCTAAGATCGTTAACGATCCTGAGCACCCAGTATTGTTCTTCTTCTCAGGTAAGGCTCACCCAGCTGATGGTGCAGGTCAGGGCTTGATCAAGAAGATTTTCGAAATCAGTCAGCGTCCTGAGTTCCTCGGCAAGATTATCTTCCTCGAGGACTACGATATGACTTTGGCTCGCCGTCTGGTTTCAGGTGTTGATATCTGGATGAATACTCCTACACGTCCATTGGAGGCTTCTGGTACATCTGGCGAGAAGGCTGAGATGAATGGTGTTGTCAACCTCTCTGTACTTGATGGTTGGTGGGTAGAAGGTTACCGCGAGGGTGCTGGTTGGGCTCTTCCTGAGAAGCGTACATATCAGAACCAGGGTTACCAGGATCAGCTTGATGCTGCTACTATCTACAACCTCTTGGAGAACGACATCATCCCTATGTATTACAACAAGAATAAGGAAGGCTTCAGCAAGGAGTGGATCCAGGTAGTAAAGAACTCTATTGCTACTATCGCTCCTCACTATACAATGAAGCGCCAGTTGGATGACTACTATGATAAGTTCTACAATAAGGAGGCTGCCCGCTTCAAGAAGTTGAGTGCTAACGACAATGCACTTGCTAAGGAGATTGCACTCTGGAAGGAGAGCGTTGCAGAGCGTTGGGATGGTATCCACGTTGTATCTAAGGACGACTGCATGCTGATGGCTGCTGAGACTGGTCAGAAGATCAAGGTTCAGTATGTTATCGATGAGCAGGGCTTGAACGATGCAGTAGGTTTGGAGCTTGTTGTATTGAAGGAGCAGCCAGAGGATGGCAAGCAGATTTATGCTGTTTATCCATTCAAGATGGTTGGTCACGAGGGTAACAACTTTACATTCGAGGCTGAGATTGAGCCAATCAATGCTGGTTCATTCAAGACAGGCGTACGTATGTATCCTAAGAATGATAAGTTGCCACACCGTCAGGACTTCTGCTACGTGAAGTGGTTGAACTAATATAATAGCGACATTGTCACATTATAAATATATGAATCCTGTATCTCTTTTTGGGATACAGGATTTTTTTGTTTGAAATCGAACAATGAACAGTGTTATTGTAGTTGTGGAAAGTGAATTGTGAAAAGTGAATTGTGAATTGTGAAAAGTGAATGTAGATTAGAAACATGGGAAGAATGGAATCATAAAAAAGGAGTCTTCCTTTTTAAAAAGAAAGACTCCTTGTAAACTTGTATGATGATATTTCCTTATACCAGATACTGGGAAGAGATACTCTCGTTATCCTCAACACGGCGAATGGTTTCTGCAAACATATCTGCAATAGAAATCTGCTTAACCTTTGCGCAACGCTTGGTGTAAGGGATGGAATCAGTGAATACTATCTCCTCAAGAGCTGAATCCTGAACACGCTCAGATGCAGGACCACTCATCACGCAGTGAGATGCACATGCACGAACAGTCTTTGCACCAGCCTGCTTCATGATGTCGGCAGCCTTCGTGATAGTACCGGCTGTATCGACCATATCATCAATGATGACAACATTCTTGTCTTTTACATCACCGATAATCTGCATGCTTGCTACTACATTGGCGCGGGCACGGGTCTTGTTGCAGAGCACGAGAGGGCAGCCGAAGTACTTAGCATAAGTGTTGGCACGCTTAGAACCACCAACGTCTGGAGAAGCAATGACCATATCCTTGAGGCGTAAGCTCTGCAGGTATGGCAAAATAACGCCAGATGCATAGAGGTGATCTACAGGAACATCAAAGAAGCCCTGAATCTGGTCGGCATGGAGATCCATGGTGATGAGACGGTCGATACCGGCAACGCTGAGCAAGTCGGCTACCAGTTTAGCGCCGATGCTGACACGTGGTTTGTCCTTGCGATCCTGACGGGCCCATCCGAAGTAAGGAACAACAGCAATAATATTGCGGGCAGAAGCACGCTTTGCTGCGTCAATCATCAGGAGCAACTCCATCAAGTTGTCTGAATTAGGGAATGTGCTCTGTACGAGGAAAACATCGCGTCCGCGGATAGACTCCTCGAAAGATACGCCAAATTCACCATCAGAGAACTTGGTTACAACCAAATTACCCAGTGGGCAACCTAAACTAGCGCAGATTTTTTCTGCAAGGTATCTCGAGTTAGTACCAGAGAATACCAAAAAAGAGTTTTTGTCACTCATTTCTATTAGTGTTTATGTGTATTAATAGTTATTTTTATCTATTTTCATGTAGGGGGATGAATCTTTTTTCGGGAACCTCAGTATTAGCTGATAGCCTTTCTCAATTTCTCGAAGTGAAGAATCAGCTCTTTGAAATCGCGCTCGTTGTGAATGTCGAAACGGTTCCAGAGATCTCCACAGATTACTACTCCTCCAAATCCGAGTTCCTTGGCAATCTTGAGATTTTCCAGACTCATGCCTCCCAAGGCGTATACCTTCTTGTCTATGAGTCCTGCCTTGGCTGCATTCTCAAGTTGCTGCAGATTGAAGGAAGACTTTTCATCTTTAAACTCAATACAGTCGAAGATGTTTTTCAGAAACACATAGTTTGATTTCTTCTTCATCTCTTTCAGCATCGAGAGATCTGTGCAGGTGCGACTGAACTTGCCTTTGTATCCATCCGGTACCGGTGCTAGCGGATCGTCTATATGGATTCCTGCTAAATCATACTCCTGTTTGAGGTAATAATGATCATGAACAGTAATCTTGCGAAGATAGTCTTCAGGCAGTAACGTGAGCAGTCGCTCAGCATACATTGGTGACGAACCTGGCTTGAAAAGATGCAGGTTGTCCATGCCCTCGTCGAACAGCGAGGATAGTATTTTATCTTCTTCCACAAAGAATGTGGACTTGGTCATTATTGCTAATTTCATCGTCAAAATGATTTTTATGATGCAAAAGTATTAAAAAAAACGCAAACTAGCAATTATATTCAGGATAAAAAGCTATCTTTGCACCATAAAATTAATATTTATCAAGTTATGCAAGTAAATTTAGCGAATTTTAATGAGATTCATCGACCAATTTACGTTTTAGAGGAAGAACGTTTGCGACACAATCTGTCGCTCATCAAGAGTGTGGCTGAGCGTGCCGATATGGAAATTATTCTAGCTTTTAAGGCTTATGCTCTTTGGAAGACATTTCCGATTTTCAGAGAGTATATTTCTTCGACCACGGCCAGCTCTCTTAGCGAGGCAAAGCTAGCGTATCATGAATTTGGCAGTAAGGCGCATACTTTTTCTCCGGCTTATACCGATTATGAGATTGATGAGATAGCACAATGCTCAAGTCATCTTACTTTCAACTCGCTTACGCAATATGAGCGATATCATGAACGGGTTCGTAGGGCAAATTCTGACATCAGACTGGGATTGAGAGTAAATCCGGAATATTCTGAAGTCGGAACATTGCTGTATAATCCGTGTGCACCTGGAACCCGGTTCGGTGTATCGGCAGATAAATTGCCTCAAACTTTGCCTTCAGATATAGAAGGATTCCATTGTCATTGTCACTGCGAGAGTGGGGCGGATGTCTTTGAACGTACGTTAGCTCATATCGAAGAGAAATTCTCTCCTTGGTTTCCGCAGCTGAAATGGATCAATTTCGGTGGAGGTCATCTGATGACCAGGAAGGATTATGATGTGGAACACCTTATTAATATAATAAAGGGATTTCATCAGCGTTATCCTCATCTTAAAATTATCATGGAACCTGGTAGTGCCTTTGGGTGGCAGACCGGGCCGCTTGTAACTCAAGTAGTAGATGTGGTTGAAGATAAAGGTATCAGGACAGCTATCATAAATGCCAGTTTTACCTGTCATATGCCCGACTGTCTGGAGATGCCGTATATGCCAGCTGTCAGAAATGCAGAAACCCTGGAGGTTGATGATCCGACGAAGGCTCCTGAGGGCGCACATATATATAGAATAGGTGGCAACAGTTGTCTGAGTGGAGATTTTATGGGCTTCTGGAAATTTGACCATGAATTGCAAATAGGCGAGAATGTTATTTTCGAAGATATGCTGCATTACACTACGGTAAAGACAAATACCTTTAATGGAATCACTCATCCATCAATAGGTATCGTACATTTAGATGGAAAATTGGAAATTCTAAGAGATTTCAGCTACGAAGATTATCGCAGTAGGATGGATTAGTATAATTTCCATTTTCCCGATTTTTCTGCCGGATGAGTTTAAAAATCGGCAAAATAAGGCTTAAAATGTGTGTTTTGCTCACTAAAAAGGGCAAAATGCACATTTTTTTTCAAAAAAATCGAAGAAAAGTTTGGTAATTCAGAAAAAAGTAGTACCTTTGCACTCGCATTCAGAGGAACGCTCCTAAGTAATAGGAAAAACTGCGGAAATAGCTCAGTTGGTAGAGCACAACCTTGCCAAGGTTGGGGTCGCGGGTCCGAGTCCCGTTTTCCGCTCATTTTTTTTGAAAACAACATCAAGTTTTATCTTGGTTAGATAATTGATGGCAATATACTTGGAGAGGTGGCGGAATTGGTAGACGCGCTACTTTGAGGGGGTAGTGACAATTG
>DAWDQD010000074.1:0-8900 GCA_052349145.1 Segatella copri | reverse complement strand
TTAGGGTTCGTTAGGGACTTGCACCCATTAGAATAAGCTCATGCCGAGCATACAATAAGGGGCGTGCTTAAATGAGCACGCCCCCAGACGAGAGATTTTATGTATTCTTTTCACAAAGAATCCTATTAAACATTATGTATATAATTTTATTTCATGATGGAAAGTTTAGGTGTCGCAACGTTCATCTTTTTGCGAGCACCCGAAGCATCTATCTTCAAGAGATAAGGATTGAGCATTGTTAAGAAGTTACCCAAATAGCTATCATTAGTCAACTCATCACCATCGTAAGCGCCAATAGCGAGATAGTCTACGTTATAACCTGGCCATGAGCCATTATCCTCAAACTCTGCATAGGTTCCTTCCTCATCGCTATACTGAAAACCTGCCGTAAAGCTAACTGCTGAATTCCATACGAGGTAACCTGCTTTAGAATCTCCAAGGATTGATACCGTATTATATTTCTGGAAGACACCAAGATTATGTCCTGCATAAATAGATAACTTGAAAGTAGACTCATCAAATGCCACAGGAACAGACAGTCCAAGCTGAGGCAAGTCCAAAGCATAATTACCTTCAGCATCCTTGACAAACTTGGCAGAGATAGCTACCTGGGTGCCCTCGTTAGAAGTATAAGCAAGATAATACATACCTTCAAAGTCTCTGGCAAATTCAGATTGCGATACATTGATTGTATTCTTTATATTTCCAGATGAATAAGTGAAACTACCTGAGCGAAAACGTCCGGTCTCATTCTTTTTCAAATCCACCTTGAAACTATCATCTGTCACCGAAACCTTAATCCAATCAGCGGAAGAACTCACTTCAACAGGCAAATTGTGCTTCATAGAATAAGTATAAGAAACAGCAGCATCTGACGCAGCTATTCCAGAAGGCAAACCTTCTAAAACGAAGATTGAACCCAACTGAGAAACATTGACAATAGTAGAATCAGTCTCTGAAGACTTAACTACCAATGTAGTGTGGCGAGACTCATTAGACACATTGGCCTGAGTAGAAATGGTCACCTTGCTACCCTGGGCATTCACTGCAAGCCAATCATCAGCGGCATAAGCCTTCACAACATCCTTGTTCACGGAGATTTCATGTTCACCACCATTGGCATCAAAGGAAGTCTCTGCAGAGAGAACTTTCAGTCCCTCGTCCACTACCTTGTCATCATCGTCACAGGAAGCTAAGGCGAGGCTTCCTATTACGACGAGTAATAAATAATATATTCGTGATAATCTCATAACACATTCTTTTTAAAGTTACTTAATCAATTTCTTACCAAGCACAGGACTGGCATGAAAAGCGGGCATCTTTGTGAAATGTACCTTGACTTGCTGACTACCTCTTGCCTTAGCTGTAAATGACGCAGCACTAGCCCCATCAGGAAGTTTCACGAGCGCAATTCCTTGCATGATTTCCAAGTATCCTTTGAAATCACTTGTACTTGCAGGAGGATTGGCTGCACAAGCCATTACATAGACCATATTTATATCCTCACCCAGAATACTACCTTCAGAGAATATAGCATAAGTTCCATTTTCATCATCATAAGCTACAGGAGCAGAATATGTATACTTGTCAGAAACTGCACTCCAATAACTATCAGTATACAATATGTCGTAAGCATAATAGCTTCCGTATTTTCCCATATACTGGAAACTATTCCAATCAAAGCTATTGGTCTCCGCATTCCATTTCAAGGAAGCATGCAATGTATATTTACCTACCTTAATTGGCATATCAATGGCATCGGCATTGTCGGCTGTCACGTCAAAAACATTCTGCTGTACAGTGCCATCTGCATCATAATACTGCAATACGTATGTACCAGAAATATCCTTGGCATACTCCATCTGGCAGACGGTCATTTCATCCTCGCCATTCTCATTCTTCACCTTCACAGTAGCCACACGAGGATGTCCCTCATTATTGGCGGCAGCAGAGAAAGTAACGCTAGCATCGTCAGCAGTAATCGTCAACCAATCGGCATCTGTGGAATAGGTGAACGTGTTAGCCATTTTCACTGTTTCTGTCACGCTCTGCGCTGCATCGTTCATCTTGATAGATGTACCTATTTTCTTGAAAACATAATCAGGAGTGAGATAAGGATCCAATGAAACCATCTTGCCAGCGGCAACATCACTAGCTACCATGCTATACTTACCATCAGGTAACACAAATGTATGAGCATCACTCTTCCAAGAATCAGGTAGGACGATACCTGTTGGAGTGACGCAATACGGATAGGTCGAAGTATTGTTCTCCTTATCCACAAATGACACCCGACGGGTATCTGCATCAAAAGTCAATATACCTTCTACATTTCCATCTTCCGTCAGCTGATAACTGGTAAACATCTCGCTTTCAATGCCGCTGATATCTTCTAAATATGTCTTCCAATCCGTATTCTCCGGCAAGCGGATGAGACGCATTTTGTTACCCGTTGTACGTCCCTTTAAGTCAATCGTATCATTACTGATCTTCATGACAGAAAACTCGAAGTCTCCTCCTTTGGTAGTACCATCCGAATTTGGATTAGCAAAATAATGCATCCATTCATTATAGGTATCAAATGTAAGAACAGGCCCCTGATCTTTCACTACATCATAAGATGAATGTGTTATATCTGTAGGGGCATCTGCCAAATCTAATGCAACATCTGCCTTACCATCTTTAAACTTTACCAGATAAGTACATCCACCACTTGTATATTCATCTCCAAGATAATACTGAAAAGCCCAACCGCTGGTAGAAGACTCCAATATCTGCTTGGTTTCTTCTGTAGCATGCTCCAGTCTTTCTGCTGCTGATTCATCAAACAATTCCTTATCGTCATGCAGACAAGACTGAAAAGACAGCATGCTAATTACACCCATGATATATAATAAAAACTTTCTCATGTCTCATTACTTTAAATGTTCCAAATCCAATGAACTCATTTCTCGACCACGATGCAGAACAGCCTTGTGCAACTCGTCAATATCAAGATTCCAGGAATCCTTCATATAGGTACGAATCATCTCCAGTTTCTGGTTGATAATAGCAGCGCCTTTGGTGCCTGCTGTCTTCAACTTAGCTGCCCAGGCAGCATCTGTGCAAGTTACATACTGAGCCATTGTCTCAGCAAAATCCTCGCGACCTTCAACCATTGCATAATTACGTACAAATCCCTTCTTAAGGGCTGTCGCATTAGGAACCTGATACCAGTCACCGCTTACGTAATCTGATTCAGAAATACGATCGAAGTCTGTATTATAAGGCTTCTTCTGGTTCAAGATATGAGTAAACTCATGATGCATCGTAGTGAAATAATAAGTTGTCAGAGCATCATAATCTTTCAATGTAGCATCATCCAGATTATTCACCATATAAAGAGTAACCTTGTAACCACCTTCAGCAGTACCCAGTACCATCGTACCCGTATTCTCATAAGCAGGCGAACCAATCAACGTGATGACACGAGGTACATTCGTCTTGATGAAATCCTGACCAGCAACCTCATTATAAGCATCAAACCACAGATATTTCACGATGATAGCCAACTTAGCCGACTTTGCAGAATCTGCAGGCACCAGATTGTACTTCATATCACTCTCTATCTTCTGCCATTTATACTGGAAATCCACATTATATGGATAAGTATAGTTCTTCAACAACCACTGGTCCAGGTTGTCACGAGCAGGCGAATCAGTAGGGAAGATAGTAGCTCCATCAGGATCATCATCTGAGCAAGAAACAAATCCCAAGCTCATGACAGCTACCATCAAAAGCAAATATATTTTTTTCATACTTTTATTCTTTAATTAAGCGTTTTTAAAAACATTACTTAGTACGTGGATTTGCCTCCAAGCCTGAGTTGATAACATCCTGTGGAAGCTGAATAGCACGACGAGGATCATCTACGGTCAAGCTGTCTGTCACATCAAGAATTTCATCATTCTTGTTTAATGTGCGGCGATAGATAACAATACCATAGCGTTTTACATCCTGCATACGCAATCCCTCATGCATGCTCAAGATACGTTTCAACTGCAAGATGCATTGCAAAACAGGTTCCTGAGTTTCTGCATCAATGGTAAATGCCGGGTGCAAAGCCTTCTTTACTGTTGGCTCCTTTGGAGTATAATACTTAATGCCTTTATAGTATTCCTTAATACCATCTACAGAAAGTGTTACATTTCTGCTACTGAATACAGAAAGTTCAGTATTCACATCATCTACAGCCTTCTGGTATTCACCCTTCAAAGCATAAGCCTCAGCACGCTCCATGAGCAGCATATCTGTGTTAAACGCTGAAAATATGCTATGAGCATAACCTATTCCAGCTTGCAGATCTGTATATTCAAACTCATAAGGAATCTTGCGAAGAAAATATTTTGACAAAGCTGAATTGCTCCATACCTTATAGTTAAAACCGGTATTGCTTCCCCATGGACCAGCAGCCTGCAATGTCTCTGTTGTTGCCAACACCTTTCCATGCGCATAACGGTCACCAGTTGAATATGGACCACCTACAACACCCCACTCAGAATAAGCCGTCTGTAATAGGAGGTTAGCATTATTTCCAGAATTTACATACGCTTCCGTCTGCACTTGATCGTTCATGCTCAAACTAGAAAGGCTAGCCCAGTCTCGCAACTGTGATGCGGGATTATCACCCAAAGCTTTGGTTGCATAATCTATAGCCTTGTCGTAATCCTGATAATAGAGGTAGAAACGAGTAGCAAAAGCGTAAGCTGCCTTTTGGGTAAAATGGAACTTCGGGGTAGAATAGGTATTACCCACCAAAGGAAGACCTGCCTGAATATCTGCATCTATCTTCTTATATAAATCTTCCAAAGTACCGCGATTGTACTTCTGACCTACTACAGTCTCCGTATGCTCAGGATAAGGCAAACCCAGTTTACTGGCAGCGGTAGTTTTGTCATATGCATCGCAGAATACGGTAGAAAGCATAAACTCTCCGTAGGCACGGCAGAGAAGAGCCTCTCCCAACTGAGCAGAATACTCTGTTTTTTCTGTATCAGAAAGTTTCGCTATATATTCTATAGATGCATTAGCAGAAGAAATGGCCTTATAATACGCATTCCATAATTCCTGAGGACTCTCAGCGTCCTGAATCTCTGTAATATCTTCCCATCGATAGGCCTGTCCCTGGAACTTGTCATACTCTGTCCAACCAGTATTATCTATACAGTCAGTATTGTCAGAGTACATCTCCAACAAATAGGCAGGATAATGTGAAGAATAAGCACTGACGAGCAAGTTGCTCACATCATCAGTAGACTTCAATTCCATACGATTGTCTGGCAACTTATCCAAATAATCATCACAAGATGAAAATCCCAAGAGTGAAACTGCCAAAACCGTAGATAATAAATATTTTGTTCTTTTCATTGTGCTTGCATTTTATTAAAGTCCAACTTTAACTGTTAAAGTAAACTGTCTTGGAACAGGTGAAGAAACACCTCCTGAGCGGAAGAACTCCGGATCCTGACCATTCAACTTCTTGTCAGCATAGATCAGGAAGAGGTTGGTTGCCTGTAATTTCAAAGACAGATTATTGAGCGGATGAATCCATGCCTTAGGGAAATCATAGCTCAATGATATTTCCTTCATTCTGATGAAGTCACCTTTGGCTATACGTACATCAGAATAGTTGTAGGCATTGTAACCATAACGCAATTGCTTATTGTTCTGATACTGATAGTAGCTCAAAACAACAGGCACATCAGTATATTTCTCATCACCTGGCTGTACCCAACGGTTCTTAAACTCCTTAGTCATAGAGCTCAAATCAGAATAGGTAGCAGAGAACACAGGGTCAAGACGCACAACATTTCCAAAAGAATAGGTCATGAACACATTCAGAGCAAAACCTTTATACTTGAAGATATTACCCAAAGAACCCTGTATAGTTGGATCGGTAGGACCTTCGTACTGCAGGAAATCGAGGTTCTCACGCTCCTGGAAATTGATATCATCAGAAGTCACATTACCTTTTTCGTTAAGGAAAGTTGGCAGACCATCTTCATCCAAACCCTGGAATTTTACTGAGAACAAAGAACGTACAGGATAACCTTCTCTACGACCACCCATATTGGTAATCAAGTCAATGGCACGATCCTGGCTTTCCAAGTTAGTAATCTCTGTCTTTGTATGAGAGAAGATGAAACTTGTATTCCAAGAGAAATCCTTGTTCTTGATGTTGGTTGTACTGATACTCAATTCCTGACCATTAGCCTTCATGTCAGCAGCATTAGCCCAACGGATTACCTCACCACCGATACCCTGGGTTGTAACAGGACCAATTTCATCAAAGTTCTTACGAGAATAGATATCGAAAGACAAATTGATACGATCATTCAAGAAACCAGCCTCGAAACCGAAGTTAAACTCATGCTTTTTCTCATAAGTCAGTTCATCATTCTCCAACTGGCTCAACTGGATACCTGTTTCCTTGTCACCAGTCAGCAGACGCCAAGGTGAATATGCCTTATATACATTAGTTGAACTTGTATAACTTGTTGGAGGAGGTGTAGCTGTAAGTGAGTAAGAAGCCTTTAACTTCAAGTGAGAAATTGCAGGCATCCAAGACTGGAAGAATTTCTCCTGATCCACATTCCAAGAACCAGCCACGTTCCATGTTGGAGTCCAACGTGCACTACGGCTACGTCCCATAGCATTACTACCCTCATAACGGTAGGTTCCATTAAGAATATATCTCTGCTTATAAGAATAGGTAGCATTGCCGAAGAAAGCTACAGAACGTGAGTTTGTATTAGAGAGAGAATAATAATCGGTATTCTCTTCCAAACTCTTCTTAAAGAACTGATATATATAGAATGGCACCTCACCCTTGTCATACTGCATACCCCAACCATTAAAGAAGGTACGGGTACGCTCAATGCCTGTAGTCTCCATACCGGCAAAGAGATTCATAAAATGAGTATTATGATCGAACGACTTGCTATAGTTGGCTGTAAAACGGAAGTTGTAATCCAACATACGATTATCTGTACGCTTATACATACCACCATTAGGCAAAACCGTGATAGGCAATGCGTATGGATTATCAGGGTCTGTATAAAGATACTTATTGGCATCACGAATCAGAGAGTTGCCCATAGCTCTATAAGACTCTGCCTGGTTAGAAGAGTCCTCTATTTTATACTCCTGACTTGTTGTCGTATATTTTACAGCTCCCAAAGCAGAAAGTTCCAAGTCTTTGATTGGCTTGTACTTCAATTCACCCTGAAACTTTGCATCAATAAAATTGATGTCAATATAGTTGGTTTCCAACTCATGCAAGATATTGAAAGCTGCATAGTTAGAATGATAATAAGCAGTTGGGTCAAGCGCACGAGATGTGTTCAATGCATAAGAATATGGGTTGATATCAAAGTCACGCTTCACCTGTCCAGATACAACATCTACATCCTGGCTCAATGTACCAGGAGCTTTCTGGTTACGATAACTACCGCTACCGATAATATTGAATGAAAGATTGTCGAAAATCTTGTGAGTGATATTCAAGTTCAAGGTATAACGCTGAACCTTACTCTGCTTATACCATCCTGGATCGGTCATTACTGAAAGTGAACCATAATAGTTACTTTTATCAGTACCACCGCTCATACTTACAGAATGATTCATCATAATATCATTTGAGAACAATTCCTTGAACCAGTTAGTATTGCGGTATTCAGCAGCCTGCAGGTAAGCATTTTGTGCTTCCTGTGTATTAGCAAGTGCAAACTGACCGGTCTTGGCATCATAGGTATTGATAAGTTCATACATTTTACCATATACACCATAATCACTACCATTCAAAGTACTGGAAACTCCAAGCCAGCCTTTCTCCTTCAATTCCTTATAAATACCCATCTGTTCTTGCGAATTGAGGATATTAAAATCGCTATAACTAGGAATCATACGAGTAGTGAACTCACCCATATAATTAATGTGAGCCTGACCAGCCTTACCCTTCTTAGTGGTAACAACGATGACACCTGCCATGGCACGGGCACCATAAATAGAAGTAGCAGAACCATCCTTCAAAATCTGGAAACTTTCGATATCATCTGAGTTCAAACCGGCAATAGCTGAAGATATCAAGGTTTCAGGGTCACCTGAAGACAAATCATCTGCATTGATGTCGGTAACATCTTCCATGATGACACCATCTACAACCCAAAGAGGCTTAGAAGAACCATAGATAGAGGTTGCACCACGTACACGAATCTTTGGCGCAGAACCAAATGTACCTGTCACGTTCTGAACAGACACACCGGCAGAACGACCTTCCAGGGAACGACTTACATCTGTAATACCATTAATCAAGGCATCGTTTGCAGTCAACTGATCTGTTGCACCTGTAAACATACGACGGTCTACATGCTGCATACCTGTTACAACCACCTCGCCCAAGTTCTTGCTATCTGCCTTCAGGCGGATAGTCATCTTGGCGGCTGGAGTCAAGGTCTGGCTCTGCATACCGATGTAGCTAACTACAAGTTTCTTACCAGCAGGTACCTCCAAAGAGAAGTGACCGTCAATATCGGTGACGGTACCTGTACGTGCCGCTCCAGCGACTACGACAGATGCACCGATGACAGGTTCACCATCTTCCAGAGAAACTACGGTACCTGTTACTTTCGTTTGAGCCAATGCCCCCCCACATAAAAGGAAGAGATTGACTAACAAGAAAAGCAATCTTTTTTCCATAAAATCCTCTCTTAAAAATTAAACAACTCTTATAACTTTATATAATTATTTTTTCTCTTCTTACACTTTTTAAATATCTCTCATTAATTTACGGGTGCAAAGATAAGAAAAAGTATTGAATTAATGCAAACTTTATCGATATTTTTATAGAAAAAAGTTAGTTT
>DAWDQD010000073.1:0-8912 GCA_052349145.1 Segatella copri | reverse complement strand
AGGTCGGTGAAAAACGTTGAAAAATCGCCTAGAACCATCTCTTCTTCATTTTCTTCAAGAAATCCTTGGTGATAGGGAAGCCGGAGGCTTCACCTATTACGGAGTCGGTATGGCAGAAGGGACATTCGGCTGTAGGCGGCTCATCAGGAAGGTAATCCGTGATTTCGGATGGCGAGAAGATTTCGCAGCAGCTGAAGCAGCCGCACTTTTCTGACTTCTCTATCTGTTCCTTGTTGCTGAAGCTGCAATCGTGAGCCTGGCGGAAGATCCAGTCTTTCTCCTCCTCTTCTTTCTGCTTTTTCTCAGCCTTTTCCAAATACCCCTTGAATCGTCTCTGAAGATAGAGCGGCACATGATAGTGAGGGGCGAAGACATACAGCGACGGAACGTGGTCGTGGTATTCGTAGCCGGGACCATCTATCACGGTATAGCTGTCATCCGTCTCATCGTATGGCAGTTCATCCAATCCCCTTTTATCCTTGGCAGCCTGGTTTCTCTCCCAGATCCATTCGGTGGTAAGCGGAGTACCGACAACGATGGCAAGTTTCACCTCATCGCCACGATATACTTCCACTATGTCACCCTTCTTGAATCTGATCTGTTCAGCGCTTCTGCCTCGGAAGGTCTCGTCAGGATGACGGTCGTATGCAGGCAAATCGCAGACTCCGGGATAGTAAATGCTGAAACGCGAACAGCAGTAAGACCGGTCGATCAGTTTTCCCTCCCCGTCATACACCCTTTCCGAAAGACATTCCCGGTTGTAGTGCAACAGTCCCATTGGAATCTCCGAGATATAATAGCAGAAGGTATCCAGCGGATAGTCGTCTTCCTCCTTCATCTTCTTGCGGTAAAGGACATCCTGGTGCATCAGTCTCTCTGCCTCCTCCAAAGTTGTGGTGAAGGCTTGCGGACAATATGTGTTCACCTTGTATTTCGGATAATGTGAACGCTTTTTCTCCTCCAGCTCTTCTGTTTCTAATACTTCGAGCTTGAAGATGGCAGGAACATCCCGATGCTGTGGATGTTCAGCCAATTGCTTGAATTCTTCGTATGTCATAGGATGTTTATTTTAAGAATTGGTGTGTCTTCTTGTATTTTGTACCATCGCAGTTGGTGATATTGATTTCCAGGACCAATCCTTCCAGCTGAAAGTCGAGTGGGATGTTGATGGCACGTCTTTGGATATCCATTTCGTAGAAGATACTTCCGTCCTTTTTGCAGAGCACGATGTCCAGATAGTCTGGCATATCAGGTATAGTTTCCGGCTCTGACATTTGAGGTCGAAACTCTCCAAACACTTCCTTCCTTGCGTAACTTGCACATATTTTGTCCTATTTCTGTTTGGTAGCACTTATTGCATCTTCCATTAACTTCACCATTTTTTCTAATGTATTCTTGATATTAAGCTTCTCAGAATTATGTATATAGTAATAACCGCTTGATCCTTCTGACTGGAAAGAGTTGAAAGTGTCACCTGTTATTATTTTATCAAGTTTCTTTTGGGCGACAAGTTTCTTGATGTTAGCATACCATTTTGCCTTGTCCTGCTGTCTGACAACTTTTTTAATCGTTTCTTCCTGTTTTACCACTATGCCAATACTAAGGTTGTTATCTCCTTGTTGCTGGACACAGAATACAACGCCATTATTTAATAAGTATTTCAGCTCAACCAGAGCCTCGTTACGGAAATATGCAACGCGAATCATCAAAGGTCGGTCGCTTTTTTCATTCCAAGCGTCTTTGTCGTTAAAAACAATCTCAGTGCCTGGGAATTTCTCTTGAGTAAGCTTGTTGAGTTTTTGGGCATACTTATGCATCAACACTTTCTGCCAAATATCATTGCAGCGCACAGCCGAAAAGTCATCATTCTTGAGGATATCCCAGTATTTGTCTTCTTTGACATCGTCTAAGCATTTATTGATATGCTTTGAGAACATCTCTATGAAATTGCAATATTGCGCAATGAGTTCAATATAGAAGGCCTTATTTCCCATTATCTCGTCATCTTTCAATTCCCCAATAATAGTTCTTAAAAGCTTTGCATACTCTGCGTATGTAACAATCTTCCATCCTAAGCTTAAGATTTCGTCTTTGTCTAAGAAATTATCAGCCAAAGTCAGCAAGATGTACTTTGTATTTGGATGTTCCACCTTTTTTCTCCAACCTCTGGGGAGATTTTTACCATTGTTGGCTTTATTTGCTTTATAATTATTCTTATAACCTTCCTCATTCAGAGTTACTGTTCTTTCCTTATAGTCCACAAGCTGAGCCGTATATGCTATGCTCTTGAATTTGTTTTCGAGAACCACCCGCACGCTTCCGGTTACATCGTTGCCGTCAATAGAAAGTTTGTCGCAAACGCAAAAATCAAAATGATTATATTCACGCTTTACTTCCATCTTGTTAGGCTTATACTCCCAGTTCTTGTCGTCTAGCCATGTTTGCATTACTTTGTTGAATACACAACGTGTATTGTCGTCTTCTGCCAACCATGCCAAAAAGTTGCTGTGAAACAACTCCTTAGAAGATAGGGAAAGTTGGAATATAGGATTGTTGTTTAAGGTTTCCACAAATTTTTCCATAATTTCTGTTTTTATATAAATGGTCATTAGTGTCCCGTTAAAATCGGGACACTAATGATAATTAATGGTTTAATATTTCTAATTATTATCTGAAGATATCATTATTCGACTAAATCGTCATAATCATATTGTGATTTTAAAGCAGAGAAGTCACGGTTCCTTTTCTTAAATTCCTTTTTAAGTGTTTTGTAGCAAGAAGTATCTTGCCAAGTCATTTCATTATCAATCTTTCCCATATAGGTGGTGCCCACTTCTTCTGCATTATCAAGGTCATCCGCTTTTATGTATGCCTTTATCAAAGCTAAATATGCACCATCAAAATCTGTTATTGTAACAAACTTGTGATCGCTACCTTCTACTACTGCAAAAGAAAGAGTTGTTAATTTTGATTTTGCACCTTTGAAGTTGCCATCATTTATCATATCCACAACTTGCTCAGTTGTTGCTTCAACCTCTTTTAGGGCATTATTGTAAGCTCTGTCAGGAGAAAGCAAATTATAAACAGTAAAACCAAAAACAGCAAGACCAATAAATCCTACAACAATTATTACAATCTGCTTATTTCTTCTTATTAAATCCAACCAGAATCTCTTTTTTGCATCTACCTTTGCTGCTTCTGATTCAGCCTCAACCTCATCAAGCAAACGCTGTATCTTAGGATTGTTACCATAGTACATTCTTGCTTTGCGAACATAGCGCTCCACCTCAGCTTTGCTCTTATCAACATCTTCTCCAGACTTGAAGTTTACCAAAGCAGACTCAAGATGCTCGATAATCTCCTCCAATTCCTTACTTGCCTCAGGGGTGATGTTGCCACCACAGTTAGGACACTTGTCGGTCAGTTCTGGAATAGAGCTACCGCAGTAAGGGCAGGTCTTGCCACGACGCTTGTTCACAGCAGCTGCTACTGCCTGATCAGCCTTCTGCTGCTGTGCATCGATGTACAAATCTACCTCGTCAACATTCAATCCCAGAGCCTGTGCCTTGTTCAAAAGAACCTGACGCTCCTTGGCAGAGATGATGCCGTCGGTAAGGTACTCTTTGATGAGGTCATCAAGCTCCTGTGGAATTGCACCTTCCTTCTTAGCAGGCTTAGCTGCCTGAGGAGCCTGTGCTTCCATTTCTTTCTTGCGCTTAGCAAGACGACCCTCAAGTACCAGTTCAAACTCGTCGCGGTCGATGCCCATAGCCTCGGCCTTCTTGAAGAGAAGATTCTTCTCTTTGTCAGTCAATACACCATCAGCCAATGCAGCAGTGATGAGTGCTTCTAACTTCTCGTTATACATAGTAGATAAATTTATTTGTTATTATATTCTTTTATACGTATTAATGATGCTTCTCGTAGAATCTTGCCTCAAGCACCATTTCTACCTCGTCGGGATTTTCGCCCTCCTTAACAGCACGGCGTAAGACAATCTCCTTCATTTTGTCCGTCAGCTCATCACTTGCTGCTGCAGAATTGATGAGCTCCTCAAGAGCATCTGAGAACAGGTTGCCAGGAGACTTCTGTATGGTTGGAATCTCTTCGGATTCTTCCTGGATATCCTGTGTTTCTTCCTGGATGTCCTGTGCTACTTTGTCTGTAGGAGGAGTCTCTATGTCTTGATCCAATTCAGGCAGCGGAGGAACTGAATTGTCTTCTTCTGCCACTTCGGTAAGTGGTGGAACAGGTGTTCCATAGAAATCCAATTTGTCTGCTGGCATCTTACGAAGACGAACTTCTGTATCGTCAACTTCCTTTAGAAGCTCAGCGTAGTAGATATATAAGTCTTCTGGTACATACAGAGTCTTAATATAGGCACACAGACTTTCTATATCTGTGAGTTTATTGGTGTAGATATACACATCAGGTGCGTATTCGTCATCATTGAGAGTGCCGATTTCTTCAACAGTGTAAGGTACATATACCTCTCTAATGCTCTTGCTTGAGGCAAATTCATCACCCACAATTTTTACTCCTACAGGAATGACAAGTGTCTCAATCTTGCAATTTTCACCAATGAAATTATCTGGAATTTCTTCCAACAGATGAACCTTGGACAAATCCAATTCTTCGATATTCTTACATTTATATGTTGTGCTTTGGAGCGACTTTAGGGTACTTGGAAATGTTATCTTGCGGAGGTTGGTGCATCTATCGAACACTTCACTATCTATTATTTCTACTCCTTCAGGAAAGTTTATTTCTTGAAGTCTCTTACAATTTTCAAACAGACAGTCTGGAATTTCCTTCAATAATTTAACCTTTGAGAAATCTACCTCTTCAAGATAGTCCTCATGTCCATGCTCACTGAAAAAACATCCATCAATTTCTCTAAGGGTTGAAGGGAAGACAACTTTTCTAATTTTCTTATAACCCTCCAAGGCATCTTCGCCGAGAGTTGTATGTCCCTCGTTGATGGTTAAAACGCCATTTTTAAAAGTGCCTAACTGGATTCGTATATCATCGTCATCATCTGATAACTTTGTTAATGGATAATCCCAATTGTCATCATCATCGTCATCATCATAGTTGGATTGATTCAGCTTTGCTTCCTGGATGTTCTTTCTTACCTCTTCGCGAGCCTCTTGGAAACTCTTTTTGGCTTCGTTTGAAACTTCTTCCAGGCTTTCACCTACTGTCTTTGCGATATCACCGACTAATTTTTTGAATAATCCCATATTATCAAAAATTTAATGTTCTTACTTTTGTTTGTATTATAGCTGCCGGGAAATTACATCCCCGGCATAGTAGGAGGCATTCCCGGCATCTGTGGGGCGGTGCCTTGGAACAATGGAGCGAGTTCTGCTACATTGCCGGCAAACTCCCACTGCGCCATGCCATTCTTCCAAACGTATGACTGCTGGGTGAGCTGACCCTGCTGAACGAGCTGCTGGAGCTTGTTCCAATCGCATGGACCATACTGCTGGCCATTGATGCCAATATAATACTGTACCTGAGGAATAGCAGCACCCATTCCCGGCATCTGATGTGCACCACCCATGCCTTTCTGACCTGGCATCTGAGGAGCTCCGCCCATCTGACCCATGTTGTTCATACCACCCATAGTCTGCTGGCGGAAGGCATTGATGCCATTATCTGTGGCATTGTTGAGAACACCAGCATTGAGGTTTGCCTGATGAGCACCCATAAAGGTCTGCTCTGTCTGGAGACGAGAAGCACGCTGCATCTCCTCACGCTGAATACGCATGGTTTCACGTTGGTTCTCCAAGTTCATGCGCTGCAACTCCTCCTGACCGCCAAGGTCGAGTTCCTGCTTTCTGCCCATGGCATCGAGATTCAGCTCAGACTGCTTCTTGAGCATATCCTGCTGAAGGTCGTTGTTGAGGTTGAAGTTGGAAATCTGGGCATTATGCTGAGCCATCATACGCTCCTTCTCCAGGTCGGCAGTGAGGGCTTTGAGTTCACGGTAACCACGGCTCTCCTTATCTACGTTGATGCCTGTGATGTCGAGACTGCGGATGGTGATGCCGAAAAGCTTTTCCACCTGTGGAGTAACACGCTGCTGGATGAGTTCGCTAATCTCAAAAATCTTGCGCTCAATCTGAACTACAGGAATCTGAGCGTCAGAAGGGGCATTGCTAACTACACTCTTGATGAACTTGGTGAGCTGGCCACGAAGCTTGTTCTTGAAAGTCTCGTCGCTGTAACCCTCATTGCGGTTCACACTATGGAAGAGATCCATGTCCTCGATAGCATATACTACGGCACCATGTACAGATACTGGTACGCCATAATCTTGCAGACGTGGGTCGAAGACATCAAAATAAGGGATGGCGAAGTTCAGCTGACTTCCCTTGCTCAGGTTGCTGAGGTTGGTCAGGTTGTTCTGTTCCACTCTTCTCGCTGCTTCCTCGGCAGCCTGTCTTTTCTCTTCTTCTACTTCCTTAGAAGATTTAAAACCAAAAAATCCCATATGTTTCAGTTTTTATGATTGTTATTATTTTTGTTATTTACTATAGAATCCCTTTGTAGGGGACAGATTATTTTGTTGTATAGATTCGCTTCGTCTTGCCCTGGGCATCTACTTCTACGAAGGTGTCTGCTCCATATTGGCGGTTTGCGTCGTGATAGTTGAATGAATATCCCGTTTCGTAATTGCCGTCGATGGTAGGTCGGCTTACCTGGTCGATGCTATCCAGCATTTCCGGTTTCAAGCCCAGCTGCTGGTACAGATGCTGCTCTACCATGTTTCGGATAGCATTGAGATTCTCATCCACATAACCACGAATCTGGTCGATGAGAGACTGGTTGCTCTTATCCTTCTGCAGCAGGCGCTGTCGCATGGTCTTCTTGAGCGGAGAGCCGTCGGCCTTGATTGGAGCTGGTGGCATCGCATCATTCTGCAGTGCAGATTCTACCACATATTCTCTGCGACGGACATGGAGCATCGGGTTGCCGTAGAGACAGAACATCAGGGCGGTGCTCATAGAGAAACAGTCATCCTCTACATGTCGGCACATGTTGAAGTAATCGCACTTAGCCTGGAGCATCGCCTTTCCGCCCGTCATACCCTTGAACTGATAGAGCGGATAGAGGCGCATCAGCACCTCGCTGCCTGTGCCCGGATTCAACAGAAGTTGGCGGGCTTCATCCGTTTCCTCATTAGAGAACATCGGAACAGGAATGAGCGAACCGGTATAGAGCAATACGCCACCTCCGTAGAGGGCGCTGAGCAACATGGAGTCGTTTCGTTTGTAACCGACATATCGGGCTCCGAAACAAGCCACGGTATTGAAGACTCTTGCCCTGCCTTGGTTGAGGAGCGAAGGATTGAATGCTTCATCCTCACTATAGAATCCGCACATACCCTCTGCATCGGCACCATGAAGATTGAACATCAGCATATCTGCCTTGTCCAGAGACTTGCAATAGATGCTGAGGCTTTCCGAATCTTCGGTCAGCAGCTTCGGACTGATATACATTCCGTTGCGGATCAGCTCAGGATCGTCGGTATTGTAAAGAAGCGGCAGGTGCTGGGTCATCGTGCAGCTGGCTGGAATCCAGTCGCGGTTGCTGATCATCAGAACATTGCCAACAGGAATACCGCCGCCATACATTCCACTGATGTTGAAGTAGGCACCGATGTCGCTTCGGATATCCGTATCGAGCTGACCGTCTTCCAAAGGCAGACGAGCCACATTGTTGCGGGCGCAACCTACGGTGAAGTCCGAATCGCGACTATCCAGCAAATCTACGATATAGGTGCCTTCGAAGGCATAGCAGGTATCTGTAGGGATTCGCTCGCCGCCATACGGCCATGGGTCTTCGACGCGAGGGATAGGAATCACATCGTCACCTCCTATTATAAATAGGTGTAGGTCGGGACCAGCTGTCAGGTTGTTGTCTGCGATGCAGCGGGATACTGCTTCATTGCATTCTATCCAGGATGGAGTTTCGTGGGTGGAATCCAGTCCATATTGCGAGATGTCGAGAAATGTCCAGTACATCTGCTGGTCGTAGGCATTCTGTATGAAGTCGTTGAAGACATCATATACTTCCTGGATGGAGCAACCGTATTTTCTAGCCAGTGCATTGCCATCTGTCAGGATGATGCCGTAGTGGTCTTCCAAGGGGTCGGGCTGGTCGATTGGTTCATCGGCTGTTCTTGCTTCTGATGCCATCTGCACGGCTTCCGGCTGTGGAGCCGCCTTGCTTTGTCCCGGCATAGGAGGAACCGATGAGGCTCCCGGCATAGGGGGAGGAGTTGTACTGCCCGGCATACTTGCCATTTGAGGCTGCTGACTGATCGCATTGACGCTTCCCAGTCCCATATTGTTGGCTGCCTGCAGAGGATTGAAGCCTCTCATCTGATTGAGCTTCACGTTCTGGGCATTAAACTTTGGCATCGGAGGAGGTGTAGGCATCTGTGGTGGTACAGCCATCTTGCTCTTCTCCTTCGGGATGAATTCCGAAAGGGTTGTGTCGCAATAGAACTGATACCATTCTTCTGGCTGAGGCTTATCCTCCAACATCTCCTTTACGGCATACCATAGGGCACTTAGCGGTTCACTCATTCCGTTTTGCACGGCCTGGTCGAGATACTGGATGGTCTGCTGCCTGTAGTAATCCTGCTTTCCATTCTTGTGGTAGTCGGCAAGATTATCAAGAGCCATCAGTAGGGCGATGTCGCCTTGCGGACAACCGAAACCGCCCATTCTTGGCAGAAGCACGGTGGCATTGTCGATATTGCCGGTCTTGATGAACGCTACATGAGTCCAGAAGAGTTGCCAGTAGTTATCGGTACGGGAACCGAAGAAGGCAAGGGCGCACTTGTCTTTTACCTTTGCACCTGGAAACAAGTTTAAACGAATTGGTTAACGGGTGTT
>DAWDQD010000072.1:0-9770 GCA_052349145.1 Segatella copri | reverse complement strand
GCATCTTTTCATGCCATGAAAGCCATGGGAATTGCCGGAGAAAGGGCAGCTTCCCTGTCTAGAGGCAATGGTAGCATGATGATTAACTTCCTCGATGAACTCTACAATCTTATGGCTGATGACTAGGATTATCAGAATCAAGAGACGTTCCTTCATGAAAAGCTTCATTGCAATCAATCTCTTTGGCATAATTGTTACTTGCGAAGAGCTTTCTAAAGAAGAACTCAACCATGAGCTTATACATACGGCTCAAGCAAGGGAGTTGTTGTATATCCCATTCTACCTCTGGTACATCATAGAATGGTTTTTCTTATTTCTCAGATATCGGAATTGGATGTGGGCATATTACAACATCAGGTTTGAAAAGGAAGCCTATGCTCACCAAGAAGACCTGGAATATTTAAATCGAAGGAAGCATTATTGCTATAGATGATGTTACGTGGTGCCATAATCTTGCTATTCCCCAGTTTTTGGGGGAATAGTTCTACACTTTTTCCCCAAATTCCACAGGGGGAATTTATGGCACACAAATTATAAGTCTCTGTATATCAAGCTTATCATCTTTTCTATTATCTTTTGGCATGCAGGTTGCAACCATGAATAGTGGGTTCGATAATAAATCCCAAAACAGAGAAAATAACAATAAATAGTAACAATTTAAAATAGATAAGATTATGAAGAAGTTCGTTTTTGCAGCTATCGCAGCTATGGTAATGGTTTCAGTAAGCAACGTATTTGCATCAAGCAAAATGATGATAGATAATTCAGAAGTAGTTCCAGTTGACACTGTAGCACCTGAAACTCCAAAGGATTCAGCAGAGATCAGCACACCTGTTTTGCCTCAGGCTGGTGCAGAGGATTCTACAGAGCAGGCGACTCCTGCAGAGACAACAGCAGAGTCTGTAGAAACAACCCAATCTGAGCAGCCAGCTGAGGTTCAGGAGACTCCACAGAAGAACGCCCAGCAGGAGTCAACAGAGATAGAACAGGCTGCTGTTTCAGAGTAACAAATATCTGATTTTCAATATAATTAAAACGCAGAGGTCTGCTGGCAGTAATGCCGGCAGATTTCTGCGTTTAATTTAATACATCTAATTATTCTTAAAAAAACTTGATAACCCATCTTATAATAAAGTAAATTATGTATTTTTGCATATCATAATTAAGATTAAAGCTATGACAAAGAATACAATGGCAAACAAACTTCCAAGGAAGTTGATTCAAAAGATGGAAATCGTGGGTGAGCAGATTAAGCTTGCCAGATTACGGCGCAACCTGAGCATGGCACAAGTTGCAGAAAGGGCAACATGCTCGGAAGTTACACTTTGCAAGGTAGAAAAGGGATTACCAACGGTTTCCATCGGAATTTACCTTCGTGTACTCTATGCTCTTCAGCTGGATGATGACATCTTGCTCCTGGCAAAGGATGACAAACTCGGAAGGGCATTGCAGGATATGGGACTGAAGAATCGTCAACGAGCATCTAAAAAGGAGTAGGAATGGAACGACTGTTTGTTTTCGCTGATTTTAACTGGCTCGGCAAAGCGGAGCTAGTAGGTGAGTTGTGCTATGAAAAATTGCGCGGCTCTGACAGTTATGCATTTAAGTTTGATGAGAATTGGCTTAAGGTTCATGCCGGAATCAAGCTTTCGGAAGACATCAACAATTACCCAGGCATGCAATATACCCAGCCAGGAAGTGATATTTTCGGATGTTTTTCTGATGCTTTGCCAGATAGGTGGGGACGTACCTTGCTCAAAAGAAGAGAACAGATACAGGCCGCTGAAGAAAAAAGAGCAGTCAGACCTCTTTCCTCATTCGATTACCTCATGGGTATCGATGACTTCTCCAGAATGGGTGGATTTAGGTTTAAGAAGGAAATGGAAGGTGATTATATCAATGTGTCTCCATCTCTCAAGATACCCCCATTAACAGAGATTAGAGAATTGGTTCATGCCTGTCAAGAAGTAGAAAGATCTGAAGAGAATGATGTTTTGCCTGAAAAAAAATGGATAGCGCAGCTCATCCAACCTGGTACTTCATTGGGTGGCGCAAGACCTAAAGCAGGCGTATTGGATGAAAAAGGTAATCTATGCATCGCGAAGTTTCCTTCTCGAAAAGATGACTATGACGCAGGACTTTGGGAGCACTTTTCTCACCTGCTAGCTCAAAAGGCTGGTATCCTGGTAGCTCAAACCAGGGTGTTGGGAGGATTGGGAAAATTTCACACTCTCCTGTCTAAACGCTTTGACCGAACTGCAGAAGCTAAGAGAATCCATTTTGCGTCATCCATGTCTCTGCTAGGATTGAAGGATGGAGATAATGCACAAGGTGGTTATGGTTATCTCGATATTGTTGATTTCATCCTCCAAGGTTGCTGCGACGTAGAGAAAAATCTTCTAGAACTCTACCGAAGAGTTGTCTTCAACATCTGCATTGGAAATTCTGATGACCACTTCAGAAACCATGGCTTTCTACTCACACCAAAGGGCTGGACTCTATCACCAGCCTATGATATGAATCCTACCCTCAATGAATATCAGAGTCTTCTGATCAATGAATCTTCAAACAAGGCAGACATCAATATTCTGCTTGATTCATCTGAAAGCTACATGATTAAGAGGGAGAAAGCTGAAATCATCATCCAAGAGGTTCAAGCAGCAATTAGTCAATGGGAAAGTTTAGCTACTCTGCTTCAAATCCCAGCTAGAGAGATAGATATGTTTAAGGTAAGGTTTAAGCTTAACTTATAATATAATGAAGTAATAATTCTATTTACTTTATTATATTATGGGTTATCCTGCAGTCTCTATCATGTCGATGATGGTATAGATTGGCAAGATATCCAATGCAAGTTGGGTGTTAAAATGGTAAGAAAGGAGATTATTTATGTCACAAAAGAAGATATTCAGATGCCAGGATTGTGGGTACGAGACAGAAGTATATGAGGGACGTGGCTTCATGGGACAGCATATCGAAGCCATGTCTTGTCCTGGCTGCAGAAACATAGTACCTCTTGTGGTGGGTGGAGTAATTGGTGATGCTGCATCTAGTTTTAATTCTCTTGTAGGAAGGCTATGTCTAAGATGTGGTTCTGACAGGATTCACAGGTGGGATATGCATACTTGCCCAAAGTGCGGGAGCAAGATGCAACCCACTGGCGAAGAAGAGTTTTGGACATGAAAATTCTAGCCTTTATAGGAAAAAGAAATTCCTTTTCAAACTTGTTTTTCTATCCAAGTCATAAGTACCGCCACTGCATATTGCTGTTCTTCTTCTGTCAACTGTCTTCCGGCAGGTATATGATGCCATTTGAAGAAACAACCACGGCAGCAGCAGCCGGTAGCATGCTGGGCAATGAATACAGGATGACCTCTCATCGGTGTCTGCTTGCCGTCATTGGGAATCACTGCTGGAGCAAGACGTTTGGCAACGAAATCCTCCGCATGCTTACGGATGGTAGCCAATCCCTTTTCTGCAATATATTCCTTATCCTTCTTCGAGAGATGGAAACGGCTGCGGAAAGCTGACCCGGAAAGTCTTTCAAACAGATCTGTCAAATCATACTCTTTGTCTGAAGAAGTATGGTTTTCTTTACTGTCTGAGGAGACAGAGTCTTTCTGATGATCCTCTATCTCCTCAGGAAACAAATTGAGTTCTACATATTTGGCTTGGTTTCCTTTTGAATCTTTTTTCATTTTTATGAGTCTCCTATATATATGAATCTCCTATATATTTAATGGATACTAGCTGGCTGCTGCGGTGGGCAGAATATCTGATTCTCTGCAGCTTGAGATTTCTATTTCTTTTCTTCTTGTTCCATTTTTAATACTCTCTTATACAATTATTTAAAATCAAAGTCTTTCATTTACTTTGCGTTTTCATCAGTTTCTTCAACGCTTCTCTTCTGGGTATTCGGCAAGAATCCTGCTATGATGCCGAGCAATGGCAGGAAGGCACTCACCTGGAAGATAAACTCAATACTGGTCTTGTCGGCTAACCAGCCGAAGAACGCTGAACCAAGTCCTCCCAGTCCGAACATCAGGCCGAAGAAAATGCCTGCTATCAATCCCACTTTATCTGGCATCAGGTCGGTGGCATATACCACGATGGAAGAGAAAGCCGAGGCAATGATCAATCCTGACAGGAAGGTAAAGATGATGGTCCACGTGAAGTTGACGAAAGGCATGGCGATGGCGAAAGGTGCTGCTCCCAGAATGGAGAACCAGATGACATACTTTCTGCCAAACTTGTCACCTAGCATTCCTCCTGCCACCGTACCTATAGCAAAGGCGGCAAGGAATACGAAGAGGCACAGCTGCGAGGTCTGTACCGATACGCCGAACTTATCCATCAGGAAGAAGGTGAAGTAACTCGTAATGCATGCCGTATAGAAATACTTGGAGAACACGAGCATGATGAGGATAAACAGAGCCCAATACTTCACCCTTTTAGAGATATGGGTATTAAGAAGGGGCTGTTTCTGGGGATGGTTCA
This sequence comes from Segatella copri, assembly GCA_052349145.1. Taxonomy (GTDB): domain Bacteria; phylum Bacteroidota; class Bacteroidia; order Bacteroidales; family Bacteroidaceae; genus Prevotella; species Prevotella copri_V. The sequence goes on along the minus strand of DAWDQD010000072.1, from coordinate 5,273 downwards.
CCACGTAAGTCAGTCGTGCCTTATACCAGACTCCCAATCTTACCATGATGATGGCGGCAAGCAAGGCTGCAAGGGCAAACCAGGAAATGGCATGCTGTCCGAAAGGCAGGATGATGATGGCTGCCAGCAGTGGTCCTACTGCCGAACCGCCATTGCCACCCACCTGGAAGATGGATTGTGCCAGACTCTTCTTACCTCCCGATGCCATCTGTGCCACTCTCGAAGCCGTGGGATGAAACACAGACGAACCCAGACCTATGACACTTACAGCCAGAAGAATCAGAAAATAATTCTCGGCGAAAGCCAGCAGGAGCAGGCCCACCAATGTGAAACACATGCCGATGGAGAGGGCATAGGGACGGGGATGCTTATCGGCATAGAGTCCTGTGAAAGGTTGCAGGATAGAAGATGTCATCTGGAAAACCAGCGTGATGATGCCTATCTGTGCAAACGAGAAGTCGAACTTATCCTTCACAATCGGATAGATGGAAGGGATAATCGACTGAATCATATCGTTCAGGAAATGGGAAATGCTACAGATGATGAGCATGGAATACACCGTACCCTCTACCATCGTAGGATTTCCCTTGATTTTACTGCCTATTGACTTGATGTTCATTTCTTTTATTTTTTGTCTTTTTTATTTTCTTATTTGAAAATCAACATTATGTTGTTTTTGTTCTGCTTCAATCTCTAATAACCTTCTCTTTGCATCCAATCCTCCGGCAAAACCTGTAAGGAGATGATTGCTTCCGATAACACGATGGCAGGGAATGAAAATGCTGATGCCATTAGCTCCGATGGCACCTGCCACGGCTCTTGTGCCATTGGGGTTACCCATACTTATGGCTATTTCCTTATAGCTCCTTGTTTCTCCGTAGGGGATGTTGAGCAATGCACCCCATACTTTTTTCTGAAAATCGGTTCCTATAGGGTGCAACGGAATATCGAATGTCCTGCGGCTGCCGGTGAAATATTCATTCAGCTGCTTCTTGGACAGTTCCAGGATAGGGGATGTTTCTATCTTGAACACTGCCTTCATATACCGCGAAAGCCGAAGCTTATTGCGCTCTGAACATGGCATTTCATTCCAATCACAAAGGCACAATTCATCGTCCACCGATGCCAGGATGATTTCTCCACAAGGCGAACTGTAATATTGGATACTTACTTGCTGCATTATATCAGACACGATTGAACAGATTCTTATTTTTCATACAGTTCTATCGGCAAACCATCTGGGTCACTGAAGAATACAAATCGCTTGCCTGTATATTCATCTGTACGGATGGGTTCATGAGCGATACCTTTATTGTCAAGTTCATCTATAGCCACCGAAAGCTCATCCACCTCAAAAGCAAGATGACGCAGTCCAGCTGCTTCCGGATAAGAAGGACGTGCAGGTGGGTTAGGGAAAGAGAACAGTTCTATGACATACGTGTCACCAAGAAAGCAGTCTGCCTTCCAGGAGTCGCGTCCTTCACGATAGTTTTCACTTACAATCTTCATTCCGAGCACATCTGTATAGAAATGCTTGGATTTCTCATAGTCGGAGCAAATCACGGCTACATGATGGATTTTGTTAAGTTTCATAGGATATTGTTTTATTGTTAATCAATGATTTATCAACTACAAATGCTTTATTTACCTCTCTGATATTTTGCTGAAAATTACTTCTCAGAATTTCTTCGTTCTCAGATGGCAATAAGGCTCACCATCTGTTTTTTCATAATAATGCTGGTGGTAGGCCTCGCCAATGTAGAATGTCTCCTCTGGCAGGAGCAAGGTATTGACCTCGTCACCCTTACTACGGAGAAATTCCGTCACATGTTCGGCTGTCTGCTTCTGAGATTCATTACGATAGAAGATACAGCTGCGGTATTGTGGCCTCAAATCAGGACCAACACCATCGGTCTGTGCCGGGGCGTGAATCTCGAAGAAGAGTTTACATAAGCTCTCATATGAAACCTGTTGGGGATTGAACTCCACGATGACGGCCTCTACGTGGTGCGTCTTGTGGCCTCGTACATCGGCATAGGAAGGAAAAGCCTCTTTGTCGCCGGTATATCCTGCCAGGGTATTGAGTACACCGGGCTGTTTCTGAAACTGATGTTGCGCGCCCCAGAAACATCCGCAGGCAAAGATGCCAACCTCTATACTGCAGTCTTCAGGCGCATGATAGATGTCAACCTGAGAGCATTTTTCGATGGCTGCCTTTATCATTTCCAGTGCCTTGCCATGTTTCTTCTGAAGGTCTGGGTAGGCCTTACCTCTCTGAAAGTTATGTTGGAGGTCATTGTACTTTACTTGAAGTGCAATGGGATTTTGAGAATCGATAATGCTCTGCACATAATCGAAATAATCAGTTCCCGGCTGATGTGTAAGGATGCGAAGGGCATTCACTACACCTGTGGGAATTCCTTCATGAAGCAAATCCTCAAAGGAGTAGGAGGTATCTTCTACCACATCATGCAGAAAGGCTGCCATCTTTTCCTCGTCTGTATGGCCCATCAAGCCCACTGTGAGTGGATGAAGGATAACAGGATAGCCATCGCGATCAAGTTGACCGGCATGGGCTGACGTTGCTATACGGAGTGCTATATCAATTGGATTCATTGTTAATTATGTCATTCTATGTTTATAATCTTGTCGTATCTCTTGCCTTGCTAGTCCTGGAATGATTACCACCCTTCATGGAACGAATCATATATCTATCGATTCGCCCTCATGTGCTATCTTCCAAAACGGAATTTGTACAGCATCGGTAAACTCTTTCATACGCCAGGCGCTTTTGGAACCACTTGCCACAAAATGCATTGGGACAAACAGGCCTGTCTGGAATTGCTCTATGAACTGTCTTGCACCACGGGTATAGCCATTGCCTATACGGCCATCTACAGGAAACAGCACAACATCAAAACTATCAGTCATTTTTTTGATGTCCTTGAGTTCACCCAAATATTGCTTCTCGTCTTTTTGAGGGTCTATCTCGCCAAACTCAAAGCTCCAGATGGTTCCACCCTTATAGTCGGAAGTCAAGAACCTGGCGTACCAATTATTCAGATCGCCTGCATGAAAGATACGCTTGCCTGCAACTTCTACTATCCAAGACACACCGCTATCATTACTACCGGCTGCAACTATCTTTATATTTTTGTCGCACCATGATTTTCCCTTTACCATCAAGACGTCAGCTTCGTTCTTTTGGCATCTGTTATGTTTGAAGATATCCTTGGAGAGTATATAGGTAAAAGAGGTATGAGGGTAGCACTGGCGCCATGAAAAGATTTCCCGCGAGAAGTGATCTTCATGGAAATGACTTACAAGTACATACACAGGCTTACCCTTGGACAGAATCACCGGCATACAATCGGCGGGATCCATCCAATAATCGAAGACCAATACGCAGGATTGGGTCTCCACTGCAAAACCACTATGAAAGATATATGTCAGTTTCATGATTCTCATTCTGATTTACGATTAAATCTTTGAATTCTTTCTTGGACGATTTGAAATAGGTATGTTTCATCTTACCGTCCAAAAAAGGATAGCTTTTCTCATATCCTACTATATTTAAACGGTTTGACGAATCTCATATTTAACCTCCATGCCAAGGATATCCATGATTTTTTCAACCGTCGATAGGGAAGGGTTGCCTTTACCGCTCTCTATTTTCTTGATGGTAGAAATGGCTATCTCAGACATGTCAGCGAGGTTTTGCTGGGTTATCCCCAAGGCCTTACGCTGCAATTTCATTACTTCTTGAATTTTCATACCAAGTAGTGTATTATATTGTACTTTTCCTGCAAAGTTAACAAAAGAATCTAGATTACGCAAGAAAAGGTATAATATATTATTCTTTTTATAAAAAATTATAAGTTTCTGAGATTTTTCTTGGTTTTTTGCCATTGAATATTGTTTTTTTCTTAACTTTGCATGCACAATTCATTATAGAAATCATGACTATAGAAGAAGCTATTAAACAAAGACATAGTGTACGAAAGTACATACACAAACCTCTTTCAACTGAGGTAGTTAGAGCACTTGAAGAAAAAATCTTGGAGTGCAACAAAGAGGGTGGCCTTCACATACAACTGGTTACCCAAGAAACCAAGGCATTCTCCGGCATTATGTCATATGGAAAATTCCATGGCGTGGAGAACTATCTTGTAATGGCTGGGCAAAAAGCTGACAATCTTGATGAGCGTATTGGCTATTATGGCGAACAGCTTGTGCTGCTTGCCCAAGCTCTAGGACTCAATACCTGCTGGGCAGGATTAAGCTATCGCAAGGTGAATGAAGCCTACAAGATTGAAAAAGGGGAGAAGTTGACATGCATGATAGCCTTGGGATACGGAGAGTCACAAGGGGTTAGTCACAAAATCAAGACCATGGAACAGGTGAGCAATGCAACCAGCAACTCTCCTTCATGGTTCCGAAAGGGCGTGGAAGCAGCTCTTCTTGCTCCCACTGCCATCAATCAGCAGAAGTTCTCATTCTTCCTGCAAGACCAGAAAGGTACAAAAGTTGGTTGTAAACCCAAAGTTATTGCCAAGAGAGGCTTCTCAATGGTAGGATATACCAAGATGGACCTCGGCATTGCCAAGCTTCACTTTGAAATAGGAGCAGGAAAGGAAAACTTTAAGTGGGTGGTAAAGAAAGGATGAGAGACTTCACGGAAATATGGCAACTTCAAGATACCATCATTACAGCAGTCAACGCATGCGGTTATGGTGTCTGGGATTTGCACGCTACCAGTTGGGGATTTTATCTGGAGTTAACAGAGTATTTGGATGATGCAGAAATCTGCAATATCTGCAGTCAACTTCCGCTTTCTGGAGATTATGAAGGAGAAGGCATAAATGGTTCTATTCTAAGTTTGTACAACTACTGATTATTGATGTTCAAAAAATAAAAGATAGATTATTATGCAGATATTATAGGCAAATGCAAAAATCATGTTTGATAAGGCAGACAGGAAGCCTATCTCCGTGCCACTCTTCCAATCAGTTGCCAATGTCTTGGCCGAAGAAATGGCAAGGATGAATGTAGAGGAATTGGCTAGGCAACTGGATTGCAGCAGCAAGATTTTTTTCATCCTCTTTCGGGAACTTGCTTTCACCCCACTTTCATTATAAGAGGTCTTATGGTAAATAGAATGTCTGCAGTACTCCCTATTGAGAAGAATCACTATATCCTAATTTCCGCAACACTATAATTAATATTTTTTATAAGCACCTGAGCAACAAAAAGTTGCTCAGGATTTTGCCATG
>DAWDQD010000071.1:0-10273 GCA_052349145.1 Segatella copri | reverse complement strand
ACACCCGTTAACCAATTCGTTTAAACTTGTTTCCAGGTGCAAAGGTAAAAGAAGTAAGCAAGCCCGAAGTAAGCTGATGGAAATAGTTCATGTCGAAGCTTACGGTTCCGTTGAGGAGTGAACCCTCCAAACCTACTCTCCATTCCTTACGCTTCACGAAATCGAGACCATAGTTGCTACCACGCTTAGAGAGTGTGGTGTTAGTTCCGTTGCCACCACCTTCGTTCCAGGTGTGCCAGCCACCCTTCACATCATAGTATCCCTGGTAGAGATAATAATCAGAGATGTCGATGTCCTGGTTGAGCACAGAGTAAGAAGCATTCAGCTTCAAATCGTCGAAGCAAGGAAGTGCATTCTTGAACCATTTTTCCTGACCGATTCTCCAACCCAGTGTTCCTGAAGGAGAAAGAGCGTTGCGATGACCCTCTGCCAGCTTGGATGAGTGAACCAGTGCGCCGCCAAACTCTGCGTAGTACTTCTGAGCATAATTGTAAGCTGCTCGAAGGGCAAGGTTGGCATTGGTAGTACGGTGGTAAGAAGAACCCTTTACACCAGATGAGCTCTCATGATTCTCGTCCACGGAATTCGACTTGGAGTAACCCCAGCCAGCCAAAGTAGCATTTACGTTGTGCATACCACCAAAGGTGTTCTTATAGTCAAACTGAGCACGGAAGGTGGTGTTCTGGTAATATTTGGCTGCACCGATATACTCGTTCGTACTACTTGATTCCTTACCATATTTCTTCAGGTCGATAATCATGTCCTGTCCGTTCACATTTGCCCAGGTAGGCTCGTAAACGGCATAGTCGAGCTTGTAAGCCTCAGAGTAGTTGTTCCAGTAATCGATGCTGAAAGCTGTCTCGAAGCTCAATCCCTTGACCCACTGATCGAAGTCGGCTTTCACACCCACATCAAAGTTGAAGGTACGGGAGTGATTCTTCACGTAGCCGGCAGCAAGCGCATCACCAAAGAAAGTAGTCTGGTTATCGTTGTTACCGCCCAGCAGATACTGGCCATCGAGCACGTGGAATTTTGAGCCTGCTATCATCTGCTGCAAGGCTGAATTGTTGGCATCCATCATGGAGATTGGCAACAGACCGGAGTACCAGTTAGGACGCATGCTGGTAGCTGTTGCCCAGTAGTCCTCAGGACGTCCACGATAGTTGTCCGAGATGTTGATGCCTACATTTACATAAGCCCCCAGCCAGTCGGTGATGGTAGCATCAATGTTAGAACGCACGCGGAAGGAATTGTCCTTGTCCTTCTTGTGCTCGCCAAACTTCACCAGGCTGTTGTTGTAGGTCATGCCCAGGTTGGCATAGTATCTGGCAAATTTGCTACCGCCCTTCACTTCCATCGTAGCATCCGTACGGTTGTTGAACTTGCGCAGGTAGTCACTGCTGTAGAAGTCCATATCCGGATAGCGGTAAGGATTCGTACCTATAGCCGTATTGTAGATCTGCTCCTTAGAGTATTTCAGCGGCTGTGTAGGGTCATCATTGGTCATCGCCTCGTTATAGAGCGACATATACTCAGCCGCACCCAGATATTCAGGATAAGCCTTAGGTGTATAGATGCCCGTATTGACGGTGGCGGCGATGCTCAATGGCTGCACCTTACCACGCTTGGTAGTGATGAGGATTACGCCCTTGGCAGCCTTGGCACCATAGAGTACTACGGCAGAAGCGCCCTTGAGCACGGTAACCTTCTCCACCTCGGTGGCATTGACGGTGCTGGCCTCACGGGGAGCTCCATCTACGAGAACAAGTGCACCCTGTCCCCAAACATTTCCGTTATAACCACTGATGAGCGACTGAAGATCATTGAGTGCATTGGCGCTGTAGTCCTTTTTCAGCAGCTCTTCGACATTCACCTCGCTGACACCGCCCATCAGGTCGGCCTTGGAAACCTGACCGAAAGCCACGTTTACCTTGGTAGTGTCAGCCATTTCCTGGGCGCTTGCCACACCACTGGCGACTAGCATGGAAGCTAGCGCCAATGACATTCTCTTATTAAATATATTATGTTTCATAATAAATTCTCGAATTGTTTAATTATTCCCAACCAGGGTTCTGAGAGAACTCAGGATACATCTTGACATCCTTTCTCAGGAATGGGAACCAGTAATGCTTTGAAGTAAACTTACGGGTAATCAATGGCTCCTCCTTCAGGTTGAGCACGTGATTTTTCTTTGGATCGTCGTAGCGGTCAACATCCTTCTGGTCGGCTGCACGGTCGAAGTAAACAGCCATCTTCTGGGTGTAAGGAGCCTTGTCTATCAGGAGCCAGCGGCGAAGGTCTGTGAAACGGTGTCCCTCGAATGCCAACTCTACGGCACGCTCACGGCGAAGCTCGCTCATAAAGCCATCCAGATTGGTAAGATACTCATCAGCAATATTATCCACATGCGCACGGTTGCGGACGATGTTCACGGCATCCACGGCACTCAGATTGAATGCCTGGCTTGATGCCTTGTAGCCATAACTCTGAGCCACCGACTCGGCATACATCAGATAAACATCTGCCAGACGAATCATACTCAAGAGTACGCGCATATACTTAGAACGTTCACCACCATCATCAAATCGATTACGGTATGGATCACAGAACTTCTTCAGGCAATATCCCGTAAAGCAGTCCTTGGAAGGTGTTGCCGTACGATACTTTCCTCCCGTATAAAGAGAAGCATACTGCACATCTGCATCCTGTCCTGCACTCTTCACACACTTCACACCATCGTAGATGAAGAGATCGTAGAAGCGAGGGTCACGGTTCTTGAACGGATATTCCGGATCATAGCCGCTGTCGGGATCCTTCTTCGTGATGTCCTTGATAGGCTTTCCGTTTGCCATACCGAAGTAATCCACATAGTTGGCTGTAGGATAAACCTTGATACCACCTGCAATAAGGCAGGTAGGACGATAGTCTGTCACCTGATTCCAGATCCAGTTTTTGTTACTTGAATTCTCGTAGAAGATAGCCTCCTTCTCACCTGGAATCTTTTCACCCTGATCATAGGTATAGAAGATATTCATGTAATTTTCATAAGAAGACAGCTGGTAAAGTCCTGTTTCCTTATTGATCTTCAAAGCCTCGCCGAATGCCTCAGCAGCCTTCTGGCAATACTCCTTATTATATCCGTTAACATTCTTAAAGTCAGGATTCTCCTTACTTACTTCATTCATCAGCGGCGAACCTGCCCACAGATAATTCTTACCCAGGAAGCAGAGAGCAGCTATCTTGTTAGGACGGAACTTGTTCTTACCCACAGTCTGCTTACCCACGGTAGTCTTATCCCAATCTACAGGCAACAACTCAACAGCCTTCTTGAAGTCTTCGGCAGCCTTGTCGGCACATGCCTGATAGGTGAGGCGCGGATAGTTGAACACGGCATCAGATGGAATCAGGAAGTCGATATATGGAATACCGCCCCAATACTGCATAATCTGGAAGTGGAAGAATGCACGGAAGAAATAGAGCTGACCTGCAATCAGGTTCTTCTCTTCCTGGGTAGCATCTACCAGGTTGCCCAGATTTTCCAAGCCCAGGTTGGTGGCATAGATTCCCTGCCAGCACATACCCCAGAGGCGGCCCTTGGTATCGCGTTCCACATCATGATTGCCGTCCAGGTCGATGCCCGAATGGAATGGAGAATACTGCACCTCGTCCCATGCCCAATAATTACCCTGGTCGATGGCATTAGTGAGCATACGGACCTCTGATGGTTGCCAGTATTCATCCTCACCATAGTTCCAGCAGCCATGATACCAGGATGTAGAGGCAAGACCAGGGATGTCATTGTAGCACTGCTCCAAGAAACCCTGAAAGTTGGTATAATTCTTATATGGCTCCGTTGGGGCAATATCACTGCCCGGTGCCTTGTCAAGGTAATCAGTACATGATACTGAAGAGAGAGACAGGGCTGCCGCAAACAGCAATGTATATATTTTAATAAACTTTTTCATATTTACGATTCATTTAAAATGTCAGGTCGAAACCTAAGTTAAATCTGCGTACGGTTGGATAAGCACCATTTGCCGAGTTGCCGCTGAAGTTATTCTCACGGTCATCCGGCATATTGGTCCAGAGCAGCAAGTTGTCACCATTCAGATATACACGGAGTGAATTCAAGTGCATTCGTTTCACCCAAGCACCCCTGAAGGTATAAGCTATCTCGGCATTCTTCAGGCGCAGGAAAGCACCGTCATAGAAGTAGCGTGTACCGGCATTTCCTTCGTCTGCCACAGTGGTCCAACGTGGCAAAGACAACTCTCCACCCTGATTGGATGCCGTGAAGTAAGAACCCTCCTTGAAGGCAATGTGGGTTTCACGCTCAAAGGTTGGGAAGTTCACCTCGCGGGTAACATTGGTTACACCATAGAACTGTACCGTTACACTCAAGCCCTTCCACTCTGCTCCCAATGTAGTACTGAAGGTATTCTCTGGAATAGAGGTGTACTGATAAGGTGCCTTGTCATCTGCTGTAATCTGACCATCTGCATTGAAGTCGGAAATGATGGCATCACCCGTATATTTCTCAGAATCATGGCTACCAAAAGTTGGTACGGCATAGAGATCATCCCAGTTGCGGATAAAACCATGATCAATGTAACTATGGTTCTGACCGATGGCATAACCCGCCTTGTTCAGATAACTTGCCTGAAGCTTTGGGTCATCAGCAAACTTAATCTCGTTGGTAGCATGGGTCATATTGAAGTTTGCCCATGTACGCAGATTCTTGTTCCATGCCTTGTTCACCTTCAGGCTCAACTCGTAACCCTTGGCATCCACCGAACCAGCATTGGCAACCGTGTAGCTCATACCATAGTAAGAAGGAATGGAACGGGTGGTTAAGAGCACATCGGTACGCTTGTCGCTAAATACATCCAGCGAACCGGTAAGCAATCCACCCAGGAATCCAAAGTCGAAACCCAGGTTGCGCTTCTCTGATGTCTCCCAACGCACGTTAGGGTTTCCGATACGGGTAAGGCGATATATAGTATAAGGTGAATCATAAGTGGCATCACCACCCAGATAGGTCTTACCGCCATAAGAATACTGGTCGGTATAGAGATAAGAGCCTCCAGTAGAATCATCACCGATGCGACCCCAGGATGCACGTACCTTAAACATATCTACATATTTCCTGATGTTCTTCATGAATGGCTCCTCGGTGATAGTCCAACCGAGAGAGGCTGATGGGAAGAACTTGAAGCGATAGTCAGGACCAAACTTCTCAGAACCGTTGTAACAGCCGTTCAACTCGAGCATGTAGCGCATCGCATAGTTGTAGGTGGCACGGAATACCCAGTCTTCACGATAATGTTTGAAAGAAGAACCGTTGGCATACTCGTTGCGGTTGAATACTGCCATAGCGCCTGCTTCATGATTGCCGAACTTGCGGTTCCAGTCGAGCTGAGCCAGATAATAGAGACGGCGATAAGTTGCATCCGTTTTTACCTTACCGCCATTGATGGTCCATGCCACAGACTCATGGTAATCCACGCTCTGGTCATAGGAAACTGAGCCATCATCAGGGTTAATCCACTTCAGCTGTGGGTCCATATACTGGTCGCTGATACCACGCTTCTCCTCTACCATCGTATTGTCAAGAGAAACTTTGGCAACAAACTTCAGACCCTTGGTCAGGAAATCGAGTTTCTGGGTAAGGATAAAGTCGGTGGTAATCTGCGTATTGGTACGATTCTCCACACCGCTTCGGGCAAGACTCATCACAGAGTTTGGACAGTCGGCCTTACGTGGAGCATAATATCCATAAGTACCGTCAGAATAAATAGGACGCATGGCATCTGGAGCTGCATGATAAACTGAAGCCCAATAAGCACTGGAATCGCTTGCCTTATCCCAAGGGAAATGGCGGACACCGTTACTACCGAAAAGGTTGGTAGAGAACTGAGTGGTCTTGGTCAGGTTGAAGTCCAGGTTGGCACGCATGTTAATACGATTATAGCCGAAACCAGACTTATAGCCACGACCGCTGGTGAAGTCCTTGAACAGGTCACCTTCATGAGAGAAGTCAATAGCTGCAAAATATTTCACGAGTTTGGTACCTCCCGAAACATCCACGCTGGCATTGTAAGACATGGCTGTGTTGTTGAACAGCTCCTTCTGCCAGTCCACGTTAGGATAGCGGTCCCACTCTTCAGCATTGGCAGGATGACGATACTTGTCGATGATAGCCATCGGCTTGTAGGAACCCCATGATTTTTCGTCGTTGATGTTCAGCTCGCGCTCTACCACTCTGTTCAGGAGTCGGAAAGTATCGTAAGCATCATATTTCTCAGGCAACTTGGAAACCACCTTCATGGTAGCATTCGCCTTCACGTGTACGGCAGCCTTGCCTTCCTTACCACGTTTGGTAGTAATAAGGATAACACCATTACCACCCTTCACACCATAAACGGCAGTAGCAGAAGCATCCTTCAATACGGAGATGCTCTCTACTGAAGAAAGGTCAACGGTGTTCATGGCACGCTCCACACCATCCACGAGAACGAGAGGGTCGTTGGAACCGTTGATAGAAGTCTGCGTACGGATCACGATCTTAGGATCTTCCTCACCTGGCATACCCGTAGAAGAGAAAGTAACGACACCTGGAAGATTACCTGTCAGTGCCTGACCCAAAGAAGAAACTCCGGCATGACGATTCAAGGTTTTCGCATCTGTCTGTGCAATAGAGCCGACAACAGAGGCTTTCTTCTGCTGACCATAACCAACCACTACTACCTCGCCCAATGTATTGTCATCAGTCAAGGTAATTTTAAACTGTCTTTTCTTACCTACTTTAATCGTTTTAGATTCCATACCGATATAGGTAATGACAAGGGATGAATTTTCAGAAGGTACTGCAATCTGAAAGTTACCATCCATGTCGGAGATGACACCCGAAGTGGCATCACCCTTCACTTTCACAGTAGCACCAATCAGTGGCTCTCCTGTGCCGTCAACAATACTACCCTTCACGGTAATCTTCTGGGCTTGTGCGTTCAAGCTGCAGAAGGCTCCCACGAGGCATAGAGCTGCTGTCCGTTTAAATGTAAACACTTGTTCAATCATGTTGTATCATTTTAATTAAGTTTGTTTCTAGGTGTTATTACTTCTTGGTTAAAGAACACGGCTGCAAAAGTAGAAAAATGTCATGAGAACGTGTTTTCTTGATGTTCCAATTGTTTCATCTCTTGTTACAGCACACCGTAACTAACACATTTTCTGCATTTTAAGATAAACTAAAAAAAAGAAACATGTTATAACACAAAAAATGGCGCATATCACTATTCACCATTCTCGTGAACAATTTAACCTGTTTCACAACAGTCTTGCAGTTCATCAATATGAACTGTTTTCTTTTTATAAAAGCATAAATCTAAAAATAAATATCTTATTATTGTATATACTGCAAAATTACTACAAAACTCAAAAATACTGTTTGGCAGATGTTCCAAAATATTTGCATGATAACACATAATAAAGAAAAAGACAAAAAAATAAAAAGATGACCTCACGTTTTGCGAGGCCATCTTTCACATTTAACAATCTATCTCACATATTTTATCTCAAAACCACCTTCTTGCCATTATGGATATAGATACCCTTGGTTGGGTGTTCTACTCGCTTACCCTGAAGCGTGTACCAGCCAGAGTTCTGTCTGGTCTCCTGACCGCTGATATTCTCAGCACTCTCGACCTGCCCGATGCCCGTAGTGCCATCGTTCCAACCGCCATCGATGCTTCTTGAACGGAAAGCACTGGTCATGGAAATCTTCAGATGACCTACCACTACCTCAAGCCATGAACCACTGCCACCCCAGCTGTTTGCTACAGGAGTGAAGCGGAAGTGATAGTAACCCGTGCGGGAAGCGGTGAATCGTACCTGACCACTATTGCTGCCATAAGTATTTGCACCGGTGTTCTTGTTCACATTCTTGGTACACTGGATAATCTGAGAACCCAGTACGTTGTTGCTCTCGTCGAGAACCTCACACTTCAGATAAGGAGACCCCGACCACGCCACGGCATTATAAGAGAATACATAGCTGCCCTGCTTCAACGAGAAGCCATAGCCCCAAGTAGAACCAAACTCAGCGTAGCCTGCCTTACTGGCATCGCTCTGACGGATGTAAAGACCCGTAGAAAAATCACCACCGGCAAACTTGAAGATGCGTGGACCAATGCCAGCTGCACCAGCCGCTTTCTGCTCTCCGGCATCAACAATCTTCCATCCGGCAGGAACCTGTCCCACGGCATTCAGTGCCAGCGGATTTCCCTTGAAGTAAAGAGCCACATTGCCTACCAGAGCCTCAACCCAGGCACCACCTGTGCCCTTGGCATCTGCCACAGGGGTGAAACGTACACGGTAGTTGCCCTTGATCATGGAATAGAAAGAGAGAAATACCTTTTTGGTACCCGAGAGATAAGCACCCGCCTTGCCATTCGCATTGCCATTTGCCTTGACGATGGTAGAAGCAAGAACAGCATTCTGAGGGTCGAACACCTCCACCTTCATATATGGAGCACCCTTCCAGGCTGCCACATTGCAGCTCAGCTCATACTCGCCATATACCAGAGGCAGGGTATAACCATTGGTATTACCATATTCTATATAGCCAGCCTTATCGGCAGAAACAGTTCTCACATAGAAAGCATTCTTGAAATCACCAGAGAAATTCATGATGCGTGGACCGCTCGATTTATTGCCGGCATAAACCTGAGTGCCATTATCTGCCACCGTCCATCCCGAAGGAACAAATCCGCTGCCATTGCCCCACGACTTGATGATGTTCTCGCCCTGGGTATTGCCAGAAGTAGAAGAACCGGTAGAAGGCTGAGTATTCGGGTTAGAAGAAGACGTACCAGCAGACTTATGAGCATAGTCTTTCTTGGAATACTCGTAATACCAGTAGAAGCAGGTCTGACCGCAAGCCTCCGGATTAGCCTCCAATCCAGCCTTGATTTGACCAGTTTTCAGGAAGTTGTCGATATCAAGATAATCATCAGTACTGGTCAGCGTCATGCTGATGTTTCCGAAATGATCCATCACCTTCTTCCAGGCATTACCCCATTTGCTGGTAGTGGCAGTTCCCCATGAACCCAGGTTGCTGGCCACCCACTGTCCAAACTCATTATACTTACCTGCACCAGGTCTTTCCGGACTCCAGTCTATCTCAGAAACAAGAATCGGTTTATTCTTTACCACAGGCACCTGCTTCTGGAAATTATAGATGAAAGCGTTGGAATCATAGTTGGTATCACTTGCCCCATACCATCCCGGATACACATGCACGGCATAGCCGAAGTTGCTGTCGGAAACAGGATAAGAGGCATAATTCTCATACTGGCTCTGGTAGCCCGTGCCAGGAATCCAGATAATACCCTTGAAGCCATTCTTACGAATCACATCAACCACTGGTTGGAAATAATCTCGCATGGCTGTGGCAGAACTCTGACCATACCTATTATATATATGAACAGGCTCGTTGGCAAGTTCCAGCGATACGATGCCGGAATTATTCTTCACCCAACTGTTGCTGGAAACAATGTTCCACACCGTTTTAAGATAATTCTGATAAGCATCGCCTACCTTCAAATCCTTAGGACATACGCCTGGAGGACGAATCACCACATACAAGCCATGATTGATGGCCTTCTGCGCAATAGGCAGATAAAGGGCATCAAGATACTTCTGCAAACGGGTAGCACTGAAACGCGATATATTAGCCTCTCCAGTATCAGAACCCGTTGACTTCTTGTTGGGATCATTGGTCCAGCCTGGTTCGAGATGAAGACGGAAGATATTACAATAGGTACCTTTGGCAGGATTCTGGAGTGCTCCAAAAATCTTGTCATAATAGCTTATGCATGCCGAGATGTTATTGTCGGTACAGCTATAACCCCAACGATATTTGTTGAAGTAAGGACTCGGTGTATCCATCACACCATGCAAAACCACTTTGTTGCCATAGGCATCATTCAACTGATTGCCATTCACATGAAGCGGCGAAACCACTCCAAACTGGGCGAACAGACATGACGGTAGCAACACAGCCGCCAATATCGCCAAAAATCTCTTTTTCATTTGTTTTTAGGTTGAAATATAAAAGTTTATAATTGTTATAATGCCGACAGTTTCACCGGCTTTTCTGATTTACACAGTTAAAACGCTGCAAAAATAGCGATTTTTTCGAATCATAACTTTATTTCATGTCTTTTACCTTTGCACCTGGAAACAAGTTTAAACGAATTGGTTAACGGGTGTT
>DAWDQD010000070.1:0-10588 GCA_052349145.1 Segatella copri | reverse complement strand
TCGCTTTGCAAGCAAAATCCCACTAAACCCTATAGGTTGCGGATTTGAGGTATATTTCAAGACTGGCGAAGGTATTTACAGCCAACCAGAAGATAGACTTGAAATTCTCGGGATTCCGCATCATGCGCCATCCTACGATGGACGGCATTTACGGCGTCACCCTCCGGCAGCAATACAAGAGCGACCGCTACGCAGACGACGGCTATCTCTTTCTGCTCTGGGATTTCCGCAACCCGTCCATGCCACTCATCCACGTGCGCACCTGGCAACCGGCAGGAACCGTACATAGCGGAGACGATGTAATCAGTATACAAGACTTTAATTTAGAATAATATGATGATACTCTTATTCATATTAAGCCTGTGGTCAGCATCCGTTCAGGCACAAGAGTTTTCGGTAGCAGGTTTCCGTCTGTTGCCCAACGACGTGAGTGCCTTTATCACCCCCGTGCGCGACCTCAACGATGAACCTTGCGCCCTGGTGAAGGTAGAAGCGCCCTCCGACTTTGCCTTCTCCACCCCGCTCGGAATCGTATCGCGAAAAGATAAAGTGGGCGAAATCTGGCTCTATCTTCCTAAAGGCTCCAAACTGCTCACCATCAAGCATCCGGAATGGGGCGTGCTCCGCGATTACCGGTTCAGCAAACCGCTGGAAAGCAGAATGACCTACGAGCTGAAACTGAAACTGCCCAAGCCTACTCCTATCATCCAGGAGAAGCACGACACCATCGTAGAGATAAAGACGGTAATAGATACGATTGCCATCCCACAAGTACGTAAGAAGATGCCACTCGCCCTCTACACGCTCGCCACGCTATCCCTTCATGAAGACGGACCGTCCTATGGTCTCTTCTTCGCCCTGATGCGCCGCCACGGCTTCTTCATCCATGCCAACAGCAACCTCAAGAGCATAGGCAGCACAGAGGGAACCTGCAACAAAGAAGGTTTCACGCCGGGCAGCAGCATCAAACCTTATTATACAGGCAATACACGCCACCAGAACTACACCTTTACCGCTGGAGCCATCCACCACATCACGCATGGCTTCTGTCTCTTCGAAGGCGTAGGCTACGGCAAAGCCGCTACAGCCTGGCAGCAGACCGAGAGCAGCGGAGGCGGATACCTGCTCAACGAAGACCTTACCCACAAAGGCTTCGCAGCCCAGCTGGGTGTGCTCGCCTCGTTCAACAGAGTGAGCATCGCAGCCTCAGCCATCACCATCGCCGGGAAACAATGGCAGGGCAGCATCGGCATAGGTATTAAAATCGGAAAACAAAAGAAGTAAGAAATGAACATAAAAAGCATATTACGCAGCATCAGATTTCTTGCCCTCCTGATAGGAAACATGATGATGGCAGGTTGCAGCAATAGCGATAAGCCTGCCTATCTGGAACCGCACCTGATAACCACAGAGGCGACCCACATCACCCGAACAGAGGCAACCCTCAACGGATCAGCCACCATAGAGGGAGAAACTGAAATGCCGAAACTCCTGTTCAGATACGGCACTTCGGAGAGCATGAACCTCAATACCAGCGAGGTTCATGCCCAGGGAGCTGACGTCTCGCTGGTTCTGACGGGGCTCAAAGCGGGCACTACCTATTATTATATGCTGCAGGGCAACAACGGGCGAACAACCACAACCAGCAACATGATGAGTTTCACCACCCAGCCCAATATAAGTCCGAAACTATCGTCGGCTACACTCTTGAGTCACGGACCGATGAGCGCATTCGTAAGCTACGAAATAACCGATGATGGTGGCGAGCCGATGACCGAAACCGGATGCTACGTTTATCTGACCGGCGAGCCGGAGAACAAGCAGAAATGCATCGTAGAAAACTTTGACGGAAAGAAGGGAAAAATCAAGTTGCGCATCGGAAATCTGGAGCGGAATGCCCACTATGAATTCCAGCCTTTCGCTCGGAATATGGTAGGAGAAACCATAGGAACCGCCATCAAATATGATACAAGCGACGCCATTACGCTAAACGAAACAGGTGAACTGATCCAGCTGATGGGCAATCATCTTTACGAATATACCCAGTTGACCATAGCCGGAACCCTGAACGGCGAAGACCTCAGCTGTATGAGAATGATGATGGGGCGCGACAACGATAACGCAGTCACCCCTGGCAAGCTATCGGATATAGACCTTACCGACGTTCACCTCGCAGCAGGCGGAATGGTAGGTCCTTATCATCACGAAGCTGCAGAAAACCAGATTGTGCAAGGCACATTTGCCGGTTGCGAAAAACTCACCCACGTAGTTCTCTCAGCCGATGCAACCACCATAGAGAAAGATGCATTTGCCGATTGTACTTCGCTCCGCGAGATAGAAATTCCTGCCTCAGCAGGCAGCATTCTCCCTTCCAGCGGATGCACGGCGCTCGAAGCCCTTACGGTTTCGCCTGCCAACGCTAACTACAAGAGTCAGGACGGCGTGTTGCTGAATGCAGAGGGCAACAGAATCGTCTGGTTTCCGATGGGCAAGAAGGGCAAATACACCCTTCCTTCCGCCTTTACCTCCATTGGCGCCTACGCCTTCAAGGAATGCAGCATCGAGGCGTTTTATCTGTCAGACAACGTTGAAACATTAGGTCAAGGCGCCTTCATGGACAGTCAGATAAGGGAAATACATCTTGGGGCAGGCATCAAGCTGATTCCTACAGGCGTTTTCCAAGGCTGCCGGAAACTCACGAAAGTGTATCTGGGAGCCAACACAGAACAAATCAGCAACTACGCCTTCGACGAAAGTCCGCTTACCGACCTTTATGTTTCAGCTTCCATGATTCCTTACTGCGAAGAAAACGCCTTCGCCAACAAGGTAGAAGGCTTCTTCTCCACCTGCGTGCTCCACGTGCCTGCAGGCATGAAAAAGAAATATCAGAACCATAAAATATGGGGTAAATTCACCCATATAGTAGAAGAATAAAAATGTTGAATAATCATATAATTAAAAGATAAATTATGACAACACCCGAAATAGAAGAGCTCAAATCACTCGTAGAACAGAAATACGGCAAGATTCTTGCCACGACAACCGACTTCGAAGAGTTTTCACTCTATCTGGAGAAGAAAGCAAGTGGAACTATTTCGCCATCCACCCTCAAACGACTCTATGGTTATGTGAGCGACAATCACAAGCCACGCATGGTAACCCTCGATATACTTTCCCAATATATCGGTCATCGGAACTACATGGAATTTACCCATTGGCTCAAGACAAGCACCAAGTACAACAGTTCCTTCTTCAAGGCAAACCAGCTGGTAAGTAGCGATTTACAAGAAGGTACTCTTATTTCTATCGGTTGGAGTCCCAACCGTCTGCTGCAGCTCCGCTATCTGGGCGACAGCACCTATGAAATAGAAAAATCAGAGAACAGCAAGCTGCAGCCTGGCGACCGCTTCGTAACAGGCTGTTTCATCAAGGAGCAGCCCCTCTACCTGCCCTACATCGAGCGTGGCGGCGAGCGTACAGCCTCGTTCGTAGCCGGCAGAAACGGCGGACTTACCGTCATCAGCATCAACGAGAAATAAAATAACAGTAATCAAGAAAAAGAGGAATCCGTGAGCATGGAAGAAACTGAAGAAAAGAAGAAGAAAACGACATCGGGATTTACCGAGGATATCAGCAAGGAGATGAGCAATTCAACCCCCTTGCCTGTGGAGGATGCATTCAGCAATCTCCACCAATGCTACGTGTCTATTTCGGGCCATACACGCATCTTTACAGCCACCAAATACGGCAAGCGTTTCATGTTGAAATGTCTCAAGAACGATTTTCTCTACACCCCTATTTACCGCCAGGCACTCGCCAAGGAGTTTGAAATAGGCCAGCAGCTGGAACATCCCAATATCTGCCGTACCATCGACCTGGAAAAGGTTGACAACCTGGGCACGGTAGTGGTGATGGAATATATTGACGGCGATAATCTGGAGCAGCTCATCAAGAAGAATGCCCTCTCGGCAGAACTCGCCCGCAAGATAGCAGGACAGCTGATGGATGCGCTGGAATACATGCACAACAAACAGATGATTCATCGCGATCTGAAGCCTTCCAACATCATGATTACACATAACGGACAGAACGTGAAGCTCATCGATTTCGGTCTCTCGGATAGCGATTCTTTCTGCGTATTGAAATCGCCAGCCGGAACTTCGGGCTATATTGCTCCCGAACAGATGCTACCAGCTGCCAAGGCAGAACCACGTGCCGATATTTATTCTCTGGGCATGGTTCTGGGCGACATGGCCAAGGCTACGGGCGATAAGGCGCTCAGCAAGATGGCAGAAATCTGTAGTTGCCGCGACCCGCAAAGCCGTCCGCAAAACATCGCCCAACTGCGCCAGCGCCTGTCCTGTACGCCCCGTTACCGCCACGCCTTGCTCCTGCTCTGTGCCCTCATCATCGCCCTGCTGGCAGCCCTGACCGGGAGTTATTATCATCTGGAGAAGAATGCCCAAGAACCTGCATCTTCGGTAAGCGACAGCATTCAGCCCAACGACAATAAGGTAATCGACTATCAGCTTTGGGATAAATAAAGCAGGAACTTTAAACATATTTATCTCTTTTTCTTTCCATATTCGGCAGAAATACGCTACTTTTGCACCCTATATGGAACAGATTTCACCAATTCAGGCATTATTGCAGCAACGCACCCTGCTCCAGCTGGAGTATTATACCGAGAAAGAAGCCTTCCGCAAGCTTACCGAACAGATGGGCATGCAACGGAAGGTGAAACGAGGTGATGCCTGGTTCCCGCTACAGGTGGGAAAGAGCTTTTATAATTCGCTGAACCAGACAGCCATAGAGGTTTTCCGAACCTCTGACCAGGATATCGAGCACAATTTTGAGTTCGGTCGCCCCGTCATGTTCTTTATGGTCAAGAAGATGGGCAAGAATGAGAGCCAGGGCAACGCAGCCCTTCAGCAGCCAGAAAACGCTTCAGACGCTAATCATAAAGTTCAAAGTTCAAATCTCAAAGTTCAAAGTATAAAATATTTCTCCTTCACCGGAACCGTGAGTTATGTGGATGGCGACAGAATGGTGATTACCGTACCCGATTCTGCCCCTCTGCTCGAACTTCAGCAGTCAACCGACCCTATCGGCGTACAGCTATCCTTTGACGAAACCAGCTACAAACTGATGTTCGAGGCCTTGGACCGCGTGATGAAGGCGAAGAACAACCGTCTGGCTTATCTCCGCGATTTATTCTATTCCCATCAGAAGGCAGGAAGATTTTCCTTCGAACCGATGAAGTTCCCTTGGCTCAATCCTACCCAGGAAAGGGCTGTGAACGAGGTGCTTTGGGCGAAGGATGTGGCCATCGTTCACGGACCTCCGGGAACCGGAAAGACTACAACCCTGGTAGAAGCCATCAACGAAACCCTGATGCGCGAGAGTCAGGTGCTGGTGTGTGCACAGAGCAACATGGCGGTAGACTGGATATCAGAAAAACTGGTGGATAGAGGCATCAACGTGCTCCGTATCGGAAACCCGACCCGCGTGAACGACAAGATGCTGGGCTTCACCTACGAGCGCCGCTTTGAGAGCCATGCTGATTACCCTCAGCTTTGGGCAATCCGCAAGGCAATCAGGGAATTAAGAAAGAACAGAAAGAAGGGTAGCGAAAACTATCATCAGAAGATGGACAGGCTGAAGAGCCGTGCTGCCGAAATAGAACTCCGCATCAACGCAGAACTCTTTGGCGAGGCGCGTGTCATCGCCTGTACCCTCGTAGGCTCAGCCCATCATCTGCTGGAAGGCATGAAGTTCGGTACCCTCTTTATCGACGAGGCTGCGCAGGCTTTGGAAGCTGCCTGCTGGATTCCGATGAAGAGAGCCAGCCGGGTGGTTCTGGCAGGCGACCATTGTCAGCTGCCGCCTACCGTAAAGAGTATTGCGGCATTAAGAGCCGGACTGGGCAAGACCCTGATGGAGCGCATCGCCGAAAACAAGCCGGAGGTAGTAACCCTGCTGAAAATCCAATACCGCATGAACGACGAAATCATGCGATTCTCGAGCGACTGGTTCTACGGGGGCAAGGTGGAGAGTGCGCCTCAGATCAAATACCGGAGCGTATTGGATTATGACCATCCGATAACGTGGATTGATACTTCGAACGAGGAGAATCAGATAACGATAGAAGGGGAAGATGCTCCTGAGAATTCTGCTTCCACAGCATCTTCTGTATCTGCAGCCAATCAGAATTCTGATTTGAACTTCAAGGAGCAGTTTGTGGGCGAGAGTTTCGGGCGCATCAACAAGGCGGAAGCCGAGCTAACCCTGCTCACCCTGGCGGAATACTTCACCAAGATAGGCAAACAGCGCGTTTTGGAGGAAAGAATCGATGTAGGCATCATTTCGCCTTATCGTGCCCAGGTGCAGTATCTGAAGAAGCTCATCAAGAAGTATGAGTTCTTCAAGCCTTACCGCCGCCTGATAAGCGTGAATACGGTAGATGGTTTCCAGGGGCAAGAAAGAGACGTGATCCTCATCTCCCTGGTACGCTCCAACGATGAGGGACAGATCGGATTTCTGAAAGACCTCCGCCGCATGAACGTGGCGATGACGAGAGCCCGAATGAAACTCATCATCCTGGGCAACAAGGACACGATGACGAAGCATCCTTTCTACAAGAAACTGTGGGAGTATGTGGAGGCAATCAATAATTATGAATAAAATAAAGACTATTTTATGCTACAACGAGACTACATACAGCGACTGATTCGCGAGTTTATGGCGGCACTCGAAAGAATGCTCGAAAAGAAAGAGGTGGAGGTGAGACGTGAGAAGATTAAGGAGCTCTACAATCAATACGTAGGTCCTTATGCCTTCTACAGCATCGCCACCATTGAGGACGTGATGAAGGCAATGGCAGGAATAGAGGACGAGGAGAAGCGACTCTCCAAGATGGATATGCTTGCCGAACTCTACTATCACGAGGCGGATACCGTGGGGCAGCCCGCAAGAGATGAACTCCTGAACAAGGCGTTCATGCTCTTCGATTATGTGGAAGCCCACGGAGATACGTTCTCTATCGAGCGCCGCAACAAAATGGCACAAATCAAACAGAAAGTGGGAAATGAACTCTACTAATGACATGACTGTAGGTTCGCCTTTGCGAGCCATCATCAAATTTGCGATTCCACTAATCCTGGGTTACATCCTTCAACAGATGTATCTCATTATCGATGCCGCCATCGTAGGAAGATGGATTGGCGTGGGAGCTCTTGCGGCAGTAGGCGCATCCAGCTCCATCATGTTCCTCATCATGGGCTTCTGCAACGGTTCCTGTGCCGGTTTTGCCATTCCTGTCGCCCAGGCTTTCGGCGCCAAGGATTATGCCAAGATGCGGGCTTACGTAAGCAACAGCATCCGCATCGCCGTGGTGTTTGCCGTGGTCATCACCTTCCTTTCCTGCATCTTCTGCGGAAAGATTCTGCATCTGGTGAATACGCCGAAGGAGGTGTTCGATGATGCCTACATCTTCCTGATGCTGCAGTTTGCGGCGATTCCTTTCACTATCGCCTACAATCTGCTCTCCGGTCAGATCCGTGCTCTGGGCAACTCGAAGCAGCCTTTCTATTTCCTCATTACAGCCTCCGTCATCAACATTATTCTAGATGGCATTCTGATCCTCGGCATGGGGTTAGGTGTAGAGGGAGCAGGTATTGCCACTTGGCTTTCACAGGGAATTTCCGTGCTGCTCTGTATCTGGTTTATCAAGAAGAAAATGCAGATTCTGATTCCGAAGGGAGAAGAAAGGAATTTCGATAATAAGAAGATAAGCATTCTGCTGAACAACGGCGTTCCGATGGGATTGCAGTTCTCCATTACTGCCATCGGCCTCATCATGCTCCAGAGTGCCAACAACGCCCTGGGAACGGTTTATGTGGCTGCATTTACTGCCTCTATGCGCATCAAATATCTCTTTACCTGCGTATTCGAGAACATCGGAGTGGCGATGGCTACCTATTGCGGTCAGAACCTGGGAGCCTGGAAGCTGGATAGAATCGGTCAGGGCGTAAGGGCTGCCATCAGGATGATGGTGGTTTATTTCGTCTTCACCTTCCTGCTCATCTATCCGTTTGCCGACGAGATGATGATGCTCTTCGTGGATAAGGGCGAGGCGGAGGTGGTAACTTATGCTGCCCAGTTTATGCGCATCACCAACTATTTCTATCCTTGTCTGGGCTTGCTCACCATCCTGCGCTACAGCATCCAGGGCTTGGGTTACAGCAATCTCTCGATGCTGAGTGGCGTAATGGAAATGATAGCGAGATGCGGTGTGAGTCTCTGGCTGGTACCAGCCTTGGCGTGGACGGGTGTCTGCTTCGGCGACCCTGTAGCGTGGGTCATGGCAGATCTCTTCCTCATTCCCGCCTTCCTGTGGCTTTACAAGCATCTGAAGAAGGAATCAGAATTCCAGCAGCCATTTCCATAGAGGGATTATCTCTATGCGGCAATCATCCTTCTCTACAATATCCTCCTCGTCCTTTGTCACAACAATCATCCGCTTGACATTCTGGACAGAAGAAAGCCTGATCAGCCCATCTGTCTCCCGCCGGAAAGTATCGGGATCTGCCATAGAGTAGGAAACCTGTATGGCCAATTCTTCTTCCGGAATCACAAAATCTACCTCGGCATTCCTGCTGTTCCAGAAAAAGCTGCCGTCACCATATTTCCGCCTGAGCATGACGGCAACTATGTTTTCCAGCAACGAAGTGTCTGCATCTACAAGAAAAAGATGAAGCAAACCATTGTCAGTAAAATAATACTTGCGGTTGGATTCCTTGTCCTGCAACTTTCCGAACAAATTCTCATACGGCAAAATGAGCCAGGTGTCAGCCATGTAGCCGACATAAGCTATCGTGGCATCCGTACTGAGTTTTTTTCCGGTACTGCTCACGATACTGGCTATTCTGCTGTAAGATAATGGCTGCTTCACGCTTTCTGCCATCTTGCGAATCATTACTCGCAGGGCATAGTCGTTACGAATCTTATATCGAGCCACCAAATCACCGAAGAAGATTTTACTGAAGAGATTGCTCATCCACGACCTTGGCTCCTTCATCCCCACAGTCTCTGGCAAACCTCCATGCTGGAAATAGATATTAGAGAGTCTTACAATATCCTTAGCGTAAGCATAGAGGGCATTCTTTGCCTTTACATCAATACCGCTCGCCTTCAGATATTCGGCAAAGGAATAGGGATACACCTCATGTATCATGTACCTGCCACCGAGTGTTGTCGCTATCTCGCTGCTCAACATCTTGGCATTACTACCCGTGATGTAAACCTGATATTTCTGATCTGCTAACCTGCGGGCAAACTTTTCCCATCTATCTACCAGCTGAACCTCGTCGAGGAAGAAGATAGGACGACTGTCATACATTTCTTCATAACAGGTTTTTATCAGGTTAAGGTCGGTCACATCCAAGGAGTCAATACGGTCATCCTCGAAGTTGAAGTACAGGATTTCCTCCCGCTTATGCCCCTGTTCCAGCAGCTGTGCTATGCGTTGATACATCAGATACGATTTTCCTGCGTGTCTCAATCCTACAAACACGTAATTCAGTCCATCCATGAGCTCTACGTCACGATGAACCAGTTCTACCTGAGTAACATAAGCCTGATACTCTATTATCAGTAATTTAATCAAATCCTTCGTCATAATTCCCTTTCTTTTTACTGAATCCGGTGCAAAGATACATATTTTGTCGTTTATAGACGACAAAAATAATAACTTTTTATCGTTTATAGACGATAAAAATGCATAGATTTTATCGTTTATAGACGACAAACTTCATTTTTCAACGCAATCTACGTGTCTTATACGTGAAAAAGTTGCTTTGGGCTTTCCGTTTTGACCGATGACGATTGGTTCTGTCCGTTATAGAACTACTTGCAAAAAATAATCTTTCTAACTGGGAAAATATTTTTTTCCAGTTAGAAAGATGAAATTCTATTATTCAGTATTCGTTATGGAAAACCTTATAGGGGTCCATCTGCTGCATTTTTTCCTTGATTTTCTGCAACTGGGCGTAAGCCTTCTGCAGGTTGCCCATAGAGATGTAAGCCTGCGAAAGATAGTCGCGGCATTCCAAATCTTCTGCATTCAGCTGCAGAGCTTGTTCCAGAAACTTGGCAGCAAGGTCAAATTGATGCATGCGGAGAGCACGAACACCATCATATTTCACCTTGTCGAAGTCCTTTTCCTTCGTTTCTCTCACTTCTTCGGTAGTTTTTTGCCCACCAAATAGCTTTTTCAATATGTTCATAATTCAACAGTTTATTTAGGTTTTAAATTGTTTTTGTTGAAATCGTATCAAACGACAGGGCAAAAATACGAATAAAATCCCGAAAAACGCCCCTTTTTTGGAAGAAATATTTTCTTTTTTCTGATTACAAGAAGAAGCTGGCAAATTGAGACGCACAAACACCATCCACATAAACATCTGCCTTTTAGGGAGTTACGAGTATTCCCGACTTCTAGTAAAGGCATAAAAAATCTCAGTCTCAGAGTCTCAGTTGTTTTTCAAGCACCCCCTCTTCTTCTTATATTCTTATATATTATATATAT
>DAWDQD010000069.1:0-10633 GCA_052349145.1 Segatella copri | reverse complement strand
CAACTTTTTGTTGCTCAGGTGCTTATAAAAAATATTAAATTATAGTGTTGCGGAATTAAGGTAGAACAAATATTTATGAACGCATATATGTATCTTGCCATGTTGGGAAATCAATTGCTTAGTTCCATTTTTGCAGATTATATTTCAATTTTGTCTAAATTACGACGGAATACAGCAGATATTCAAGGGATTTGGATGGATTATCAAAATAAAACGCTATTTTTGTAGCATAAAAACGATAAAAATATGAAGGTAAGCACTATGAGAGAAATAAATCCCAAAGAAACCACCCGTGCATATGCATTTGAGCTTTGGATGAAAGCCCCGATGCCAATGGTTACGTTTTTCAAGATTTTAGATGTCAATCGTCTTGTTAAAATCAGCAAAGAGTCAGGTATGAAATTCAATATGCTGATGTGCTGGTGCATCGGCAAAGCGGCAAGCAGTATCAAGGAATTTTATATGCTGCCTGTCGGAGACAAATTGATGCAATATGATGCTATTGCGGTTAATACCATTGTTATGAACAAGGACAATGAGGTAAGTTCATGTGATGTGCCGTTTTCTGATGATTTGCAGCTATTCAATGAAGATTATCTGAAATTGACAACGGAAGTAGCCCGAAGCTGTGAGAACCACGATTTGACAGAAAGCATGGTAATAGGGACTTCCGCACTGGCCCAATATGAAATTGACGGTGCGGTAGGTATGTACAGCGGTATCTTCAACAATCCGTTTATGATATGGGGCAAGTACCATAAAGGTTTCTTCAGAACGACACTAACGGTTTCATTCCAATTCCACCACACTCAAA
The DNA here is from genome assembly GCA_052349145.1 of Segatella copri. Taxonomy (GTDB): domain Bacteria; phylum Bacteroidota; class Bacteroidia; order Bacteroidales; family Bacteroidaceae; genus Prevotella; species Prevotella copri_V. Next base: position 9,819 of record DAWDQD010000069.1, on the reverse strand, counting down.
TGGACGGGGCACATGCTGCAAAGTTCCTGAATCGCTTGCAGCAGGAAATCAATAAATTACTTGTGTAGCGATGAATATGGAAAAACAAAGATTGATACTTCGTTCCTGGACAGAAAACGTTGCAGAGTCTCTTTATAATTATGCCAAAGTTCCAGCTATCGTCCCTATTGCTGGATGGCCTCCTCATACATCTGTGGAAAACAAAAATAAAAAAATATACAGGAAAAATTAGACAAAAATCCGGATTATGTAATGTGTAAAAAATAACTTCCGCAGTTTTCTGCAGTTAAGAGCAACATTTGACGAGATAGTTCCATTTGGAGAGCTCATCATCAAAAATGATACGTTTGCTCTTGTTTGATTCGTAAGATTCTTCAATGGGTCTTTTCGTTTCATACGTTTTTTGATTTATTGTAGCGATAATGGAGAGTCCTTTCTTTGTGACGGTAGCCTCTGCTCTCGTTCTTGCATTCTCAATGGACAAGAGTGGTGCGCCACTCCAACTTCTTGAAATTGGTCCAAACATGCAATGCTTTATAGGATTGTATTTGTATTCGCCCTTTCCGTCAGCGGTCGTGAAGTTGTGCATCGGAGCAAGACGGTACATGTCGCTTAATTGCAATCCAGTAAAACAGGCGAAGATGAAAGCCTCCTTGCCTCTGGGCGGTAACTGTCCGTAGCCATGAGGGTGCGAAATTCCTCAATGGTCAGATACTCTTTCTTGCCGTCCTTGGGCTGAATGCGCTCGCGTGCATCCAGTTCCTTCATAGGGTTGTTGCGAATAATGCCTTGTCGCACAGCGTTGTTGAGAGCAGTGGAGAACATTCCGAGGTATCGGCTTGCCGTATTCTCGCTGATAGGTCTTGGCTCGCCATACTTGATATGGGAGTTTGGGAAGTTACGCAAGAACTTCACATATCCACGGCAGAACTCCGCATTGACCTCTTCAAGCGAAATGAAGCCTTTGTTAGTCTCGTCAAGATACTTCTCCACGGTGTGCAGCATTTCCACACGGCAATGGAGCGTTGACTTCTTAATGCCGACACCACCTTCACAATACTTCTTTATCCATGTGGTAAGAAGCATCGAGCCTTGTTTTACTGTCTCTCAGTCCTGTATGCCATGACCATGCAGGGCTTTGATGCGCTCTGCCTTGATGCGTCCCGCAACCGCCATAGTCTGCTTGTTCTGTTCCTTGCAAATGGGATTGATTTCGGGAACGAGGTAGAGTCTTAGATACTCATACTTCCTCACTCCCTTATAGTAGATGTCAAGATAGATACTCTTGTTGCCATCTGCGAGCGACTTCAACCGAATTTTAATCGGTTCTTTCAGCTTTACTTGTTTCTTTGGTCTTGCCATGATGTATGAAGTGTTATTTTGTTTTTGTATTCTGCTACATTGGAGGGTCTTTCTCCCTCTTGTTGAAAGTTCATGTCAGATATGGTTTCCTATGCTGACATTTGCTTTTCTTTCTCTTCCCTTACTTCGGAAAACTGATGTAAAGATAAGAAAACAAACCGAGAAACGAGAAACAAAACGGAAACAAGAAACAGTCTTTTATGTCTTTTTAAGAGTGAGTTTGGCAAACATCTGAAAATTCAAATTATCGCTTAAAGCATTGATACTTAGAGTATTTACTTTTATTTGCTTTCTTGTCTTTTCAAACGCATTTTGTAGGACTAAGATATTCTTTACATCTTTGCTTTCACAGTTTTTTTAAACAGCTATCTATCAACAAGTTTAGGGTGAAGGCAGTTTATAAGCAGAGAATACGATAGTACTCATAGGAGGAGCTGATATTTCCAACAGGAGCAAAAGATACTATCTAGCATCGGCTGACTCGGGTCATCCATATAGATGACTCGGGTCAGCTATATGAATGACTCTAGTCAGCTATATAGATTGCTTGAGTCAACCGATACGAGAAGAGTATTCTCCGTCCTTCTTTACCTGCCAGCTACTCCCACTCATCATTATCAATCATCCTCCTCCACGTAACAACCATTTTCTCTCTTCATCATTCTCCTTTCACCCTCAAACCACTATGCCACAAAGAGTTAACATGGGCGTGAAAGCAAAAAATCATCAAACGCTTATTTTAAAAAAAAGATATTAGACCGCTTTTAGCATTCTTTTATTATTAAAATTTGGTGATTAGAAAGAAAACTCGTATTTTTGTAGCATATATATTTATATTGATAGATATGGAGAAGAAACAAATCATAGAAGCAATGCACAATAGATTGCATGAGATTGATCCTCATGCAAAAGCCATCTTGTTTGGTTCCCGCGCTAGAGGTACTGAACATGAAGGAAGTGATTGGGATGTATTGATTCTTCTAGACAAACCAAAAGTTACGCTTCAAGATTACGATAAGTATTCTTATCCACTAAGAGAATTAGGCTGGGATATTGATGAAATCATCAACCCTATACTTTTCTCCCAAAAAGAATGGGAGGAGAACCATTATACCTTATTCAATCATAACGTAAATAAGGAAGGAATTGCAATATGATGAAGGGAGTTACAAATTTTACTGTACAACAGCTGGATTACAAGCGCACAACACGTGTTGTGCGAGCGCATAACAGCTGATATGCAAGCGCACAACAGCTGTTGTGCGACTGACGGAAGTGGCTTTCCCAGCAACATATACTTACTGTTCCAACAACTTATCCTACTTCTTCCGACAACTTATAAAGGCTTCTTACGATGCTTATTCCTATTGATAAGCAATTCTAACCCACATCAATAGCACCGCTCATTCGTATCAATCAAACCGCTCATCCATATTAGTGTCATTTTTATTTGGTAGTTTAAGAATAAAAGATTACCTTTGTATCGCTAAACAGAAAGAAGAATACGATGGCTATAAAATATGAAATCCATTATCTTCCCAATGCAGGAGGAAATGAAGAGACTCGCCGATTCGCCCATATCTTTGAGCAAACAGCTATGACTGACAAGGAGATGATCAGCCGAATCGCCAGACATAGCTGTCTGGGAGAAGGAGAAGTTTCGTCCGTACTCATGAAACTGCGTGATATCATAGAAGAAGACCTGCAGGATGGAAGACGTGTCAACATTCCGGAAATAGGTTATCTCTCGCTCTCGGTAGATCTGGATATGGATGACCTGAAACCCGACAATAAAGTGAGAGCTGAATATGTAAGCGTAAGAGGCATCAAGTTTCGCCCCAATGCAGACCTGCTGAAACAGGTGAAATATAATACCCATTTCGAGAAATCACAATATACTTCCCGCTCCTACCCTTTCTCTGAAGATGCATTGAAGGAGAAAATAAGAGAGTATCTGAAGCATAATCGTTCCATTAACAGAAAAGTACTGGAAGCGGAATTTCATATCCGTAAACAGACAGCACTCAACTGGCTGAAGAAACTGGAAAAATCCGGATTTCTGATAAAAGAAGGTTCCCGAAATGCGCCGGTTTATTTCCTGGCTGAAGAATAGGAACCCATCGGATGATAGGTCTCATCATGATAGAACTCTCTAGATGACTGCAAGCCATAGCCTCCGCGACCATCTAGGCTTCATTACATTAAATCTACCCCCTAAAGATAAAGTAATATGCCAAATAAAGAAGAAAAGAGAATAACTGAGCAGAGTTCGCTCTACGAACATCTGGAAAAGATGAGCGTGGATGAACTCACCGCTCATATCAATGCAGAAAACAAGAAGGTGGCTCTGGCAATAGAACAAGCATTGCCTGCCATCAACCAACTGATTTCCGCCATCGAAGGGCAGCTGAAGAAGGGTGGTAGACTCTTCTATGCCGGTTGCGGAACGGGCGGAAGACTGGCTACGCTCGATACCATCGAAGTGCAGAACACCTATGGCATCGACGGTTCGCAGATACAAGCCATCTTCCCCGGAGGCATCGGCTGCCTTACACAAACCAGGGAATCAAGAGAAGACGACCTAGAGAATGGTTGGCATCAGCTCTGCGACAAGCATATCTCAGAGCATGATTTCGTGCTGGGTTTCTCGGCAAGCGGCACTACTCCCTTCGTGCTTTCCATCTTGCAGCATTGCAAGGAGGCAGGTATTCCTACGGGATGCATCGTCAACAATCCCCATGCTCCCATCGCCCAAGCAGCCGATTATCCCGTAGAAGTAATCACGGGACCGGAATTTGTAACGGGAAGTACCCGCATGAAAGCCGGATCATCGCAGAAGATGATTCTGGATATGATCAGCACTTCTCTCCAGATTCGCCAAGGAAGAGTGGAAGGCAACAAGATGGTGAACGCCAAGCTTATCAATCATAAACTCATCGACCGCGCCTGCCGTATCTTCATGGAACGCAATCCGCAATATACGGACTACGAAGAAGTGAAACAGCTGATTCTGGAATCAGGAAGCGTGAAGAAGGCGGAAGACTTGCTGAAGAGTAAAAGCGGTTTAGATGTTTAGATAAATTTAGACAAAACTTCACCTTATATAAATAGAACTATCAAGACTTCACCTTATATAATAGGACTATATGGCAAAGAAAGCAATTGTAATGGGTGCCACATCGGGCATCGGAATGGAAGTGGCAAAACTGCTTGCAGCAAAAGGATGGCAGGTAGGAATTGCCGGAAGAAGAATTGAAAGATTGCAGGCTCTGATTTCGCAGAGCGGCATTACCTGCTACCAGCAAATAGACGTGACTTCTCCCAATGCTCCTGCCCAACTTCTCGAACTCATCGATAAGTTGGGAGGCATGGACCTCTACTTCCATAGTTCCGGCATTGGCTGGCAGAACAACTCGCTGGATATAGAAAAGGAAATGAAGACCCTGGAAACCAACGGCTTGGGATTCACAAGAATGGTGGATACGGCATTCAACTGGTTTGCCACCCAGTCTTCTACTCCAACCAATAAGAGTGAACTTTCTGTGTCTGAAAGTAAGAAGAAGGCAAACCATGCCTATCAGAATTTCCGCATTGCCTGCATCACTTCCATTGCCGGAACCAAAGGTCTCGGTGCCGCCCCAGCCTACTCTGCCACCAAGCGATTCCAGAACCATTATCTGGAATGCCTGTCGCAGCAGGCACGGATGCGTCATCTCCCCATCGCCATCACAGATATCCGACCAGGCTTCGTAAAGACCGACCTCATCGCAGGCAGCAGCTATCCGCTGCAGCTCAAACCGGAAGATGTGGCGAAACATATCGTAAGTGCTATCGAAAACGGAAAGGAAGTTAAGGTAATAGACTGGAGATATGATATCCTCATCTTCCTCTGGCGACTCATTCCTAGATGGTTATGGACGAGATTGAGGATTACAACATAACATCTTTATTCCTTTCTGATGACAATCGTCTTGAACCAGTCTTTCAATACTCCCGCATATTGATCCTGCGAATCAGACAGCAGGATGACAACCTGGGAACCATCTTCCAGCATAGGACCAAGACACATACCTTCGTAATTGGCAAAGGAACGCTTGGAAAGTGACAAGCCGGTTTTCCATTCCGCGAGCAATCTCTTCTTCAAGAAAGGAGTATCTGATGAAAACTTCTCTTTCAAAGCAAACTCCTCAGAATTCAAAGGATTAATCTGATAGAGTTTACACTTGCAGAAAGCCCCAAGCTTAATCTTCGGGATAAAGGCCTCACGCTCCAGAACCAGAAGCTGACCATCGGGCAAGGCGCAAAGCTCACTCACCCCCATCACATAGATATCTGCTTTCTTATGGGTAGAAGGTTGATCCATCTGATAGGCATAGGCTGTCATGTAACGAGAGGCTTTCTTGCTTCTCTCTTGCTCACTACAGTCTTCCTTGCCATTATTTTCCTTGTTACGATTTTCCTTTATCTTTCCCCAATCATACCTCATTAAACGAAGCTGGTTGACCAATCCGTTTTGAGGAGTAGCAGGCTGTCCGTCTTTGCGGAGCGTGCTCTCAGAAATCGTCCAGAGATACTGACGGACGGAATCAAAAGCCAGAGACTCAAAATTATAATTGGGATAAAAATCAGAAGAAGGCCATCTGCTCTCCCAAAGGTTCTGCTGATAGCTAATCTTGGGAGCATTAGCCGAAGTAGGCAGAACAGGATACTCCTTTAAACGGCAATATCCTTCGCTTGTTATCACCAAGGTAGAATCAGAAGCCTTCACGATGGCTTCGTGGTCAAAGCCTTTCTCCTGCCCCTGCCAAAACTTTCCGTCGTTCAGCGTTCCATCTGTTCTCTCGGTAAACCCAAGGTTCTCTACCTGTTCCAATTCGCCGGTCTTGGGATTCACCTGAATCCGGAAGTTGAAGTACAGGGCACTATCCGACTTGTCGCTTACCACCGCATAGATATCATCATGCAGATGAGCAATGCCACTGTAGTTGCCCGCAGCCACGGTTTTCGGAAAAGCTTTCTGAGGATTCTCTCTCACTACTTTCCAATCCTGTGCCCCAGCCAACAGACTGAATGCCAGGAAGATGGACAGAATATTACAACGCAGCATAAGTCAATACAAATTCCATGGTTAACTCGAAATCTACATGCGCCATCTTTCCGCTCTTGAGATTCTCCACATCACACGACCAATCTGCCATCGTATCAAACGGCTTCACCCGCATATCCTCAAACATCAGGTTTTCTTCAGAGAATAACTTGAAGACCGTTTCCTTGGCACACCAATGCACCAGCTTGGCATCCAGATCTTCCGCCTTCTCATCCTTGCGCAGGAATTTGGATGCGATGCGCTCTACCCTATCGTTGAAGTATTCGATATCCACCGCCACTTCCTGATTTTTGGAAAGGATAAGCGCAGCATAACCCTTGGTATGCGAAACGCTGATATGATAACCACGGAACAATGGCTTGCCAGCCTCGTTGTGGGTAATGTCACCCGCATGAGAAAGCAAGCCCTTGGAAGCCCCATTCGTCTTGAGCATCTCATACATTAATGCACGAATGGCAAGAAACTCCAGTTTCCTGCCATCGTTCTTATATTTCTCTTCCACCTGAGAGCGGTAAGCCTGCAGATGAGAATACTGCTCGAACAACTGTTCTACAGTTTCATCCATCTGCCATAAACCAAGACTCACTCCCGGATAAACTTCTCGTATATTGACAACTGCCATATTTTTTATATTCTGATATTGATGAATACTGATGATTACTTAGAAGAATCCTCCACGTTATCTTTCAAAGGATGTACCGTCACCTTAATCTTGCTGATGCGACGCTCCTCTATCTGCATAACCTCGAAAGTATAGTTCTTATAATCTATCTTCTCGTGCATACTTGGGAAATCGCCTTTGATTTCCAAGAGCAGACCAGCCAGAGAATCAGCATCACCCTCAACCTCCTCGAACTCTTCGTCATCTACATTCAGGATTTTGCAGAAATCAGAAAGAAGCGTTTTACCTTCAAAAACAAAGGTGTTGTAATTTAATTTCGAGTAGAACTTCTCCTCCTCATCGTATTCATCATTGATTTCACCTACAATTTCCTCCAGAATATCTTCGAGAGTAACAATACCCGATGTACCTCCGAACTCATCTACCACAATGGCGATATGAACCTTGTTGTCCTGGAAATCGCGAAGCAGATCATCTATCTTCTTGGTTTCAGGAACAAAGTAAGGAGGACGAATCAAACTCTGCCAACGGAAGTTGGAAGACTTCGTAAGATGAGGCAATAAGTCCTTGATATACAGTACACCACGAATATTATCTGTATTATCCTGATAAACAGGAATACGACTGTAATTATTCTCTTCAATGCACTTTAATACTTCTGGATAAGAACTACGGATATCCAGGTCAACAATATTCTGTCGGCTGGTCATCACCTCCTTGGCTGTTTCATCGCCAAAGCGGATGATACCCTTCAGCATGCTCTGCTCGTCCTTGATATCATTCTTATCTGTCAGTTCCAAAGCTTGTTCCAAGTCATCAACACTCAGCACATGATTTTCCTTCTGTATAATCTTTTCTGCAAGAATTCCACTTTTCAGCAAGATCGTTTCTAAAGGCCAAAACAACTTTCTGGCAAACAGAATTCCCCCTACGCACCGGCGACAGAACTTCAGAGGATCCTGGCGGGCATACACTTTCGGCATAATCTCACCAAAAAGCAAAAGCAAGAAAGTAAGAATAACCGTAATAATCAGGAACTGAAGCCAATAAGCTTTAGGACCAAACTCTACGATTCCTGCGAATACATAATTAAGGAGCATGATGATTGTGACATTCACAAAATTATTGGTTATCAAAATGGTAGCCAACGTACGTTCAGAATCATCACGCAACATCTGTATTTTCTTATCGGCATCAGTCTTTTCATCCTCAAGTTCCGCAACATCAGTTGGTGATAAACTGAAAAAAGCAATTTCGGAACCACTGGCAAAAGCAGACATGCCTAACAATATAGCTGCAAGTACAGCAGCTACAATAACCCCGGCGGAAGGCTGCATCAGCATCACATCACCGAAGGCATCAGTTATGGTGGATATATCCAATTTCTGAGCTAAAAATTAATAATTATTGTTCTTTAGTAGCAGGGCGAGTACTCAACATCTCCATATTATCTACATAGATTTCTGTAATATATTGTCTTCTACCCTGCTTGTCATCATAGGAGCGGTAGCGGATTCTTCCTTCCACATAAAGGCGGTCACCCTTATGCACATACTTCTCTACTACCTTTGCAAGCCCACGATAAAAAACAAGATTGTGCCAATCTGTATGGTCTGGCACTTGGGTACCATTAGGCAAAGTATATCCTTTCTCTGTAGTTGCGAGAGAGACCTGAGCTACTGACTGATCTGCTTCGAAATAATGAATATCAGGATCTTTACCTACATTACCAATTAGCATAACCTTGTTCATGACACGAATCTTTTAAATTTCTGAATATTTTATTTCCACATTCCCAGATAGCGGAAATGGAAATTTTTACCTTTTGCAGATGGGAACTGGCTGCGTGAATCTACACAATCGCGCAGATAATCTACGATGCGATTGTAACAATCCAAACCTGATTCAGCTTTAACATCCGCAACGAAATGAGTATCACGGTACTCAAACTTTCCTGTAGCCGGTACCATCACAACACGCTTGAAATCAAGTGATCCTTCATACCAGCCTGGAGCCTCTTGAGCCAAACTGGCAACAACAGGATTCTCCATTCTCTCTGCAGGAGTAGGAGTACGCAATGCTTTCTTATCCTTAAAATCCTGCATAGTTTGCGCCGTAGTCTTTATCACAATAAAATAAACACGTGGGCGTACCTTATATCTTTTTGGATACGTCAAATCGCTAGCGGCATATTCACGAACATCTGCCTCTAGCTCCGCATCCATCTCAATCTCAGGAATACTCTTTAAAAAACCAATAGCATCATCAACACTAGTAACTAATGTCTCCTGATCAAAATATCTTAAATATAAATTCATAAATGGGTATGTTTCTCGAGTTCAAAAAAAAGAGCGGAAAACGGGACTCGGACCCGCGACCCCAACCTTGGCAAGGTTGTGCTCTACCAACTGAGCTATTTCCGCTTGTAAGATAACAATACCAGTGAAGAGGAGGAGACTCGAACTCCCACGACACAATTGTCACTACCCCCTCAAAGTAGCGCGTCTACCAATTCCGCCACCTCTCCAACACTAAGCTAATTTAAACATTGTGCCCAAGACAGGACTCGAACCTGCACGTTGTGAAACACACGCACCTGAAACGTGCGCGTCTACCAATTCCGCCACTTGGGCCCTAAACTTAAACCTATCTTGGTTTAATACAAAAATGATCGAGCGGAAAACGGGACTCGGACCCGCGACCCCAACCTTGGCAAGGTTGTGCTCTA
>DAWDQD010000068.1:0-10963 GCA_052349145.1 Segatella copri | reverse complement strand
AATCCCTTTCTTCCGGGTTTTCAAACCCTTTATCCATGTAAGGGTTTAAAAAAAAACTGAATAACTGAATACTGAATACGGATGGTGTCATTTGATACTTTCTTCATAATTCTTTTCTTTTGATTCTATTTCGCGAAGATACAAAAGAATCCGAATAATCGGATACCGTTTCATCTTTCTTATATTTTCGCGCACTTATAAACATTCTCCCTTTGCCAGTAACTTTTTCCAAAACTTTTTCCCTGATTTTCTTGCATGTTTCGAAATATTGTTGTACTTTTGAAGGAGTAAGTGTATTGGAAATGCACTTTTTGTAGCGTAACTATCTGATTATTAGGTGAAACTTATGGAATTGATTAAGGTTATAAACAACGTGTCAGAACGGGTAGTAGATGATTTGAAGTCCAAATTATCTGAAGGATCTCGTGTGTCAATAGCTGCAGCCTCTTTTTCCATCTATGCTTTCGAAGCATTGAAGGAAGAACTGGAGAACGTTGATGAGTTGCGTTTTATCTTCACTTCGCCTACTTTCATCAAGGATAAGGTGAAGAAGGAGAAGCGTGAGTTCTTCATTCCAAAACTCAACCGTGAGCGCAATCTTTATGGCTCCGACTTCGAAATCAAACTCCGTAACAAACTGGAGCAGAAAGCCATCGCCAAGGAATGCGCCAACTGGATAAGACGCAAGGTGAAGTTCAAATCAAATGTGTCACAGGAGTCGATGGTCGGCTTTATTCACGTAAACGGCACTGCCCCTTATGTCTATGCACCCTTCAATGAGTTTACCACCACAGAATTGGGATGCGAGCGGGGGAATAGCTTATATTCCATGATCAATGTGATGCCCTCACCTTTCGCCGAGCAGTATCTGAACGTATTCAATGAACAGTGGAAGAATGGCGATAAGTTTGAAGATGTAACTGCCAAGGTGCTGGAATACATTGAAACCGTTTATCAGGAAAATTCACCCGAGTTTATCTACTTCATCACGCTATATAATATCTTCAGCGAGTTTCTCGATGATATCAACGAGGATGTTCTTCCTAACGAGAAGACCGGCTTCCGGGAAAGCGTGATTTGGAAAAAACTTTATAATTTCCAAAAGGATGCAGCCCTGGCTATCATCAATAAACTCGAAAAATACAACGACTGCATCCTTGCCGATTCTGTGGGTCTGGGTAAAACCTTCACAGCGCTGAGCGTCATCAAGTATTACGAAAACCGCAACAAGTCGGTGCTCGTATTATGCCCTAAGAAGCTCTATGACAACTGGAGCACCTTCAAGACTAATTACAAAAACAACCCTTTGGCGGCCGACCGCCTTCGCTATGATATCCTGTTTCACAGCGATTTAAGCCGAGATAGAGGTATGTCAAACGGAATTGATCTTGAACGAATCAACTGGGGTAACTACGACCTGATAGTCATAGACGAAAGCCACAATTTCCGCAATGGCGGTAATGTGGATGACGAGGATGATGAGGCTGACAACCTGGATATCGTAGATGATGGTAAGAAGAAGGAAAACCGCTATCAGCGACTGATGAACAAGGTAATTAGAGCAGGAATCAAGACAAAAGTCCTGATGCTGAGTGCTACTCCTGTCAACAACCGCTTCAACGACCTGAAGAACCAGTTGCAACTGGCATACGAAGGTCATGCTGAGCAAATCAACGAGGTTCTTGACATCGACCGCAGCATAGATGATGTGTTCCGCTCTGCACAGTTGGCATATAACCGATGGACCAAGTTGCAGCCCAAAGAGCGCACCACGCAACGCCTGCTTGAAGAACTGAACTTCGATTTCTTTGAATTGCTGGATGCGGTTACCATTGCCCGAAGCCGAAGCCACATCGTGAAATACTACGATACGAAGGATATCGGTAAGTTCCCTAAAAGATTGGCTCCTATATCCCGCCGCCCAAAGTTGACGGATTTGAGCGATAGCATCTCTTTCAGCGAGATTGCTGAACAGCTGAACAGGCTGAATCTGAGCATCTATACGCCGTCACTCTATATCTTTGATAGCGTGAAGGAGGATTATGAAATCAATATGGAAGGCTCGGGTATCTCTATCGACGGGCGAGAGAAAGGTCTCCGCAAGCTGATGGCCACCAACTTGCTCAAACGTCTGGAGAGCAGCGTCAACTCCTTCCGTCTTACCTTGCAGCGCATCCAGGAATATATAGACGAAACGCTGAATACCATTGAAAGCAACGGGCGCAGCGGTTCTGTGGATGTTACCGAGTTTACGGATGATTTGGATAGCACAGATAGCGATAACGACCCATTTGTGGGCAGAAATTCCAAAATCAATCTCCGGGATATTGATGTGATTCGCTGGTCACGTGATCTTCGCAGCGACCAGGAGAATCTTGCCCTGCTTCAGATCATGCTCCAGGATATTTCTCCCGAGCACGACTCCAAGCTGCAGATGCTCATCGAAGATTTGAAGCACAAGTTTGAGCATCCCATCAATCCGGGCAACAGGAAGGTGATTATCTTTACAGCCTTTGCTGATACCGCCAACTATCTGTACGACCAGCTGGCGGCACGCATCAAGGCGGATTGTGGGTTGAATGTGGCGCTTATCACGGGTTCTACGGATGGCAAATGCACCATACCGAAGTTTCCGATGAGTTTCAATAATGTGCTGACCTATTTCTCGCCCGTATCGAAAGACCGGGCTGCTCTCTTCCCGAATGCCACCGAGGAGATTGATGTGCTCATTGCCACCGACTGCATTTCCGAGGGGCAGAACCTGCAGGATTGTGATTTCCTCATCAACTATGATATCCATTGGAATCCAGTGCGCATCATCCAGCGCTTCGGCCGTGTGGACCGTATCGGCAGCAGAAACGATGTCATCCAGCTGGTTAACTATTGGCCGGATATGGAACTGGACCAGTATATCGAACTGAAAGGCCGTGTGGAGAGCCGTATGAAGGCCACCGTCCTCACCAGTACGGGCGATGACAATCTGTTGTCGCAGAACGAGAAGGGCGACCTGGAATACCGCAAGAACCAGCTCAGGAAGCTTCAGGAAGAGGTGATAGACATAGAGGATATGGATACTGGCATCAACATCATGGATTTGGGCTTGAATGAATTCCGCCTCGACCTGCTGGCATACGTTAAGGAAAATCCGAATGTAGAGCACTCGCCGTTTGGAATGAATGCGGTGGTGGCCAGTTCGGAGAATGCCAAGCCGGGCGTTATCTTCATCCTGAAGAATAGGAACAGGAATATCAATATCGACAGGAAGAACCTGCTGCATCCGTTCTATATGGTGTATCTGGGTGAAGATGGCTCCGTCATCTGCGACCACCTGCAGCCTAAGAAACTGCTCGATGTGATGCGCCACGTTTGCCGAGGCAAGAGCCAGCCGGATAAGGAGTTATGTGCCATCATCAACCGGGAAACGGCTGACGGCCGACAGATGAGTCATTATAGTGATATGTTGGCGAAAGCGGTTGACAGCATCATTTCTGTGAAGGAAGAGTCGGATATCGACAGCCTGTTCTCCATGGGCGAGACGAGTGCCTTGCTGGGAGATGCCAAGGGGCTGGATGACTTTGAGTTAATAACATTCTTAATTATCAGATAAAGATGATAGATTTACATTATCCTTCAACCACGTTTGTTAGCAAGCCTGTTCCCAAGAACGCTTTCTACAGGCATCTGGAAGTGAATGCGAAGATGAAGCAGCACTTTGTAGATGATGTGGTGGCCATCAAGTGGCTCTATAAGCTGGCGCCTTCCACTCTCAATGTGGCAGATGGCAAGGAGGTTCACGAGATTGTGGTCTTTTCTGCGCAGCTGAAGTCGCAGGATTGTCCGGATGATGTCTTCCTCTTCATCGATAGGAACATGCCTCGCCACGTGGTGTTTGTTCTGGAATATGAGGGGCAGTATAAGCTGCTGCTCAACTATAAGGAATGGCTGGATGCTGCAGCTGGAACCTTCAGGATAGTGAAGTCTTTCGCTTCGGAATGGCTCCGTGAGGCAGATTTATCTTTGCCTATCCAGGGGCTTACGATGGATGCCATCTATGAAAATATGGCAGGCGTGATTTCCGGCTATGGCACGAGCCGTAGCGAGGAAACCAAGCGCATGGTGGAGCTGGAGTCCTTGATACAGAAGGGCAGGAAAGAGATTGCAGCCTTGCAGAAGCGGGTTCGGACTGAAAAGCAGTTTAACCGGCAGCTGGAGCTGAACAACGAGGCTCGGGCGTTGAAGAAGAAGGTTGCGGAATGGGAAAAAGAAATGAAGAATAATTTATAAAATATAGATAATATGGATAGACCCAATAGAATGGAATTGCAGTCGGCAGATGGAGCGCAGCTGAATCTGGATGCGCTTTATCAGATTGCGCCTTCGTGCTTTACGGAGGTAGCCGCCCCTGGTACGGGGGGGTAAAACGTGTAATTAATTTTGACGTACTTCGCCAGCTTCTTGGTGACAACGCAGTGGAAGATGCTCCTGAGGCATACGAGTTCAACTGGGTTGGCAAGCAGGCAGCTCGTGCCGAAGTTTTGGAGCCTATTAAGAAGACACTGCGTCCCGTAAAGGAGGATAGTGTGGATTGGGACAACACCCAAAACCTTTATATTGAGGGTGATAACCTCAAAGTGCTTAAACTTCTCCAAAAGTCTTATCTGGGTAAGGTAAAGATGATCTATATTGATCCGCCTTACAATACGGGTAATGACTTTGTTTATCATGATGATTTTGCGATGTCTGCTGATGAGTATGCTGAGGCTTCGGGTTCAGTAGATGAATTGGGTAATAAATATATCAAGAACATGGATTCGAATGGACGTTTTCATTCGGATTGGTGCTCTATGATGTATTCGAGATTGATGGTGGCGAGAACGCTGCTGACTGAGGATGGTGTGATTTTTATCTCGATTGATGATAATGAGCAGAAGAATCTAAAGAATTTGTGTGATGAAGTGTTTGGATGTAATAATTTCCTTGCACAAGTTGTTTGGGAAAGAGCATTTTCGCCTATCAATTTAATGAAGCATTTCTCGCCCTCTCATGATTATATTTTATGTTATGCAAATGATATAAGTAAAGCTGTTTGTCATGGTATTGGCAGAAGTGACGAGGCAAATGATAGATATTCTAATCCAGACAATGACCCACGTGGTGTTTGGTCATCCAGCGATATATCTGTAGGTCCACCAGTTCAGGAGAATATCTACACAATTACGACCCCTTCGGGGCGTAACGTAGAGCCTCCAGCTGGGCGCAGCTGGAGGCTCTCGCGAAAAGCTTTTCGCGAGAGACTCGAAGATAATAGAATTTGGTTTGGTCCTAATGGTGATAATACACCACGTATTAAGCGCTTCTTATCCGAATTGAGGAAGGCAGGTATTACTCCTATGACAATTTGGAAGCATACAGAAGTAGATCACTCTCAGGGTGCAACACAAAAGTTGGCGAAACTCTTTGATGGAAAGAAATATTTTGATTATCCAAAGCCTGTAACATTAATAGAACGTTGTTTGCAACTATATTCAGATAAGGATTCCATCATCCTTGACTTCTTCTCCGGTTCTGGTACCACCGCCCACGCCGTGATGCAGCTCAATGCTGAAGATGGAGGAAATCGTCAATATATCATGGTTCAGCTTCCAGAAGAAACTCCGGAGGATAGTGAGGCAAAAAAGGCTGGTTATAACACCATCCCGGACATCGCCAAGGAAAGAATAAGAAGAGCCGGCAAGAAAATCAAGGAGGAATCTCCTCTTACCACTGCCGACCTCGATACCGGCTTCCGTGTCTTCCGTCTCGACGAAGGCAATTACGAGGATGTAAATCGTTCTCCAAAGGAATTCAAGCAAGACCAGCTCGATCTGTTCCTGAACAACATCAAGACCGACCGAAACGACCTCGACCTGCTCTTTGGATGCATGCTCGACTGGGGCGTTCAGCTCTCTCTGCCTATGACCCAGGAAGTGGTGGATGGCAAGACCATCTATACCGTGAACGACGGCGACCTGGTGGCCTGCTTTGCCGAGAACGTATCAGAAGACGTAGTAAAAGCCATGGCAGAAAAGATGCCTTTGCGTGTCATTTTCCGTGACAGTTGCTTTGCTCAGGATGCCGACAAGATTAATATCTACGAGACCTTCAAGCAGAAGCTGGATTGGAGCGACCAGGAAGTAGTGAAGAATATTAGAGTGATTTAAGCCTATGAAACTCAGATATAAACATCAACGCTTCCAAACCGAAGCGGCGCTGGCGGTGGCTAATGCCTTTACCGGTCAGCCCAAAAGCGACGGACAGAGCGACCATATCGTGGACCAGGGAGTTCATCAAGACCTCTTTGTAGTAAAAGGCTTTGGTAACAAGAACGTCATCCTCGCACCGGAAGCCGTCTGCGAGAATGTAAGAGCCATACAGACAGAACAGGGACTGAAACCTGTAGAACACCTGCAGCAGCTGCAAGGCGTAGGTACCGCCCTCACCATCGAAATGGAGACGGGTACGGGTAAAACCTATACCTACATCAAGACCATGTATGAACTGAATGCCCGCTATGGCTGGACCAAGTTTGTGGTGGTAGTGCCAAGCATCGCCATCCGAGAAGGCGTATTGAAGAGTTTTGAGAGCATGCAGGAGCATTTTGCCCAGGAATACGGCAAGCGCATGCAATACTTTATGTATAACTCCAAGCAGCTCAGTAAGATAGATGCCTTTGCCAGCGATGCAGGCATGCACGTGATGATTATCAATACCCAGGCATTCAACGCATCTATGAATGAGGAGAAGAGTAAGGGCGCACGTCCTGATAAGGCAGCCCGCATCATCTTCGAACGACGTGATGAGTTCGGTTCCCGCCGTCCTATCGACGTGCTGGCACAGACCCATCCTATCATGATTATCGATGAACCTCAGTCGGTGCTGGGTGTGGACAAGAAGAACAAGACCCGTAAGGGTATAGCCATGTTCAAGCCGCTTTTTACCCTTCTGTATAGCGCCACCCACCGCAAGGGTGATATATATAATATGGTGTATAAGCTGGATGCCATCGATGCCTACAACCAGAAACTGGTGAAGAAGATTGAGGTGAAGGGTATCAGACAGGTAGGCAGTACCGCTACCAACGGCTATGTCTATCTGGAAGAAATCGTCATCGGCAAGGGAAATCCGCAGGCGCGCATCAGCTTTGATATCAAGACGCAGACCGGAACGAAGCAGGTAAGCAAACTCGTGGATGAGCGCTTCAACCTGAAGGAGCAGAGTGGGGGACTGGCTGAGTATGACAACAACTTCATCGTAGAACGCATAGACGGCAGGCAGGGGATCGTCCGCTTCCTCAACGGCTTGACTCTCCATGAGGGCGATGCCGTGGGCAGCGTGAACGAAGACTATATCCGTCGTATTCAGATTCGTGAAACCATCCGCACCCATCTGGAGCGTGAACGCCAGCTGTTCAGCCAGCATATCAAGGTGCTCAGTCTGTTCTTCATCGACCATGTGGATAGCTATCGCCTCTATGAAGGTGAGGATAGTAAGGGTAAGTTTGCCAAGATGTTTGAGGAAGAATATAACCGAGTGCTTTCAGAAATGCTGCCATCGTTTACGGATGAAGCCTATCTGCGCTATCTTTCAGACCCTCGCAATGCGGTATCCAAGGTGCATCAGGGCTACTTCTCCATGGATAAGAAGGGCAAGGCGGTGGAATCGAAGGAAAGGCAGGGCGAGAACGAAGAGCGTGCCTTCGACCTGATCATGAAGGATAAGGAGCGTCTGCTTTCGCTCAGCGAGCCAGTGCGCTTCATCTTCTCGCACTCCGCCTTGAAGGAAGGTTGGGACAACCCTAACGTGTTCCAGATCTGCACCTTGAAGAACTCGGACAATGAGACCAAGAAACGCCAGGAAGTGGGACGAGGAATGCGCCTTTGCGTGAATCAGAAGGGTGAACGCCAGGATGCAGATGTATTGGGCGACCATGTGTTTGATACCAATATCCTCACCGTGATAGCCAGCGAGAGCTATGATGATTTCGCAAAGAAACTGCAGACGGAAATGGCTGAAGCCTGTGCCGACCGACCAATCGTTATCACCGCCCATCTTTTCGAGGGCAGGTCATATACGATGGCAGATGGAACCAATGGCAAGTTTGATATCAATCAGGCAAGAGTTATCTATAATGCCCTCATCCGTAAAGATTATGTGGATGATAACGGTGCTTTGACTGCTCAGTATTTTGAGGATAAGCGCAATGACAGGCTTGATTTTGAGAAGGCTAACGATTGGAGGGAGGGCATTATAGCAGCCCTCGATACCGTCTTTGATCCTGCGGCTGTAAGACCGGAGAATGGAAGAAAGCCTAAGCTTGCCAAGTTGCAGAAGGACAATTTTGCCAAGAAGGAGTTCCAGAATCTCTGGAAGCGCATCAACCGCCGCACCTACTATCAGGTAAGCTTTGAAACTTCTGGTCTTGTGAAGAAAGCCATCGAGGAACTTGATGAAAAGTTGAGGGTTACGGAAATCCGCATAGTGGTAGAAGGCGGTTCGATGGATGAAATCAGAGACAAGGAGTCGCTTGAAGCGGGCGTGGCCATGAATCAGGGCGATGTCCGGACCATCCATGTAACGGAAGCAGTGGGCAAGGAAGTGACATACGACCTGATAGGTCAGCTGGTAACTGCTACAGGGTTGACAAGAAAGACCATCGTGGAAATTCTGAAGGGTATCAAGCCTGAAACATTCAGCATGTTCAAGATGAATCCTGAGGAATTTATCATCAAGACCGGTCTGATTATCAACGACTGCAAGGCTCTTGCTGTTATCCAGAGTATTACATACGAGAAGCTGAATGATGAGTTCTCTACCGACATCTTTACGGTGGATGCTCTGCGAGGCAAGTTGGGCATCAATGCCATTGAGTCAAAGAAATCGCTCTACGACCTGGTAGTGCTCGACAGCATGGGTGTAGAAAAGAACTTTGCCGAGTCTCTGGAACGTGAAGATGACGTGGTAGTTTATACCAAACTGCCTCGTGGTTTCTACATCAACACGCCTATGGGCAAATACAATCCCGACTGGGCTGTGGCATTCCGTGAAGGCAGCGTGAAGCATGTGTATTTTGTGGCAGAAACCAAGGGTAATGATCTCCAGGGTTCACATCTACGCGGTATCGAGGGAAGCAAGATAGCGTGTGCCCGCAAGCATTTTGCTGCCATCAGCGAGAATGGTTACATTTATGATGTTGTCACAGACTATCAGGCATTGTATGATGCAGTGACGAAATAAGGATTGTGCAGAGCGATGCACCTACCGTAAATTTGTAAAAGTAAGGGGAAGAAGGCGAGTAACGTAAATTGCTCACTTTTTCCCTTTTTTTGTATACTTTTCTGAGAATCATTAAAAAAGTAGTACTCTTTTTACGTCCTAAGGGGACGTAAAACGCTTGCGGGTTCCAACGATTATTGTTAATTTTACACGAACAAAATAAAATTAGCAATGGTTGAAGAAGCAAAAGAAATAGAAAATTCAGAATCTCCGGCTGTTAGATTGGTGAGATTATCATATATAGAGAGGATTGGATCTCTTCTCAGTATCATGATTGGTGAGGATATTTCTCCTCGAAAATCAATCGTGAAGGAGTTTCATGTCTCTTATGATACGATTCGAAAGTTCCTAAATTTCGATTCTAAAATAAAGTTTGATACCATTGCAAAATTTTGCCACATTATAGGTCATTATCTTCATGTTGAATATGAGGCTGTCGACAACTACAAATCTAAAAAACATATCACAGATAGAGACGAAAGACTTGCACTCATAAAAAATCTGAAAAGACAATATGAAGAAATCTTTGGGGCAGGGGCAGAAGTGGTTAAAGACCTGAATAAGAAGAAAATTGATTTGCGTAAATTCGTAACGCAAGGAATAAAATAAATATAACTGGGCAGAAGAGATTATGTCGTCTGACACCAGTAGAGAGTAATAAGTTCTTATAAATAACAACAACTTAACCAGTGTAAAAATGAAAGATACAACATGAAATTTAGGGGAGACATTCCTCATACTGCTCTGCAGCTCAATGTCTCCGAAGTAAGGATTCACCCTGGAAAACTTTCAGGGGCCACCTCTTCTTCCAAGATTGAGGAAGTAAATTTAGTCTATCTTAAAAGGTGAAGATATATGATTAAACTTATCGTAAAACTGAAGATTGCCCTGGCTGTGTTGGGAATCATCAGTATGAGTGTTGATATCGTAGTTAACCTGAAAGGCGTTCGCGTGTTTGAGGGTACTACAAGTATTGATAACCTTATAAGTCTTTTTGAATCATGAAAGTCAGTTGCATACTAAATTTTAATGGAGATATCCATGTGGGAGGTGTGAATCTTGGCAATGTCGTGAACTTCAATCCTTCGCATGATGCCGCAAGAGAGAGGTATAAGGGAGATGATTTTTCTAATTCCGATGTGACGGAAGCTGACTTTGAAGATGATGATGAAGAGGACAAAGGAAATAAAAAGAAAGCATCTGGCATAACCAAGTTATTCTTACCTCATAAACGTAATATTCCTAAAGAATTGAAAGGTGAAAAAGCACAACAGATTCTGAAGAGTTTGTATGAGTATGGGATTTTGGATGAAAACTTCCAGCCTGTCAATCTTTCTGGCTACCAGAAAGGTTATCTTGCCTATAAGTTATCCATCAAACTGCATATTACCAAACAATGGAAAGTATTCTCACAGTTATGGGATATGAACCCTGCTGTGCTCAGAACCCGCTACAATGAAGCTATCTCAATGCCTTCTATGGGTGAATTTGGAGATAAAATCAATAAATATATAGGTTAAATGACCGTTTTTTGCAAGTAGTACTAGTACGGCAGTACTGGTACGTACTAGTTTTTTGTCGCAGAATCGCCGTACATTTGCCCCCGGAATTCAGAACCGATATGGTCTGGGTTTCGGGGGCTTTTGTGTAT
>DAWDQD010000067.1:0-12716 GCA_052349145.1 Segatella copri | reverse complement strand
ATTAACAGGGATGTTTCCAGCTTGTTTTTAAGAACAGAGAACTGGACACCCTAGTAAATTGCTCCAAATCCGATACCCGTACAGTTGCCTACACCAACATTCCATATAAATTGTTTCGTCTCAGGCTTACCTTTGATGACAACTGGGCAAAGACTTGCCTTATTGCCAATACCATGATAACGAACCAACTTCAACTTCTTTTTGGTGTAAGAAAGATCAAAACAAATATCCAACGTTTCATCTTCTTCCAATCCTGCCTCTTTCATCTTTGACAAAAGTGTATCCTTAAGATATTGGTTTGCCTGTGCATGATTGAAATTATACTGTTTAATGCTTCCATCATCCAATTTTCTCTTTATAAAAATCGGACTAGCACAATAATACAAATCCCGCTCTGAAAATTGAGGTTCAGCACCAATAGTTATGTCAGTTACAAACATACCACAAAACATCTCAGGATCTTCAAGAATTGTACTGATGATAACCTTAATGATACTTTCATCATAAAAGCTAATAAACATCGTTGCACCCTGTGAAAACTGAAGTGCATCCTCCACTTTTCTTCCTCCATTTAACCAAGAGAAAGAATACAATGAAATCGTATCATGAATAGAATTGTTTCCAATCCATTTATGAATAGTACCAACCAGTTTCTGTTGATAATCAAAAGGAACTGGTGTAGTATTCGGTGAAGTTTTTAAAAGAATTCTCATATTTTAAAAAAATGTTCGTTTTATAAATATATTTTTTGCTTATCATAAAATTTCTCTCAGATGGTTCCTTGCCTTATCAGCTATCTCTTTCGCCTCCTGATAGCACCCATCAATTTCTTCATAGGTGTATGCATTCCGAGCCTCAGCGATGCTTTCGGTTTCTACCTCTTCGAACATATCGAAGACGATTTGTTCATTATTATTCTGCTTCATATCTAACACTATTAAGAATTAGTATTTCCTATTTTAAATATCACCAAATGCTGACATTTACACCGACGTTCAACATTCACGAATCTACTATCGAGTTGACTCTCTTCTCCCTTCCCAATGTCTCAGGAAATGCATAGTGGCCATTACCTATTTCTCGAGGATTAGGCTCTATATGCTCGGCATACCATACCCGTTTATACTCGGTGGTGATGATGCCGTAATCTCTGGCGGCAATGATGGAAGCGGCTAGAGATGCGCCATACAGTTCCTTGATGTCGATCATCTCCTCCAGCGTTATCTTCTCACGTTTCTTGGAACCCAACTCTTCGATAAGCGCCAATTTAGGAAGAAGGAAATAACTGGCAAAGAGATCACAACGCTTCTCCAGCCTCAGCGGACTATCTTCTGGGAAGAGGAGAAGCAGATGAGCCAACTCATGAACTGCCGTGAAACGAAGTTTCTCTACGCTACTCTTTTCCGGATTGAAATCGAGAATCATCAGCGGATGCTTCTTATCAGCCCAGGTGCTCATTCCGAAGACATACTCAGGAAGATTAGCAGCAAGTATCATGATACCTTTTCTTTCCAAGAGTCTCAGGATACTGGCGATAGGTCCATCACCGCAATGCCACTTTTCACGAAGAAGGTCGGCAGCATGGATGGCATCTTCAAGGGTTGATACCTTGGTGCCTTTTATCGGATTCTTGAACTGTGTAGGAAATCCCGCTTCTTTCTCCTTCGTAAGATACTGCTCTGCCCAAAAAGAGAGTTTTGCTTCAAGGGCTTGCAACTCGTCTTCGGACAACTTGCCATTGGAGGTGGTACGGAGCATAGGCATATCTATCTTGAGATTGGTTCCTTCGAAATATTCCTCGCTGATATTGAGGGCTATGGCTATGGCTTGCAGAGCATCACGCTTAGGGCGCATGATGCCTTTCTCATATCGGGAGATGCTCTGCTTGGTGATGGCTCCGTTGGTTCGCTCTACGAGTTTATCCATGCTGAGCCCCATCATCTGTCGCGCTTCCCGCAATCTTATAGAAAATGATTCATTAGTCATAATTGTCTACTCTTTATTTTGTTGACAAATATAAGAAAAAGATTTTATTCTGTCACCACGCAACAGATAGATTTAACATAAAAAAGCACTAGAAAAGGAGAAGAATCAGGAGATTACAGTAAAAAAACGGATTACACCTTATTATATAAAGATAGCACCCCGACCGTACTAAACATACAGTCAAGGTGCTAGAGTACAAAGATTCTGTATTTTGATTAATCTTTAAAACAACCAATTGGCACAACGTACACACCATCAGGTCTACGAACTGCATAACGAGATGTACCTGTCAGAACCATAAGGAAAGATGGGGATTTCATTTTCGTATCATCGATTTTAGAAGCCAAGAGCTTTAGATTCTTTGCTCCTTCTTCGATGTTCTTCTCACCACCCAATTTAACTTCTATCAGTCCATAATTCCCATTACGCAAATGAACTACAGCATCACACTCCAAACCATTACCATCACGATAATGATACACAGTTCCATCAATAGCATCGGCATAAACACGCAAGTCTCTGATACACATTGATTCAAAGAACAAACCCATCGTACTGAGGTCATTCACCAAATCATTTGGACCTATACCTAAAGCCGCAACACCAATAGAAGGATCAGAAAAATATCGGGTATCCGAAGTGCGAATAGCCGTTTTACTTCGCAAATTTGGATTCCATGCCAAGGAATCTTCCAATACGAAAATTTTCTTCAATGCTTCTATATAGGAAGCCACCGTATTGCGATTGGTGGCTACAACATCATTATTCTCCAAATCAGCACAGATAGTATTTACCGTTACCTGAGCACATTGGTTTCTTGCTAGAGAACGCAATATTCTTTTTGCTCTTTCCGGATCACGGCTCACATTATCTACACGAGAAATGTCAGAGTGCACCACGGCTTCATAATATCTATATGCCATATCAAGTGCTACCTCCTTACTAACCATCGTTGCCTTTGGCCAACCACCCCGACATATCAACCATGCCAAAGAATCAATATTGAGAGGATTAGTTGCAAAAACATCTGCTACGGGATTGGCAAACAATTCTTCAAGACTGACTTCATTTGTAGAATCGCCAGATTCAGAAAGACTCATTGTTCTCATTGTCAACCATGCAAATCGACCAGTCCCTGAATGGTGAATTTTACTTGTATCAACAGGGACTGCAGAACCAGTAAAGATGAATTGCCCTAGTTCATCCCTATGATCTACCTCAAAACGGGCAGCATCCCAAAGCTGCGGGGCTAATTGCCATTCATCAATAAGACGAGGCACTTCTCCTGAAAGCAACTTTTTGGGAGAAAGATTTGCAAGTTCCACATTCTGCTCCATGTATTCAGGATCATCCATATACACAACGCTCTTTGCTTGCTGTTCTGCAGTTGTCGTCTTTCCACACCACTTGGGACCTTGTATCAAAACGGCACCACTCCCCAAAAGTCTCCGACTTAACATTTTATCTGCTATTCTTGCCTTATATTTCTTCATAATCATATTTTTTAAGCACCGCTGCAAAGATAACCAAAAGTTACTGAATACTAGCATTTAAAACGTTAAATTATGCAAGTTGAGGCAATTTCATTGTGCAAGTTGAGGTAATTTCATTGTGCAAGTTGTGGCTATTTCATTGTGCAAGTTGTGGCTATTTCATTATGCAAGTTGAGGATTTATCATAAAAAAATGGTGTTTCATTCCTCAAAATGAAACACCATTGACCTAAATTTTATGCTGATAATCGAATTTCGCAATTAGTTGCTATAAGCACTCTCACCATGCTCGTAGATGTCGAGACCTTCCTCTTCTACTCGCTTGTCAACACGTACACCTACACTCTTATCTACTACCTTGAAGATAATGTAGGTAACTACTACGCTGTAGATGATGCTTACCACGGTGGCTACAACCTGAATCCAAAGCTGATGCCAGTCACCATAGAGGGCACCCTGTACACCTTCGGCTCCTGTTACATACTGAGTGGCGAAGACACCGGTGAGGATAGAACCTAGGATACCACCTATACCATGAACACCAAAGGCATCGAGGGCATCATCATACTTGAACTTCTCCTTTACTACCGCTACCATGAAGAAGCAGACGATCGTGGAAATGATACCGATGCAGAAAGCTCCGAAAATATCGGTACTGCCGGCTGCTGGAGTGATGGCTACCAGTCCGGCTACAGCACCGGTACAAGCACCTACTGTAGTTGGCTTCTTGTTCACAATCCAGTCGATGAGCATCCAGGTAGTAGCTGCTGCAGCTGTGGCGATATGAGTTACAAGGAAGGCGTTGGCTGCCAGACCATCGGCTGCCAATCCGCTACCGGCATTGAAACCGAACCATCCCAACCAAAGGAATGACATACCCATGAACACGAAGGTGATGTTGTGAGGTGTGATAGGATGACCCGCACGGTAATCATCTCGCTTGCCTACACAGAGTGCCATGACCAGAGCGGCTACACCGGCATTGATATGTACCACGGTACCACCTGCAAAGTCGATGGCTCCCATCTCCTGCAGGAAACCGCCTCCCCATACCCAGTGGGCCATTGGAAGATAAGCGATGATAACCCAGAGGATGGTGAAAAGTACATAACCGCTGAATTTCACACGCTCGGCAAAAGCACCGAGAATCAGGGCTGGAGTAATGAGGGCGAACATGCACTGGAACATTGCAAAGGTGAGCTCCGGAATGCCTGTTGGCATGATGGCATCCAAGCCAATGCCGTGAAGAAAACATTTATCGAAACCACCGATGACGCAAGCCAGAGGATTGCCCGAATCGGCATATTCTGTAGAGAATGCCCAGGAATAACCGAAGGCTACCCATATCAGACTGACTACTGCCACAATGAAAACCGTCTGCATCAGGATGCTGAGGATATTCTTCTGGCGCACCAAACCACCATAAAAAAGTGCTATACCCGGGATTGACATCAAAAGCACCAAGATGGTTGCCATGATCATCCACGCTGTGTTACCCGTATCAAGTGTAGTTAATAATAAACTGCTCATACTTATATCTTATAGTTAAATTAGAATACTAAATAATATTTATTAAAGATAAGTAAGAATGCCTAATTCAACATTCAACATTTTAAATTATTCCTCGTTCTCAGCGTTATACAATGCGATGTCGCCTCGCTCGCCGGTTCTGATTCTTACCGTATCGAGTACAGGAATCACGAAGATTCTGCCATCTCCTACTTCACCGGTCTGTGCAGCGCCCTGGATGGCGGCGATGGTTGGTTCCACGTTCTTGTCACGAACCACGATGTTCAGGAGCACACGCTCGATGCTGCTGGTATCGTACATCACACCACGGTAAATGCGAGCCTGGCGCATTTTACCCTCACCTCTTACATTATAATAAGAGAACCACTCGATGTCTGCTGCTAAAAGCGCCTTCTTGACATCCTCGAATCTAGACTTGCGGATAATTGCCTCAATCTTCTTCATAATCCTTTAATAATTAATAATGTGTTAATACTTCTACTGATTGTCTCTTTTCGAAAACGGACCTTCATTGGTTGCCATCCAAATCAAGCCTTTCTTTTACACTATGTTCGTTTTCGGCTGCAAAATTAATACATTTTGTCAGTATTTTAAAGAAAACAAAAACATTTCGCTTTCACTTTTTGTCGAACATTTTAAATTTATCGAGGCTTATCATATTCTCCTTACAATTTGTAAGGCAGAAAGCATTTTTATAACACAAATTGTAAGATTGCGAAAAATAATCAAGATTTCTGTATTTATTTTCTTGCATACTTCAACAAATCGTCGTACCTTTGCAACCGAAATCAAACAAATAGTCATCGAAATATTCGAAAGACTAGCAAAAAGTCAAATCTCAAAAGAGATAAGACATGAGAGATAAAAGAAGAGTATTCAAACATAAAGAACAACGCAGATGAAAGAAACAGTTCATTTTACAAAGATGCAGGGAGCGGGTAACGACTACATCTATATAGATACCCAACAATACGACATCCCTGACCCAGAGAAGGCGGCCATTGCCTGGAGTGCTTATCATACGGGCATAGGAAGCGACGGACTGGTTCTCATCGGGAAGCCGCACGACGGCAGAAGAGCAGATTATTCGATGCGTATCTTCAACGCCGATGGTTCAGAAGCGATGATGTGCGGCAATGCAAGCCGATGCATCGGTAAGTATCTTTACGAAAAGGGATTGACCCGAAAGGACACCATCCGACTGGAAACACTTTCGGGTATCAAGATATTGAAACTTCATCTTCAGGATAATAAAGAAGTTGTGGAATCGGTAACAGTAGACATGCTGGAACCCAAACTTGAAAATCCCGAGCAATTCTTAGGCCCTTCGGTGCTCGAAGCTGACGGCAGAAAATTTGAAGGCACCTATGTTTGCATGGGTAATCCGCATTTCGTTACCTTCGTGGATGACATCGACACCATCGACATCGCCCACTATGGTAAAATCCTGGAAAGAGACAAGGCATTTCCCCAGAGATGCAACATAGAATTTGCACAAGTAACTGACACAGACACCATAAGGACACGAGTTTGGGAAAGGGGAAGCGGAATAACAATGGCTTGCGGAACAGGAGCCTGTGCCACAGCCGTAGCCGCAGCCCTTACCAAGCGTACTGGCAGAAAAAGCAGTATCGTGATGGATGGCGGAACGCTGGAAATAGAATATAGCGAGGCTGATGATCATGTTTACATGACGGGACCTGCAGCCTTCTCATTCGAAGGAGAAATTGAATTATAAATAAGAGCAAACTTAAATAACAAATGGTCGATAATGACCACAAATAAAAGGAGAAACAAAATATGGCATTAGTTAATGAACATTTCCTGAAGTTGGCCAACAACTACTTGTTTGCCGACATCGCAAAGAAGGTGAACGCCTACAAGATTGCACATCCAAAGCAGCGTGTAATCAGTCTGGGCATCGGTGACGTAACCCAGCCTCTCTGCCCTGCCGTCATCAAGGCGATGCACAAGGCTGTAGACGAGATGGCTGAGCAGGCTTCTTTCAGAGGCTATGGTCCGGAACGAGGCTACGACTTCCTCCGCGAGGCTATCATCAAGAACGACTTTCTGCCACGTGGCATTCATCTTGACGCCAACGAGGTATTCGTAAACGATGGAGCCAAGAGCGATACGGGAAATATCCAGGAGATTTTGAGATGGGATAACAACATCGGCGTTACCGACCCGATTTATCCGGTTTATATAGACTCTAACGTGATGATAGGTAGAGCCGGAGTCTTCGAGAACGGCAAGTGGAGCAATGTAACCTACATGCCTTGCGATGAGAGCGATGACTTCATCCCTCAGATTCCAGATCACCGTGTGGACATGATTTATCTCTGTTATCCAAACAACCCTACGGGTACGGTCATCTCGAAAGAAGAACTCAGAAAATGGGTAAACTATGCTATCAAGAACGAGAGCATCATCCTCTATGATGCAGCCTACGAGGCATATATCACCGACCCATCAATTCCTCATTCTATCTACGAGATTCGTGGAGCCAGAAAGGTAGCGATAGAATTCCACAGTTATTCGAAGACTGCCGGATTCACCGGTGTGCGTTGTGGTTACACCATCGTTCCTAAAGAGTTGAAGGCAAAGACATTGGCAGGTGAGGAAGTGGCATTGAATCCTATCTGGGACCGCCGCCAGTGCACCAAGTTTAATGGTACAAGCTATATCAGCCAGCGTGCTGCCGAAGCCATCTACACCCCTGAGGGTAAGGAACAGGTGAAGGCAACCATCAATTACTATATGGAGAATGCCCACTTCATGAGAGCCGAACTCCAGAAACTCGGCTTGAGAATATATGGCGGCGAGAATGCACCTTATCTCTGGGTGAAGACGCCAAACAACACGCCAAGCTGGAAATTCTTCGAAGAGATGCTTTATGGTGCCAGTGTAGTCTGCACTCCAGGTGTCGGCTTCGGTCCATCGGGCGAAGGCTACATCCGACTCACCGCCTTCGGCGAGCATGAGGACTGCAAGGAAGCCATGGAGAGAATTGCCAAATGGCTGGGAAAATAAACATTCCAACAGAATATAAAAACATTGAAAATCAGAAATTTTAAATTATATAAGGTATGAGCAACTTAAGATTTGAAGCTGTTTCAGAGGCTTCCAAGAGAAAGCCTGTTGAGGTAACCGCTCCTAGCGAGCGACCAAGTGAATTCTTCGGAAAGAAGGTATTCAACCGACAGAAGATGTACAAGTATCTCCCTGCAGATGTCTATGAGAAACTGGTAGATGTCATTGACAACGGAGCACGTCTCGACCGTAACATCGCCAACGCCGTAGCCAAAGGCATCAAGCAGTGGGCTGACGAGAATGGCGTAACCCACTACACCCACTGGTTCCAGCCATTGACAGAAGGTACTGCCGAGAAGCACGATGCCTTCATCGAGCATGATGGCAAGGGTGGTATGATCGAGGAATTTTCAGGCAAGTTGCTCGTTCAGCAGGAGCCTGATGCATCATCTTTCCCATCTGGCGGTATCCGCTCAACCTTCGAGGCTCGCGGTTATTCTGCATGGGATCCAACATCTCCTGTATTTATCATCGACGATACACTCTGTATCCCTACCGTCTTCATCTCTTACACAGGTGAGGCACTCGACTATAAAGCTCCATTGCTCCGTTCATTGCACGCTGTAAACGTGGCAGCAACAGAGGTTTGCCACTACTTCAACCCAGATGTCAAGAAAGTTATTTCTAATCTCGGTTGGGAGCAGGAGTACTTCCTGGTAGATGAAAGCTTGTATGCAGCACGTCCTGACCTGATGCTGACAGGCCGCACCCTGATGGGTCACGATTCAGCCAAGAACCAGCAGATGGACGACCACTACTTCGGCGCCATCCCAGAGCGTGTTCAGGCATTCATGAAGGATTTGGAAATCCAGGCTCTTGAACTCGGTATTCCTTGCAAGACCCGTCACAACGAGGTAGCACCAAACCAGTTTGAGTTGGCACCTATCTTCGAGGAGACCAACCTTGCCGTTGACCACAACATGCTCCTGATGAGCTTGATGAAGAAGGTAGCTCGCCATCACGGTTTCCGCGTACTTCTCCATGAGAAGCCATTCGCAGGCATCAACGGTTCCGGTAAGCACAACAACTGGAGTCTCGCTACAGATACCGGCATTCTGCTTCATGGTCCTGGCAAGACACCAGAGGATAACCTCCGTTTCGTGGTCTTCATCACAGAGACTTTGATGGGTGTATACAAGCACAACGGTTTGCTCAAGGCATCTATCATGAGCGCTACCAATGCGCATCGTCTGGGCGCCAACGAGGCACCTCCAGCAATCATCTCTTCATTCCTCGGCAAGCAGCTGACCGACCTTCTCGAGCACATTGAGAAAGCCGACAAGAAGGATCTCTTCACCATGGCTGGCAAGCAGGGCATGAAGTTGGATATCCCTGAGATTCCAGAGTTGATGATTGATAACACCGACCGTAACCGTACATCACCATTCGCCTTCACCGGTAACCGTTTCGAGTTCCGTGCCGTAGGTTCTGAGGCTAACTGTGCATCAGCAATGATTGTATTGAACACAGCCGTAGCCGAGGCTTTGACCGACTTCAAGAAGCGTGTGGATGAGTTGATTGCCAAGGGTGAGGACAAGACATCTGCCATCATCGATATCGTTCGTCAGGATTTGAAGACCTGCAAGCCAATCCGTTTCGACGGTAATGGTTACTCAGATGAGTGGGTAGAGGAAGCTGCCAAGCGTGGTTTGGACTGCGAGAAGAGCTGTCCTAAGATTTTCGAGCGTTATCTCGATCCTGCATCTATCAAGATGTTCGAGGATATGGGCGTCATGAAGAAGAACGAGTTGGAAGCCCGCAATGAGGTGAAATGGGAGACCTACACCAAGAAGATTCAGATTGAGGCTCGTGTAATGGGTGACTTGAGCATGAACCACATCATCCCTGTGGCTACTCACTATCAGAGCCAGTTGGCTAAGAATGTGGAGAACATGATTGATATCTTCGGCGACGAGGAAGGCAAGAAGTTGACAGCCCGCAACATCAATATCATCAAGAAGATTGCCGAGCGCACTCAGATTATCGAGACAGGTGTTGAGGAGTTAGTAAATGCCCGCAAGGTTGCCAACAAGATTGAGAATGAGCACGATAAGGCGATAGCTTATCATGACACGGTAGCTCCAAAGATGGAGGAAATCCGTTATCAGATTGATAAGTTGGAGTTGACTGTAGCCGACGAGCTCTGGACCTTGCCTAAGTATCGTGAACTCCTGTTCATCCGCTAATCAGCAATGTCTTCAAAATAGATAAGACATATTTCTGACAGAAAAAAAACAAAGCTCTAACAAGAGCTACTCTTCATCAGATATAACAATTGAACGATCAATCTATTTCTTTTATTGGTTGTTTAAGTTTGCAGGCTGCATCATTGTGAAATGGTGTAGCCTTTTTATTTTCAGATAGTTACATAAAGCAAAACCACATTCAAAACAGCCTCAACAAAGCACTGAGTACCTAAAGTAGTACCTAAACTGCATAAAAAACCCCACCTTATAGCAAGATGGGTTAAATAACATTGCAGTGCAAATGCACTATCAGTGGGGTTTCTGGTGCAAAGGTAGCAAATTTATCTGGAAAGCAAAGAAATTTAATGTTAAAAACATAGAAAGCATTACAAGAAAATATATCCTATTAATTTCCACCATTACTATTCATTGCCAAATCAGCACCTAAAATCATTTTAATTTTGCAACAATAAAAAAATATTTTTCACTCTTGCTTGGGCTGTATATATATAAATTTCCTACAGAAAAATAACAGGTAGATAACCCAAAGCAAAATTATCTATAAAACCTAACAGCCTCAACAACTTTTTTATTGAGTTCTGCTATTGCTTCATTTTCTACAACCAAGCCATCTTTTAAGGCACAGGCATCCTTTACAGCTTGCCTTAAATCATAGGCTTGTTTTTTGTTTAGCTTACCTTGTTGCTGTGCTTCTGCTATCTGGTTCATCATAGCATTCAAACCACCTACATTTTCAACCAAAGCAAGCACACCCATCCTATTCAAATCTTTCTTATTTCTCATTACTTCAAAATTTAATTGAACATCATTAATTTTCTGGATAGATGTATAGGCATCTCTCCATCTGTTTAGCAAATCAATATAGAAAGCCTCATCATAAAGCATAGACGCTCTAACCTCTGTTACTCCCAGATGTTTTGCAATTCTTCTTTCATACCTTTGCTCATATCTTAAAACATTTCTGTTTTCAAAGAGTTCTGGTAATGGTTCTTTCTTATCTCTCTGCTCCCTTGCCTTATCATAAAAGCACAGCCCACAATCTTGCTTTCTATAATATAGGCTATTGGGTTCTTCTAGTCTAGCTGCATTCTTCATTGCCCCCAGATGGTTCATATAAACCTTTGGGGGATGCTGCATTATGAAATTCTGACTAACATCTATTCTTGTTATCAAAGCCTTGCCTATAGGCAGATGCAACAAGTCAGACAATTTTTCAACCGCTCTTTCTGTGTCCTTTCTCCCCATAGTCTGCAAATTATCCCCCAAATACCATTTGCACAAGCTACCATCTTTAATTTTAATCTGGTACTCATTGCAAGATACTTTAAGGTTATCCAAACAGCCTGTAATCACAATACCATTGTTATAATGATGCTCAGAAATATCAGTGATATAACAGGGCACTTCACTAAGGAAATCTACCCCATTATAATCACTTCTAGTTAATTTAAAATTGATACTATCAAACATAGGCGGTTACTAAAAATAGAACTATAAACACCTTACTATACAACTTAGCCATTTTCAGCCTCAGCAGATGCAGATAAAGGGGTTACTAAATCTGTTACCGCTTTACTTCTCATTGCCTCAATTTCATCATCTAAGCCACCATCACAAAGCAAGTTATATAAGGCTTGGCAATTTTTACTTTGTCCTCTGCAAATAAACATTTCCAATACCCCACCTTTGTTTATTCTACCATCAGTAACCCCAAAGGCATCATCAAAAACAAACAATATTGCATCTGTTGTACCCTGCACATCACCAAAGGCATAAGGCAAAGTCACATCTGGAACATAAACACTACTAAGGTTCTTACTACCTATTGAAACAGACTTATCAGCCTTTCTTCTAGCATCATTACCAAATCTTTCTGGAACATTACCATAATAGCAAGTTAAAGCCCCAACAAAGTTAGCATCTTTCTTTGCAGTTTGCTTATTACCTCTAGTTTTTCTCTTTTCCTCAAACTCTGGATAGCTTTTTGTTGAGGCTACACAATCCATTCTAGATGCAGAAAGCAAAGCTGTTTTCTCAAACTTATAATAATCTGTGATTATCATACCTTACCCCCTTTCTGCATCAAGTATTTAGATGCTTTTTGCTCTGCCTCAACAGTGGAAATAACCCTATTTTGCTTCATCCATCCCTCAATATCTTGGCGGTCAAAATAAATCAGCTTTCCATTTGGCTTATAATATGGTATCTCCTTTCTACAGGTCAGTTTATAAACATAGCTTTTAGAAAGCCCTGTCAGTGCAACCACATCATTTATATCTAAAACATTCTTTGCAGCCAACAAACTAAATTTTTTAATATCTGCCAACTGCTTCATAATTATCTCTTCCATATTAACAATACTGCGTTAAATTAACATTTAATCGTCTGTAAATCAATAACTTATATTA
>DAWDQD010000066.1:0-13039 GCA_052349145.1 Segatella copri | reverse complement strand
AAGTTTATGCTTTATTAACGAGAAGTTTTCTATAGGGGTGCTGAGTAGTTACAAACAAGATGCACAGATATAAAAACATATAAATCGACAAAAATGAGTGAACAGCAAACAAGCCAGTCTAGTTTTGGCATATATTCTTTATATGTATTGGGAGCCATCGCATGCTTTGTGTTCTTCCAATTCTTCTATCCCTACCATCTGTTTTATCAGGAGCAGAACCAACTGTTTCTGTCATCATGGGATTATCTGAAATCCTATCTGGACAAACCGGGATGGCTGGCCTGTCTGGCTGGCGATTTCCTGACCCAGTTTTATTATTTCCGCTATGCCGGTCCTATCATCCTTACCCTCTGTATTCTTATTACGGGACATAATGTAAAATGCGCAGTAAGAGATGCAGACATCCAAGGGAAAAAGACGGCACATATCGTAGCCTTCATCATGATGATCCTATTGGTATGTTTCAGTTTTCACTACGACTACCGGCTTTGCAGCATTCTGGCAATAGCAGGTGGTGCCAGTGTGTTCCGTGTCAGCACCAAGCTGCTCACTTCCACCCGAATGTTTCTCAAGAAGATAGAGAAGATGGACGACAATCCTTCTGCCGCAGCAGGTTTGGGAACAGCGCATTGGGTTACCGCCATCAGCATCATTGTTTCCGTATTCGTATGCCACTGGTTCTTTGGAAATGGAGTATGGATTTACGGAGCGCTGGTATTTTCAGGCTGTCTTTCCCACATCAAGAAAGTGGGAACCTACTATCGCCTGGCTGCCCTCGTGATTCCTTTCTTCCTGCTGATGCTGTCCAAGCGACTCTACTTCTGCGACTTCCAGACCCTTTATACCTATCCGGGGTTCGGAAAACTGGTAAAACCGCAAATGGATTTGGAGAAAACATTCGCGGTAGACTGTGAATATTACTTCGGTAATTATAATAAGGTTATCAACATCGTAGAAAAGACGGAAAATCCAGACCAATACATGAAGTTCTACTATAACCTCGTGATGGCGCAAAACGGATATCTTCCAGACAACCTGCTGAGATTCCAGAGCAACAACTTGGGTACATTCGAGAAACTGGGACCAGACACCCCAACCCTCACCATCAAGACCCTTAACGAACTGTATTGGGTTCTGGGTGACATGACTTTCTGCGAACGTGCCACAATGCTTGCCAATGTCTGCTCTCCGAACAACCGGAATATCAGAATGGTAAAGCGACTTGCCGAAATCAATCTGGTAAAGGGCGACTACGCAGCAACCCGCAAATATCTCCGTATCCTGCAAAAGACCTTCGTATGGAGCAGATGGGCAAACCGTGCCTTCTCCTCACTTGGCAGAAAAGCAACAGCCGATGAAAAAGCCCTCCTGCAGCAATACATCGAAAAGCGTCCATTCATCAACCGGAAGGATACGCTACGACTGAACGAGAATTGCCACACCATCATGTGCGAACTGGCAGAAAGTAATCCAAACAACAAAATCGCCATCGACTACATGCTCTGTAGCGATCTTCTCCTGAAAGACATGGAAACCTTCAAGCGGGATTATGATACTTATTATCTCAAACTGAAAAACGGTTCCTACGAACGCCTGTATCAGGAGGCTCTCATGATTTATCTGGCGGGAACCAAGGCTAAGCCGGAAGAATGGGCAAAGTATATCAAGCGTCAAGATGTTCTGCAGCGTTTCCATCAGTATAATGAAGAACGGGGCAACCAGGCATTCAGCGATACCTACTGGTATTACTTCGACAAGGCAGAGGTACCTAAGTTGAACATCAACTGAGGAAACAATTGACGCTAACTGTTTATAAAAGAAGAAAGATGAAATACAAGAATATCCTATACTGTGCCATGACGGGCATACTGCTGCTCGCCTCATGTGCCCAGACTCACGAGAATGCTGAGCAGGTAAACCATCTGCCCAACATGTATCCTGACTATGCCGATGTAACGATTCCGGTCAATATCGCTCCTCTCAACTTCGAGATACGCGACAAGAACCTTACCAACATCGAAACCACACTCACGATTGAGGGAGCAGATGCCAACGATGCAGCCAACACTCTTACTGCCACCAGCAACAGCCAGAATCTGAAGTTTGATATGAACGACTGGAAGACTTTCCTACAAAAGGCTGTGGGCAAGAATATCAAAGTTCAGATATATTCAAAGAGCAATGAGGGAGAATGGACGGCGTTCAAACCCTTCACCTGGCAGGTAGTGGGCGACAGTCTGGATGCTTATCTCACCTACCGACTGATAGAACCCGATTACGAAGTATGGAACAAGATACAGATTAAGCAGCGCTGCATAGAGAATTGGCAGGAGAAGATTCTCGCCGACCACAATCTGCAGGAAAACCGCTGTATGAACTGTCATGCTTTTGGCAACCAGGACCCCAACCTCAGTATGGTATATATAAGAGGTGAAGGCGGAGGAGCCATCCTTAACCGCAATGGCAAGCTGCGCAAGCTGAACCTGAAGAACGCCAACATGATTTCTTCAAGTGTATATTACGGTTTCAGTCCATCGGGCAAATACGTAACGTTCTCTACCAATATCATCATTCCAGCCTTTCATGCCAACGCCGAAAAGCGACTGGAAGTATATGATTCGAAGAGCGATGTATATGTTGCCGACCTCGACAACAACCGCATCATCTCCTCACCACTTACCTCTGACAGTACACATCTGGAGACATTTCCTACTTTCTCGCCGGACGGGAAATACGTTTATTACTGCGCAGCCGACAGGAAGGGACTTGAAAGTACGAATCTGAAGGGATTGAAATATTCGCTGGTGCGCATCCCATTCGATGAAAAGACCGGGAGTTTCGGAACCAATATAGATACTCTTTACAAGGAGCGTTCAGTCTGCCATCCTAAGATAAGTCCTGACGGCAGATACTGTCTCTTTACGGTAGCCGATTACGGCACCTTCCCTATCTGGCATCCCGAGGCTGACCTCTATATGATGGACTTACAGACAGGAAAAGTGGATAGCCTCAGCATGGTAAACAGCGAGAAGAGCGATACCTACCACAGCTGGTCGCATACCGGCAGATGGTTTGTCTTTGCCAGCAAACGTGACGACGGACTTTACGGCAAGCCTTACTTCTGCTATGTAGACCACCAGGGCAAGGCTCACAAGCCATTTGTTCTTCCACAGAGGGAACCAACCTTCTACGATGATTGCCTGAAGAGTTTCAACATACCGGAGTTAAGCCGCGGCCCCGTTCCATTCGATGCCATCGACATAGAGAATGTAATGAAGCAAGAAGCAGAAAAGTTCAAATAAAAAACAAAAACGCTCCTGTTACCATATTGCAACAGGAGCGTTTTTTATAAACATACATTTGAATTCTTCACTCTTCGTTCTTCACTCTTCACTTACTTAACCTTAGTCGGAATTCTCTTATCACTCATGATTTCATTTCCTGCCGCACGGGCATCCAGTTCTACAGGCTTGGATGTAAAATCTGGGGTATTATAGGAATCCAGCAACTCATCGTAGTACTTCTTCGGATTGCGCTGAGGCAAGAGGAACGGCTTGCTAACATTGCCCTTATCATCAATGCAGGCAAGGTAAAGACGGGTATAGAGTCCGTCGCCACGGCGGGATGTAAAGACAAACCAATGTGAATCCTTGCTCCAGTTGTGCCAACTGTCCGTATTCTTACTATTGGCTGCAGCCAGAGGCTTAGCCTGACCTGTCTTCAAATCCAGCAACCAGTTATCCGCTTCCTTATGCCAGATAGGGAAGCAGCCATAATCACTCATTGTAAACATGATGTACCTGCCATCATACGAAGGACGTGGATGGGTAGCACTCTTCCCCAGTTCACGGGCATTGAAGATGGTATCCACCTGGTTGCCAAACTTACCCGTAGCGGCATCGAAACCTATCTTGCAGATATTATACTTGATATCCTTGTAACCGCTTGGGATAGGCTCTGCGGTAGAAGAGCAGAAGTAGAGCGTCTTGCCATCAGGCGAGAATACCGGATAAGTCTCGTAATGGTCTTTCGTCATCAGGAGAGAATCCAATATCAGTTCATGGGTTGCAGGTTCATAGACAAAGACATCCGAAGCCTGGTCGAAGACTTCAATTCGCTCATCCTTCACGGCATGGAAACTCTGATGGGTGGTATTGGTACTGTAGGCGCAATACTTGCCCGATGGATGCCAGTAAGGATAAACCATCGAACCCTTTAGGGAATCATTCTTCGCCTTCAGCCACTCCCGCTTGCCGTTCTGCGAAACCAAGGTAGCGCCATGGTCGCCACGCACATGGAAGGTAAACTGGTCGGGATTGGTTCTGTTTGCCGTATGACAGTTGAGACAGGCACCCGGCGCTGCGGTATTCTCAAGGATTGCCGTTTCCTCGAAATTACTCAAGTTGCGCTGATAGATGCCCAACTTGCCATACACCTCATAACCAGGAGCAATACGACGATAAGTCAAGCCCCAGTCCTTTAACTCGTAGGGGCTTACATAGATATCGAAGTCCTGATACTTGAACCTTTCACCATTTTTCAACACAAACACAGAAACGGTGAGTTTTCCGCCCTTATTTTTTCTCAAGAAGTCGTGCCACTCCTCTACATCAAAGTCCGCATACTCTTTTCCGAAAGAAGAGATTTCCTCGATGGTCTTCGATCCTGCCACACTCACTAACATTTCATCTACATTGTCATCCGTCATATTGAAATTAAGCGGAGCGATGTTGACAGGAACTGTAACCCCGATGTAATCAGGGAAGATTTCAGGCAATTGTTTGATTTCTTTTGACTCACTCCATGGTGAAGGATAGCAACAGGAATCGAGAGTAGCCATCCCCATCACAACCAACAGGACACACAACAGATATTTGATTGTTTTCATATCATTCCAGTATTATCATTCTACATTCTAATAAACCTCTTTCATTCCCTCCTTCTTTCTGGCAGCCTCATCAGCCCCCTGCACCATCACATAGTACCAGGCATTGGATACATACGGCTGCTGACTGAGTTGAGGATCCTTCGGATTCTGCATATAGAGCTGAATGAAGTTGAGCGTATTGTTCACGTTCTGTGCATCCACACTATACGGAATTGTACGCGGATCGCTATGCGTCTTCATCCAGTTGCCGATGAGAATCTCCTGGAAGGTACGTGGAATATGGTCGTAACCCACGAATCTGCCCAGCGGATAATACTGCATGAACTTCTCCATATCGCGCTGCAGGAGTTCGTAGCACATCAGATATTCGTATGCCATCTTGTTATGGTTATCATTCAGGAAGAGCAAACCCAGCATCTGGTCCATCTCCCGGTCGCTGAAGAGGAAGTCCTGCTTTTTCTCACGATACTTGCGCAGCTTGCCATAGATAGGATGTCGGTTGATAGCCTTCTCATTACCTAGCAGCGCCATCGTCTGATTCGCCCAGTTGCTATAGAAGAGCGTCTTCTGCAGGCGGCGGAGCAGCTTGGCTGCTATCTTGTAATTGCCGTTGATGATTTCGCACTCTATAATTCTGCGGGTCAATCGGGCACTCTTGCGATAATTCGGTATCGCTTCCTGCGCTTCGAACATATATCTTTCAGCATCATTCACCATACCCAGACGGAAGAAGATTTCTGCAGTAGATACCGGCGAAATCATATCGCGGGTAAAGGTAGGGAACAAGCCCTCGCCTCCATTCTGATAGAACTCGAAAAGGCGATCGGCAAGCATACCCTTCTGGCTCAAGGCAAGATTCACACACGAAACACTGAGCGGTGTGGTTGCCGGTTTCTTCTCTGCCTTCTCTATAATCTTATCCCACTGTTCGGTGCGAACCAGAAAATCATAATCTATCAGTTCGTAGGTCATTTCATCAAAAGATGCCTTGATACCAAACCATGAAGCCACAATCACCAATACATAGCTCAACACTATGACCACTTTGGATTGCTGCAACTTCTGCAAGGATTTCTGGCGGCACGGAATCATCCCCAGGAAAGGAATCACTACTGCCCATACCATCACAACAAAAGGCAACGGAGATATGGCACCCGGATAGCGATAATAATTAAGTCCGGCAAAGATGCGATACAAAGGATATTGCAATGTCTGCGTGGTCAGCAGGATCCAGGCTATGGTAAGCACAAGGATGCAGACTGAATAGCCTATTCCGGAAAAAACATT
This sequence comes from Segatella copri, assembly GCA_052349145.1. Classification (GTDB taxonomy): domain Bacteria; phylum Bacteroidota; class Bacteroidia; order Bacteroidales; family Bacteroidaceae; genus Prevotella; species Prevotella copri_V. Next base: position 6,864 of record DAWDQD010000066.1, on the reverse strand, counting down.
TCCCTTCTGCTTGGCATTCTTCAGCGTATCACCTATCATCAGGGCGGCATAAAAGAATACCACCGGTCCCAGGAACCAATAAACCAATGCCGTGCTAACCAGTTCGAACACCACCTTTACTAACCGGTTGTGGAATCGGTTATGAATCCATCCTATTACTAAGGCTCCGAAAAGTGCAACGACAAAAGAGAGCAACACATTCTGGTCGCCCATGGCACACCATAAGGCGATACTTGGAAGGAAACTCAGGAGATAACCCGGGAAATCATGCCTTGCTCCATATTGTTTCATCAGTCCCCATACGGCAGCCTGTATGCCCATCAAGAGCAAAGCAATGATGGCACCGCCCAATACAGGCATATAATAGAACTGTACCAGAAACTCACTGATATAGTCAGCCAATCCTCCCGGCAGTACAATGCGCTCCAGGAAATAGCCGGTATCAAAGAGAAACATCTGATACTGTTCCTGAAAGCAGAGTCCGCCTACGAATGGCACTGCCCAAAATATCACGACCGCCACACCGAAGAGCAGCGACAGCAGCGGTTTCCAAGTTTTTATCATCAAATTCTTCATGATTCTCCAATCTAAATTTTTATTCGTTTATTCTCTCACAGTCACTTTCGGACGATTATCCGAAAAGATCTGATTGCGGGTTTCCTTTATATCCTGTTCCACCTTAGTCTTTGTGAAATCCGGTACATTATAGGCATCAAACAGCCCATGATAATATTTCCACGGATTGCGCTGCGGAAGAAGGAAAGGTTTGGTTGCCTTACCCTTATCATCAATACTCGAGATGTAGAGACGGGTATCGTTTCCGTTACCACGCTTGCTGACGAAGACAAACCAATGCGAGTTGCTGCTCCAGTTATGATAGCTTTCGCTCATCTTACTGTTCACCGCTGTCAGCGGATAAGTCTGCCGGGTCTTCAGGTTCATCATCCACAGATCAGCATCTGGTTGCACAATAGGGAAATTGCTTCTGCTGCACTGTGTATACATCAGCCATTTTCCATCATACGACGGACGAGCCAAGACGTAACTCATATTCGTCTTCGGACCATTCAGCAGCGTATCCACTTTTTCTCCAAACTTCCCCGTTCTGGCATCGAAAGGAATACTTACCAGCGAGCACTTCACTTTCAGATACTCAGCCGGTACACGGCAAGCTTTCGAAGTACTATAATATAAGGTATTGCCATCTGCACTGAAAGCAGGGAATATCTCCAGCCAATCGGGAGTCATCAGTTTCTGGTCTGTTACCAGCTGATTGTTACGCGTATCCAGTATCACGATATTACTGAAGTCGTGATAAACTTCTATCGGCTTGTAAGTTCCCACGAAGAAACACTGGTGAACGGCATTGGCAGCATAAGCCACATAATTACCTTCCGGATGCCAGTAGGCATAGCTTCCGGCAGCCTTGGTAGAATCGGTCTTGGTATCTATCCATTGCTGCTTGCCATCCTTCATAATCAGGGTACCTCCACCCTCACCACGTATCTGGCAGGTCAGTTGTCGGGCATCAGTACGATTGGCTGTATGGCAATTGAAACATCTTCCCGGCAAGGCGGTTTCTGTCATGATAGCCGTTTCATCAAAGGTATGGATATCGCGCTGATAGATGCCGATGTTGCCACCCACTTCGTAGCCGGGAGCGATACGGCGATAGGTCAAACCGTAATCATCCAACCGATAAGGACTCACCATCATCTGGAAATCCTGATATTGCTTCCACTTGCCATCCTTACGGGTACAGACGGTAAAAGAGATGCTGCCACCGACGTTCTGCTCAGTAAGCTGATGCCAGTCTTCCACATCGAAGTCAGCCCATTCACCACAGACATGCAGTTCTCCGCCCTTGCTTCCTTTTGCTACGACATCCACCACATCTACGGTATCACCTTTGATATTGAAGTTCATCGGAGCAATATCAGCAGGAATGGTCACCCCAATATAGTCAGGATAGATGCTAGGCTTACGATTCACCATGGTAGGATTCTCAACCGATGGAGTACATGCGGTTATCCCCATCCATACGGCGATGAAAGCATAAATTATCTTTTTCATTCTTCGCCTCCTTTCTGTTTACTCATCATTCGTTTTACGTATTCTGCGTATGGCGAACCCGGCACATTACCTTGATTCTGTATGCACTTCACAGCATCCTGATAACCCACAGGCATCTGCATATAGCCACCATATTGCTGTACCCAACTTCCATAACGCATGAATCCCTGGATATCTCCCTTCAAGAGCATCTGCCCCATGAAATAGTCGAGCGCCATTTTGTTATCCGGATTGTTGATGAAGAGCAATCCCATCATCTTGTCAATCTCACCATAACTATAAATCATCTCCGTCTTGAAGCGCATTCTTCTAGCCCTTCCCAAATCAGAATCATGACTGATAGCCGTATCATTGCCCAGCATCGCTTCCATCTTCACAGCCCAGTCATGATAGAAGAGCGACTGTTTCAAGAGATCGATATTCTTACGTGCAACGGCATACTTGCCATTCACAATCTGACATTCGGTAATGCGCTTCATCAATCTGCCACTCATCTTTCCATTCAGGATGGAAGCCTGCAAATCGCTGGCATAGCGAAGAGAAGAGTTCACAAGACCCAGACGCCAAAAGGCTTCCATCGTAGGATACATCGACATGTTATCGCGGGTACGGGGAGCCAGCAAGGCATCTTCCCCACTCTGATAGAAAGAAAACATGCGGTCGGCAAGTTGACGGGTCTGAGCAAGAGCAAGATTTACACAGTTGCTGGTATAGAACACCTGTACCTGATTCTCCTGCGCATCATTGATGATATCTTCCCACTTCCCGTTACGCACCTGTTCGTTCAGCTTGAGCAAAGCATAGAGGTCCTTGTCATATCCCCATTTCTGACCCGGATACCGCATAGGCACGCGATAATAGTTGATACCTGTCATCACAGACATCAGTGGATATTGAACCAGAAGGGTACTATAGCAAATCAGCTGGATAGCCAGGAGATAGAGAATAGACAAAAGATAGGTAATCGAAACGGAAGGGAGTTTGCCTTTCTTTACTTGTATCAGGAAAGAAGCCACACGGAGGAAGACATAAAGCCAGGTTGCCCCGCCTCCAATCAGCCAGAATATGACGGGTATCAGAAGTACATCTGCCCACGCTATCCTTGCTCCCCATCTTCTGGTAGCAAGATTCATCAACCATGTTGACAGCAGGGCTAAGGTCAGAGCTACCGGAAAAGACAGGAGCACTTCGATATCTCCCATCACTTCCAGCAACAGGATAGAAGGAAGAAGAGCTATGAGCATTCCATACCACTTCAATGGTTTGGCTGTATAACTCCTGATTACCTGATAGGTAAGCAACAGGAAAGCCACGAAGAGAAAAGCCAGAATGGCAGCACCCAAAACTGGAACATAATAGAACTGTACCAGGAACTCACTGATATAATCAGCCAAACCACCTGCCACACTCAGGTCATGCCAAAAGTAGTCGGCAGACCAGAGAAAGAGTTGGTTCTGCTCTTGGTAACATAAGGCTTGTGGATAACCACAATACCAAAAAAGGAAGATGCATAAGCCGAACAATGCGACCAGAGTCATTTTCCCATATCTAGAAATGAACTTTTTCATGTACTCAATAGATTAGTCCGGATACCCATTTTTATCAACATCTTCTACAGCAGGCAACCTACTTGGCAGAAGGATACATGTTCTGAAGAAAATCCTTAAACACTCCAGCAGGCTGACGTTTGAGGAAGGCGATGTTATATTCCTTCAACTGGTTCTGCATCTCCTTACCCTTGGTCATCAGCAACTGGTCAGAGCCTTCCTGACGGGCTTGCATACGAAGCTGGTTGTAGGCTCTGTTAAACTTCATGATCTGATCTTTCCAAGCCTGAAGAGAATCGTTCTGAGGTGTTCCCCCGGAAATACTGTTGGCACCGACCGTAACTTTGATATCACCCGGTTCGGAAACAACCAGCAAGTCCTGAACCCCATCACGATAGTGATAATCTACGCGAATCACCTTCATCTCAGTAGTATCGGCAACAAATTCAAACTTGCCGTCCTTGATGACAACAGAGTCTACATGGGCAGCATCCTGCAGTCCGAACATAGGCACAAGGAAAATCTTCTTGCCATCCCATCGGTTCGATTCCATCGTACCATGGATACGGCAATTTCCCTTTTCGGCAGACTTACAACCTGCCATTACTACCATACTCGTAACGGTCATCAGAGCGATAACCATCAATAAAATCAATTTCTTCATTATACTCTTAGGTTTAATGTTTATCATCGTTGTTTACTTACAGTTCCATATTGGTTTATGGACTCGTATCAGAAGTTTCTCTATTCACATACAAAAGTACAATAAAAACTCGTAAACACCAAATTTTTTTCTGCATTTATACAAGATAGTACAGAAGAAAAGCAATAAAAGTCAAATCCTGCTAACGTAATGCTACGAAAAAACCCCATTCTCTATTTCGCCCCCAACTTGGGGGTGAATTACTGAACTTTCACATGTGGTTTAAGTACGGGCTGAAGGACCAAAAACTCTTCACTCTTCACCTTATGCCCTGAAACGCCCATAAACAGGGCGTTTCAAGGGGTGAAGAGTTATCAGCGACTCTTCACCCACTCTTCACCACTCTTCACCTAGGCACGAGGTTTCGAGGCATAAGAAGAAACGCAAATCCGCCGAAACAAAGAGGTGAAGAAAGGTGAAGAGTGGTGAAGAGTAGGTGAAGAGTGCCCGAATACTCTTCACCTCTCGGAATGCCGATAAACAGAGGGGATTCCGAGCGAAAGGTGAAGAGTGAAGAGTATTTCTTCGTAAGCCTTGTATAAAAACGAAACAAAGCCATTTGGGATGGCTGTTCTAGGCAAGCAGCCCACTAGCAGCTAAAGCGCCAGTTGACTGTCTGTGGTTTGCCAGTTAACTGTCTGTATTAAACAGCCTGCTTTTTACCAATTCACAACAGGTTAAAACAGACAAATAAGAACAGCATTCAGCATATCAAAAAAGAAAATCCCCGACTACAGAACGGCAGTCGGGGTTTAGCCTCATTGATATGATAATCATGACGATTATCAAACTTACTCATTTTCTAAAGACTTTCAAGCCACTTCTGACCAGCTTTCGTCTTAGACCAAACAACTAGCCCTGCACCAATAGCGCTAGCCAGGGCAAATATAATAGTTAACATTTCCATATCTCTATTATTTGAGTAATTGTTTCGTATGATAACATCTGTATTCCTCCTTTCTTGTATTTGTATTACTTTATCATTTCTGCCCACATTTTACGAGCAGCTTTTACACCAGAATTCTTATTCCAATCTATTGCAGGCTGAGCCTTGAACTTACGTTCCACCTCATCTGCACATTTTTTGAAATTCACAGCCTCTTCACCAAACAGGGTTGGAATTGCTTTTATTGCTGTTGCCATAATAGTATATTTTAAAGTTTTTCTTAAACTTACTTGGATAAAGAATCTGTTTCATTCTTTCATTAAATCAGCCATTAAATCATCAACGTTATCAAATACGTCTTTCTTTGCCCATTCTTCACCTCGCTTATATGCTTCTAAGTGAGTCTGGGCTTCACGAATAGCCGCTTTCGTTTCTTCATTCGGCTCATACTCCTCTCCTGCCTGACATTTCTTTGTCAAGCGGGCAACATAAGAATTAACCTTAGCCACAAATTCCTCCAGACTATAACCAGCAGGAACGTTATATTGTAAATTAACTGTCTGCATAAAACTAAATTTTAGAACCGCTGCAAATTTACGACTATTTATCGTAACTGCCAAACTTTTCGGATAAAATTTCAGCATAAGGCAAACAGAAAAGCCCCGACTGTAATCACTACAGCCGAAGCCTAACCTAATCGTTATACTTACTTGTTTTTATCTAACTGCTTCAACAAGAAATCCTCCAATGTTTTCTTGTCGGGCAACTGAAGCATATAAGTGGAAACAAACAATTGGTTATCCATACCAGCCAAGGCATACTCCACCATTTTCTTACCCTTTCTCGTACAGAGCAAAATACCAATTGGAGGATTGTCCCCAGGCTGCATCTCATTTTCTCGATAATAAGAAACATAAGCATTCAGCTGCCCGAGGTTCTCATGCGAGAACTCCGAATCTTTCAATTCCAGAATGACGCTACAGTGAAGATACCGGTTATAAAACACCAAGTCTGGATAATAATACTCGTCATCTATCACTATACGTTTTTGACGAGACTCAAAACAGAAGCCTTTACCTAGCTCCAAGATAAATTCTTGCAAATGAGTAATCAAAGCATCCTCTATATCCTGTTCTGTAACGACCTCTTGAGCCCTCAATCCCAAGAATTCAAACGTAAAAGGCTCTCGAATCTGCAATTCATTAGAATCATGCCCTTTCATACCAGGAAGAGACAACATCTTTTCAGGATTACTGCTAATGCCCGCACGAACATAGAGATTGGTACTTATCTGGCGACGTAACTCACGAACAGACCATGTACATTTGATACACTCCTGCTCATAGAAGTAACGAGCAAGAGAATCATCAACAGCCATTATCTCCACAATATGAGAGAAAGACAACTTAGCAATTATCAATTTACCCGAAGTTTTCAATTGGTCTAACACTGTCGGACTTTTTCCTTTTCAAGTTTTGTGCTCAAAAAGTCCGACAGTGTCGGACTTTTTGGAATACCCTCGCAATTAGATAATGGAACATTCAAAAAGACAAAATTATCCTCCATCTGTGGATAAAGCAGATAAAAGTTACGAGCATTTTTAACAATACTGCGTTAAATTAACATTTAATCGTCTGTAAATCAATAACTTATAT
>DAWDQD010000065.1:0-13281 GCA_052349145.1 Segatella copri | reverse complement strand
TGCTCAGGTGCTTATAAAAAATATTAAATTATAGTGTTGCGGAAATTAGATATATAATATAAATATTAAACAAATGGTATAAATAATCCCAGAATCGCTCTTCCAAGCAGTTCTGGGATTTATTATGTCTGATAGTTTGTTTACCATTTAAAGAGGTGAGGAACAAATTCCTTGAAGCAACGGCGCCAGGTGAGCCACTCATGATGAGTGCCTGGTGATACATAAACATCGAGCTTGATGCCCAGTTCCTTCAACTGCTGTGCCATCTTCTCGGTACCGAAGTTCTCTTCCGAACCGCAGCCCATAAACATATAATGAATGTTCTTGTTGTATTTCTCTGCATCGGCAAAAACTCCATTGAAACAGGTCTTTACATCCACGCCAAAGAGTGCACCGCTAAAGGTTCCAAGGGCAGAAAACTTGTCCATGTGAGGCAATACGGTGTTGAATGTCTGGTATCCGCCCCATGACAATCCTGCCATCGCACGATGCTCGCGGTCGGTATAAGTGCGGAATGTCTTGTCAACCATCGGAATCAGATCCTTGATAATCACATCATAGAAAGAAGCTCCATAGTGGCTGCGCTCTTCATCTACATTCTTGCCTGGACGGGCAACGAAAGGCTTCTTTACATCGCCACTCTCCATGACCACAATCATAGGCTCAGCCTTGCCTTCTGCTATCAGGTTGTCCATGATGTGCTGCATCATTCCCTGCTTGCTCCAGCCCGTTTCGTCTTCGCCCATGCCATGCTGCAGATAGAGCACAGGATAGCGCTTGGTGGTGTTGGCTTCATATTCGGCAGGGGTGTAAACCATGGCGCGGCGGAACTGTTTCTGAGAGGCTGCATAGTAAGATACTGAGCGAACCTGACCGTGGGCTACGCCCTGCTGAGGACGGTAGTAGTTGCCTTCTGCTCCTTCTGGAACTTCCAGACCGCCTGCTTCACGGCAGCAGCCGAAGTAGGTTTCGCTGGCAGGGTCAACTACCTGCACGCCATCTACATTCAGAAAATAGTAGTGGAATCCTACTACCAGCGGATCGCTCACGCCGTACCAGTCGCCATCCAAATCCTTTTTCATCTCATATTGCTTGCCGCAGATGTCGAAGATTACTTTCTTTGCCTCAGGAGCATGGAGCTTTACATAAGCTCTGCGATCCTTATCTACACGCGGATAGTTGCTGTCTGGAATGATTCCCTGCAGGGCGAGCATCATGTTTGCATAGCGCTTGCCCATGGTGCGGTAGCTTTCTGCGATGAAGTGGAGACCGTCGCCACGTTGTGGACAGCCCTTTGAAGAAATGACGTGGGCTGTAGGAATGGTCTTGGCAATATCATCAATGATGGCGATATGTGCCCAGCATTTTCCGCCCATATCCTTCTGTACGGTTTCGCCTACGAGCAGAGGTACGTCTTCTGCCTTCAGATTCAAATCCTTCAAGATGTCGTTATAAACTGTCTTTACACGGTTAGGCCAGTTGGCATCGCCGTTGTTGGTTTCGCCCTGATGCAGGAGAATGCCCTTGATAACACCCTGCTTCTTGGCTATTTTTGCCAGTTCTATCAGTCGGGCGTATGGATTTCCGTTGTATTGGGATGCAAAGTTCTTCATCCAGTCGGGTTGTTTCTTGAGATAAGCCTTATAGGTACGCTTATCGAAGAGGTCGATGCTGGCTCCGCCTACTGCCACGGTGATGGTTCCCACCTTGATGCTGTCTGGCAGATTATCCACCATCTTTCTTCCGAAATAGTCAACAGGCGTCAGTCCTGTAGAGGGTCTTGCCTGCGGTGGCACAGCGGTGTGCCATTGTCCCTTCTTCCATCCCGCCTTTTCATCATCCACGGCATACATAGCCTGAAATCTCGGGTTCACGCCCGTTCGGTCGATGTCTTCGATAGCCGCATTTCCTTCCATGTTCGACTGTCCGAAGCAGAGATAGATTTGAAAATTAGGATCAGGCTTTTCCTGAACCTTACTGCCCGTTTTCTGTGCCATCATCGGCAGGCACGCCATCGCGAGCATCGATGCTAAGATTGATAATCTCTTCATAGTTTATATTTAATTAAATTATTAGATTGATTTTCATCTTCTGTTCTATCTGCAAAGTTATGGAAAGATTTCCATACGTGTTTTGTCTCATGTACCAATAACTTTTCCCACTCTCTCATTCTTATATTTATTGTAAGGTGTTCTTGTTTTTCTCTAGCATTGTTACATAATATAAAGAATTTGATACATGTAATAATGTAGAATGCAGCTTTTTTGCTTACCTTTGCATCGATAAATAACAATCCAATTACTAATAGCTTAAAAGTAAAATTATGAATAAGAATGTTATATATGCAGTTTTGCTGTTTATTCCCCTCATGTTTGCTGGTAATGTTTCAGCGCAGCAGTTGCCTTATCAGAATCCTGCTCTCTCGGCTCATGAGAGAGCGGTAGATTTGTGTGGACGTCTTACGCTTGAAGAGAAAGCTTCTCTGATGCTGGATGATTCACCGGCTATTCCACGATTGGGAATCAAGAGATTCCAGTGGTGGAGCGAGGCGCTGCATGGTGTGGCGAACATGGGAGATGTAACCGTCTTTCCGGAACCTATCGGAATGGCAGCTTCGTTTAACGACAGAATGGTGTATAGAGTCTTTGATGCAACATCTGATGAGATGCGTGCCAAATGGAATGAACTGCAGCAGAAGGGGGGAGATGTAACTCGTTTCCATGCCCTCTCAGTCTGGACTCCAAACGTGAATATCTTCCGTGATCCTCGCTGGGGACGTGGACAGGAAACCTATGGTGAAGATCCTTACTTGACCTCCCGAATGGGATGTGCCGTGGTGCGCGGACTGCAGGGACCTGAGGATACGAAATACCGCAAGCTCTGGGCTTGTGCCAAGCACTATGCCATCCATAGCGGACCAGAATGGGCTCGCCATACAGACAATATTACCGATGTTACACCGCGCGACCTTTGGGAAACTTATATGCCTGCCTTCAAATCACTGGTGCAGGATGCCAAGGTGCGTGAGGTGATGTGTGCCTATCAGCGTTGGGATGATGAACCATGCTGCGGCAGTACCCGTTTGCTCCAGCAAATATTGAGAGATGAATGGGGATTCAAATACCTGGTGGTTTCTGACTGTGGCGCTGTCACCGATTTCTGGGAGAACCATAAGGTTTCGAGCAATGCCAGAAATGCGGCAGCTAAGGGCGTGCTGGCTGGTACGGATGTGGAGTGTGGATATAATTATGTATATAAGTCAGTGCCTGAGGCTGTGAAGTATGGTGCCTTGACTGAAGAAGAAGTTGATAAGCATGTGATTCGTCTGCTCGAAGGTCGTTTCGACTTAGGTGAGATGGATGACAACAAGATTGTATCATGGTCGAAGATCCCTGTATCGGTGCTTTGCAGCAAGGCGCATCGCCAGCTCTCACTCGATATGGCTCTGCAGACCATGACGCTGCTCCAAAACAAGAATGAGGTATTACCTCTTGATAAAAAGGTAAAGAAGATTGCTTTCATCGGACCAAATGTGGATAACGAACCGATGATGTGGGGAAACTATAATGGTACCCCACGACAGACAATTACCATCCTGGATGGTATCAAGAGTCGTTTGAAGAAAAACCAGGTCGTTACCTTTAAAGGGTGCGACCTGGTGAACGACCAGACTTTGGATTCTTACTTCGACCAGTGTAGCATGGATGGCAAGATGGGCTTTAAGGGTACTTTCTGGAACAACCGTAAGATGGAAGGCAAGCCTGTTGCCATCACCCAGGAGAAGAATCCTGTGCAGGTAACGACCTATGGTCAGCACTCTTTTGCTCCTAATGTGAAGTTGGTGGACTTCTCTGCAAAATATGAAACCGTGTTCCGTCCTAAGCAGACTGACAAGGTGTTGCTCGACGTGGCTGGTTGCGGTCACTATGAGGTTTATCTGAATGGTGAGAAGAAGGCAGAGCATTCTATCTGGCGCACTACCGAGAGTCGTATCGAGTTCCAAGCCGAGAAGGGCAAGGAGTATAAGATAGAAATACGATATGCTGAGATGCCTAATTATAATGCGGACATGAAGTTCAATATCGGGCACGAGAATCCTATCGACTATCAGGCTTCGCTCAAGCAGTTGAAGGATTGCGAGACCGTTGTCTTCGTAGGTGGCATCTCACCACAGTTGGAAGGTGAGGAAATGCCTATCCATGTACCAGGATTCAAGGGTGGAGACCGCACAGATATAGAACTGCCTGCCGTACAACGCAATTTTCTGAAAGCATTGAAGGCAGCTGGAAAGAAAGTGGTATTTGTAAACTGCTCAGGTTCGGCTATTGCACTCACACCAGAAACCCAGAGTTGTGATGCTATCCTACAGGCCTGGTATCCGGGACAAGAAGGTGGTGAAGCTGTTGCACGCGTACTTTTTGGCGAATACAATCCTGGCGGCAAACTCCCCATCACTTTCTATCGTGACTCTGAGCAGTTGCCTGATTTCAAGGATTACAGCATGAAGGGCAGAACCTATCGTTATATGAACGATGCGCTCTTCCCATTCGGTTATGGTTTAAGCTATACTTCTTTCCGTATAGGCGATGCTCAACTTTCTGCTACTTCATTCGGAAAAGACGGAAAAATCACGCTGACAATTCCTGTGAACAATGTTGGTAAGAAAGACGGTACAGAGACTATTCAGGTTTATGTCAAGGATCCAACAGATGCAGATGGTCCGTTGAAGTCGCTCAAAGCCTATCAGCGTGTGGCAGTGAAGGCTGGTCAAACCGTCAATGCCATAATAACACTTGACAGCAAGAGCTTCGAACTCTTTGATGCCACCACCAATACCGTTCGGACTAAGGGTGGCAAGTATGAAGTATATTATGGTAATAGCTCTGCAGATAAAGACTTGAAAAAAGTCAATGTAAAATTAAAAATTAACTAAGTATTGTTCTCAATGGAATTTAAGAAAACAATAACCATGTTGCTGGTGGGACTTGCTGTCCCACTGGCAATAGCTGCTAATAGGAAAATAAAGGCAGTAAAGCCTACGGCTGTCAGCAACGGATTGGAAGTGGTTGACGGATTGTCACGACTGCGTGTAGAGTTTGTGCGTGCAGATATTGTTCGTGTGCAGTATCAGCCCGATGGGCAGTTGACGGGTAATGGTACTGACGTCTGTGTGGCTCATCGGAAAGAGAAATTGCCTTTGACCTATAGCGATGACCTGTGGTCGGTCTCCTCCGATAGTATGACGGTCTGTATTGATGCAGCAACAGGCGCTGTCAGCTATTACGACCTGCACCATCGACTGCTGCTACGTGAGCATCCTCGCTGTCCGCGAAGTTCGGAGAAGGTCTGGCAAGAGAAAATTACCTATGATGAAACAAGCCGCCGTACTGCGCATACCGCCAATGGCGATGTGGCGGTGATGGACGTGTTGCGTCGCGATACTATCGGCAGCACCTTCCGCTATCGCACGTATTTCGACTGGACCGCCACCGAAGCCCTCTATGGACTTGGTTCCCACATGGAGAATTATATGAATCTGCGTGGCAAGAAAATGTATCTCTGCCAACACAATCTTAAGGCAATGGTTCCTGTGCTCAACTCTACCGCAGGCTATGGATTGCTCTTTGATGCTGGTTGTGCCATGGTTTATAATGATGTGGCAGACAGTAGTTATGTAGAGATGGAAGCGGCAAGGCAGATAGATTATTATTTCATGAAGGGAACGACCATGGATGCGGTAGTGGCGGACTATCGGTGGTTGACAGGTCAGAGCCCTATGATGCCACGTTATCTCTTTGGTTATACCCAATCGAAAGAACGCTATTGCAGTTCCCAAGAACTTCTTGACATAGTTGGTGAGTATCGTAAGCGCCGGATACCTCTTGATATGATAGTGCAAGATTGGAACTATTGGCCAGCAGGTCAGTGGGGACGGATGATGATGGATTCGAAGTATTATCCCAATAAACGTATGTTGGCTGATAGCCTGCATGCAATGAATTGTAGGTTGATGGTTTCTATTTGGCCTAATGCGCAATACTGTCCGCAATATGATGATTTCAATCGTCGTGGATGGATTTTGCCAGGCAGTTCTGTTTATGATGCCTATCGTGCCGATGCTCGTTCGCTCTATTGGGACTATGCCAATCGGGAGTTTTTTAGTAATGGTTTTGATGCTTGGTGGTGCGATTCATCGGAACCCATCGATGGCGATTGGAACAATCCAGTGCATCCTGGTTATGGTTATGACAACCATTTTGAACGTTGGCAGATTAATACCAAGGCATTGAGTGACGTGTTGGGTGCGGAACGTAGCCAAACCTATTCTCTTTATCATGCAATGGGAATCTACAATCATCAGCGTCAAACCACTGATAGTAAACGAGTGGTCAATCTAACACGAAGTTCCTATGCTGGACAGCAACGTTATGCCACCATCACATGGAATGGTGATACCTACGCTTCATGGAAAACCTTTGCCCAGATGATACCTGCAGGACTCAACTTTATGGCTACGGGATGTCCATATTGGACTATTGATGTGGGGGCATTCTTTGCAGGTCCAGATCGTTGGAATCGTTGGTTTTATAAAGGAGAGTATCCCGATGGATGTAATGATCCCGCTTATCGTGAACTCTATACCCGAATGTTCCAATATGCCACTTTCTTGCCAATGCTCCGCAGTCACGGTACTGATACCCCACGTGAAGTATGGCGTTTTGGCAAGCCCGGTGAACCATTCTACGAAAGTATCGTCAACCATATCCGACTGCGTTATTCACTTTTGCCCTATATATATTCAATGGCAGCAAAGGTTAGTAATGAGGGTTATACGATGACCCGAGCATTGGCATTTGATTTTGCTGCCGATAGCGCAGTATATGATCTTAAAGACGAATTTATGTTCGGTCCCGCCTTTCTGGTAGCGCCTATGACACGTCCCCTGATGGCTTATGGTAAAGCTTCCAGGCAGGTTTATCTGCCGCAAACAAAAGGGGGATGGTATGACTATTGGACTGGAATTAGGATAGAAGGTGGTCAAACAATTGATGCCCCAGCGCCTATCGACCATTCGCCACTGTATGTGCGTGGTGGTTCTATAGTGCCCATGACCGCTCCACAGCAATATGCCGATGAACATCCTGATGCTCCTTATATTATAAAGGTGTATCCTGGTGCGGATGCTACATTTACTATCTATGAAGATGCTGGTGACGGTTATGACTGTGAGCGCAAAGGCTATGTCACCTATACATTAAATTGGGATGACAGCCATCGTCAGCTATCTATATCTGCACGGAAAGGTAGTTACAAAAAAATGGTAAAGCGTCGCCAGCTGATTTTTGTAATGCCTGATGGCAATCAACAAACGATGGTTTATGACGGAAAGGAAACAATAGTGACACTAATTGCAAACAACTGATAATACTACTTGAATAAAAATTTGCGTATGAAAACATGGATGTGTGCAATGTTGATGACAATGTCGGTAGGAGCATCAGCCCAAAACCCGATTATCAGCGGACAGTATTCTGCTGATCCTACGGCTCGCGTATTCAACGGGAAGGTATATCTTTATCCTTCTCATGATATTCCGAGTCCTATCGAGAAACTGAAGGAATGGTTCTGCATGGCAGATTATCACGTTTTCTCTTCCACTAATCTTACTGAGTGGCAGGATCATGGAGTCATCGTTTCGCAGGATAAAGTACCTTGGGTACAGGACGGCAGTTATACGATGTGGGCTCCTGACTGTGTAGAGAAAGAGGGGAAATATTACTTCTATTTCCCTGCTGCTCCGAAAGGGGAGGAGAAGGGATTCGGAATAGGTGTGGCGGTTGCCGACCAGCCCGAAGGACCGTTTATGCCGATGTGGAAACCCATAGAGGGTGTGCACGGCATAGATCCTTGTGTGCTGATAGATAAGGACGGACAGGCTTATATCTACTGGGCGGGAGCAGGTTTGCACATGGCTAAGCTGAAACCAAACATGACGGAACTTGCCTCGGAACCCAAACTGGTAGAGGGATTGCCTGAGGGATTCAAGGAAGGACCATTTGCTTTCGAGCGTAACGGCAAGTATTATTTCACCTTCCCTTGGGTACGTGAAAAGGATGGAACCGAAACGCTGGCTTATGCCATGGCTGACCATCCGATGGGACCTTTCACGTTCAAGGGCATCATCATGGATGAATCGCCTACGAAGTGCTGGACCAATCATCATAGCATCGTAGAATATCAGGGACAGTGGTATCTTTTCTATCATCATAATGATTATTCGCCTAAGTTCGACAAGAACCGCTCGGTGCGAATCGACTCTCTGAACTTCAATCCCGACGGAACGATAGAGAAGGTGATACCTACGCTAAGAGGTGTGGGATTGACGAAGGCTCGTTCGCGTATTCAGATTGACCGCTATTCTGCGCTGCAAGGCAAGGGTATTGGTATTGATTATCTGGATAAAAACAACTGTTTTGAAGGATGGAAGACTCTCTTCTCTAAATCGAATACAGCTCTTATATATAATAAGGTGGATTTCGGTAATGAGAAGGTGGAAGAAATCACCGTTCGTGCCAAGTCTTCAAAGGGCGGTGTGCTCGTAGTCAGAGCCGATGGCAAGAAGGGTAATATCATCGCTAAGGTGAAGATTCCAAAGTCGGCTGGCTGGAAGAATATCCGTGCCCAGGTGCTTCATGCTCCTCAGGGCGTTCATGCTCTCCACGTATCCTTGCAGAGTGGTGCCGACGTAGAGGTTGACTGGCTGGGCTTCGATGCGTTGCCTTGGGAAAAGGGAGCTTTCGAAACTCACCAGTATCGTAATCTCTTTGCCGAGATGGGCTATAAGCAGGCTGATATAGACAGGAAGGTGAACGAAGTGTTCAATGATGTATTCTACGGTAAAAACAAGGTTTATTTCGAGGTGGGCGATTCCATGGGATATGTCAGCGATATAAAGAACAATGATGTGAGAACCGAAGGCATGTCGTATGGAATGATGGCTGCCGTGCAGTTTGACAAGAAGGACATCTTCGACTGCCTCTGGCGATGGAGCAAGAAATACATGCAGCATCAGGAAGGACCTTATAAGGGCTATTTCGCATGGAGCTGCAAGACTGATGGAACGAGAAATGCGCAGGGAGCCGCATCGGATGGTGAACTCTATTTCGTAACTTCGCTCATCTTTGCATCCAACCGATGGGGCAATGATACGGGCATCAACTATCTGAAGGAAGCGCAGCATATTCTGGATTGCAGCATGCAGAAGGCGGGAATGGACCGCACAGCTCCGCTCATCAATCTTGAACATCAGCTCATCACCTTTACGCCCGATCATTGGGGCGGGAAGTTTACCGACCCTTCTTACCATCTCCCTGCCTTTTACGAGGTTTGGGCGAAATGGGCTAACGACGGACGTTCCCAGTTCTGGAAGGAGTGTGCTGAGAAAAGCCGTGAGTTCCTGCATAAGTGTATCAATGAGAAGACGGGCTTGAACCCGGACTATTGCAACTATGATGGCAGTCTGATGAAGACCGGTCGGTTGTTGGGTGATGCATTCCGCTACGATTCATGGCGAGTGCCAATGAACATAGCGCTCGATTATTCCTGGGCTTGCAAGGATAAGGAGTGGCAGCAGAAATATGCCAATACGCTGCAGAACTTCCTGTATAGTAAGGGCATTGATTCTTTCCTGGACCAGTATAATGTAGATGGAACGATGGTAGAAGATATTCTGCCGGCAGGTACAGCTCCTAAGGCACTCCGCCATTCTATCGGTTTTGTTGCTACAGCGGCTGCGGCTTCATTGGTCAGCAATCATGTGAAGGGCAGGGAATTCGTCAGTCATTTCTGGAATGCCAAACATGAACCAGATAAAGAAGGCTTCTTCGATGGCTACTACGACGGACTGTTGCGTCTCTTCTCCTTCATGCATCTGAGTGGCCGTTATCAGATTATCGAACCTCAATAATAATGAATAGTCTATGAACAACTTTTTCAATAAAATAGTTAGATTGTTTTGTTTATGTGTATTCCTTTTTGGGCATTCCTCTGCGGATGCCCAAAATAGGAATTTACCTGCAGACATCAATCCTTATTTCGGACCAGTCGGCAAGCAGGCTGTCATGCCTAATGCGGCTGGCTTTATTCAGAGATGGTTGCTCCTGGAGCCCATCTCTATGCCGGTCAAGAGCAATGTCGTTTTTACAGATTCTTATCTGAAGGAGATATTCCATACGCAGTATTTCCCTAAACAGATGGAAACAGTTCCTAAGGATGGAGCCGTCGTAAAGGTGGGCAAGGAAAAACTGAAATGGCATGCGCTGGACAGTAAACTGTTTAATGTGAAGCTCTTCCGTTTCGCAACTTCATTTAAGAAACCCAAGTATGGTGTCTTGTTCTGGGCGGTTACCATTATCGATTGCCCTGAGGAGATGAAAGACGTCCGCTTGTCTGTTGGCTCGAATGGTGCTTCCATGTGGTGGCTCAATGGCGAGGAGGCGGTGATGCTCGAAGGCGACCGAAGAATGGTTCGCGATGATGTGGTTTCTAAGAAGCTTACCTTGAAGAAAGGTAGGAATATTCTTCGTGGTGCTGTAATCAATGGACCTGGTATGAGCGACTTCTGTGTCCGATTCATCGACGGACAGGGCAAGCCTGTCAGAAACCTGTCTATTCACGTGAAGTAGTGCAATCAATATAGAAAGTTATGAAACAGAACAATATATTTTTCAGATATTTTAGCCCGGTTGCTGCTCAGCAGAAACTTTATGTCGCTGCTTTGGTTGCCTTGTTGTCTTCCTCTGCTTACGAGGCAGAAGCCCAGGTGGGCGAACCTTTCATTCATGACCCTTCTACCATTGCCCTGTGTGATGGAAAGTATTATACCTTTGGAACGGGTGAAGGCGGAATCTGGTCGGAGGATGGCTGGACCTGGCAGGGTGGTGCTGTTCGTCCCGGAAGAGGAGCGGCTCCTGATGTGTTGAAGATTGGCGACCGTTATCTGGTAGCCTACAGTGCTACGGGTGGTGGTTTGGGTGGCAGTCATCGCGGTGATGTCCTGACGATGTGGAACAAAACGCTCGATCCGAAATCGCCTGATTTCAAATATACTGAACCGGTGGTGGTTGCTTCTTCATTGGATGATGAAGACTGTGATGCCATTGATGCGGGCTTGTTGCTCGACCCTACTACCGGCAGACTCTGGCTCAGTTATGGTACCTATTTCGGATTTATCCGTCTGGTAGAACTTGATCCGAAGACAGGTAAGCGGATGGAAGGCAACGAACCCGTCAATATCGCCATCGACTGCGAGGCTACTGATTTGATTTACCGCAACGGCTGGTATTATCTTCTCGGCACCCATGGCACCTGTTGCGATGGTCCTAATTCTACCTACAATATCGTGGTGGGACGTTCGCGAAAGATAACCGGTCCATACGTAGATAATGTGGGCAGAGAGATGTTGCAGGGCGGTGGAAAGATGGTGATTGCTGCCAACAATCTGAAGACGGGTCCCGGTCACTTCGGGCGCTATATCGAGGAAGAGGGTGTAGAAAAGATGTCGTTCCACTATGAGTCTGATTTCAGACAGGGAGGACGAAGCGTGTTGGCCATCCGTCCTTTGTTGTGGAAGAACGACTGGCCTGTGGCTGGTGATGAATTTCATGCCGGAACCTACGAGATAGAATCGGAACGAAGAGGCTATGCTCTGGAGATTGCCGTAGATTTCGTGAGAATGCAGCGGGATATCGAACCTTTTTGGATTAAGCCAACCAAGCCTCTGAAGAATATCGAACCTCAGACCTTGAAGGAGGTAGAGGAAGAATGGCCTAAGGGCGAGGTGAAGGTAAGAATGAACGATTATATGTTCCGTCCTCATCAGAAGTGGAGTATCATGCCTGCCGGAAAGGGTGGTTATCTGGGTGGTCCTTATTATAAAATCTGCATAGAAGGCACTACTCGCTATCTTACCGCAACCGCTCAACATGATGTCATCGCCAAACCTGAATTTACGGGTGAAGATGCCCAGCTTTGGCGCATCGAGCAGCTCACCGATGGCACCTATCGCATCATGCCTAAGGCAGTGCCAGGCACTGAAGAGAAGCTGGCATTGGTTTCACTCGGCGATTGTACCCCAGGCTTGGCTCCCTTCGATTTCAATAGCGATAATTCTAAATGGAATTTCAGACAACAATAATAAATAACTGAACTTTCGCAAGTTTTGCCCACACGCCCTGAACCTACGGTCACCGGCCGAAGGGAATTGAAAATCGCTGGCCGAAGGGTAAAGCAAAGGTAAAGGGCAGAAGCCCCTAGCCACACGCCCTTTCAGGGCGTGTGGAGCAAAACTTGCGAAACTTGAGACAGTAACAAAATGATGACCTCGCAAAATACGAGGTTATCATAAACCCTCTAATAAAATAAACAGAAGTATGCTAAAGAATTTATCTTTCATTGCCCTTTTGGGCATCGCTGCCGTTGGCGTTCCAAGTGAACTCAGCGCCAAGAATGTAAAGGTGGCAGGCACCCAGAAAGGTGTGGCTGCCAAGTCTATCACCCGTCAGGTGGCTCAGCAGAATGTAACCATCGAATTCTATTCTCCATCCATCGTCCGCATCTTGAAATCTGATGCCGGACTTGGTGCTCCTGTTCAGAAGAAAAGCTATTCTGTCATATTGAAACCTCAGCAGATGAAGGGTGTTCAAATACAGGAAAACGGTGATATTGTAAAAATCAATTCCAGTTTTATTTCCGTTGAACTGAATCAGCAGACTGGCGAAATCCGCTTCCTTTCGAAGGATGGAAAGCTGCTGCTTACCGATACGAAGACCCGTCTGGAAGCCCGCAAGGATGAAGCCAACAAGGGTAAGTACCGCATAGAGCAGGACTTCCGCCTTGCTGATGACGAGGCAATCTATGGTCTGGGACAGTTGCGCGATGTTTACATGAATCAGCGTGGTCGACAGAATATCGTACTCTGGAATCATAACACTTACATTGCCATCCCTTATTTCACCAGTGAGAAGGGCTATGGTCTTTACTGGGACAATGCAGGAAAAACCTATTTCAATGATATCGTAGCATCCAAGAATAATGGCAACCAGCCATCATGCACTTCCTTTACCAGTGAAGTGGGAACCTGCGCCGACTACTATTTCATGTATAAGGATGGTACGCAAGATGGAGTCATCGCCAGCATCCGTGAACTCACCGGACAGGCTACGATGTTCCCGATTCCTAAGACATAGCCAAATTTTTGAGCAACTTTTTGTGTTAATAAAT
>DAWDQD010000064.1:0-13897 GCA_052349145.1 Segatella copri | reverse complement strand
TAGTACCGCCCTAACTATCTTTTTTAACATAGTTAGGGCGCACCTATAAACGATAACACCGCCCTAACTACCTATTTTTATATAGTTAGGGCGGTACTATCAGAAAAGAAGCAGGATGGAAGACTGGTCCACCCTGCTATTTTTATTAGAATACCTTTACGAAACGGTCGATATCGATAGAAAGGCCTACCGTGAAGGTGCGACCGGTGGTCATCGCCGAACTCCAATAATAGTTCTTTGGCGTATAACCGAAAAGATTATCTACCGTAAAGTTCAGATTGACGGCATCCAGGAATCGCTGTTGAAGCGTGAACTTCCACAACTGATAACTGCTGTCATGCTTCTCGATGTTTGTATCAGGAGAAGACAGGTATCTGCCTGACAGAGCGGCATTGATGCGATAGAACGAACAGAGCTGACGATCGTAGTCGAGACGCCAGGTAGCTGAATGCGGACGAGGCTGGGAGAACTGGGAATCTACACTTCTGCCACCTACATGGAGATAGCTGTAGTCGAGTTTCACACCGAGTCCCATATCCGAACGGTACTGGGCACTGAAGTCGATGCCGCTCACCTCTACTCCATCCTCGTTGCAATAACGCGAAGCCACATCCGGCTGACCGGTTCCCGGGGTATAATCGGCATAATCCTCGGTAGTGATGCGCTTATCATACTTATTATAATAGCCCATCAGGGTAAGGCTATACTGACCGGTAAAGAAGCCAGCATTCTTCACCCTTCCGGCATGCTCCAGCGCCAGGTTGTAGTTGTCGCTCTTCTCCGGCTTCAAATCCGGATTACCGTAAATCATCTGCATACCTGCCATATCAAAGTTCATATACATCTCCTTGAGCGTTGGGGCACGGAATCCGCCGGCATAGTTGGCACGGATGGAGAAGCCCTTCCACTTGGTCATCAGAGCCAGACGACCGGTAGTAGCATGCTGGCTGGATGCAGAGAAGTAATCATGACGAAGACTTGCCACGATGTTCAACCACTGCAAAGGATTGTAATCGAACTGGGCGAAGGCATCACATGAATTCTGATTCTTTGATTCATTATCCTCAAACTGATAGGTGGTAAGATAATCGTTCAGGAAATCTGCACCTACCGTCAATGTATTCTTGCCGAAGATATGGGAATAGAGGGCACGGACGGTGTTCTGACGGTTGGTATAATCGTGGTCATGAGTACGCTCATCATTCACATATCGAGCCTTGTCATACAGGTCGAAGCCGTAAGAAATCTCCAGATTATCATTCTCCGAAAGATTCATTACGGTCTTCAGTCCGGCAGAATAATCCATGTAATGATCATCATAGTTGCTGCGCTTGCTGATACGATTGAAATAACCGCCACGACCTATCAGTTTTATCTTATCAGAAAGCTTGTAGGTAAGACGCTCCTTCACATTGAAGGTCTCTCCACCATAGATATGAAGGATGTTGGATTCTGTATCGAAAGGACTGGTGAGCTGAACCTCATCCGATGTGGTGCGCTGGATGCTGGTCTGCGAATTCCATTTTCCGGCATTGAAGCTGAAGCTTCCACCGTGGCGCCACTCCTTGTTGAAGTCGTTGTAGCGGGTATTGACATTGGCAGTCCAAGGTTCGCTGTTTTCACGGGAGATGATGTTGACAACTCCGGCTACGGCATTGGCGCCATAGAGCGCTGAAGCAGCACCCTTTACTATCTCGATACGTCCTACATTATCCAAGTTCAGACGACTATAATCTACATTATCCATGGTTTCACCAGCCAATCGCTCGCCATCTACGAGGAAGAGCACGGCGTTTCCACCGAAACCATTCATGTTGAGAGAAGTCTCCTGATTCATGGCATAGCCGAATTCCAGACCCGGCATCTGCTCGGTGAGGAGGTCCTGGATATTGGTAGCATCAGCTATCTTGATATCATTGGCGGTAATCAGACGGGTTACCACAGGAGCATCCTTCAAAGCCTTCGGAGTTCGGGTTGCGGTAACTACCACCTGATCGAGGGCTGTAGCATCCGGTTGAAGGCGAAGCACATGCTGCTCACCTTTTCTCTCATCCGCTTTCAGTACGAAAGTCTGAGTCTGATAGCCCACAAAGCTCACCTTCACTCTCACCGCTCCATCCTTGCTGTAAGGAATGCGGAAATATCCGTCTTCATCAGTTGTTACCCCACCCTTTGCATGCAAAATCTGGACGGTAGCACCCGCCAGAGGTGCGCCCGAATCATCGAGCACTCTACCCACGATATCTCCCTGGGTTTCGGCTTTCAGATTCAGGCACAATCCGCAAAGGATCAGGAATAGTGCGAATATCTTTTGTTTCATCGAATTATATCAAAGTTTATCCTGAAACAATCCTTTTATTTTGTACAAACAAACTTACCAATCATTGGCATAGGCATTTTGCCATACTGCACAGAATAGTTGACGGTCAGGGTTTTGTCCTTCAATGTACCATGCAAAGTAACTGTGTACTTCTTCTCTGCACCATTCACGGTAATAGTACCTGCATAGTTCTCCTGAGAGAAAGCATAAGCACCGTTAGAACCGGAAGCCTTCACAGCAGGTACCTCCAGAGCAGGAAGAGCCATCATACCCTCGCCACAAGCTGGCAATGTAACCTTGACTGTAGCATCATCTACAGCCTCAATCTTCATGGTAAGGTTATCGTATGTAGAAGCCGTGCCCATTACAGTCATATCCAAACTTCCGGTATAGGTACCCGCAATTTCCTTTGCCGCAGCTACTGCTACAGGATCATCATCGCTGCTGCAAGAGCTGAATGCTACACACATAGAAACCAAAGCCAACATCATGGCCATCATTGTCTTTAACTTTTTCATTTTTCTTTATTTTTCTTTTAGTTACAATAATATTTTCTGTTTAAGGGGATTTGCAATCCCCGATTATTTATCTTCCGGAACATAGATGATTTCGCCATTCTCCAGCTGGTAAGCGATGCCCACCTTCTTTCCCTTGTTGCCCGACGTCTTACTCTGGTCTTCAGAAGGGGTATAGCGATTGATCTTCTGCCCATCTTTGGTAATGATTTCCATATTCTCCTTGCCAGGGTTCTTCACCATCGTGAAGTTATCCTTGCTGAACATTTCCGTCATATTATAGCGCGAAACGAGGGCTACCATCAGGGCGAGGGCAAATACCATCGCCACATCGAAGAGGTTGCTCACTACGCTCATCGGATCATCATCCTCGCCATCATGCGCAAGCCTATTTCTGCGTCTCTGTCTCATAAATTATATATCTTTACTTTTTTACCTTTAAAAGCCTTTTTACTTTTCCTCCAAAAGGTCTGCCATAAACTCGAGGTTGCTCATATCCTCAGTGTACCAGCGGTTCTTGGTCTGCTTGGTTACGAAACCGATGGCTGCAGAGAACAATCCCACTACGGTGGTAGCGAAAGCCACCTGCATATTGTAAGCCATCGAAGCAATATCGCCGGAAGAAAGGCCTACCAGGGCAGGACCCATCGGAATCAAGGTACCCATCAAACCGAGCATCGGACCCATCTTCAGGAGTGTAGAAGGAAGAGAAAGATCCTTCTCAACAAACTGGGCATACTGGTCGAGGATGCGGTTTACCTGCGCCTTGCTCTGACGGTTGTCCACGAGTTTCTTCATATAGGAAACGATGACAGCCTGCTTGTTCTTTGGCAAGCGATCGCCCAGGGTATCGATATTATCGAGTGTCAGGGTGTTCATCTGTTCACGAATCTCCGCACCCGACTTGCGCTTTACAAGATACTGTCCGAAGAAACCTCCGAGGAGTAGCAAGGCTCTGAGGAAGAAGAAAATCAACAAAATAATCACAGGAACCAGCATGCCTGTGGAAATCCAAAACAATACGTCTGATATGTAATTCATTATACTCTATATTTTTTAATTTGATAATTGTAAATTGCCCATCCTATCGCCATTCCTACGATGACGATGGCGATAACGCCGAGAAGCGAAAGGGCATCGAAACTGTTGAATCCTGCCACCGCTGTCCTGCCATTCACCGTACCGATGATGCCCACCAATCCGAGCAGCACCTCTACCAGAAAAAGCAGTTCCAAGCGGATTGGTCGCTCCGGCAAGAGCCATCTCAAACCATAGGTGAATACCGGCGTCAAGACCAGCAGCACTACGGCAAGCACCCATGCCACTACCTGGAACGATACGCCGGGAAGCAGGAAGATGGTCATCACCAGAACACTGAAAAGCACTGGGAAAACCAGCAAACCCGGGAAGTACTTCAGGAAGATGAAGAACACCCATTTGCGGCGACTCACATGTTCCGAAGTCTTCAGATCTACGTGGTTCACACAGAAAAGCATCGTGAGTGCCACGTCGATACTCAGCAGCACCGCCATATCGAGCATCAGCTTCTGATCGGCTATCCAGGCCGCAATCTGCGTCTTCGACTGTTCGATGGCAAGTGGCCAGGTCATTCCCACGAAGAAGGCTACAAGCACCGAGATGATCATAATCTCCTTCACTCCGTGGAAGGTCTGCTTCAGCACAAAACTGAAGCAAACCAATATCATCATTACTAAAACTAATGTCTCCACTTTTTTTAAAAAATGTTGAATGTTAAATGTTGAATGTTGAATTATTCTTCACTCATCATTTTGCGACGACGTCGCAAATATACTGCGAGCACAACGAAAGCTACGATGACGATGACACCTACAACGATGCCGCTCACCACAGTGGTGGTCTTCTGAGCTTCCTCATTCAGCGTCTCCTTCTTCATCACCATACCCTTGTCACTGCTGTTCTTCGCAGCCTCAGCATCGCGGATCTGCTCTACATTCTGCTGATATTCCTTGGCAGAAGCAGCATCGGTTTTGCTGGCGATATAGTTGCGCAGCTTGGCATTGTCGCAGACAAAACCGGAGCATGAAGGCTTATACTTGTTCACGGTCTCGGTATGGAGCTTGGCGATGTCCTTGAGCTGCTGAGGAGTAGCCTTCCACATTCCCTTGCGGGCACTCTCCATCATCACGGCGGTCATCTCCATCAGCGCAGCCGGATTCTGCTTGTCAAAAAACTCCTTGGTTCCGAGATGGTACTTGTCCTTGACATATACATTATAGATCTCGTCCCACATCTCCTTGTCGATTGCCTTTGGCTTCATCACATTCCAGCCGTAGGTATTGGTTACGATTTCGGCGAATGTGCTGGCACTGCTGGCTCCACCCTTCATCTTCTCCTTGATATAGGCTGGATTGAAGATGGTGGTTCTGCCCTCGATGCCGATAGCCTCCTGCACCTCCTGCATTCTCATATTGCTATGGTTGCGATAGTCGGCGAGATAAGCATCTGGATCCTTACCGGTTACGTTGCGCACTGCAAGGTTCATACCTCCCATAAACTCATATACGTGGTCGAGACTCAAAGCGCCCCAAGTGTTGCTCTGTCGTGGCTGAACTACCACATCAGTACGAGTCAGCGCTGCCTCGAAAGCAGCCTTGCGAACGGTCTCCCAGTTCTTCTCATCACCGTAGTAGGCACCCATATTGTTCATATAGACCTCGGCTATCTGACTCTCCTTATCCCAGCGGTCGCCTGCGGTTACCATCTCCTGAATACCGGTGCCATAGTTGCCGTTTACGCCACCAAACACTCGATACATACTTACCTCGCGGGCCTCCTTTGGCGACATACCCTTCTCTACAAGCACTCTTTCGGATTCGGTAACACCGGCTTTCACCAGGTTGTCATACTTATCACCCTTGGCATTTGCCGCCATCTCTATCGCCTTGTTGATGAGGAAGAGACGGGATGCAGCAAGGTCGCGGAGCTGACCGGAAGTCTGAACCACGACATCGATGCGAGGACGACCCAACTGCTTGGATGGGATGAGACGCAGATCGGTAACACGACCGAAGGCATCTCTTACCGGTTCTACACCGAGCATATAGAGAATCTGGGCGATGGTAGCACCCTCTGTTTCGATAAACTCGCTACTCCAGAGCGTGTAGCTTACCTTACGAGGATATTCACCATTATGTCGCTCGCAATACATCTTGATGGTATTGTCGCAAAGTTCCTTTGCCTTCTCCCAGGCATCCTCCGAAGGTGTATTCTCCACATTGATGGAGAAGAGGTTTCTACCGGTAGGCAGGGTGTTTGGATTCACAATCAGATCACCACCAGGAGATGGAGCGGTAAAGCCGCCATTCAGGGCATTCATCAGAGAAGACATCTCGTTGAACGGACTCTGACGGAGCGCCTCCGAATACTTACCCACATTCTGCAAGGCATGCTCTACGGTAGTAATCGCCTGAGCCAGATGAATCTGCTGACGGGTATATTTAGGTGCTTTCGACATCATCATACCCTTATCTTTAGAAGATTTCTGAGATGCTTTGCCCTTGCCGGCTTTCGCCATCTTCGCCTTCTTCAAATCCTCCTGATACCATTTCTGTCCCTTCTTGATGGCTTCCATCATCTTGTCAGGGAAGCGACCGGTCTGCTCCATCTTCTCAAAAGCCTCACGACTCATCTGCGGAATCTTCTTATGAGAAACCTTGGCAGCACGGAGCTCGCTTACCGTACGGTGGTCCACCCTCTTCGGCTTCGCCTCCTTCGCTCCACCCATCTGGTCTGCCATCTGCATCATCATCTGGATAGGATCCGGAGCAGCCTGCATCGCCTCTACCTTACGGGCCATCTGGAGTTCGGCAGGAGTGATTCCTACATAACGGCAGATGTATTCATCAGAAACCGAGGCTGAACCCAGAAGCTGGGTCACGGTATTGCGTGCCTTGCTCAGATAGAGACGGTCGAAAAGCTGCTTGTGCTTCTCCACACCCTCCTGAGCACGACCTTTCAGTTTATCTACTGCCAGCATTCCGTAGGCAATAGGATCTGTAGCCATCGCATAGACACTGGTGCGGACATCATCATTATCGTATGGCACACCCAAAGTATAGAGTTTGCCGGTAATCTTCTCATTAGCCAACTCTTCCGCAAAGTTCTCTACTCTCGCAATTTCATCTGCAGAATAAGGCTTGTTCATCTGCTTGTCATCGAGTCCCAGTTCACGGGCGATTCCCATCTTCACGGTCAGCGCCTTCACCTTGAGCGACTGTTCGGCAGATGCCTTCTTCTCGTATGACTGGATGGCATCGCTCAACTGCTTATAGGTCTGTCGCAACTCGCTCTCCTTGAAAGGAGGGGTGAGATAGCTCTGGGTCTGGGCATAGGTGCGGCGCTTGGCAATCATCGCCTCGCCCACATTGCCGATGGTATATATATAAACATGTGGAACCACACCAATCAATCGGTCACTCCAGTCGTTGCTGCCGAGTGCCACCTGCTTTCTCGGAGTATATTCCAGTGAGCCGTGGGTTCCGAAATGGATAAGTGCATCGGCACTGAAACCATAACGAGCCCAGAGATAAGAGGCAACATAGGTGTAAGGAGGTGCCTGGTCGGTGCCATGCACAATCTTGAAGGAGTCGCCTCCCACGCCTGCCATCACCTGTGGAAGCAGAGCCACATTACCAAACTGCAGTCTTGCCACCGCCAACTTACCGTCATCGGTAGCCATATATTTGCCAGGGAAGGAACCATAGAGCTGGTTCATCTCCTTGATCATCTTCTTAGACAAAGCCTTCTGAGTCCATCCGGCAAACTGCTGGGCGGTTACCAGGGCTGGATGTCCAGACTTCAGAAACTGGGTATAAGCACCCTCGGCATAGGTTCCGAAGACGGCACCCTGAGCCTGAATCATCTTTGCCAGTTCCTGAGGATTGGCTGGCAACTTGCCTACATTATATCCCTCATTCTTCAAACGAACCAGGAGATTGTAGAGCGATGGAACCACTTCCATTCCCGAAGCGGTAAGTGCATTCTGACCCGGACCCTTGAAGTAAAAGATGGCGATGCGCTTGCTGCTGTTCTTCTTGTTCTTCAGATTCACATAGCCCTGCACGCTCTCCACGAAACTCTCCATTCTGTCTGGGATGCCGTAAACCTCCTGCAAGCCCTCCTTGTTGATGCGCTGTCCGAAAACCACGTATGGACGGATGGCACCATCAATCTCCGGAGTCACGATGCTCTGCGACATGAAGCCGCCATTCATTCCCTGCTTGTCGTTCTCCCAATCGGTGGTCAAGCGGTTGATATTAAGAGGTGAGAACAATGGAATATTCTTCTGCTTCAGGAACTCAACGAAGTAATCGCCCAGTCTGCCATGCGCCATATTCACTACGGCATTCGCCTGGATACTGTCGGCATGATGACCGGCGATAAAGCTCTGCAGCTGGTTGATGCGATACACCATGAATCCCTTCTTCTCGAAAGCCTTCTCCATATCAGAAGCCGCACCCATAAAACCGGTGAGCAAGATGGTAGGAGCACCTTCTTTATATAAACCGTTCTTTGCCAGGAATGCATTGTACTCGCGGATGCTGTTGAAACCCAGTTCATCACCCTTCTCATCTTTCGGGTCAAAATGAGTCAGGAGATAGTCTGGTCGCTCATCCACACGTTCCGGTTCTGGAGCCATGAACTTCTTTCCGTCGATAAACTTACGGATGTAAGTGAGCATGCTGTGATAATTCTTCTTGCTGCCGTTCTCGATGTACTGCATCAGATAATCTGCATCGAAGTTATCTACCGATACGATATTGTTGGCTGGGTTGGTAGCAGCATGAGTCAGGGTTGGCACCTTGTAGGAAGCCTCTTCCAACTGCTTGCGCTGGTTCTCGTCGATTCGGAGACCCATACCATTCACGATAATCATATCGTAATCATCCAGATGATCGAAATCATCGGTCGTAATCTCACTCAGTTTAATCATCGCATTGTCGTTGGCATGCGAAATCTGTCCCAGCGCAATAGCCTGATAGTTGAGGAAAGCGATGCGGGTAGTACCCACCCAGGCAGAGTAAGCCTTCGCCAAACCTCCCAGAACAATCACAGCCAATAAGGCCAGGAAGATGTGTTTCTTTTTAATCTTTCTGATTTTTCCTAATCCTTTTTTCATATCTATTCCTTTTTTCAGGCTGCAAAGGTAAGACTTATTTAGAAATTGTACAATACCGAGAAATTGTGATTTTCACATTTTTTATACTTAGAAGTTGGTATCAGGTTAAACGCATTGATATAGTCAGTACTAATAAATAAGTAGTGTTTTCAGGACTTTTTCTTTCATTTCAGCCCTCAAAAAGAGGAATTATTCCGAAATATGCAGAAAGAGCGTAATCACCATTACGGCAATCACGCTCTTTCTACTTATAAACATAAAACATTACGAAGATGAAAGAAAAGCTTAGCAAACCTTCTTCTTGCGCTCACAATAGCGTTCGCATTGGGCGCAGATGTCATATCCCAGCATGGCACCCAAGATGAAATCCTCCTCCGGCGTAAGCTGGCACAACGGTTTGGTGATTATCATGCGGATAGCATCCAGACATTCTTTCTTACCAAAGAAGAGATTCAGACGGTCGTTGCCAACCGGCTGGATGATATAATCAATGTTCTGACGCTCTAATCTAGTTATGGCAAAAGACTCATATTTCTTGTTGAAGGTGTAGAGCACCAGGCGGCGCACGCCCTTCTTATATTCATATATATGATTCATCAGAACCTTCAAATCTACTGGTGTTGCGATTTCCTGCTGCATACTATCCGAATTTATCAGTTTTTAAACCAAGAATCAGAGAATTTCATCATTCTCCAATTCTTGAAAAATATTTTTGTAAAATTATAACGCTGGCTTGATGTCCTCGAGCCAGGCATCGATACGCTCCTCTGTCTTGTCGTCCTCGTTCACCTCGTCGAGTGCGAGTCCCAGGAACTTGTCGCCATCAATTGCCTCACTGTCATCATAGGTGTATCCGTCTGTAGAAACACCAGGCAATACGGTAGCACCAGCCTCAACGGCAGCATCATAGAGTTCCTTCATGCCGCCACAGAATGTATCAGGGTAAGACTCGCTGTCACCACAACCGAACAGGGCTACGGTCTTGCCAGCCAAGCCGGCACTCTTCAATGTCTTCACGCCATCATACCAGTCGTCCTGCATCTCGCCGGCACCCCAGGTAGAAGTACCGAGAAGAAGATTCTCATGACTTGTGATAGTAGCGTCATCGATGTTAGCTACATCTACAGCTTCCACGCCCAACTTAGAGGCGATGGTTTCGGCAATCGACTGGCATGAGCCAGTAGAAGAGCCATAAATTACGATTGTTGTTTTCATTTGTCTATATTACTTTTAGTTACATTTATTTTCGGGTGCAAAGATACGCCCTTTTCCCGTAATCTGCAATACCTAAAAATGATGGTTTCGCAGAAATACCTAAATATGGGGATAGATAAAAAGTTTTAGGACGATTCATCCTAAAACTTTCTTAAATATTCTACTTTTAGGATGATTTATCCTAAAAAAATAGTATCTTCGCAGCAAATATATAATCAAAGAGCAATGAAATGATATGAAACGAATAGAAAGAACGGAATATCTCAATAAACTGATCGCTTTCAAAGACAAGTCTCTTATCAAAGTGATAACCGGCATTCGCCGTTGCGGTAAATCCACCATTATGGAGATTTATCGTGACTGGCTTAAGAGGCAAGGTGTCAGTGCCGACCAAATCATCTATCTCAATTTCGAGGATTACGACTTCTATGAGCTTCGTAATCCACATAACTTATACGCTTATATCAAGCCATTAATTCATCAAGACAAGATGACTTATATCTTCTTTGATGAGATACAACATGTGGAAGATTTCCCAGACATCATCAACAGCCTCAACCTGAAGCCAACAGTAGATCTCTATATTACGGGGGCGAATGCCTATATGCTGTCAAGCGAAATCGCCACGTTACTATCCGGAAGATATGTGGAAATCGCAATGCTTCCCCTTTCATTCAGAGAGTATGTTGAAGGTATCGGAGGAACCGACAATCTTCCCAAAGCCTATACAGACTACATCACAAGGAGCAGTTTTCCATATACCCTTGAACTGGATACTCCCGCAGAAATCAGCGACTACCTGAATGGCGTATATAACACCATTGTAGTAAAGGATATCATGAGCAGGAAGAAGTTACCCGATGTCATGATGCTGGAAAGCGTTATCCGTTTCACAGCCGACAATATCGGCAACATCCTATCCACCAAGCGCATAGCCGACATCATGACTGCCGATGGAAGGAAAATAGACCAGAAAACCGTAGAACGGTATCTGACCGCACTCTGCGAAACCTTCTTCGTATATGAAACCAAAAGATACAACATCAAGGGTAAGCAGCTGCTCAAGACATTGGGTAAATATTATCTAGTAGATATCGGTTTGAGAAGAATGCTCCTAGGTTCCCGCTCATTCGATGCCGGCCGCATCCTGGAGAACATCGTTTATCTGGAACTACTCCATCGCCAGCAGAAAGTATATATAGGAAAGATGGATAATCTGGAAGTAGATTTTGTAGCGATTGATGAAAACAATATCACGTATTATCAGGTAGCTGCTACCGTTAGAGATGAGACTACCTTAAAACGTGAATTGGCATCTCTGCAGCAGATCAATGACCAATATCCTAAGTATATCCTTACACTTGATGAAGACCCTACTGCCGATTACAACGGTATCAAGAGAATCAATGCCCTAAGATGGCTGATGGGAGAAATAGGATAGCCTATATTTCCTCAGAGTAACACCATAATATATAAGGCACAAAAATGATAATTCGATGAAAGATTTTGCAGCGATAGATTTCGAAACGGCCAACCAGCAGCGTACAAGTGTCTGCTCGGTGGGCATTGTGATAGTGAGGGATGGCGAGATTGCAGACAGCTACTACAGCCTCATCAAGCCCGAACCGGAGTATTATTCTTATTGGAACACCCGGGTTCACGGCCTGACCCAGGAAGACACGATGAATGCAGATATCTTCCCGAAAGTCTGGGCTGAGATTGCGCCCAAGATAGAGGGTCTGCCCCTGGTAGCCCACAATGCCCCCTTCGACGAAGGATGCCTGAAGGCAGTATTCCAGATGTACCAAATGGAATATCCCGACTACGAATTCCACTGCACCTGCCGAGCCTCCCGAAGAAAGCTGGGCTCTCTCCTCCCCAACCATCAGCTCCAGACCGTAGCCGCCTATTGCGGTTACGACCTCACCATGCATCACAATGCCCTGGCAGATGCCGAAGCCTGTGCCTGGATAGCAAGAGAGCTGCTATAAATAACCACAAATTTCGTATGCTGCGAAGAAAAAGTGGCAATATAGCCAAAAAAACTTCGCAAGAATTATAATATCCAGATAAAAAGAAACTTCTATTTACAGCAACTCATAGATGGAAGGCTGACATCAAGGTTATTTGGGGTCTTTCAGATGATGACAGTCTGGATGAGGATGCCAAAGTCACCATTCTGGCAACAGGTCTCAACAACGAACTGGCAGATGAAATTCAGGACAATCCTGTCACAACCACCAAGGATGAAGATGATTACCAGAGAATTATCGACAAGCTTTATCATCCGATACGTGACAACTTCCAATCACATGGAAAAGAAGATTCCCCAAAAGAGGATATTCCAGCAGAGTCCTCAAACACAGAATCTGCAGACATCCCTGATGAGGAGCCAGCCCCCACTCACCCGAAGCTCCGCCAGAAGAATCTCCAGTCGTAGAAGAAGAGCCCCAAGAGCCTATCGTCCAGCAAGAGCCACCAACCTTGGCGAAGAGGATAAGAGACAGACTGAAGAAAATTGCTGAAGATTTAGACATCATCACGGAAGATGAATAGCCTTTGCTGATACAAAAAAATCCTGCTGGCAATGATGCCGGCAGGATTCTGCGTTTTATCTACCTAAAGATGTCATTTATTTTATCACCCAATCCTCTATGCTTCGCTGGTCTTCCGAGAAGTTAACACCCACTTTCACTACCTTCCGTCCATCATCGGCAAAAGCCTTAGCATAGTCCTTATCGCTGATTTGCGCCATGGCGATGTCGGCAGACTTCTTATATTTTAACTCAAAGATAAAGATACTCTTATCCGTCTTGAGCACAAGGTCAATTCTTCCATCCGAAGTGGTATGCTCCACCTTCACATCTTCGCCAAGCATAGTGAAGATGGTGAACATCACGGCTTGATAGTGACGCTCATTATTGTTGATAATCGTATATGGGAACTTATCGTAGAATGCCTTTAAGTGAGGCATAAAGGCTCCCATATCGTCATTGATGAGCACATTCTTTTTATAAGCATATACGATTGCATCAAGTTCGCCTACCTCTGAAGGGGTATAATATTGGCAAAGACTTTCTGAAAAGCCTTGTCTAACTTCTTGATTAGGAAAACTGAGGTAATACATATCTAACTGCTTGTCATATCCCTTAATCGTAAGATACCCACTTTGGAAAAGGACTGGCACAGGGTCAGTAATAGTCTCAGTAGGAACATCGAAGCGTTTTGCTCTAGCCCAGATATCATTTAAGTCCATCATGTCCAAATTCTTCTGCTGCATCAGTTCTATTAAGAACGTAGGCGTTCCAGATGTAAACCAATAGCTATTAAACTCCTTATCATCCAATGCATTGATAATGCTGTAAGGATTGAAGATATCCTCGCTATTGATACTGAAATGGTAGCCATCATAATGCTGCTTGAGTTGCTCTAAGGTCTCCTCATAAGTAAGCCCATTATGTTCAGCCATCT
The DNA here is from genome assembly GCA_052349145.1 of Segatella copri. Taxonomy (GTDB): domain Bacteria; phylum Bacteroidota; class Bacteroidia; order Bacteroidales; family Bacteroidaceae; genus Prevotella; species Prevotella copri_V. The sequence goes on along the minus strand of DAWDQD010000064.1, from coordinate 216 downwards.
CCTCGATACCCTCACGGAAATACTGAGTCAATTCACTATTGGTTATACCACAACAGCTACTGTATTCATCCTTCAACGTGAGAATCTTGAGATTATTCAACTCGCTAAAGATGCTGAGCTGGCTAAACTTGGAGATGCCTGTGATGAATACAAAGCGAATATTTCCCTCTTGCTGCTTCAAGGGGCTGAAGAAATCTCGCATGATGTTGCGGATGG
>DAWDQD010000063.1:0-14067 GCA_052349145.1 Segatella copri | reverse complement strand
AGAGGTCGGAAAACGAAAGTAGGAGAAAAACTACTTCGTTTTCCTCCTACTCGATCTTGGCCAAACTAAGGTTTGGCCTTTATCTCATAAAAGATGTATTATCCAAACAACTGGATGGTGTATAGGTAGATTACTGCTGCCGGTATCGCCATGAGCGAAGAGTCGAAGCGGTCGAGCATGCCTCCATGTCCTGGCAGGATGTTGCCGCTATCCTTTACTCCGAGGGTACGCTTGAAGAGGCTTTCTACCAGATCGCCCCATGTGCCGAAGAATACCACAACCAGACCTAAACCTTCCCAACCGAGAATGCTGAGACGGTGGGCTTCGCCATCGTTGGCGATATAGCCGATGATACCTGCTGCTATCAGTACGAATATGCCTCCGCCTATGCTGCCTTCCCAACTCTTGGCTGGACTGATGCGAGGAAAGAGCTTATGCTTGCCGAAAAGCGAACCGCTGCAATAGGCACCGGTATCATTGGTCCAGAGGAAAATGAAAATGCTCAAAGGCAACAGCATGTCGTAATGTATCTGGCCATCGAAAGCTGATGTCTCGAAACTCAATACATTGATCATCGAGAAAGGCAAGGCGATGTACAACTGAGAGAGCATAGTGTAAGCCCAATCGTTGATGGCATCCTTGTTGCCTGTATACAGTTCGCTGATGAAGAGATAGAGGATGGTGAGCAGATAAGGTACGAAAACCACAAAATTGCCCACAATGCCCATGCGGAAACCAGCCACGGCAAGGAAGAAGTAAACACCCGCCACGGTGCTGATGAAACGGTTTACCGTAACATTCTCCTTCTGGTTTACCAGTCCGCAATACTCCCAGATGCTCAATCCGGTAATGAGGGCGAACAGGATAACCATTGCCCTGGGATTGAGAAAGCAAGATACCATGCACATCACGAAAAATACGCCTGTGATGGATCTTATCACTAGATTCTTCTGTTTGTCAGTCATATCGGTTTGTTTTATTCGTTCTTGTTTTCTTCCGAACCTTCATCCTTCTTGGAAGTCTCATCAGAATCTGCATTCTTCTTCTGGTTCTCTTCATGCTCCTTGATGGCAGCCTGAACTTCAGGAAGTTCCTTTACGGCGTCATCGTCTATCTTAGGCTGTTCGTCTTCCATGATTTCCTGCGAACGGCTCAACCAAGGGCGTTTGCCAAAGATATGTTCTACGTCTTCTGCCATAATCACCTCTTTCTTGATCAGAAGTTCTGCTAAGGCATTGTGGCCTTCCTTGTGCTCCATCAGAATGTTCTTGGCACGAGTATACTGCTCGTTGACAATCTTCAGAACTTCCTGGTCTATCTCGCGGGCTGTAGACTCAGAGTACGGACGCTGGAATGCATATTCGTTCCGGTTGTAAAAGCAGATGTTTGGCAACGTCTTGCTCATACCGAGATAAGCTACCATAGCATAAGCACTCTTTGTGGCGCGCTCCAGGTCGTTCATGGCTCCTGACGAAATATGACCGGTGAAGAGTTCTTCTGCGGCACGTCCACCCATTAATGAACACATCTCGTCGAGCATCTGTTCCTTGGTGGTTATCTGGCGCTCTTCTGGCAGATACCATGCAGCACCGAGAGCCTGACCACGAGGCACGATGGTAACCTTGATGAGAGGGTTGGCATACTGGCAGAACCATGAGATGGTTGCGTGGCCTGCTTCGTGGAGAGCGATGCTACGCTTCTCGTCGGCAGTCATCACCTTAGTCTTCTTCTCCAGACCGCCTACAATACGGTCTACTGCATCGAGGAAATCCTGTTTGCACACAGCCTTCTTGTCGTGGCGTGCAGCAATGAGGGCTGCCTCGTTACAAACGTTGGCAATATCTGCACCCGAGAAACCAGGAGTCTGACGGGCCAGTAGATCAACATCTACTGTTTCGTCTATCTTGATAGGTTTGAGATGAACCAGGAAGATAGCCTTACGTTCGTTCAAACCAGGGAGATCTACGTGAATTTCGCGGTCGAAACGTCCGGCACGGAGCAAGGCGCTGTCGAGCATGTCTACACGGTTGGTAGCTGCAAGGATGATGACACCACTGTTGGTACCGAAACCATCCATCTCTGTAAGGAGAGCGTTCAAGGTGTTCTCGCGCTCATCATTACCACCCATGGCTGGGTTCTTGCTGCGGGCACGGCCTACAGCATCAATCTCATCGATAAAGATGATACAAGGTGATTTCTCTTTAGCCTGGCGGAACAGGTCGCGTACACGTGAGGCACCTACACCTACGAACATTTCAACGAAGTCGGAACCGCTCATAGAGAAGAAAGGTACGCCAGCCTCGCCGGCAACAGCCTTAGCCAAGAGGGTCTTACCAGTTCCCGGAGGACCTACGAGAAGGGCTCCCTTTGGAATCTTACCACCCAAGTCGGTATATTTTTGTGGGTTTTTCAGGAAGTCTACAATTTCCTTCACTTCCTGCTTGGCACCTTCCTGTCCGGCCACATCCTTAAAGGTGATGCCGATGGCATTTCCCTTTTCGTACATCTTAGCTTTGCTTTTGCCCACGCTGAAGATGCCGCCGCCCATACCGCCGCTGCCCATACCGCCGCTGAATCTTCCAGACATCCAAAGGATGAAGAATACGAAGAAGAGCAGAGGTGCCAGATTGAAGAGCGTGCTTAAGAAGTCGTTATCCTTCTGGTTGTCGTAGCTGAAGGAGCGTATCTTCTTTTCCTTCAACATCTGGTTGGCATAGCGTTCCACTTCGTCAACCGAGCCGAACTGTACTTTTACGTATGGGTTAGGACCTACAGACTTTGCCGGCATATTGTATACATCGCGCGTATATTTCGGGTTGATGTATATTTTGAGGGTGCTTTCTGTTTTATTGGCCACAACACTGAGCACATAACCCTTGTCTACATACTGTTTGAACTGGGTGTATGTGGCTTCCTTGGCAGCGCTGCCTCCAATCGCATCGCCTCCTCCTGTAAAGAAGAGGATGATCATGGTGATGAGGCAGATGGTGAAAAGCCAGGTCATATTAAATCGTGGCATCTTTGGTCCGCCATTGCCACGAGGCTTCATATTATTGCTTTGTTCCATTTTATTTTATATGTATAACTTTTAGTCGAAAAACAATGTCTGATTCATCATGTAGGATGGGAGAGACTGACTAGTCGAGATTAGGTATATGGGTAAGCTTTGCATCCTCCCATAAATGTTCGAGGTCGTAATAAGCACGTACTTCCGGAAGGAAGATGTGTACTAATACGTCAACAAAGTCCATTGCCACCCACTGGTCGGTGCCGAGACCAGCTACATTTACAGGTTTTTCTTTCAGGTTCTTGCGCACGATGTCTCCTACAGAACCTGCGATAGCTTCAACCTGAGTAGGGCTTCCTCCCTGGCAGATGATGAAGTACTTGGCAATGCTTCCATCGATTTCTGTCAGGTCGGCGATAACAATGTCTTGACCTTTCTTTTCTTGTATACCTTCTTTAATAGTCTCTACGAGTTGTTTAACTGTGTTCATTTATCTTTTCTTTCTTACTTAATTTATATTCTCTATTTTTCTGCAAAGATACATTATTATAATGGAAAATCGACTTAAAAGGCAAAAAAAATGTGGAAAATTAAAGAAATTGCGCTTTTTTTAGAAAAAAGTGCCGAAAAATTTTGTTGGTTCAAAAAAAACTAGTACCTTTGCACTCGCAATTAAGAAAAGAACAACTCGTTTGCTGATATTGGGATATGGTGTAATGGTAACACTACAGATTCTGGTCCTGTCATTCCTGGTTCGAGTCCGGGTATCCCAACAATCAAAAAGTTCTATTTTAAGTTTGGGATATGGTGTAATGGTAACACTACAGATTCTGGTCCTGTCATTCCTGGTTCGAGTCCGGGTATCCCAACTCATACGGTAAGGCATCTTTCAGTAATGAAAGATGTTTTTTTGTTTATAGGAATTCTGTTTTATGGAGTATTCATAACTATAAACCCCAGAGCTTTCGCCCTGGGGTTTATTGTATTTATTTCTTCTCGGCATCAATAGCCTTGATTTTCTGCTTTACCATTTCGAGGTCAGCCTTGAGTTTCTCAATCTTACGGTTCATTTCTTCTACCAGGCTGTTGCCCTTCTTGCTGGCCGTATTGAAGAAACCGAGGTTGTTCTCGTAGGTAGTAATCTCGATGCGCAACTGGTCGTAGCGGCGCAAGAGTTTACCACGCTCATTGCCGAGTGCATTGCCGCCTTCTTTGGCAACATTCTTCAGGTTGTTCTTGAAGTTGTCGAAGTGGCGCTTTGCGTTGGTGGCGTGAAGTTTCTTGTAGGCTGCATCGATAGCCTCATGATACTCTTTATAGACCTTGTCTTTCTCTTTGAAAGGAACGTGTCCAATTGCACTGTATTGCTTGGCAAGATTTTTGAGCTTCTTTTGGAAATCGTTGTCTGAAATCTCTGCAATTACAAGTTCCTTGAGCTGGTCAATAATGTTGCGCTTCTTGTCCAGATTAGCATGTTCCTCGCTGCGTGAACCGGCATTCTGCTTGTTGCGGGCTTCAAAGAACTTGTTGCAGGTATCCAGAAATTCCTTCCAGAGCAATTCGCCTTGTTTATGAGGTACGGTACCCACCTTCTTCCATTCTTTCTGAAGAGCGATGAACTTGTCGCCAGTCTTCTTCCAGTCTGTACTGTCAGCCAGTTCCTTTGCCTTGTTTACGAGTTGCTGTTTCTTTTCGAGATTGGCAGAGTAGGTATCTTTCAATCCTTTGAAGAATTCTGCCTTCTTGTTGAAGAATTCATCGTTGGCGATGCGGAAACGCTCGAAAATCTTGACGTTCATCTTCTGAGGGGCAAAACCGATAGTGCGCCACTCTTTCTGAATCTCTATGATTTCCTGGGTAACCTTCTCCCAGTCCTTAGCAGTCTTGTATTCTCCTTGGTTGGCAGCCTCTACCTTTTCGCAGAGGGCAGTTTTCTTGGCGAGGTTTTCCTCTTCCTTGGCACGCAGGTCTTCGAAGTGCTGCTGGTGCTTCTTGTTGATAACAGTGCTGGCAGCCTTGAAACGCTCCCAAATCTGTTCTCTCAACTCCTTGGCAACAGGACCAATCTCACGATATTGCTGGTGGAGGTCCTGAAGCTGGTGGAAGGCAGAAATAACATCCTCTTCCTCATTGAGTTTCTCTGCAGCCTCGCAGAGTTTGGTCTTGGCTTCAAGATTCTTTTTGAAATCATATTCGCGGGCTTCGCTGTTCAACTTGAGCATGTCGTAGAACTGCTCAACATAGAGCTGGTAGTTCTTCCATACCTCGTTTGCCTTGTCTGCAGGGATATTCTTGATTTCCTTCCATTCCTGCTGCAAGGCCTTGAAGTCCTGATATGATTTGTTGGCCTCTTCCGGTGAGGTGGTCATGGCCTTTATCTTTTCGATAATTTCCTCTTTTTTGCGGAGATTATCTTGTTTTTCTTCTTCTTGGGCCAGGAAGATCTTGGCTCTTTTCTCCTTGATGAGTTGCATCTCAGCCTTGAAGGCTTCTTCGGTGTCATCCGGTAGAAGGATATACTTCTCTGGGTCACCGCCTTTTGCGAGATACTCTTTCATCTGTGCGTCTCTTTCTGCGAGATGAATCTTGTAGAAAGTAGTCTTGAGTAGGTCGAGTTCCTCCTTGTTTGGATTTTCGCTGCTATGAGCGATTTCCTTTACTCTTTCGAGCACTTCCTGCTTGGTGGCATAAGCCTTCTTGGCAGGGTCTTCCAGGGTGCTCTGCTGCAACAGAGCTTTTTCTTGAGAGTCCATCATGTCACTTTGTTTAGTTTATGATTCGAGTTTCTTGGGCCGGTAGTCGCTTATCCGCAATTCGACCCCATACAAAATTATATTATTAATAAGTTGCAAACTTAAAAAAAAAAATCGAATATCTTGCCATGATATTCGATTTTTTAATTTTTTTTGTATTTATAATTGCCTTTTTCTTGCTAATCATCGTTTTATGAGCTCTTTCGGGCTACTTAATGCATATCAGAGTGGTATATGCTTAGAGCAGGCGCTTGTATCTGAGGAAGCCCCATGAAAGTGCAGAAACGAGCACGGAGATAACCAGGGCAATGGCAAATCCGTAATGGCTGTCTTCCATACCGTTGATTAAGTTCATACCGAACAATGAGGAAATCAGCGTAGGCAACATCATGACGATACTGATACTGGTCAGGGTACGCATCGTGGTATTCATGTTGTTGTTGATGATGCTCGAATAGGTATCCATCGTCGACTCCAGAATGTCGGAGTAGATGCTTGTAGTTTCGCGTGCCTGTGTCATCTCGATGTTTACGTCTTCAATGAGGTCGGCATCAAGTTCGTCCACCTGCAGCTTGAACTTCAACTTAGACAGGAGATTCTCGTTGCCTCGGATAGAGGTGATGAAGTAGGTAAGGGAGTCCTGCAGGCGGCTCAGGCCAATCAGGCTCTCATTGTTCACACCATGATCGAGGTTTCGTTTTGCCTTTTCTATGAGCGAATTGATCTGTTTCAATCGCTTCAGATACCAAACCGCTGATGAAAGGAAGAGACGGAAGGTCATGTCTACATAGTCGGTGAACCCCTCGCTGCGCTTCTGTTGGTAGCTTACGAAATCAATCATCATGTTGGTTTCATAATAGCATACGGTGATGGTAACATCGCGCTTATGGATGATACCCAAAGGCACGGTGGTGTATGGGGTACGGCTGCGTATTTCCTTGACATAAGGGATACGGAGGATGATGAGCATCCAGCCATCGTCATATTCATAGCGGGCACGCTCATCAGTATCGCTGATATCCGAGAGGAAATAATCAGGGATCTTGAATTCTTCTTCCAGCAAGCGCTGGTCTTCATCAGTTGGACATGTTACTTGTATCCAGCAGTTTGGCTGCCACTCATTGAGTACAGTCAGATTCTTGTCTATATTCCAATAAGTCTTCATAGTTTGCTAATCTCCACATAATAAAAGTTTGGGGTATGGAGACTAGCGCTTGGGTACGGCCTACTGAAAGGCTTCGTCGTTGCTGAATCTCCACGCCTTACAATTCATTATTGTTCTCCGCGTGATAATCGTCCATTTTGGTGTTATTTTAATGAAACTTATGCAAGTGAATTTGTATGATCTGCTACAGAGGTTTTACAAGACTTGCGAAATCGACTGCAAAGGTAATGATTTCTTTTGAAAACTGGAACAAAAAAGCCGAGAATTTTCACTCTCGGCTTTCTTTTTTAATCTTTTTGTAATTCCGTTCCCCATTTTTTTACTTTGCAGGAATCTCTGTCAGGAGCTGCTTGACGAGGTTCCAGAAAGGAGCTACGCAACTGATCTGGCAACGCTCATTGGCTGTGTGAGGACTAAGAAGAGTAGGACCGAATGATACGACATCGAGGTTAGGATACTTGCTCAGGATGATAGAGCACTCCAGACCTGCGTGAACTGCCTGTACCTTACCGTCTGTGCCGTTCTGCTCTTTGTAAACCTTCAATACGTGTTCCAGAATGTTGCTCTTAGGGTTAGGGTTCCATCCCATATAGCTGCCGCTGAATTCAACCTTCATGCCTGCCATGTTGAAACAGCTCTCTACCATTGTGGCAAGATACATCTTGTAGTATTCGTGGCTGGAACGGGCCAGAATCTTGATGGCTGCCTTGCCGTCACCAATCTCAACGATTGCGAGGTTTGAAGAGGTCTCTACGATTTCAGGCATAGATGGAGCCATACGCAATACACCATCGTGGCAAGCGTAGATTGCATCAACAAGATTATCCTGGATTTCGGCAGGAACCTGCATCTTTGGAGTCTCTACATTCTCAGCGAAGAACTCAATGTTCTCGGTTGTCTCAATGCCTTCGAACTCATCACAGATTTCGTCCTTCCAGTCTGCTACTAGGTCATTCAAAGCTTCAATGTTCTCCTTAGGCAGGGTCAGGACAACCTCAGCCTGGAATGGGATGGCATTGCGCATGTTGCCGCCCTGCCATGAAGCTAGACGGGCATCGAGTTCTGAAATAGCTTCACGCACGAAACGAACCATGCACTTGTTGGCATTCGCTCTGCCTTCGTTGATTTCGATACCGGAGTGACCGCCTTTCAATCCCTTGAGGGTTACCTTAACGGCAGCATCTTCCTTGTCGGTTTCTACCTCTTTATAATCGAGAGTTGCTGTGATGTCGATACCGCCAGCGCTACCGATAACGAACTCGCCCCAAACCTCGGTATCGAAGTTTAAAAGAATGCCGCCGTTCAGTTCGCCTGCTGGGAGATCGTTGGCACCATACATGCCTGTCTCTTCGTCGGCGGTAATCAAGCCCTCGATAGGACCATGCTGCAAATCTTTTGATTCCATTACAGCCATGATTGTAGCTACGCCAAGTCCGTCGTCGCTACCGAGTGTTGTATGATTAGCATGTACCCAGTCGCCATCGATGATAGTTTCGATAGGGTCAGTTTCGAAATTATGCTTGCTGTCTGGTGCTTTCTGAGGAACCATGTCCATGTGCGCCTGCATAATAACGCCTTTGCGGTTCTCCATACCTGGAGTAGCAGGCTTGCGCATCACGATGTTGCCTGCTGGGTCTTGGAAAGCCTCTACACCTGCTTCTTTTGCCCAATCGAGCAAATAAGCCTGAATCTTTTCCAAATGTCCAGATGGACGTGGAACTTGTGTTAACTTGTCAAAGTTACGCCAGATTTCAACTGGGTTCAAATTCTTAATGTCAGCCATAATATTTTTATTTTAATGTTAAATGTTCAATGTTAAGTTGGGCATACGCCCTAAAGCAAGAGGATTCTTCACTCTTCACTCCTCACTCTTCACTTTCCCGGTAAACGCCAGTGCTATCCAGGCATAGATTCCCAAAAGGACTACAAGCAGGGTTTGCACGGAGTGTACGATGAGAACGAAGAAGAGGGCATCGTTTGCCTGAATGCCATAGAGTATGAGCATTGTCTTGACAGCAAAATGCCAAGGTCCGGCTCCGTTAGGAGTTGGTACGATGACCGCTATGCTGCCCACGATGAATGTCACCAGACCGCACATCAGATTGAGATGGGAGGTTGCCTCGAAGCATTGGAAGGTGAGATAGTAGTGGAAGAAATAGCTCAACCAGATGCCCAGTGTAAGGGCGATGTAGAGCGGTACATTTCTGACACCTTTCAGCGAGATGATACCTTGCCAGAGTCCTCCCAGTGTTGCTTTCACCTTATTATATATAGCGAGTCGCTTGAGCAGATAGTGAGCCAGGATGAGTACTGCTATGCCACAGATAGCGGTCACAATGTAACCTGTGGCTGTAAACTGGCAGAGTAAACTGTCCATGCTCGTACCTGTTTTCTCAAAGAAATTGAGAAATACCGGAATCTGCATGACAAAGACCAGCGCCGTAATCAGCAGCACGAGGAGTGAATCGATGGCTCTTTCTGTAACGACGGTACCCAAGGCTTTCGGAAACGAAACATCATCCCATTTCTTCAATACGCCGCATCTGGCAAACTCGCCCGCACGAGGAATTACAAGACTCAGAGCATAGGAGAGGAAGATGGAGTAGATGCTGATACTGGAGCGGGCCTTCTCGCCTAATGGTTCCAGCGACTGTTTCCATCTCCATCCTCTGAACACCTGGGCAGAGATGCCAAAAGGGAACGACAGCAGCATCCAGGTCCAACTCATCTTGTGAAGCAGAACATCTTCTACTTGTTTGAAGTCGAATCCGCGATACATCCAATAAAGGATGGCGCCACCCAGAATGAGCGACAAAGCCACCTTCCATATGTTGTTTGCTATCTTCTTTATATCCATAATTAGATGCAAAGATAATACTTTTATTGACAATATCGTTCGAATCTGCATATTTTTAGCATAAATAAACGCTTGGGCGCCATTTATGGCTAAAAGTATAGCCTTTTTTTTAAGAAACAAGTGGCTCTTTCCCTTTTTTACCCAAAAAGATAAAAAAAATCGCATACTTTGTATGGATTCTCAAAAAATAATCGTATTTTTGCAAAATATATAATATAAAGATAAGATATGAAAGCTGTAAAGCCTAAGAAGAATCTCGGTCAGCACTTCTTGACCGACCTCAATATAGCAAAGCGCATCGCCGATACGGTGGATGCCTGCCCGGATATACCTGTTCTCGAAATCGGACCAGGTATGGGCGTTCTTACCCAATATCTCGTAGAGAAACCAAGACCAGTCAAGGCAGTGGAAATCGACTCGGAGTCGGTGGCGTATCTTCATGAGAATTTCCCGACACTCAAGGATAATATTATCGGTGAAGACTTCCTGAGAATGGATTTGAACCAGATATTCGATGGAAAGCAGTTTGTACTGACAGGTAATTATCCATACGATATCTCATCGCAGATATTCTTCAAGATGCTCGATTACAAGGATCTCATTCCTTGCTGTACCGGAATGATTCAGCGCGAGGTGGCATTGCGTATGGCATCAGAACCAGGCAACAAAGTCTATGGTATCCTCAGTGTGCTCATCCAGGCATGGTATGATGTGGAATATCTCTTTACGGTAGATGAGAATGTGTTCAACCCACCACCAAAGGTAAAGAGTGCGGTAATCCGCATGACTCGCAACAAGGTGACTGACCTTGGCTGTGATGAAAAACTGTTTAAGCGTCTGGTAAAGGCAGTCTTCAACCAGCGTCGCAAGATGCTCCGTGTAAGCCTCAAGCAGATGTTCCTGGGTGTAACCCCACGCGAGGATTTCTACACCACCGACATCATGACCAAGCGCCCTGAACAGCTCACTATCCAGCAGTTTGTAGAACTCACCAACTATGTGGGCGAAGAATTGAAAAGATTAGAATTAATAAAATAAAAACATATAATTATGATAGACGTTAAAGAAACTTTGAATTCTGCAGCAGAGCGTATGGAGATGGCAGCAATGTATCTCGCAGAGGAACTCTCTCATGTTCGTGCTGGTCGTGCTAATGTAGCCATCCTCGATGGTGTGCGTGTAAATAGTTATGGCAGTATGGTTCCTCTGAACCAGGTAGCTACAGTTACAACCCCTGATGCCCGTACTATCGCTATCCGCCCTTGGGACAAAAAGGCTATCAAGGATATCGAAAAGGCTATTATGGATAGTGGTGTAGGTATCACTCCTGAGAACAATGGCGAAATCGTACGTCTGGGTATTCCTCAGCCAATAGGTGAGCGCCGTAAGGAACTCGTAAAGCAGTGTAATAAGATTGCTGAGCGTGCTAAGATTGAGGTGCGCAACGTGCGCCAGGAAATCAAGGAGAAGTTGAAGAAAGCTATCAAGGATGGACTTTCTGAAGACTTGGAGAAGGATGCTGAGAACGATTTGCAGAAACTCCACGACAAGTACATCAAGCAGCTCGAAAACCTGATGGACGAGAAGGAGAAGGAAATCATGACAGTCTAAATCATTCTGGACTTACATTATTTAATAAGTGATAATGAGAGGACTCGTTATTAAAAATACAGGCAGCTGGTACACCGTCAAGACTGACGATGGCCAGCTGATAGAAAGTAAAATCAAGGGCAATTTCAGATTGAAGGGTATCCGCAGCACCAATCCTGTGGCTGTAGGTGATTATGTGCAGCTTATTACCAACCAGGAGGGTACGGCATTTATCTCTTCTATCGAAGACCGCCAAAACTATATCATTCGTAAATCACCTAACCTCAGTAAGCAGAGTCATATTCTGGCTGCTAATGTAGACCAGGCGCTGCTTGTGGTAACGGTGAATTATCCGCAGACTTCTACTACCTTCATCGACCGATTCCTGGCTGGCGCTGAGGCCTATAGAGTGCCTGTTATCATCATCTTTAATAAAAGTGATATACTTTCAGAAGAAGAATTGCATTACGAGAAGATGATGTGCACGCTCTATGAAACCATCGGATATAAATGTATCGAATTGTCGGCAGCTACAGGAGAAGGTGTTGAACTGTTGCGACCTCTTATCAAGGATAAGAAATCTTTGTTGAGCGGCAACAGCGGGGTAGGAAAGTCAACCCTCATCAACCAGCTCATTCCTGATGCAGAGCAGCGTACCGCTGAAATCAGCGAGGCGCATAATAGCGGAATGCATACCACAACCTTCAGTGAGATGCTGGAACTGCCGGAAGGTGGTTATCTCATTGATACTCCGGGCATCAAGGGCTTTGGTACCTTTGATATCGAAAAGGAAGAGCTGACCAGTTATTTTAAGGAAATCTTCAAGTTCTCTCAGGATTGTAAGTTCTCTGACTGTACCCATACTCACGAACCGGGGTGCGCGGTAATCAAGGCGGTTGAGGAACATTATATTGCAGCTAGCCGCTATCAGAGTTATCTCTCTATGTTGGAGGATAAGGACGAAAATAAATACAGAGAGGCTTTTTGATAGGGAAGAGTGAAGAACGAAGAGTGAAGAAATTAAAAAAAGCATATTAATGAAAGAACAGAAGGACGTCAGGCAGCGTATCGAAGAAGGTGAGTTTGCACAGAGTGCTAAAATCAGTGCGAGCTATCTGGATGAGGACATCTTGATTATAGATAATGTCAAGGTGTTGCAGAACCCCGACCCTATGAGATTCCAGATGAACATGATTGCATCCTGTCAGAGAGGCAGCCTGAGAGCTGAACTCAACGGGCGGGAATTCACCGTGGAGAAGGGCGATATATTTATCAGTCCGCCTAACTCTATTCTCGACATCAAAGAGGTGTCGGAAGATTTTGCATGCACAGCCATGTGTGTCAGCAATCACGGCTTGCTTGGTATTCTTCGTTCTCATATCTCGGTATGGAACCGTGCCATGTATGTGAGCAAGGTTTCGGTGTTGAAGATGAACGAGGTGGATATGGTATTCTATTCTAAGTTTACCGACTTGGTGCGCCTCTGTCTGGATCCGAAGTTCAACGATCGCAGTTCGTGGAAACCATATCGCCGTGAGATTGTGGAGACGCTCCTGAAGAGTGCTCTCCTTGCCGTGAGCAATCTTTTGCTGACAGATCTCCCGAAAGAAACGTTGGGAACCAGTGCCAGCGATTTCTTTGATAAGTTTCTGGAGATGTTGCAGCAGAGCGAAATCAAGCATCAGCCTGTAGAATATTTTGCGCAGCAGCTTTGCATCACGCCAAAATATCTCTCCATCATCTGCAAGCGCCATTCCGGCAAGACTGCCATCGAGTGGATTACGGAGTATACGCTTGCTGATATCACCTATTATCTCCGTTCTACAACGAAAACAATCAAGGAGATTTCAGGTATACTGGGCTTCTCCAATACCTCATTCTTCGGTAAATATGTAAGAGAGCATCTGCACATGTCACCTCTGAAGTATCGTGAAAGTTTGATAAAACAATAACAGCAAAATAAAAACTCGCAAATTCTAAAGAAGAATCTGCGAGTTTTTGTTTCTATCAAATAGGGTGGAGCTGGAGGGATTCGAACCCTCGTCCGCACAAGGAAACCATACGCTTTCTACATGCTTATTCCAGCCTTTGGTTTTCGAGGCATGACAGGACCTGGACCACCAATCATACCCTTATCCTCTAAAATTTCATCCATGCAACGAGGCGTACATGAACTATTTCCGATTTACCTGCACCGCTTGATCAACAAGATTCGGAACAACATCCGTTGAGCGATGTCTCGTTCCAGCACCCTGTGCTGGAATAAAGCTAGTTTACTATACTTCGACTAGGCAGCGAGAGCGTAGTTATTTTCGCCAATTAATTTTTTGTTCACTAGGATTTAGGAGGTAGCCAACGAGCCTCCGCATGCTTACGTACCATTTCATCTCGCCGTCAAATCCAGTCAACCCCGAGAATTTTCTGATATTGGGTGCAAAGATAAGGCGAAAATTTGAAACTACCAAATTTTTTAAGGAAAAAATCATGCTAAAGATTCCAAATAGCTTAAAATGAGCGTTTTATGAGTTCTTGCCTTAAACATGCTAACCAAACTCTTAATGCAATGGCTGTAATAGCATCCTCATTATCATTATTTTTAGGTATTGCATACCTTCTTAGAAATATGTACCTTTGCAGCCTGATTGTGTGTCCTGAGACAGAATGAAGTCTGATATTGGCTATATTTGATAAATTT
>DAWDQD010000062.1:0-15272 GCA_052349145.1 Segatella copri | reverse complement strand
GAGCGTCAGATTGTGGTTCTGAATGTCGTGGGTTCGAGTCCCACCTTCCACCCAAGATAAACCCTGCAAGATTCATTTCTTGCAGGGTTTCTTGTTATATATCCGTATTGAGCGGAATTCTTTTTTGTCCTATAAACGAATTACAATAGTACTTCTTAAAGTATATTATAGACTGAAAACATACAAAAAAGCCTGCTAAGGGAAGAAAATATCCCTCTAGCAGGCATTCATATAAGGATGAATTGAAAACCTATCTGATTACTTTCACTTCACCATCCTTAGCAATCTTAACGATGCTGGAAGGCTGATGTGGTTTATGCTCCTGACGGCGGCTCCAGCAAACATAATCTACAGCATTGAGGATTTCCTCGGAGATGTCGCGATAATTCTGTGCAGCAGGCTCACCACTCACATTAGCACTTGTACTTACAATAGGCTTTTGAAAACGGTAACAGAGTTGTTTGGAGAAAGGCTCATAGGTTATACGCATCGCCAGACTTCCATCCTCTGCTACCAGATTATTAGCCACTCCACTCGCATCATCAAGAATAACCGTAGTAGGCTTTACAGGCATGGCAGCATCGATGAAATCCCATGCTACCTGTGGCACATTGTGGAAATAACGCGCCATGCGGTCAGCAGAATCTATCAGGCAGATAAGCGCCTTAGAATCGTCACGTTTCTTTATTTCATAAACTTTCTTTACCGCTTCAGGGTTGGTGGCGTCGCATCCTATGCCCCATACGGTATCTGTAGGATAGAGTATCACTCCACCCTTTCGCATGCACTCTACAGCACGCTTGATGTCTTCATCTACAGTCATAATACTATAAAACTAAAAATCAAAAATCTTTTGAATCTTAAAAATCGTCACTAACATCTTTCTTCAAACACTCATAATAAGCTATGTCCTTCATACCATTGAGAAAAGCAGAAGCATCCATGCGTTTCTTGCCACTGAGCTGCAACTCCTGAATAATGAGCCATTCGTCAAGGCAGGCTACTTGTAACGACTTCCCCTCAACGCGGAGCGATCCCACAGGCGCATCACCACGCTTCATACATGAAAGACGGGTAGAAAATATCTTAAGTACCTGAATTTTCTGTGTACTCTGCTTATGGGATGGATGAGCAGTAGGCTCAGGGAACCTCACGTAATCATCATCTCCCTTAGGATCGTCAAAGAATACTACTGTCTCCTTCTTCTTAATTTCAGTCCATGCACCAGGGTATGGAGAAAGACCGCGGATGAAATCATACACCTGTTTAGCAGGCTTGTGGAAGTCGATACGGCAGGTATCCTTGAAGATTTTCGGAGCCGGCTTAAGTTCGGCACCCTGTCCTATCATTTCGCTCTGAGGAATGGAACCGATATTGCCATCGGCAGCGATGAGCGCATCAATGGTTTCCAGCGCCAATTCAGCACCAAGATGCATCAACCCGTCGTAAACATACTCCACATTTGCCGTCTCCGGAATAGGAAAACGTTTCTGCAGGATGATGCGACCGGTATCAATATCGTGGTCGAGGAAGAAGGTGGTAACACCCGTCTCCTTCTCGCCATTAATCACTGCCCAGTTGATAGGCGCCGCACCGCGATACTGCGGAAGGAGGGCTGCATGTACATTAAAAGTACCATATTTCGGCATCGACCAAACCACCTCTGGCAGCATGCGGAAAGCAACTACCACCTGCAAGTCAGCCTGATAAGACCGCAACTGCTCCACAAAGTCAGGGTCCTTCATCTTTACAGGCTGCAGCACCGGTAAACCATGCTCTACGGCATACTGCTTAACCTGCGAAGGTTGCAGCGTATCCTGATGTCTGCCCACCGGTTTATCAGGCTGGGTAACCACAGCCACCACGTTATAACCGCCCTCTACCAGGCACTTGAGGGATTCTACCGCAAACTCCGGTGTTCCCATGAAAACAATTCTCAAATCCTTCTTCTCCATAAAACACTAATATTTTAAAATAAAACCAGCAAAGCCGTTGAATGCTTCACTCATCGTTCTTCACTCTTCACTTAAAACTCCTACTCTGCCGACATATCCGCTACAATCTGCCTGTACATGGAATAGATTCTAGTACGGCTGATGTAACCCTTAAGTACGCCTGCCACATCAACCACTGGCAGTTGGGCGGCATCGGTTTTATCAAATTTCTGCATCACCTCGTCCATGCTGTCATGTTCGGTAAGAACGGCAGCAGGCTGCATCATCAGCTGACGCACGGTGAAATGCTGATACAGTTCGGTGCGGAAGATAATGTGGCGAATCTTCGTAATATCTATTACTCCCAACAGCACACCCGCCTGATCCAAAACAGGCAGAAAGTTGTTGTTACTGCGACTTATCTCACTCACCAGCTTGCTCATCGGCAGATCCGGACCTACCGGATGATAGTCTTTCTCAATGACATCCTGCATGCCCAGCAGGGTGAGCGCAGCCTTGTCAATATGGTGGGTGAGCAGCTTGCCCTCTCTAGCCAGACGCAGGGCGTAGATGCTGTGACTCTCGAAGATGCTGATGGTGAGGAACGAAGAGATACACACTATCATCAGCGGCATGAAGAGCTGGTAGCCGCCCGTGAGTTCGGCAATGAGGAAGATGCCCGTAAGCGGTGCATGCATCACGCCCGTAATGAGGCCCGCCATCCCCATCAGTGTAAAGTTCTGCTCAGGAACATAGACACCTACCTGATTCACATTCCAAAGGCGCGCAAAGAAGAAACCGGCAAAACCTCCGATAATGAGCGAAGGAGCAAAGGTACCACCGCATCCGCCACTACCATTGGTGGCCGAGGTGGCAAAAACCTTGGTAAAGGTTACCAAGGCGATGTAGAGGATGAGCAGCTGGTTGTGCCCGTAGAAGAGCGAACGGCTCATCACCTGCCCCCAGTCTTCCACATTCTGTCCCTTCAGCAGCACGTTGACAGCCGAATATCCCTCGCCATAGAGCGAAGGGAAGAGGAAGATGAGCGAACTCAGAATCAGTCCACCAAAGAGCAGCTTTACGTATGGATAAGGCGAAAGCTTGGCAAAGAAACCCTCGCATGCCGACATGGTGCGCATGAAATAAAGGCTCACCAAACCGCAAAAGATGCCCAATAACAAGCAGGCAGGCACGCGGTCGAGCGCCCACGGATTGGTAAGCGTAAAATCGAAAAGGCTCTTGGAGCCCATCAGGATGTAGGTAAAGCAAGTAGCTGTTACACAACTGATAAGGATAGGCAGCAAGGAAGCCATGCTCAAGTCTACCATCAGCACCTCAAGCGTAAACACGAGTCCAGCTATAGGTGCCTTAAAGATTCCAGCAATGGCTGCAGAGGCGCCACAGCCCACCAGCAGAATCATGGTTTTCTTGTCCATGCGGAAGATTTGTCCCAGGTTTGAGCCGATGGCCGAACCCGTGAGCACAATAGGAGCCTCGGCTCCCACGGAACCACCGAAACCGATGGTGATACCTGATGCCACCACCGATGACCAGCAGTTGTGGGCCTTGAGCTTGGAATTTTTGGTAGAGATGGCGTAAAGCACACGGGTGATACCGTGGGAAATATTATCTCTGACCACATATTTAATAAAGAGCATGGTGAGGTAAATGCCCACAATCGGGAAAAGCAGGAAGAGCAGGTTATAGGTGCCCTTGTTAAATCCCGAAGTGAGCAGCAACTGTATTTCGTGCACAATGCCGTGCAGGAAATATCCTGCCACCGACGCCAGAAGGCCGATGATAAAAGCCAGGATAAGGGTCATCTGGCGGTCAGAAATATGTTTTTTCTGCCAATCTACCACCTTACTGACCCATCCCTCTTTCTGCTCGTTGTAATCTAGAATTTCTTCATCCATCTTTTTACATTGATTTAGAATTCCGATGTGAAATGGAACTTGATGTGTTCAAAATCCTGCTGCGCCATGCTCAACACGTAGCCCGAATCGGCAAGAAAGACATCACGCCCCTCAATATCCTTGGCCATGTACTGGTACTTGCGCTTCTTGAAGTTCTCGAGTTCCTTCTCGTCATCTGCCTCTATCCAGCAAGCCTTGTGAAGATGCACGGGCTCCCAGCGGCACTTGGCGTTGTACTCGTTCTCCAGGCGGTACTGGATAACCTCGAACTGCAGCTGACCAACCGTGCCCACGATGCGGCGGCCGTTGAACTGGTTGACGAAGAGCTGCGCCACACCCTCGTTCATGAGCTGCTCCAATCCCTTCTGGAACTGCTTGCTCTTCATCGGGTCATCATTCTCGATGTACTTGAAAAGGAGTGGAGAGAAGCTTGGCAAACCGCGAAAATGCATCTTCTCTCCCTCCGTCAACGTATCTCCTATCTTGAAAATACCGTTGTCTGGCAAACCTACAATGTCACCCGGATAAGCCTCGTCAATGGTACTCTTGCGCTGTGCCATGAACTGGGTAGGCGAAGAGAAACGCACGTTCTTATCCAAGCGCACGTGGTAATATGGCTGATTTCTCACAAACTTACCCGAGCATATCTTACAGAAAGCGATGCAGGAGCGGTGGTTTGGATCAATATTGGCTGTAATCTTGAAGATGAAACCACTGAACTTAGGTTCTTCAGGCTTCACCAGTCGCTCCTCTGCCTGGGTGGGTCTAGGAGATGGAGCAATATGAACAAAACAGTCGAGGAGTTCCTGAACACCAAAATTGTTCAGTGCCGAACCGAAGAACACAGGTGCTACCTCGGCCGAACGGTAGGTTTCTTCCTCAAACTCAGGGTAAACACCATCTACCAGTTCCAGTTCCTCACGCAGCTGTGCAGCCTCACGTTCACCAACCCGCTCGTCGAGTTCTGAACTTTGGATGTCTACCTCTACCTTCTCGGTAACTCGCTGTTTGTTAGGGGTAAAGAGGTTCAGCTGATGCTCGTAGATGTTGTAAACGCCCTTGAAACGGGCGCCCTGACCGATAGGCCAGCTCAGCGGGCGAACCTTGATTTTGAGCTCTGCTTCCAACTCGTCGAGCACATCAAACGGGTCGCGTCCCTCACGGTCCATCTTGTTGATGAAGATGATTACCGGGGTATTTCTCATGCGGCACACCTCCATGAGTTTGCGGGTCTGTGCCTCCACACCCTTGGCAGAGTCAACCACGATGATGGCTGAATCTACGGCTGTAAGTGTGCGGTAGGTATCCTCGCAGAAGTCCTGGTGACCTGGAGTATCCAGGATATTCACCTTATAAGGTTCTCCCTCCTGTCCGGCAGGGAGATAATCAAATTCCATTACAGATGTAGATACCGAGATACCACGCTGTTTCTCAATATCCATCCAGTCAGAAGTCGCAGTTTTGCGAATCTTGTTATTCTTTACGGCACCTGCCACCTGAATCTGTCCACCGAAAAGCAGAAACTTCTCGGTCAATGTTGTCTTACCAGCATCCGGGTGAGAGATAATGGCAAATGTTCTTCTTCTTTCTATTTCGTTCATCCTGTTGTAAATATATAATAATGTATATTCTTAAAAAGTAATCACTAATAACTAATCCCTACATGTCGTCATCATCAAACTTGAGGCCCTCGGTTCGGTCTTTGATGTAATAATCGCTGAGCAGACCTATGAAGACGGTAATCTCCTTGATGGCCCTTTCGGTTTCGGGTGTAATTTCCTTCTTCTGCAGGCGCAGCATCATCACACCATAGAGGGCATCGAGGCAGGTTTCAATCTCGTTGAGATCCTTGTCGCCCCGCTGGCGAAGCTCTACGATGAAAGGCAGCACCTTGTAATATTCGGCATTGTAGATAGGAAACTTGGTGCTCTGCAGCAGCATGCCGTGCAGATCAATGACGTCCTTTAGTATCACCTTATTAATATTAAGGTGTCCTCCCTCGCGCTTTCCCTCCTCGTTCATCATGCGAATCAGGTTGCCAAACCAGTCGAGTTCTTCCTCGCGCTGCTCGGGTGTAAAGTCGAACCGGTCTACATAATTTTTCTTGATGACAGGCAGCGAGCATCCGTAAGCTCGGATGATGTCCTCAATCTGCCACATATATAATAAGTATTCTGCGATACTTTTCTTTCTTAATTCTTGTGCTACAAACATAAACTATGAACTGTTAACTTTTGAACTTTATGCTTTGCCTTCTTCTGATTGAAGGGGTGTTTAAAGACCTGCTTAAGGACTTTTAAAATTCCGGCAGATGATACAGATTGAAAATCGTGCCGAAGAGAGCGATGATTGAGAAGATGATGACCACGCTGCCTATTACCTTATTGATAATGACGATGCCGTTGGTATCAAACTTGTTTCTAATCTTGTCGACGAGCCAGGTGAGTCCGAACCACCACAGCAAGGCTCCGAAGACGATGCTGAGATACCCTACTCCCATTTCTACCGGCATATCCGGTACGACGAAAGCAAACTGCGCGAAGGTGGCCATGAAGAGGAACACGATGAGCGGATTGGAGAATGTTACGAGGAACGCCGTGATGCCATTGTGCATCAGGGTACCCTGCTTGTTGCTCGACTTGTGCATGTTCTTCATCGGGTCGCTCTTGAAGCAGTAGATTCCGAACACGAGGAGCATCAGACTGCCGAAAATCTGAAGATAGAACTTGTTCTCGGAGTTGCTCACAAAATCCATCACAAAACTCATGCCCAAGCCTGTAAACAGAGCATATACAATGTCGCTGCATGCGGCACCCACACCTGTTACAAACCCATACCAGCGACCTTTGTTGAGTGTACGCTGGATGCAAAGGATGCCTACCGGACCCATAGGGGCTGAGGCAAGAACACCGATGACAATTCCTTTGAATATGAAGTCAAGGATGTTTATCTCTATTGGAAATGCTAAATTCATCTTAGTATCGTTACAATTTCTAACAGTCGGCAAAGTTACAAAATTTTGGGCACAAAGCACAATTTTTTCGCCTAAAAGTTCATTTTATATCCGTTTTTTATATTTTCGGGCACGGATTACGCGGATGTTCTGCATGAATATAAACAGGATTTAGGGCAACAGAGAAATTTCGGACAGCAAATCATCTGGCAGAAAAAAAAGAAAATTAAAATTTTTTATATTTAAAAATAAACGAGATTCAAAAGTTTTCAGTATCTTTGCCGAGAAATAAAATAATTCTAACTAATTTTAAATAATTAACATGACAGATAATACACTTAAACCGTACGTAATAGGCCTTGACCTCGGCGGTACAAATTCAGTTTTCGGCATCGTAGATGCTCGCGGAGAGATCAAAGCAACAACTGCCATCAAGACAGGCGGTTACGAAAAGGTTGAAGACTATGTGAAGGCAGCCGTAGAAGCTCTCCAGCCTATCATTGATACGGTAGGCGGCATTGACAAGATTAAGGCAATGGGTATCGGTGCGCCAAACGCAAACTATTATAATGGAACCATTGAATTCGCTCCAAATCTTCCTTGGGCACACGACGGAGTGGTACCATTGGCCGACTTGTTCAGCAAAGCCCTCGGCGGCTTGCCTGTAGGTATGACCAATGATGCCAACGCTGCTGCGCTCGGCGAGATGACATACGGTGTAGCAAGAGGCATGAAAAACTTCATCGACGTTACGCTCGGCACAGGCGTTGGCTCTGGTATCGTCATCAACGGACAGATGGTTTACGGCTGCGACGGATTCGCAGGCGAATTGGGTCACGTTACCATGGTACGTGGCAAAGAGGGCCGTACCTGCGGATGTGGCCGTACAGGATGTCTCGAAGCTTACTGCTCTGCCACTGGTGTGGCTCGCACAGCACGCGAGTTCCTCGAGAAGAGCGATGAGCCTTCATTGCTCCGCGAGATGAACCCTGAGGATATTACATCTTATGATGTGAGCGTTGCTGCAGGCAAGGGCGACAAGCTGGCACTGCGTGTATACGAGTTTACCGGCAAGATGCTCGGTGAGGCTTGTGCTGATTTCGCAGCCTTCTCTTCACCAGAGGCTTTCGTCTTCTTCGGTGGTCTGACCAAGGCTGGCGACCTCATCATGAAACCTATCCAGAAGGCTTATGATGAGCACGTGCTCCGCACCTTCAAGGGTAAGGCTAAATTCCTTGTTTCTACCCTTGATGGCAGTTCTGCTGCCGTACTCGGTGCGAGTGCAGTGGCTTGGGATATGTAAAGGGTTGTAAAAACAAAAAGGTTTAATTTTCCATTTTTGGAAAAATCAGTTTAGGTAATATGCTTCGCGAAACTCGTGAGAGGATTGTAGCGAGGGTTAAGACTGTTAGGAAAAGCCTGGCACTCGAGAGAGCGTCAGGCTTTGCTTTTTCTTATCATAAAACAAAAAAACTCAACAACCACCATGCGGTCATGGTGGTCATTAAGGTCATTGATCATTAAGGTCATTAAGCTTTTTCCAACCAGTTTTTCACCATCTTCTTGCCGTCTGGCGTCAGCACGCTTTCCGGATGAAACTGGATACCATGAATATCATAGTTCTTATGCTTCAGACCCATGATGCAACCATCATCGCTTACTGCCGTAACGTCCAGGCAGTCAGGGAATCCCGAGCGGTCTACCACCCAAGAGTGGTATCTGCCAATCTCTATGCGCTTGTCCAACCCGTCGAAAATAACATCGTTGCCAAACTGGGTGCAAGGGGTTGCCACTCCATGATACACCTCAGAAAGATTGGTAAGCTTGGCTCCAAACGCCTCGCCTATGGCCTGATGACCCAGGCATACGCCCAGCATCGGCTTACGGCCTGCATACTTGCGGATTACATCCATCAGCAGTCCCGCCTCCGACGGAATGCCCGGCCCCGGACTCAGAATGATCTTGTCGAAGCGCTCCAGCTCCGGCAACTGGAACTGGTCGTTGCGGAACACCGTAACGTCAGCTCCCAACTCCTTTACCAGATGGGCAAGATTATAGGTAAAGGAATCGTAATTATCTATGATTACTACTTTCATCTTTTGTTATTCATTATTGATTAGTGATTACAACTCTTCAGCAATGTGAATCGCCTTGGTCAGCGCACCGAGCTTGTTGTTACACTCTTCCAGCTCATACTCATCATTGCTCTTTGCCACTACTCCACTACCCGCCTGGAACCAGAGTTCGCCGTTTCGGCTAATGAAGGTACGTATCACGATGGCCTGATTCAGGTCGCCGTTCAGACCGATAAAACCGATACAGCCTCCGTAGGCACCGCGGTTGTGAGGCTCCAGCTCTGAGATAATCTGCATCGCTCTCACCTTAGGCGCACCGCTCAGCGTGCCGGCAGGGAAGGTATCAATAAACTCCTTGATGTGGTCGGCATGCTCATCCAACTCTCCGCTCACACGGCTCACGAGGTGGATGACATGACTGTAGAACTGCATATCCTTGTAGAAATCTACCTTCACCCCATGACAGTTGCGGCTCAGATCATTTCGCGCCAAATCTACCAGCATCACGTGCTCGGCATTCTCCTTCGGGTCGTTGCGCAGGAATTCGGCAGCCTTGCGATCCTGCTCCATATCTCCTGTGCGTCGGGTGGTTCCGGCAATCGGGTCGATGAACGCCTTGTTGCCCACGATGCGGTTATGGGTTTCAGGCGAAGAACCGAAGATGCGGAAACCGCCGAAGTCGAAATAGAAGAGGTAAGGCGAAGGGTTGATGCTGCGCAGCGCACGGTAGAGTTTGAAATCATCGCCCTCATATTTCTGTACGAAGCGGCGACTCACCACAATCTGGAATACATCTCCGCGTAGGCAGTGCTGTATGCATCGGCGTATGTTTGCCTTGTGCTCCTCATCGGTGAGCGTAGAGGTGGTTTCGCCCACCGGGTGGAAATCATAAGGTTTCACATTTGCCTTGTTCACCGCCTTGAGCAGTTCGTCGAGCTCTGGAAGTGAAGAGTGAGGATCTTCACTTTCCTGGAGCGCAATGAGCTCCATGGTGTTGTTGAAATGGTCGAAGACGATGATGTCCTTATACATGATGTAATAGATGTCGGGCGCATCATTCTTCTCCATGGTGGTATCCTTGACAGGGATGTTCTCAAAATATCTCACCGCATTGAAGGTGGTGAATCCATAGAGTCCGCAGAACTCCTTGCTCTCGCCCTCTATATGGAAGGAAGAGATGAAGTCGTTGATACTCTTTGAGATGGCGAGTTTGCACTCCTCACCCTGACCGGCACCGAAGGCAGGAAGCTGCTCTTTCTCTACTCTTCCGTCGGGATAGGTCTTGATGACCTCACCATGACTCACGGCGATGCTTGCCAGCGGATGCACACCGATAAAGGAGCGCGAATTCTCGGAACCATGATAGTCGGAACTCTCCATCAGAGCCGACTGCGGATAAATATCTCTCAGTCGCATGTAGACTCCCACCGGCGTATAGAGGTCGGCGAGAATCTTGCGGGTAACTGTCTTGTAATTAAACTTCATTTAATTTATAATTTACTGTATATAGTTTACAACTTACAGTTTATAGCATGAACCGCTTTGACAATCGTGCTCAACGGCGCAGCCTCTGTTAACTATTAACTATTAACTATTTAAAAATTGCCGTATTCTCCCGCCATTTCCTTGTGCGCGAGATAGGTTTCTACATCCTTGTCGCCACGGCCTGATACGGTGAGCACCACCACATCATCCTTCTTGAACTTCATCTTCTTCAGGGCTGCCACGGCGTGCGCACTCTCAATAGCCGGAATGATGCCCTCCATGCGGGTGAGCTCGTAACCGGCGTAGATGGCCTCATCGTCCTTGATGGCGAGCACATGACTCCTGCCCGATGTGGCAAGGTCAGCGTGCATAGGGCCGATGCCCGGATAGTCGAGACCGGCACTGATGGTGAAGGCTTCCTCTATCTGTCCGTCCTCGGTCTGCATCACGAGGGTGCGTGCTCCGTGGATGATGCCTTCTGTGCCGCAGTGCATGGTGGCAGCGGTATAATCGGTATCTATTCCGTGTCCGGCAGCCTCAGCCAGATATATCTTCACGCGGTCATCATCAATGTAGTGGTAAATGGTTCCGGCAGCATTGCTTCCGCCACCCACACAGGCGATGAGGTAATCAGGATAGTCGCGGCCTATCTTCTCCTCCAACTGCCATTTCAGTTCTTCGCTGATTACGCTCTGCATCTTGGCAACAATGTCTGGATAAGGGTGCGGCCCCATGGTAGAACCTACGATGTAGAAGGTATCCTGTGGGTGGCAGCACCAGTCGCGTATGGCCTCAGAGCAGGCATCGCTCAAGGTCATATTGCCGGTGCGCACAGGGTTCACCTTGGCTCCCAGCATCTTCATGCGCTCTACGTTGGTATGCTGGCGCTCTACATCGGTGGCACCCATGAATATCTCACACTTCATATTCATAAGGGCGCATACCGTAGCTGTAGCCACACCGTGCTGTCCGGCTCCGGTTTCGGCAATGATGCGGGTCTTGCCCATCTTCTTTGCCATGAGAATCTGACCGATGGTGTTGTTAATTTTGTGTGCACCGGTATGGTTCAGGTCCTCGCGCTTCAGATAGAGCTGGCATCCGTACTTCTCGCTCATGCGCTTGGCATAATAAAGAGGTGAAGGACGGCCCACATAATCTTTGAGCAGCGCACGGTATTCCTTCTTGAACTCCTCTCTCTCAATGATTGGCTTGTAAGCCTGCTGCAACTCGGTTACACATTTATATAATATCTCAGGAACATACGCTCCTCCGAATTTTCCAAAAAATCCTTTTTCGTCAACTTGATACATAATACTTAGTTTATAATTTATTATTTATAGTTTATAGAGCAAGCCTGCTATACGGCGAAGCCGCTGTTACCAATCAACTACTTTTCGAGGCACTCAAAAAGCCCATCTAAGGCCTTATCCGGATCACCAGTTTCATTGAGCAGGGTTACAAACTTGCTGCCGATGATGGCTCCCGCCGCATTATCCTGCGCACTGGTAAGGGTCTGCTTGTTGCTGATGCCGAAACCTATCATGCGTGGGTTGCGCAGATTCATGCTGTTGATGTGGTTGAAATAAGCCAGCTTGGCATCGCCGAAACTGCTCTGGGCGCCCGTGATGCTTGCCGAACTGACCATGTAGATGAATCCATCGGTATGCTCATCGATGAAACGGATGCGCTCCTCGCTGGTTTCAGGGGTAATCATCATGATGACACGGATGTCATACTTGTCGGCTATGGGTTTTACCACCTTCAGATAATCATCAAAGGGAAGGTCTGGGATGATGGTGCCGCTCACTCCGCTCTCTACGCAGCTCTTGAAGAAAGCCTCTATGCCGTAGTGCATGATAGGGTTCAGATAACCCATCAGCACGAGTGGAAGCTGCACTTCATCCTTGATTTCCTTCAGCTGGGCGAAGAGTTTCTTCACCGTCATTCCGTTATTCAGAGCCACGGTTCCGGCACTCTGGATAACAGGACCATCAGCCAACGGATCACTGAAAGGGATTCCTACCTCAATCATATCTATCCCCTTGCGCTCCATCGCCTTAATTACATCACCGGTACCTTCCAAAGTTGGGCATCCGGCGCAGAAATACAAGCTCAAAAGCTTGCGGTCTTTATTGTTTGCAAATAATGCATTTATCTTATTCATTTTTTTTACTTTTTTATTTTTTTACCTTTTTACATTTTTACCTTTAAAAGGAATTCCTTGAGTTTCTCTACATCCTTCAGTCCCGGTTCTATCTCAAACCTGGAGTTGAGGTCGATTCCTACGCTTCGGGGATGATGGAAAGACAGGATACGGGAAGCATCTTCCGGACCGATGCCGCCACTCAACAGGAATGGAACATCGCCATCATATTCATCCAGTACCTGCCAGTCAAACTGCTGACCACTTCCGCCCACCGTCTTACATTTGGTGTCGAAAAGGAAATAGTCAACAGCGCCTACATACTCCTTATATTTCTGAATGTCCCCGGCAGTGGAAACACTAATGGCTTTGATTATCTTCATATTCCCCTTTGCTGCACGCAGCTGCTCACACAGTTCCCTGCTCTCGCTTCCATGCATCTGCACCGCATTCAGAGAGAATGAATGAATCTTATCCAACATATTGGAAATGGAATCATTTACGAAGACTCCCACTCGGCACACATTGCGGTCAGCATCAGAGCGAGCCACCACATGACTGGCATACCGTGGAGACTTAGGATAGAAGATAAATCCCATCATATCAACACCGAGTTGCGCAACCTGCTTTACATTATCAGGTTCACGCATTCCACAAACCTTTACTAACATTTTCTTTATTGTTTCAACTGCTTAATAAACTCTTGAAGCGCCACGCCCGGGTCTGCCTGTTTCATGAACTGTTCGCCCATCAGGAAACCTCTGAAGCCGCCTTTTTCTCTCAACCGGAGAACCGTCTGCGGGTTGGAGATGCCACTCTCGCTCACCCTGCACACATCCTTCGGAAGTTTCTCTGCCAATCTGAAGCTGTTCTCCACATCCGTAAAGAAGGTTCCGAGATTTCGGTTGTTGATGCCGTACATATCCGGTTCCAGTTCAGCATACTCGAAGTCGCGCTCATTATGCATCTCGAGCAGTATCTCCATGCCTAGCTGGTGTGCCATGTTCATGAGTTGCTTACACTCCTCCTTGGTCAGGCAGGCCGCAATGAGCAGCACGGCAGAAGCTCCGCAGTATCTCGCCTGCAGCAGCTGGTATTCCTCTACCACGAAGTTCTTATATAAGATAGGTAGGGTAACGCCCACATGGCGCGCCTCCTGAATATACTCATCATATCCTCCGAAGTAATCAATGTCGGTGAGGATGCTGAGCGCCGAGGCTCCGTTCTGCTGGTAGGCGAGCGGGATTATGCTCGGCTTACCTTCCTGTTTGATCCAGCCCTTGGAAGGCGATTTGCGCTTGAATTCAGCGATGATTCCCGTCTCCGAGTTCATCAGCGACTCCTTCATGCTTCCGCCCGGCACCTTTCCCCCATCTTCCTGCATTTTCTGCTCGGTGAGGGTTATCATCTGCCGTGGCTGGATAAAGCGCTTGCGCTGCTCAATCTCGATTCTTTTATGAGCCACAATTTCCTCTAAAATATCAGCCATTTTTTTCGTTTTTTTTATTTAAGATAAAGACTTGGGAGACCAGCGATGGAATCGCTGGGAACGGGGGCACAAAGGGAGACAAAGGGGGTAAGGCTCTTTTTACCTTTTTACCCTTTTACCTTTTTACTTTTAAAAGCCCTTTTTACTTTTTTACCTTTTTACCTTTAAAGCCCCTTTAACTGTTGATCTCTACGAATTTCTTGAAGGTAGCGAGCGCCTTACCCGAGTCAATGCTCTCTCTTGCTATCTCCACACATTCCTCTATGCTCTTCTGTCCCTTCTCCATTACCTGGATGCCGAAGGCTGCATTGGCGAGAACGATGTTCTTCTGGGCTGGGAAGGCACGGTTTTCAAGCACTGCATCAAAGATGTCCTTAGCCTCTTCCTCGGTTGCTCCGCCTCGCACCTCTTCCGGTTTGGCTATCTCGAAACCGAGATCCTGAGGCTTGAAAATCTTCTCATAGTTATTGGTGGTTACCTTGAAGTCACCGGTGAGTGAAATTTCATCATATCCGTCGATGCTGTTAACAATGCCGAAATCAATGCCTAGTTTCTGGTAAACCTGGTTGTAAAGGCGCATCTGGTCGAGATTGGCTACACCCAGCAACTGGCACTTAGGCTGACTAGGATTTACAAGAGGACCTAACAGGTTGAACACGGTAGGAAACTGCAAAGCCTTGCGGATAGGACCTACAAACTTCATTGCCTTGGCGAAGAGCTGGGCATGAAGATAAACGATGCCTGCCTCGTTGATGCTGCGGTTCAGCTTGTCTATATCATCGGTAAACTGGACACCGTGGTTCTTGATGACGTTGCTGGCACCACTCACCGAAGTAGCCGCATAGTTGCCGTGCTTTGCCACCTTGTAACCCGCACCCGCAATGACGAAGCAGGAAGTAGTAGAAATGTTAAAGGTATTCTTGCGGTCGCCACCGGTTCCCACCACGTCAATGTAGCGGTCGCAATCCAGGATGGCTGGCACGCCTGTG
This sequence comes from Segatella copri, assembly GCA_052349145.1. Classification (GTDB taxonomy): domain Bacteria; phylum Bacteroidota; class Bacteroidia; order Bacteroidales; family Bacteroidaceae; genus Prevotella; species Prevotella copri_V. The sequence continues at coordinate 288 of DAWDQD010000062.1, read as the reverse complement.
GCAAGAATTCCGTCACGGAAACCGAGCAGTTCATCTACCGTTACGCCTCTCATCTGCAAACCGGTGAACAGGGCTGTAATCTGTTCCTCAGGAAATTCACTCTTGGTGATTCCTACAATGATGTCTCGGGTTTCCTCACGGGAAAGTTCCTCGTGGTTCAACATTCTGTTCAAAATGTCCTTCATTTCCATAGTTAATATCTCCTATATTTTTTGTTTTTATTTTTCGTTGTAAATCGGGTAGGAGGTAAATGCTAATCATAAAAGGCATTTGCCTCCTATTTTCACA
>DAWDQD010000061.1:0-15608 GCA_052349145.1 Segatella copri | reverse complement strand
TTTGTATTTATTAACACAAAAAGTTGCTCAAAAATTTGGCTATGTCTTAGGAATCAAAAATGCTTTATGATTGGTTTCATTGTCTAATGATTATCCAAGAGTGTCTATTTCATAATACAGAAAAGATGACACCGCATATGGCGATGTCATCTTTTATTTACTCCCCAAACTTCCACCAATCCAGGAAGAAGAGGTTCTGCTTCTGGATGTTGCCTCCCTTAAAGACGAAGTAGAGATTATGAACCCCCTTTACCTTCTTCACCTGACTAGAGAATGTTTTGTATTCATCCTTGGTGTTTTTGATATCCACCTTGCCGATGCACTGGCCGTTTACCCCATCAAGACGGATTTCGATGCTGCCGCCAAACATGTGGCAAGAGGCTGACACCTCAAACTTACTTGCACCCTTCCTGAAGTCAACACCCTTCACGAGGATATACTCATCCTCATCAATATTCGTAACCACCTGGTTCCATCTGTCCTTCTGCGCCCATTCGTTCTTAGGCTGCGTCTTCAATCCATAGCCCCAAGCCATCGTCTCAGCCTCAACCTGGCGATAAGGGTTGAACCATTCTATCTGCTCTAGCTTGCAATCCTGGAAGTATGGCAACTCCTGGATGGTTCCGTCAGGATTGTAAGTCATTTCGGCCGCAGAAACAGAACGCTGCTCGGCATGACGCCCCGTCTTCAAACGGAAGATATCATAATTCAAGCCGAAGCAGTAACTCTTGCCTTTATAGTCGATGATGCCCGGATGATTGCCACGAGTACGAGGCGTATGGTTCATGATATGTCCCTTATATTCCCACGGTCCGAGCGGATTCTTGCTCATCGCATAACCGATGCCCTCAGGACAGCAGGTAGAAGCATAAGCCAGATAATAATTGCCATTGCGCTTCCAGAACCAAGGACCTTCTTGATAATCCTGAATCTTCGGGAAGTGCATGATGGAATCAGAATAAGAAATCATGTCCTCGTTCAGTTTCACTGCCTTCAACTCCGGGTTGCCCCAATACATGTAAGCCTGGTTATCATCATCTATCCATACGGTAGGGTCGATGTCGAACCAGTCGCCCTCCCATGCCAGAGGCTTTCCGATAGGATCCTTAAACGGTCCGTATGGATTATCAGCTACCAGCACTCCGATGCCATGACCGTGGATAGGGCAATACATATACCATTTGCCATTGCGCTCGATGACCTGCTCTGCCCAGGCTCCATTCTCGCCCTTGAACCACTTGAAGTCTTTCAATGAAGCCACGGCACCGCGGTCTTGCCAGTTTACCATATCCGTAGAGGTATAGAGCAGCCAGTCTTTCATCAGGAACCCCTCAGCCCCATCCTCATCGTGGGTGGTATAGAGATAAACCGTATCGTTGTGCACATAAGGTGCAGGATCGGCTGTGTACTTGGTCTGGATGATTGGCAAGTTGATGTTCTGTGCTGTTGCTACAGTTCCCATGCCAGCCAAAAGCAGGGATAAAATCATTCTGCTTCGTATCATTTTATGATTTAAACTAATTATCAGTATTTCAAATTGTTATTTGTGACTGCAAAGGTAAGTAAAAAAACAGAATTCTACTTTTTCATAATTATCAAATACTTTATTTTATGTAACACTTACATCTGTACCTTTACTGCCTTTCCGACATATTCCACCCTCTTGCTTGCCAGCATAGGCTGATAGCCTGCACTGCTATCAGTACTCAACAAGAAAAAAACACACGGACAAATTGAATTTGTCCGGATTGTCTGCCCGAACGCTCATAACCGCCCAATAATCAACGTATTACAAGCCACCGGACAATTTGTCCGGACAAATTCAATTTGTCCGTGTTATTTTTTTAGCATGAAATCATAAAGAAATACAAGGATTTCCATCCTGTCAATGAGTTCCCAAATAGAAAACGCTGACTTCAGACCCAAGAAACTATGAGTTTTAGAGGAGAAAGCTATGAGTTAGGATTTTTAACATAAAGCACTAGAGCAGCAGCGTAAGAGGAAAATCAAATTTGCTTCTCTAAGTATTTTATCGCTACAACCTTATATATATTCGCAAATTGCACTGAGTAGAGTGCAATTTACGTTAAAAATTGCACTCTACTCAGTGCAATTTCGTATTTAATTCGTATATTTGCACCCATAAAGAGCAATATAACAGGCATAATATGGAACAATTACAAGCAACATTCGATAAATTGCTGAGAGAAACGAGTACTACGTTTCATCGCTATATGTATAATCGCATCAATTGGGATGCTCGTATGATAGGATTAATGGGACCAAGAGGTGTCGGTAAAACAACATTGGTGCTTCAACACATCAAAGAACAACTACCAAGAAAAGACTCTCTCTATGTACAGGCAGAAGATTTTTATTTTGCCAGACACAGACTCACCGAACTGGCAGATTCATTTGCAAAGATGGGAGGAAAGTATCTTTTCATTGATGAAATCCATAAATACAAGGATTGGGCAAGGGAGCTGAAATTGATATATGATTATCATTCTGAACTCCATATAATGTTTACAGGGTCATCTGTTCTCGACATAGCAAAGGGGGCATTTGACCTGAGCCGTCGTGCACTTATGTACGAGATTCAAGGACTCTCGTATCGCGAATATCTGGAACTCTTTCATGGAATCCATTTTCCTGCATGTACTTTAGACCAGCTCATGCAACAGGAAGTCGATATACCAAATGGTTTCTTGCCTCTAGAACATTTCGCGGACTATCTGCAACGAGGATATTATCCTTTTTCTGATGGCGACATCAGAATGTATATTCAGCAAGTAGTCAATGCAACGATAGAAACCGATATTCCGCAATATGCAGACCTTACGGTTTCAACTGCAAGAAAGCTCAAAAGACTACTTGCCATCATCGCTCAAAGTGCGCCATTCAAACCTAACATGAGCCAGATAGGAGGTCAACTTGAAGTTTCAAGAAACAATATAGCCGACCTTTGCGCCTACTTGGAGAAAGCAGGACTTATTGGGCAACTCCGTACTTCAACAGGTGGCATTCAAGGTCTAGGCAAAGTGGATAAGATCTATCTGGATAATCCAACACTCATTTATACCCTTGCTGGAAAGAGTGTGGAGATAGGAACTGTTAGAGAAACTTTCTTCTTCAATCAGACACGCTCTCTCATGCCTGTCACAGTATCCCCTATATCAGATTTTCTGATTGACGGGAAATATACATTCGAGGTTGGCGGAAAGAAGAAAAAGCAAAATCAGCTACAGAACATAGAGAATGGATATGTGGTAAAGGATGATATAGAAACGGGCTATGGCAACATCATTCCGTTATGGATGTTTGGCATGCTCTATTGATAGATAATCCTTGATTACAGAAAAGATGACCCCGCATTTTGCAAGGCCATCTTTTCTGTTGCTACTCCACAAACTTCCACCAATCCAATACAATAGTCTTATCTTCATCAATCATAAAGTTCATACCAATCTTTTCCACAGTTTTGCCTCTTAGGGCAAAAGCATCAGCATAATGCTTGTTGTTGATTTGGTCAAGAGCCTCTTGTGCCGACTTATTAAATTTCAGTTCTATCACATAGATGGTATCCTTTGTTTCCATCGTAATGTCTGTTCTTCCTCGGGAAGTATGCTGTTCCACCAATATACGGAAATTCGTAAGCAGGGCAAAGATGATATACATTGTCTGCTGATAATGCCCCTCATAATCGGTATTATCGCAATAAGGTACCGTCTCCCAGAACGTTTTCAATAGCTGAAGAGCACCATCCATGTTACCCTTATTGATAAGAGAAGACATCTTGGCCACGGTCGTATTGCACATTGCAGACTTTGCCGCTAAATAATGCGGTAACATACTGCGATACAAACCTATCCTCACTTCTTTGTTAGGCAGAGCCAAGGTATAGAGTTCCGTTTCCGGATCATAATTCTTGATAGTGATATAACCACTCTGATAAAGTAAAGGCATGATAGTAGTCATCGTCTCAGTGGCTGCATCGAAATCATCCTTTGATGCATCCATCTGTTCACCCAGGTCAATCGGTGTAAAGTCATATTTCCGCATCATATTAAGGAGATAAGTAGGAGTGCCTGAGCCAAACCAATAGGAATTCATCTGTCCTTCAGCTAAACAGTTCAACAAGCTATAGGGATTGAAAATATCTGATGATGGCCAGGTAAAGTGATAGCCATCATAATTTTCCTCCAGTTTTGACAAGGCTTGTTCGTGTGTCAATCCCAACCTACCTGCTAACACATCAATATCCTCATCAAACTTATCCAACAATTCCTCCTTGGTAATGCCGCAAATGCCAGCATACTCTTGGTGCATACTCACATTTGTGATATTATTGAGTTCACTGAAGATACTAAGTTGCGAGAACTTGGTGATGCCTGTCAAGAAGACGAAACGCAGCATTCGGTCGCTATCCTTTAGGGGACTATAGAAATTGCGCATCACCTCTCTCAATATATCCAAGCTAGTATCCTCATGTACCACATCGAGCAAAGGAGCATCGTATTCATCGATGAGCACAACGACCTTCTGCCCAGTCTGCTCATATACCGTTTTTATTAAATTAAGCATACGGACATTCGGGTCAGGAGAATCATTGACGATGCCAAATTTTTCTTCATTTACCTTTAATATATATAAGAGATAGCGCACCAATTGGTCTTTCTCCATGTGCTTTCCACCTGCCAAACTAAAATGAAGCACAGGATATTCCGTCCAATCTTTTTCTAGCTTTTCGATGGCAAGCCCCTTAAAGAGTTCCTTCTTTCCCTCGAAATAGCTCTGCATAGTAGAGACGAGGAGTGACTTTCCGAAACGACGTGGACGACTTAAGAAGAAATACTTTCCACTCGTATGAGTCATACGATAGATGTACTCCGTCTTATCTACATAGAGAAAGTCCTCCTCTCGAATCTCAGAGAAAGTCTGCATGCCTATTGGATATAACTTCGTTGCCATATTATCAACAATTTACTATTTACGTTGGCAAAGATAAGCAAAAATCCCGAAACCGCCAAGCGATTTCGGGATTTATTATGTTGACACACCCTCTTTTATTTTTTTACCTATCTCTCAGATGCTCATGCCTCTATCACCCAATCCTCAATAGTACCTTGGGTAGAATCAAAATTGATGCCAACCTTGGTAATTGGCAAGCCACAAAGAGCGAATCGCTGACGATAGTTCTTCAGATTGATTTGCTGCATTGCCGCCTGAGCACTCTTATTCAGCTTCAATTCAACCACATAGAGATCGGTCTTGGTAAGGAGCACAATATCTACCCTGCCACGTGGCGTATGCACCTCCACATCCACCAGGTAATTGGTTAAGAGAGTAAAGATGATGAAGAGCATCTGCTGATAATGCCCCTCATAATTGGTCACGTTGCAGTATGGCACCGTACCCAGGAAGTCTTGCAACAGATGCAAGGCACCATCCATGTTGCGCTTGCCAATAAGCAATGCCATTTTGGCTATTGCCACATTGCCCCGTTCGGCAGAGACACCATCCACGTAGTTTGGCAGAAGATTATCAAACAACCCTACCTTGATTTCCTTGTTTGGAATATCCAGGGTATAAATCCTCGTTTCCTGATCGTACTCCTTGATGGTAACATATCCGCTCTGGTAGAGCAACGGCGTGATAGTCTTCATATTCTCCGTTGGTGCATTAAAGGATGAATTTACAGCTTCTGTCGGAGCTATCTCCGTTGGCAACACGCCAAACTGCCTCAACATATTGATAAGATAAGTTGGCGTACCAGAACTGAACCAGAATGCCCCCAATTCCTTTTTCGAGAAACAGTTGAGCAGACTATATGGATTGAAAACGTCTGGCGATTTCTTCGAGAAATGATAGCCATCATAATTTTCCTTGAGCTTTGCAATCATCATTTCTCTAGAATATCCAAGTGCGTCAGCAAGCATATCGATGTCATCCGACATATTTTCCAGAAGTTCTTCTTTGGTGATGCCGCAGATTCCTGCATATTCATCGTCCATCGACACATTTGTGATATTGTTCAGTTCACTAAAGATGCTAACTTGCGAGAACTTGGTGATACCTGTAAGGAAAACAAAACGCAGTTTTGCCTCACTATATTTCAGAGGACTAAAGAAGTTACGCATAATATTGCGCAACACATCCAGATGCTCTTTCTCGTGAGCCACATCCAGCATAGGCGCATCATATTCATCGATGAGCACAACCACTTGTTTTCCGCTCTTCTCATAAGCAGTATTGATGAGGTCGATGAGTCGGTTATTTGCCCCGATACGTGGCTCGTTTATACCCCATTTCTTCTCTTGATCTTCCAGGATATAGCCCAAATACAATTCCAGCTGCTCGGGTTCCATGTGCTTGCCACCGCTCATGTCAAAATGGAGGACAGGATATTCCGTCCACTCCTTTTCTAACTTATCAATTGCCAATCCCTTGAACAATTCCTTCTTTCCCTCGAAATAGCTCTGCATAGTAGAGACGAGGAGTGACTTTCCGAAACGACGTGGACGACTTAAGAAGAAATACTTTCCACTCGTATGAGTCATACGATAGATGTACTCCGTCTTATCTACATAGAGAAAGTCCTCCTCTCGAATCTCAGAGAAAGTCTGCATGCCTATTGGATATAACTTCGTTGCCATATTATCAACAATTTACTATTTACGTTGGCAAAGATAAGCAAAAATCCCGAAACCGCCAAGCGATTTCGGGATTTATTCTGTATAGAACTGTGTACCCAATACCTTGAAGGGAATTTTATCACTTTATCAACGTTTATCAAAGAGTTTATAGGATGTAACAAGTAAGAAGAGGGTGCGTCATAAAATGAGATGAGGTGTTTTGGTTAAATCTCCAAACATTTTGGGAGTTTTTCATCTTTTATAGGCACCAATCGCTTACGTGAAAAAGTTTTTTAGCGAAAAAAGTCTCATAGTCTCATTTTTACCCGAAAAAACACGACTTAAATACTTGATATACAAAGAATTATCAACAATGAGACTTCTCTGTTTTAGCGCCGAGAAGTATCATTGATGTATCATGGAAGTATCATTGACTGCACTTTTAGCTAATGCGTCTACTATTTCAGTTTTATGAAATTGATAATGTCTACCTTTCTAGTTTATAAAGTAAAAAAGTGTCTATTGAAATCAGGAAAAGTCAGTTCATCAGATGGTCCCTTTATGCCCTTCGGTTGGTCTTTCTGTGCCCGTTACACGGGCATCCGTAGCCCACCAAGTGGGCATCGGCAGCCCCTGTGCTGGGCAACCACTGCCCATAATGCGGGCAACGAGTGCCCAAATATCGGACTTATTTTTGGGCAATATTCTTTTGATTCTTTGCGATATTTAAAATGCATTTTTGCTATGTTTAAAATGACTTTTTCTGATGTTTAAAACAGGGTTAAACGTAAGCGGCTCCGCGTTTATACCTTGCATAATTTAAAAAAAGCAGTAACAGCTGATTAAACAAATGCTGCTACTGCTTTTTCCATCGGTTAGGAAGTAAGTCTCTATATTTTTCCAGTGGGGGATAGGCATCTTTACGAGTAGTAAAGAGCTTCTTACCATGTCGGAAAGAGTATCTTCTCGGGTTGGAGAAAGTATCATTCCGGGTGCAAGGAAGTAACTTCTCCAACGTTGCCACTAGGCTCGGCAGACCTGCTAACTGCAGTCAGCACCTCAGTCGAGCCTAGTGGGAACACCTTGTTGTCGTACAACTATAACCCATTTAGTCGTACAACTATAACCTGTTTAGTCGTACAACTATACACCCTATAGTTGTACAATCGTAGCTTTATAGTCGTACAACTTCACCTTTGGTGAAGAGTGGTGAAGGGTGGTGAAGGGTCAGCGACACCCTTCACCCGTATAAACATCTAACTATTAGATATTTATACCTGATTGGTGAAGGATGAAGGGCGTTTTTGAAAGTAGCTTTCTATCCACCGCCGCCTGAATCTTCTATCCACTCTTCTCAACTCTGGGTGCAAGGATACGAAATTACCTCCATAATCCCACATTATAGACACAGGAATTTACTGGTGCGCCCAAAAAACTTTATTATTTTTTCCATCTCTACCAATTATTATATAGTCCATACAAATCTGCATTGTATTACTTCTCACAATAATTCAAACTCACCCATTCACTTTTGAGGGTACAATATTACTTTTTTACCTCTTTTTTTAGAAGGATACATATATTGGTAATTTTTTGGAATACCATATAATTTTATATCAGGAGACACTAAATCTTCTGATTCTATGTAATTATAAAATCCAGAATATTGTCTTAACAGATATATGACTCGCGGATTTACAGAAATACTATCATGATGAACATTTACAACATCAAACCAGCGATTAATATAATATTTAGCATTGCCAATTTTTACGCTAAAACGCACATCAAATTCTTCTATCTTTTTATCATTTGTTTTTTTAAAACCATTATAAATACTATCAAACTCATTTTTAGGTATATAAGACATATCAACTTTATAATGTTGAAAATCTGAATCAAATTTTTTGGGTTCGACAGAAAAAGGAGTCTCCACCCCATCATAAAGGTAAGAAACCATAATGTCTTTTTTAAAAGAACAAGATGTCAACATAAATATGCAAAAAAATAATTTCTTCATACGCTTTTTTATTTTATACTAAAAGAGTTCTTCGTTGGAAAAATTTTCCCCTTATGATTTTTACGAATTCCCTCTTTATTTTTTCTTGCTGTTAAACTTTCATATCCGGTAACAACTCGTTTTTCTTCTTTATTATCATATTGATAATCCTTAGTTTGTTCCCTTTCTTTATGATTTTTGTGATTTAGCACATCATCAACGTAATGAGCAAATTCATGTTCCAAAATTGTTGCAGCAGATTGTTTATCTCCATTACTTAAAAGAAGTCCTTGACGAGATTGCCAAACTACATATTTATCTTTGCGACCATTATTTTGATAATAGCTCTCATTTTCTTTTAAATCTAAAGCATTAAACAGATTAAAATCAACCTGAGATTTTGCAGCTTCAAGCATTGCCTTACCACCACCATTATTTATATTGTAAAAATATGCCTGAATAAAGTCCCTTACAAATTGATTCTGCGGTAATTCTTTCGTTTCTTGTCCTGTAAAAACGAAAGATTGATCATTTCCGATTTTGTCTTTATACCACACAATAATTCTATTACCATCATCATCAATAGAATTAATCGGATTATTTCCACTATACAAATAAGTATTAAGAGGGTAATATTTGTCATACAAAGGCTCCATCCTATCCCAAGCCAATCTTGCCGCATCATACATTCTAGCCCCATGATCATACCAATCCAATCCATGTATGTGGTCGAACTCTTTACCTACATACTTGTTTCTTTGCAACTCGGCATTGTATGACAAATCGCCATATACTCCACCGAATGGATAGTAATGATTCACTTGCTCTATCGTGCCATTCTCATTCACCACCATCCTTATACTGCCAAGATGGTCCTTCTCGTAATAATGGAAAGTTGGATTCTGATTATTGTCGAAAGAACAATAGCCACCATCGAAGAGATACTTAGATAGCTTTCCATCCTCGAACACGAAGTTGCTAATGTAATCGATCGTATTCGTTACGGCTGATTCATGGGTGGTTCTTAGCTTGTTTCCTGCTGCATCATAGATATATTTCGTCTTGAAGCCATTAGAGAAAGTGATGCACTTCAAGTTGCCAAGTACATCATACTCTATATTGCTGATGCCCTTGTTCAAGTCCTTTATCAAAGCACCGTTAGTATCATAGAAATACTCGTCGTCAGCATTAGCTCCATCCTTGAAATCAAAAGAGCCATCATAGAGCAAACTACCAGCCTTATCGCTGATTGCCATTATCTGGTTGCCATTATAGGAGTACGTCAAGTCGTCAATGAGACCAAAGGTTCCATTGTTCTTCTTGCCATATCGCTGCAATCGCTCAATACTGCCGTTGGCGGAATAAGACAGAACATTCTCTGAATAACGATTCTTGTTCTGGCTCATATCCGCACCCTCCGCATAGGTGGATTCCTCCAAACGGTTCAAGCCATCATAGGCAAAGTCGTAGCATCGGAGCACATGGTCTTTGCCTGATTGCCATTGCATGCGGCTGATGTTAGCTATGGCTTGGATTCCACAGGCATCAAGCATCTGCCTCTCAAGAATATAATTCTTGGTAGGACTCAGAGCCAATGACGTCAAGCTAAAAACAGACAATAACATCAAAACTAAAACTTCTTTTTCCATAACGTACGATATTATTATCCAACTATTGCAAACAATTTCATATTGCCATTTAAGACTTAATTTTTATTCTTCCAAAACTCGCATGCACTCCCATTCTACTACTAAAGAATCATACATGCAAGTAACCTTATTCTCTTCGACACTAGTTATAAAACTTGAAATATATTTATTAATATCTGATTCTTTACAAACTATCATATGCCGTGAAACATAACTTTTTATCTTTTCAAAAGGGATATTCGAAGAGATTATAGTAAACTTAAACCTTTTCATAGGATATACAATTTTTATAAATGTCTGAGGAAAGATAAAAGAATATGGCTCTCCACAATTTATCACATTATCATATGCCCAACAAGATAACGAAAAATCGCCATAACGACGATAGCACTTTCTACATAACACTTCTTCAAAATTCATTTTTTCCAAATCATCCTCTGTAAAAAGAATTACAATTGGTTCTATGTTACTATTCACGACATCAAAAGACACACATCTTATCGTATCACGATCTAACGTTCCATGAGCAACATAATAAACTTGCTCATGGTATTCTAAACTATATGTGAGCAAAAAATACCCAAACAACACAAACAACGCCAAAATTCTTTTCATTTAGCAAAATTTTTAACAGTTTCTTTTCTAGCCTTAATTGAACACTCTTTAAGATATCCATTTGTTTCGATATTTCCATCAAAATGATGTACTTCTTTGTGCCTTGACTGAAATAGCCAAGGCACAAAGAAGCAACATCATACTTAAAGTTCTTTCAATTTACAATACTTTCAAGCCTGCCTTCTTAGTCAGATTTTTCTTAATATTCATAATTTACCATTATCTTCTTCAAATCCTTATCTGCCGAGCTATTGCCATAATATACCTCATAGTTACCTGCCTTGGCACGGACGGTATTGGTTGCAGCATCAAAGAGTTCGAAGTTTCTGCTATCCAGCGTGATGACAGCTTCAGCAGTCTTTCCTGCCTTCACCTCCACTCTCTCGAAAGCCTTCAAGCTCTTCAATGGTCCATCAGCATCAGTTGGATCCTTCACATACACCTGCACAATCTCGGTTCCATCCTTCTTACCAACATTACTTACCGGTACCTTCAGCGTAATCTTCTCACCCTTCTTCAGGATAGAGTTGGAAAGTGTAGCATCGCCAATACGAAAAGAAGTATAGCTCAAGCCATAACCGAATGGGAAGAGCGCATCGTTCATATAACGATAGGTTCTGCCCTTCATACTGTAGTCCTTGAAATCAGGCAACTGCTCAGAATTCTTATAGAACGTAATAGGCAACTTGCCGGCAGGATTGTACTCTCCGAAGAGTACACGAGCCACTGCCTCACCACCTTCCTGACCAGGATACCAGGCCTGGAGAATGGCATCGCAACTTTCTGTCTCTGGAGTCAAGGCAATGGCAGAACCCGAACAGTTGACAAAGACAACCTTTTTGCCCGCCTCCTTCAAAGCCTTCAGAAAATTGCGCTGAACCTTTGGCAATTCTATGTTGGTGCGGTCACCACCCTTGAAGCCAGGAATCTCGATAGGCATTTCCTCACCTTCCAACTGTGGAGAGATACCACCCACGAAGACCACTGTCTCGCAATCCTTCAACTGCTTGAGCGAAGCCTGATAGTCGATAGGATTCTCATGACCGATATTGATCTTCATATTGGCATTATAGGTTGGCATCTCAGCATATCGTATTTCTATCTTATACTCCTTGCCTTTCACGCCCTCAAACTCGATGCGGGATTCTGCTGTGCGCCAATCACTCTTTTCTGACTTTTTATCACCATTCAGATAAACCTCATAATGACCGCAAGCAGCCACATCGAGCAATACCTTGGCGTTCTGCTTAGGACGGAATACGGTTTCATACTTGGCAGAAAAGCCCGTCAACTTCACATTGGGTGCAAACGAATGCTGACCATAGGTAGTTACCTGCACAGGATTCTTTTCCTGAGTGATGGTAACAGGCTTACCTTCCATTTCACGATTGTTCCAGAAAGTGCCCTTAAAGCCCATCTTGCCATCCATGCTGCACTGGTCGAAGTAAGAATCCAAAGTCTGGTCGTTCACCAGGTCGCACCCTTTAAAGGTAACGACCTGGTTTTTCTTCAAACGACTCTTGATACCATCCAGGATGGTAATTGTCTGTCGTGGGGTACCATTATAGTTTCCCCACATCATCGGTTCGTTATCCACATTTGGTCCGATGAAAGCAATCTTCTTTACCTTTTTATCAAGAGGTAATACCTCATTCTTGTTTTGGAGCAGCGTCATGGTCTGCAGAGCCATATCGAGTGAGAGCTGGCGATGCGCCTTGCTGCAAAGCACCGATACAGGGATCTTCGACCATGATACAATCTTGTTGTCATCCATCTCACCTAAGTCGAAACGACCTTCGAGCAGACGAATCACATGCTTATCAACTTCTTCTTCAGTCAAGGCACCATACTTCACAGCCTCAGGCACTGACTTATATACATAATTATATCCACACTCCACATCCGTACCAGCCAGCACGCCCTTAGCTGCCGCATTTCTGGCATTGCTCGAAACCTTATGGTTCTCCCAGAAATCGGTGACAGCGCCACAGTCAGAAACCACCAGGTATTTGAATCCCCATTCATCTCTCAATATTTGCTGGAGCAAACGGGTACTGCCGCAGCATGGTTCATCATCCCAACGCTGATAGGCACACATCACCTCACGCACCTTGGCATCCTGCACCAGTGATTTGAAGGCAGGCATATAAGTTTCCCAAAGGTCGCGCGGTGTAACATCGGTAATATTGTCTGTATGGCGAGCCCATTCTGGTCCGCTATGGATGGCATAGTGCTTGGCACAAGCCCAGAGCTTGCGGTATTTCGTATCCTCAGGTCCCTGCAGTCCGCGCACCACGGCACATCCCATTCGGGAGGTCAAGTAAGGATCTTCACCATAGGTTTCCTGTCCACGTCCCCAGCGAGGATCACGGAAGATATTCACGTTTGGAGTCCAGACTGAGAGGGCATGGAAACGAGTTACATCTCCCCCCTTCTGCTGCAGTTCATTCCATTTGGCACGCATCTCATCAGATGTTGCATCAAAGACTCTATACACCATTCTGTCGTTAAACGAAGCTGCCATTCCGATAGGTTCCGGAAAGACGGTTACATCTCCCATGTTCGCCACACCATGCAGTGCCTCGCTCCACCACTGGAATCTCTTGATTCCCAATCGCGGAATAGCCGGCGAATCATCCAGCATCAGAGAAGCTTTCTCTTCCAAAGTGAGACGACCACATAAATCTACCGCTCTTTCATGAGCCGAGAGAGATGGATTCTGATAAGGAAACTGCTGTGCAGAAGCATTGCCGGATGACATAGTCAGCACAAACATCAAAGCTGCGTATATAACTTTCTTGTTCATTGTAATTACTATTAAGCTATTAGTATATTAAATTGTTATTTGCGCTGCAAAGATAAACAAAAAAGCAGAATACTACTTTATCACAAGTATCAAATACTTTATATGATGTAACACTTACATCTGTATCTTTACAGCCTCTCCGTCATATTCCACACTCTTGCTTGCCTGCATAGGCTGATCGCCCGCTCCACTATTGGCATCCACCAGTACGATGTGGAATCTGCGATGCTGGAGCATTCCCTTATAGCTGCCCTTGCGTGGAGCGATGTTCAGGGTTCTGTCTGCTTCATTCCAAACAAACTGGATTTCCGAGAATTTACCCTTCTCGTAATTATAGTTGTCGCCCTCATCCTCATAGAGCGTAAATTTACCATCAGCACCAGGATAGACACGAATCTCCAGTTCATCCCAAGGTTTCTCTGAACTATACTGCACTTCAGGACCGAATGGCAGGATGGTACCTGCCTTGATGAATACAGGCATGATGTCGATAGGACAAAGGCGCTGGATATCCTGACCGCCCTCATACTGGGTGTTGCTCCAGAAATCATACCATTTATTACCCTTTGGCAAGTAAACATTCACAGGCGCAGCTGCCTTCCTTACATCAGGATAGATGGTATGGCCCTTCTTCTCCTTATCCTTCCAAGTGTATAAAGGATCAGTTACCGGCTTCACCAGAATGTTGCGGCCGAAGAGATACTCATCGTTCAGGCGGGAAGCCTTCTTGTCTGCCGCATAATCCATTACCAGGGCACGCATCATGCTTCCGCTATTCTGTACACAGTCGCCAGCCGTACTGTAGATATAAGGCAAAAGGCGATAGCGCAGCTTGATGGCCTTAATCATAGCATCATAAGCCCAGTCGCCCTGCTTTCCGAATTCATACAGTTCGCTTACCATCGGCGAAGAACAGTGGTTGCGCATCAATGGCATGAAGGTTCCCCACTGCATCCAGCGGGTCTGCAGTTCCTGAAGGGCAGGGTTCTTTGGATTCTGTTCAAACTCCCAGTAGAAGAAACCACCCAGGTCGGTGTTCCAGAATGGGATACCGCAGAGCGAGAAGTTCAAGCCCGATGGAATCTGATTCTTCATCTCGTCCCAGGAAGCCACCACATCACCGCTCCAACAGAGGGTGCCATAATGCTGAATACCGAGACTGCCGCTTCGGGTCATCTGGAGCGAACGCTTTGTGTTGCCCTTCATCGCTCTCTGGTGCTCATAGATGCTCTTGTTGTGCAACAATGGGAAGGCGTTCTTCACGCCCAACCATGAACCATCGAAGGTCTGATAGTTCTCATCGCCCGGCTTCTCAAAATGGTCTGGCTCCGTAGAATCGGTCCACCAGGCATCAAAGCCCATCTGGTAGAGATGAGTAAGATACTTCCAATAGAGGTTGCGAGCCTTCGGATTGAAGACATCGTATGGCATCACGCCACTGTTTCTTGGCCACGTTTCAAAAGGAAGGAGGGCATTCATTTTCTTCAGTTCACGATACTGCTCTGTCCAAGGACCGAAACTAGCCCAGATGGAAATCATCAGATGGGCATCGTTCTTGTGAACATACTCCACCATCTCTTCCGGACTCTTCAGGCGGGGTTCTCCCTGTGCCTTCATCTGCTTCATATCGGTAGGAAGATACTTGGCATAGGCTGGGTCGCCCACCTTATTTATATAGTATGGGTTCTGGAACTTCATCGCATTCCAGTTGGAGTCGCATCCCCAATACTGCCAGTCCTGCACGATGGCATCAGTAGGGATCTTCAGTTCGCGATACTTATCCAATACGCCAGCCAGTTCATCACTGGTCTTATAGCGCTCACGGCATTGCCAGAAGCCCATCGCCCATTTCTTTTACCTTTGCACCTGGAAACAAGTTTAAACGAATTGGTTAACGGGTGTTA
>DAWDQD010000060.1:0-16631 GCA_052349145.1 Segatella copri | reverse complement strand
GAATTCTTAAAATATGTTTATAAAAAGCGAAAAACACCCTTCACCACCCTTCACCCGCAACTATTTGACACACAAAACGTTAAATAAAAAGGTGAAGGGTGAAGGTTTGAAAACTCTTTTTTATATATACGCGCGGCAAGGGAAAAAATCCGTTTTTTCATTTTTCTGACTTTCTGGATTTTCCAAAAATCCTAAAAAAAGAATATAATATAAGATTTAAAATATACCCTTCACCCTTCACCTCGTCACCACAACACATATCCATCATCGTATTCCCAACATTTGTTTTCCTGGTTTATTCTTCGGAGATATTCTGCTATCTATCGGAGATATTTTCGTATTCTTCGGAGATATTCTGCTATCTTTCGGAGTATTTTTCGGGTTAATGAGTTCAGAAATGTTATCGTTTGACAAGCGGAAGAGCCAATCCATTATCGCCCACAACAAACCAACCTAATGAGTATCAGAACAAAAAGCAGCGAATTAAGCTTATTTAACTATGAAAAACATCTATTTATGAAATAATTTCATTAAATTTGCAGCGTCTAACAGCTCCACTTGTAAGTGTACGCAAGATGATGATAGTCAAACTACCAAAACGATAGTCAAACTACCCCAAAAAGCAACGAGCTGGAGGACAAGAATATAAGTAAGTGATTTAATCAGAAACTGAAAGTACAATTTAAACTTAAATAGATATGAAAGTATTCAATTCTAAACTTGCTGCTATCGGTTTGGCAGCATTCGTATTCGCCTCATGTAGCGACAACACAAGTGATCCTACAGGAGGTTCATCTCCTGCTAAAGTAGATGCCACAACTCTCGACCTCACTAACAGCGGAGAGTCTCTGTTTTCTAGCGTCATCAACTACAAGAACTCAACAGCTAATGCCCGTAAGTTCTTCGGCACAAGAGCTGCCAGTGACGCAAATTTCGTAACAGACCTCAACAAGGACGAAGAGAGCACTATACCTGTGCAGCCTGCTACAGCTACTCAGGCTTTAGGTAACGATAACCTGGAAAACGGCATTTTCTACTTAAAGAAATCTGCTGGCGAGTGTGACTTTACCAAGAACACTATCAAGAATGCAACTATTTTTGTAAATGGAGGTGCAAAATTGATATATTCTGCAAACACTTTCGAAAATGCAAAAATCGTTGTAAAGCAGGGCGGTTCCCTGATTTTCAAGGGCACTGGTTCAATGATCAAGCAGGGAGTTACTGTCTATAACGAACTTGGTTATGTCAAGACTGAAGACCCTGCAGCAGACATCGTCATCGAAGGTAATCTGTATTCATCTTGGCGAGGTATTACCAGCGGCCTTGATGAAAATGGCAACGCTGTTGAAAAGAAGGAACTAAAGTCCGGTTTAGGACAGCTTACAGAAGACAAGACAAGTCCTACACAGAAAATCACCTTCAAGACTGGTTCAAAGGCATGTATCATCGGATCTATCCGTGGAACAGAAGTAAATGTTGAAGAAGGTGCCAATATATACGCATCAGCTCACGTTTGGAATGCTACTACTGTTAACATCAATGGTAACCTGCAAATCGGCGGTTTCCTGAAGACAGCAGATCTGAACCTCAACACAAACGGTTACTTGAAGGCTGGCGACAACAGCGCAATCAAGGTTACCAATATATTGACCATGAATGCCGGTTCACAGATTGATGCCGACTACATCAATGTGACCTTGAACGAAAAGGATACCCACAAGAAGGTAACTAAGGTAGGTGAAGCACAGCTCATCCTGAAGGGTGCCTGCAAGATCAACATTGAGAACAAGGGCGTTATCAATGTAAATAAACTTATCTCATATAACGATGCAAAAGGTCAAATTAGTCTGGAAACAGCTGGTGGCTTAGCTATCGTTAAGGCTGACGAGTTCCACAACGAAGGTGCAGAAAACATTCAGGCATTCGATACTCCTGCAGTAGGTGCTACCTTCCTGTTCCAGTTCACAAAATGCTTTAATGGCGAGAACCAGCTTCCTACAGCAGAGGATCTTGACATCGCAGCATCATACCTCGATTACGACAAGGCTACCACTGGTGATTTGGTTAAGCTGAAGGATATAGATAACAAGCAATACGGTTATGAGTTGACAGCAACAACAGAAAGTTTGAGCAACAAGCCAAAACTGGATTTGTTCTCAGCTGCTGGAGTTACAGAAAACACCCTCTCTGCAACATCTATCCAAGCTGCAAACGATAAGTTGTATGTTACATACCACACCCAGGGCAATGACAAAAACCACATGGGTGGCGGATTGGAAGTAGCTCATATCGACGGCAAATCACTTATTCTCGATGAGGCAGTAACAGCTCAGGGAGGATTGGACGTAAACTATGGTATGATTGACGGCAGCCGCTTCTATGTTGCTGCAACAACCTACAAGGAAGGTGCATTCTTGGGCTATGTGGAACTGGCAAATGGATTGATGGGTAAGAGCAAACTCGTTACCTACCCTATTGATAAGACAAATCCAAACAATGGCATTGATGCCAATAGTGTAGTCAAGTATAAAGACAACTTCGTTTTGGCAACAAACAAGGGTTATCAGGTTTACAACTCTACATTCACCCGGCGTACTCCACACCTCACAACAAATGACGTGAAGTTCGTAGCTGTTGGCAATGACAAGCTCTATGGTTTGGAGGCAAATGGTACAACAACAGGTACTGTCAACATCTTCGACAACATCAATTTGGAAAATCCTCAGAGCTATACTACAGAAGGTAAAGTGGGTGTTGTTGATGGCAAGAACACCATCGCTGTAGATGGCACAGACCTCTACGTATGCCAGGGTGACGGCGGACTTGTTCGCTACGATGCAAATGGCCATGGTACAGTATTATTCGATGCTCCTGTAGGCGAAAGCAACAAGATTATCGGCCGTGTAAATGGTGTTGCTGTAGATAATAACTATATCTATGTAGCATGTGGTGGTTACGGTCTCGTAGTATTGGACAAGACCAAGGCTAAGGGTGAGAATGTTGTTGCCCGTCGCCGTGCCTTCTATGATGGCAAGGAGAGCTACAACTCAGCAAACTACGTAACCTTATATAATGGTTACATCTGTGTAGCTTACGGTCGCAGCCGTGTTCAGATCTTCAAGTTGGTAAATACAAAGTAATCAACTAAATAATTCTGTTCTCCCGCACCTTAACTAACAGGTGTGGGAGAACAAACCTTTAAAGGCTAGAACAACAGCAAAAAGGTAAAAGCTAATTTATACACAAAAACTATAAAAGAAAGATTAACATGAAACATTATTTTTCAAGACTTGTTACTTTCTCTTTTGCAGCAATGCTTCTGGCATCTTGTAGCGATTCTAATGACAACCCTTTAGTTCCAAACCCTGGTGAAGTCACAAAAAACATAATAGGTGAAGAAGTGACATCCATCACCGACCCTCAGGAATTAGCAGGTAGCGTTATCAACTACAAAGCGAAAGCTGCAACAAGAGCTGCTGGCGCAACTACAGCCAACCTAAGCGACGTCTACGGAATGCCTAGCTTGCCTAGCCATGACGGAGCTATCGAAATCAAGAATAACGATGGATGTGTGGGACTGGATGGTTCCAAGACCTACATCATCAAGAAAGGCACAAAAATAAGCAGCGAGCTCAACCTGAATGGAGCCACCCTGTTTATCGAAGGCGAACTGTCCACAAAAAATATATATGGATGTTCTACCTTGGTCAACGGTGCCAACAAAAAAGGAAAAATATACATCCTCAAAGGAGGAACATTACATATAGACAACAACAACAATGCACTCTTTCAGAGTGCAGGAGTTTATTGCTACAATTATGGTGGAGCCCTTAAGAAAGAGGGTAACAACATGTATCTACAAAAGGATGATGCCTACTTCACTACGGGAAGCGTTGAAGTAAAAGATGAACTGAAAGTTCAAGGATTGCTTTATGTGGGCGGCGATGCCAACGTAGGTAAACTGGCAACTGAGTCTGATGCCAAAATCAATATTCAAGGCAATCTTCTTGGTACAGAAAACCAGGATTTGGTCGTAGATGGATGTATCCTGAACATTAACGGAAAAGCAAAAGCCAACAAGTTGACTATTCAAGGTTCAGCTCCTAAGCTTTACGCATGCTCTTTTGAAGTGACTGGTAAGACCATCCTCAATTCAAATGATGCTGAGGCACACATCAACAATCTGAAGACGGGAGCTATCGACCAGTGTGCAGGAAGTACTATTTATCTGGTAAACAACAGTGTTATCGACTGCAAGGGTACTTACGAGAATGCAAACAATGGCAACAATAAATATAATCATGCCGACGACAGTAGAGTCATTCTTCAAGGAGATAACGCTAATGCCATTTTCCGAGCAGCAGAGGTGAAATACAATGGAAACAATGATGCCGGCAATATTCTTATTGCTCCGGGAACCTACGCATATTTCTCAACCTGCTATATCTTCCGGACTAACGGAAGCGGAGGCGTTATCTACATGGATTGCGATAAGTTTACCAACAACGGTAACTCGGCAACATATACATACGCTCCAGGTCTTTCAGACTGTACGAAGAGGTATGATATGTATAATGACCCAGTTGTCCCAACATCATGTGACGGAACAACACCAGATCCAACTCCTACTCCACCAGAACCGGGCAAGAAGATTGATGTGATTTCCGTGATTGATTATACTAATCATACACACGACATCTCTGCAACATGTATTCAGCCATATAATGGCAAATTATACATGTCGTACCACACCAATGAAGAGAATCAGGCAGATCCAAGCAAGAAGACTGGAGGTTGTATCGAAGTGTTTAAAACTGAAAACAACCAGACAACCATGTTGCAGTATCTGCAGGATAAGAAGGAACGCTACGACTTCAACCACCTCATGGTAGACGGCAAAGACGCAACAAAATACGTTTATATTGCAGGTCACTCAACCAATGGTGGTATGATGGGTAGAATCGCTTTGGATAGCAACGGACTTCTCAACACAGAAGTAAAGAACATCGATGAGACTACCACGTTGAACCCTCTCACCATCGTAGATTGGGAACATAAAGGTTTGGAAAAATCAGACGAGAACTGCATCGTAAGAGACGGAAACAAACTGATGGTGGCATCTACCAGAGGATAT
The DNA here is from genome assembly GCA_052349145.1 of Segatella copri. Taxonomy (GTDB): domain Bacteria; phylum Bacteroidota; class Bacteroidia; order Bacteroidales; family Bacteroidaceae; genus Prevotella; species Prevotella copri_V. Next base: position 11,497 of record DAWDQD010000060.1, on the reverse strand, counting down.
GGAGTATATGATGCAAACACGCTGGATTTAATCGGCAAGAAAGAAACGCCAGGCAAGGCTAAGCACATCGCACTGAACAACCAGTATATTGTTACACTCCACTACAACAACGAAGTAGAAAGTGACGATGAGGCTGTAAGTGGTACACTACAGGTCTTCCCATTAGGTGCCGACATTCTTACTGCAACACCAGCAAAGACCATCAACGTAAGCAGCATAGCTCCTAACGACGGTAAGAACACTATAGCTATCGATGGTAACCACGTCTACGTTTGCCGAAGTGCCAAGGGATTGTCTTGCTACGATCTTACCACTGGCAAAGAAGTGTGGAACTGGGGAGCTCCGCTCACTGCTAATACCAAGGTTCCACAGGGATATGCAAATGGTGTAACATACGATGCCAATTACATCTACCTGGCTTGCGGAAGTTATGGACTCGTAGTTCTTGACAAGAACAAAATGGAAAACGGCAAACCTGTAAAGGTTGTCAAGAAGAGAGCAGAAGCAGGAATGTCTGCCAACTATGTCACACTGGATGGAGGTTATATCTATGTGGCATATGGTAAGAGCCGACTCCGTGTCATGAAGCTCATTGATGGTGCCGCATCTGGAAATAATACCAATTATGGCACAAAGTAAGTGATTTATCAAATATAAGAAACACGAGATGAATGCAGCTGCAACAGCTCGCAGCTGCATTCATCGTGTTTAATAACTCATTATGAAGCGAAAAATAATACTATACTCAACTACAGCTCTGCTACTTCTCATGGCAGCACAAAGCGCTACGGCTCAGACGAAAGGCAAAAAGCCGAAAAGTTTCAGCCCTAAGATGCTCGTATATGAGAATCTGAAGAACGATAATGTACTGAGACACTTTAAACAGCGCTTCGCACAACTCGACACTCTCATCAAAAACCCTATTTGGGTGAAAGCACCAGTCATAGAACTGGGACTCAATAAACAGCATCACGCTGATATCAATAAGACCGACTCTCTGTTCTGGTCGAAAACTGCACATGAGCACCTAGCACTCAACAGACACAACGGTCTGGAAGTGACCGGACAGGTTTATGCCCGACCTGACTCGTACTTCGATCCTGATGAAGACGATGCAAAAGAGGTATCAAAATATAAGATGAAGGTTCAAGCCGAACTGGGTTGGAACATCATCAACTCGAAGTTCTACCAAGGCAAGGAGAAAAGAACAAAGATTGCTCTTGCCAATGAACTCGACCGCTTGCAAATAAAAAAGCGCCAAACTGCAGACATCTATGAAAAGGCAGCCGATGAGCTGACCGAACAATATAATTTCTATATCGGTACTGTCATAGCACACAGACTGGACAACCTCGACATCATGAACGAAGCGTACCAGTTTATGCTGGAAAAAGACCGAATCAGCAACGACAAGATGCTGAAAGTGATGAACGATAAGCTGGAGGCTGAATATGACATCTCCGTGCTCTGCACAGACAGAGATATCAGCAACAAGCCTATCTACCGCATCAAACCAACCAAGATTGTGGTAGACACAACAGCCCTCTGGAACCATCTGAACCAGGAAAGTCTGGATGCACGCATCATGATGGTGAAAGAACAGATTGCTGACAACGACAGCAAGCTGACCAACTATTTAAGCACTACCCGACTCACACCATTCGCAAGATGGTCGAGCTACTGGCAGAGCAACAACAAGATTTCGAACAATGCCGACGTGGGCGTGAGATTCACCATTCCTATCTGGAACGAAACGCCACGCAAACGACAGGCACTGGAGACCCAGAAGGAAATCATACGCAGCAGCCGCGGTACCGACGTGAAGGAAATAAAACAGTCGGTAGGCATCCTGCTCAAGAAGATAGACAACCTGAACAAGGCTATAGCCACCGAGGCTTTCCATATAGACCAGACCGGCAAATATATAGAAATGCGGCGGTTTGCCTACCAGAACCAGAAACAGGGATACAACTATCTGATGCGTATGGACGAATATACGGGACTCCTGGAAAGTATGGAGCGTATGTACAAACTGATGCAGAACCGGGCACTCGCTATCATCAATATCGAGAAAGCCGTGAGCATCTATGACAACAACAACATCTTCAAAGAAATAGAACTTTGAATATAAGGAAACCAGAATATGAATGAATTCCAATATAATGGCACGCCACAAGAACAGGCGATGGCAGACTTGCTGAAGTCGCAGAGTCACCGCCTTGCCAGACAGCAGATCGTCTTTGCCCTGATCTTCCTGCTGGTTATCGTGCTTGCCGCCTACTATATTGTCACTCGTATGATATGGGCAACCTTCGACGGTTATATAACCCTCGATGAAAACCGTATCAGTGCCATTGACGACATCTATATCCTTAAGGTGAACAAAAAAATGGGTGAAGTGGTGCATAAGGGAGATACGCTCTACTCTTATGTACTGCTAGGTAACATTGTGGACCAATACGACCCGAACATCCTGCCTTCTGCCGTAAAGGAGACTCACGACATGGAGGTACAGGCTAAACTCGCACAGCAGGAGATTCCGGTGCTGCGTACCCGACTTGCCGAACTGAGAAAACAGAAAGCATCTGAAAGTTCGGACATCTACTACGGTCTTACCGACAACACCAAGCGAAATGCACTGGATGCCGAGATTGCCGAGGTAGAAGAAGAACTGAAAAAGCAGGCTAACAAGGTGGAAATCTATGCACAGGCAAAGAACACCACCTATAAATTCATGAGCCGCAGAGGAGCCGGCAGAGCAAATGCTTCCATGCCTTACTCCAACACCAGCATATACAACCTTGGTCTGATACACTACTGCTGTGCACCAGCCGATGCTTACATCTCAAAAATCAATGTGAACGACAAAACCCTGGTGTTCAAAAGCGAGGAGGTGATGGTTATCCAGCATACCGACTATGCAGACTGCCATCTGGGCGTAATCGCATACGTACCAAACGACATGGTGAAGTATATGGAAAGCCCTGACGATGCAGACATCATCATCAACAAAGACCTGGAACTGAAGGCTAAGTTGCAGATGGTAGGTCTGAGAGTAGAGGAAAAACCAAAGCATCTGCAGAGTAACTTCTCGCATGATGCCAACGCAGTGGTTGCCGTCTTCACCCTGAACCCTAACCAGAGAGTTCCGGCATGGGTAATGTGCAACAGACTGCCGGTAAGAATAAGAGTGAACAAGATTGGTGCCATGCTCGATCCGAAGCCACTGCCGATGTACACCGTCCCAGTGGGCAAGAACGAAAACGTGAAGCGAAGCAACAGGTTTTCGAGCGACACCAATAATCATCAAGAACAAAAGAAATAAAGAATGATTGGACTTAGAAGAAACAAACGTGGAGATATGGTGCTCACCATCGATAGCTATATAGATATCGACTCGACACCGGACATCCAGCCCGACTACTTCAATTGTATTTACATCAATACGAAGAGTGAGCATGCGTTCCATGCTATACTGTTTGGAGCCAGTCCTATCTTATCGTGGAAATGTAGCTACAAACCGATATTCGTCAATACGGCGGTATCGGGAAAGGAACAGATCATCGACTATATCGTCGATGCCTATGTGAGCGACATGAACAATGAAAAGGTATACGAGATTATAGACAAAATCAAGATGGCAAGACAGAAGTTTGGTGTAAAAAGCGAAACAAGCCGTCCTACACAGCCTAACCAGCTCTTTGCCAATATTCTGAGATACCTGCTCTCAAGAGACCAGCGAATCATAGGACACAGACTGCTGGAGAAATCGTCTTTGGGATATATCAACCCAATCTTCGAGCACTATCACAGTATGGGTCTCTTCCATCTCAACGAGATGTTCATGTTCATCGACACTATGCTGGAGTTCGGATCACTGCGCATTCACCGCTTCCTGCTCAAGGAGCACCTCTGCCCTAAGTGCAACCACTCTCACCTGCTCTATACGGAGTGCTGTCCGAAGTGCGGAAGTTCGAACCTGAAGATTCAGAACATCATCCACCACTTCAGCTGCGCCAACGTATCGCCAGAGAGCAGCTACAATGTGGGCGGTATGCTCATCTGTCCGACGTGTCACAAGAAACTGCGCCACATCGGTGTTGACTATGACAGACCAGCCGTGGTATATACCTGCAACGACTGCGAGAACTCGTTTACCTCGCCTATCACCAAGGCAACCTGCTGCTACTGCCAGAGCACCTATCCGGTAAATACCCTGGTGCCACGAGACATTGAGGACTACGAGATAACGGAAGAAGGTATCAGAACGCTGACCAGCGGCAACATCATGTTCAACAACATGGTGAACATCTATGATAACTTCATGGAATATTACCTGCTGATAAACCGACTGCGACGCCAGCTGATGGAAACCTACCGCAAGGATGAACTCTCGGTCATGGTAGGCAAGATATGGATTATAGATGAAAACAAGGATACCGTAAAGATAAAGGAAAGCATACAGGGCAAGCTCTGTAGAATCTTCTCCAATCACAAGGTGTCTTACAACAACAATATCTTCTACGTATCCTCTACCCTCTATGAGCAGGGAGAAACGGTGGAAGAGGCTCAGCTGAAACTGAGCAAGGAGATGTCGGTAGCCATCAGAAAGATGGCCAACTCGATAGAACCGGACGAGATTATCTGCAGCATGCTGGAAACCAAGACGAAGACCATCGCCAACAACTATGACGAGTTCTTCAACAAACTGCAATATGTGGATATGACTCCCGACGACTACTGCAGCTACTCAGAGGAACCTCTGATGAAGGAAGAAGAGAAAGAGGTGCAGCCGCAGAAAGAGCTGCTTGATATGGAACCGAAGGAAGATGAAAACGACAAGATACAGAAGCGCATCGTACTCTACAAGAAACTCGTTGCCATCCTTGTCACCATCGCAGGTATACTCATAATCATGGCCATCTTGGCGCTCACCGTGCTGAGATAAGCCATCAAGAAGAAAGGGAAAAGCGTATGTTTAGCATAGCAGAACATCTGAACGATTTCTTCGACTGGATCAGCACGCTATCGTTTAGCAGTATCGTGAATACCTACTGGTTCCTCTTCTTCATCGAGATGCCAAGATATTATATCCTGGAATATCTCGTAATCGGAAACCGACTGATGAAGAGAAACCAGTTAGATAAAGAGAAAGAATATGCCAAGTTCTTCCTGTACCGCGAGAATCCGCTTATCAGCATCCTCGTACCGGGAAAGAACGAAGGCAAACATATATTCAAAATGGTGAACTCGCTGGCTGAGCAAACCTACCGCAACTACGAAATCATCGTGGTAGACGATGGTAGCGACGACGACACCAAACTGATTTGCAACGACCTCTACCGAGCCGGGTATATCACCCACTACCTGAGGTTGGATACAAGAGGCGGTAAAGCTGCCGCCAGCAACTATGGAGCCCAGATGGCAAGAGGCAAATACATCGTATGTCTGGATGCCGACTCTTCGCTCGACCGTGATGCACTGGAGAAGATTCTACTCCCCTTCTACATCGACGGAATGGTAAAGGGCGTAGGAGGATGTGTGAAAGTGCGCAACTACAAGGAGACCATCTGCTCATCGCTGCAGGCTTTCGAATACCTGAAGCGAATACAGGTGGGACGTATCGTAACCAGCGAACTGGGTATCTACCACATCATCTCGGGAGCATTCGGAGCCTTCGAAAGAAAGACGCTGAAGGAAGTGGGCTATTGGGACATAGGACCGGGACTGGACGGTGACCTGACACAGAAGATCCGCAAAGCCGGATATAAAGTGAAATTTGCCGAAGATGCCATCTGTATGACCAATGTTCCTACCAAATGGTACAAGCTGTATCATCAGCGCATCAGATGGTCGCGCTCGCTCGTGAGATTCCGTCTACGCAAGCATGCCGACATTCTGTTGCCTACAAAGAACTGGAGTATCCTTAACTGGTTATCCAATATGGAGAGTGTAGTTTACGACTGCTTCCTCAATTTCCTGTGGTTGTGGTATATCATCAAGCTCGCCATCACGTTTAACACGCACATCATCGAGGTGCTGGCGCTGGGCTACTTTATCAGAGTATGCTTCTCGCAGCTTGCCTTCCTCCTGGTGCTGATGGTTTCAGAAAGAAAGAAAGACGTGTGGTTCCTTTACAGATATCTGCCACTGATGTCGCCTTATACAGGTTATTTCCTGCGTATCGCCCGTCTGTCGGCTCATCTGCAAGAGTTTTTCTTCCGCCGTTCATACAAGGACGCCTGGAACCCTGAGAAGACTTCACGCTATGCTCAGCTCGAAGGAATCTAAAAGATCCGAGTTACTTGCTGTAACGTACATACAGCAGGGAGCTCCCAATAAAAGAAATAACATTATAAAACATAAACAATATAGTATATGATAAACAAGTCTTTTGAGTTTAAGATTGGAGTAATAGGATTAGGGTATGTAGGTACTCCACTAGCATGCTTATTCTCAAAGAAATACGATACATGGGGTTATGACATCAAAGCTGAGAAGGTAGCCAAGTTAGCCAAAAGCACGATGAAAGACAACAGACCTGTATCCAAAGCTTTGGAACAGGGACTGAAACTGACCAGTAATATTGATGACCTGAAGAAGTGTAACGTGTATATCATCGCTGTACCGACACCGGTGAACAAATCGAACAAACCAGACATCAGCTGCGTGCGCAATGCAACTGCTGAGGTTGGCAAGATTCTGAAAGAAGGTGATATCGTAGTCTACGAGAGTACCGTTTACCCAGGTCTGACAGAAGAGGTCTGTGCCCCATTACTGGCATCTACATCAGGATTGAAGTTGAACCAGAGTTTCTTTGTAGGCTTCTCGCCAGAGCGCATCAACCCGGGCGATACTGTTCATACCATAGAGAACATCGTGAAGGTTACCAGCGGTTCTACACCCGAAGCAGCAGCTATCATCGACAGCCTCTATGCTTCAGTACTTACCCATGGCACCTACAGGGCGAAGAGTATCAAAATAGCAGAGGCATGTAAACTGATGGAGAACTGCCAGAGAGACGTGCAGATAGCCTTCTTCAATGAGATGGAAAAGATTTTCGACAAGATGAACATCAACATTGAAGACGTAACGGCGGCAGCTAGCACAAAATGGAACTTCGTGCCAGCTACTCCAGGACTCGTTGGCGGCCACTGCATCGCGGTAGACCCATACTACCTGATTAACAAGGCACAGGAGGTTGACGTGGTACCATCGCTGCTCTCTACAGCCCGCGAGGTTAACGAGCAGATGGCGGTATGGATGGCAGGAAAGATAAAGAATGCATCTGAAAGCAGAAAGTTCAAGGCTCCGGAGACTAACGTGCTGATTCTCGGCTTCTCGTTCAAGCCAGACAGCGATGATATCAGAAACACAAAAGTAGCCGATCTCTATATCAACCTGGTAGGAGCAGGTTACAAAACCACACTCTACGATCCATTGGTAGATGTAAAGGAAGTAAAAGAAGAATATAACATCAAGGTGACAGATGATCCTAAAGTTCTGGAAAAAGAGTATCAGATTGTGGTAATCGGTACTCATCACAAGATGTTCGACAGTATCGATATGAACACTCTAATCACTGATAAAGGTTTCATATGCGACATCTACGGCATTCACAAGCCAAGAAACTAGATCTTCAAGATCGGAAAGAACCTATATAATAAACCAATGAAAGATGGAAAAGAACAAAGTGCTAATCGTCGATGATATTTCAGAAAACATTGAAACTATCTCTGAAATGATAAAGGACTTTGACATCGACGTGAAAACTGCCAATGGCGGAAAAGAAGCCATTGAACTGATTGACTCATTCAAGCCGGACGTAATACTGCTCGACTTGATGATGCCACATGTAAATGGGTGGGACGTAATAAACCATGTACGCTCTAAATACTCGAAAAGTGAAATGGTCATCATCGTGGTTTCCCTGTTAAGCAACAAGGATAATGTGGATGAATGCTACGAGCTTGGAGTAAACGACTACATTACAAAGCCTATCATCAAAGCCCGTCTCACCAGTTCGCTAGACGCTCATCTAAGTAATCTTGCAAGAGGCTAAAGTGCCTCTTGCAAGATTGCTTCTGCATGAGCTATGCAATCACTAGTAGGAGGATCTATGCCTTCCAGCGGGTAGGCAATACCTAGTTTCTCATACTTGTAGATACCCATCGTATGATAAGGTAAGACATCTATACGCTCAATATTAGAGAGTGTTGAGAGGAAATCACGCAGCTGATAGAGGTATTCATCCTTATCGGTAATACCTGGAATCAGGACGTGACGAATCCATACTGGTTTGTGTATCTCGCTTAAATATCGTGCACAATCCAGTATGTTTACATTAGAATGGCGGGTGAGTTTACGATGCTCTTCATCGTTGATATGCTTGATATCAAGAAGAACAGTATCAGTAACGGTCATCAGACGCTCGAATTTATCGAAGAAAGCACCCTCTTTTCGGAAGGGTTGCGCTGATGTATCAAGACAGGTATTGATGCCACGCTGATGGGCTTTCTCGAAAAGTTCGATGAGAAAGTCTATCTGCATCAGGGCTTCTCCACCACTTACGGTAATACCGCCCTTGTCACCCCAATAACTCTTGAATCGCTCTGCTTTATCCAGCAGGTCATCGGCACTCCACTCCTCTCCCACTCCCATCTTCCAGGAATCCGGATTATGGCAGAACTGGCAGCGCATGGGACACCCCTGCAGGAAAATCAAAAATCTGATGCCTGGTCCATCTACTGAACCAAAGCTCTCTATGCTGTGTACAAATCCCTTATGCATTCTTTCGAAGATCATATATTCCCCACAATGCAAAAAGACTCATAAATAAGGCTATAACACCTAAAAAAAGAAATACACCCATATTATTTTATCTTTTTGAAAAATGCCCGCTAAATATCCTCGGACAGAAAATCTAGCGGGCAATATTTATTTATCTAATTGATTAGAGTCTCTCGTGAGCCTGACGAGCGATTACGTCGAGCTGCTGCTCACGTGTCAAGTCGATGAACTTAACAGCGTAACCACTCACACGGATGGTGAAGTTCTGGTACTCTTCCTTCTCTGGGTGCTCCATAGCATCCTTGAGCTTGTCGATACCGAATACGTTCACGTTCAAGTGGTGAGAACCCTGGTTGAAGTAACCGTCCAATACACCTACCAATGTCTGGGCACGCTCCTCATCGTTGTGACCGAGAGCACCAGGGCTGATGGTCTGAGTATTAGAGATACCATCGAGGGCATACTCGTATGGCAACTTAGCTACTGAGTTCAATGAAGCCAAAAGACCGTTCTTCTCTGCACCGTAAGATGGGTTAGCACCTGGAGCCAAAGGAGCACCGGCTGGACGACCATCAGGCATGTTGCTGGTGTACTTACCGTATACTACATTTGATGTGATAGTCAGGATAGATGTAGTAGGCTCTGAATTGCGGTATGTATGATGCTTCTTGATCATGTTCATGAAGGTCTTGAGCAACCATACTGCAATCTCATCAGCACGCTCATCATCGTTACCGTAACGTGGGAAGTCGCCCTCGGTCTTGAAGCTGAGAGGGAAACCGGTCTCATCACGGATGATGTTAACCTTGGCATACTTGATAGCTGAGATAGAGTCAACCACGTGGCTGAAACCAGCGATACCAGTAGCGAAAGTACGACGAACATCTGTATCGATGAGCGCCAACTCTGCTGCCTCGTAGAAGTACTTATCGTGCATGTAGTGGATGAGGTTCAATGTCTTCACATAAACACCAGCCAACCAGTCCATCATATCCATGAAACGTGGCATGAACTCCTCGTATGTCAATACATCACCCTCAATGGCGCGATACTTAGGACCGCACTGCTCGCGTGTCTTTGAATCAACACCGCCAGATACAGCGTAGGTCAAGCACTTAGCCAAGTTGGCACGTGCACCGAAGAACTGCATTTCCTTACCTGTCTGAGTAGCAGATACACAGCAGCAGATGCTATAGTCGTCACCCCAAACTGGGCGCATTACGTCATCGTTCTCATACTGGATAGAACTTGTCTTTACAGAAATCAAAGAAGCGTAGTGCTTGAATGCCTTTGGCAAGCGAGAGCTATAGAGTACTGTCAAGTTTGGCTCTGGTGAAGGACCCATGTTCTCCAATGTGTGGAGGAAACGGAAATCGTTCTTGGTAACCATTGAGCGGCCATCCTGACCCATACCAGCTACTTCGAGAGTAGCCCAAACTGGGTCGCCTGTGAAGAGCTCATTGTAAGAAGGGATACGGGCGAACTTAACCATACGGAACTTCATGACCAAGTGGTCGATGAGTTCCTGAGCCTCATCCTCGGTAAGAGTACCCTCGTTCAAGTCGCGCTGGATATAGATGTCGAGGAATGTAGATATACGACCTACAGACATCGCAGCACCATTCTGAGTCTTTATAGCTCCGAGGTAACCGAAGTACAACCACTGAACAGCCTCACGAGCGTTCTTGGCAGGCTGAGAGATGTCGTAACCATACAACTGAGCCATCTCCTTCAAGCCCTTGAGCGCCTTGATCTGCATAGCAACCTCTTCACGGAGACGGATAACGTCGTCGATCATCTCACGGTCGCCCATGTTAGCGAGGTCGTTCTTCTTCTCCTCGATGAGGAAGTCGATACCATAGAGGGCTACACGACGGTAGTCACCTACGATACGTCCACGACCGTAAGTATCAGGAAGACCGGTAAGAATGTGGTTATGACGCACGAGTTTCATCTCTGGAGTATAAGCATCGAATACGCCATCATTATGAGTTTTGCAATACTTGTGGAAGATTTCGTGGAGCTTCTCAGATGGCTGATAGCCATATGTTGTACAAGCCTGCTCCGCCATCTTGATACCACCGTAAGGCATGAAGGCACGCTTCAGAGGTTTATCAGTCTGCAGACCTACCACTTTCTCCAAATCCTTTGTACCTTCACCGATATAAGCAGCACCATAAGCTGTCAATCCTGAAACGATTTCTGTTTCCATATCAAGCACACCACCCTTGGCGCGCTCCTCCTTCTGGAGTTCCTTCAACATCCCCCAAAGGGTGTTAGTTGCCTGAGTTGGTTCTGCAAGGAACGACTCATCGCCGTCATAACAAGTGTAGTTGTTCTGAATGAAATCACGAAGATTCACTTCACTCTGCCACATGTTTCCTTTGAAACCTCTCCATTCTGTTTTCATCATTTTGATACCTTTTTTTTATAAAGTTAATAATTATATATTTTGCACACACTATCTATTTTGAGTTGGTTTTACACCTATTATATATAGTAAAATAAAAAAGCCCGAACACGTTTGTGCCCGGGTTTTTAAGCACCTTTATCTGAAGGTGCGTATATCATGATGTTCTCGTTCTTTCCGACAGCATCTGTTTTTCCTATATTTCCTAAGTTAATTCCCACTATTAATTTCATGTCTTTTAAATTCTATCTAATTTCCGCAACACTATAATTTAATATTTTTTATAAGCACCTGAGC
>DAWDQD010000059.1:0-16724 GCA_052349145.1 Segatella copri | reverse complement strand
AGATTATAAAGCCTGAAACCCCTCAAATTTTTGCACTTCTATTGAGAACTTGCCCTTGGCTTATCCAAACGAAATAAGCATCAAAAAATCCGAAACAGATAACTTGGTAAGCTTCTGTTTCGGATTTTTTCTTTATTCTTCCTTAATCTTCCAATCGCTGATAGTGCGCTGGGTGCTGTCAAAACTGATACCGATTTTTATCAGTCGCTTGCCCTCTGCATGATACGGCAGCATATAGCCTTTTTCGTCTATCTGTGCCAAAGCCTCATCAGCACTCTTATCTACCTTCAGTTCGAAGACGTAGATTGTATCTGGCATGTGCATCACGGCATCAGCTCTGCCTATGGCACTCTTCACCTCTGTGCGGATATAGATGTTGAGGAAGCTGAACATCAGATAAAAGATAGTCTGATAATGTTTCTCGCTGTGATTCTCCAAATCATATGGTATCGTAGCCATATAGGTGCGCATGTGCTCCAGTGCCGCCTCGATGTCATTTCTATAAACCGCCTTGCAGAATCCCAAGAGGAAGGCATTGTTGTCAGAACGGCGAGGGTTCACATAATGAGGAATCAATGAGTTGAGCAGTCCGTCGCGTACCTCCTTGTTTGGGATGCCCAGCGTATATTCCTGAAACATCGGTTCATATTTCTTGATGGTCAGATAGCCGCTCTGGTAGAGCAATGGCAAGGCTTCTGTCATTTCCTCTGTTGATTGGTCGAAGGAACTCAATACTGTCTCTTGACTCTCTAAAGTAGAAAGATTGACATGATACTTATCCAAGAGTTTCAAGAGGAAGGATGGAGTGCCGGAACCAAACCAGTAAGGAGCAATCTTGCCTGCATTCATTGCCTTTACAAGACTGAACGGATTGAAAATATCTTCTGATTTCTCGCTGAAATGATAACCGTCGTAGAATTGCGTCAGCTCTTTCAGGCACTCCTCATACGTCATGTTCAGTGCCTCGCCCATAGCCTCAATATCTGGTTTCATCTGCGTGGTAAGCTCGGTTTTGCTGATGCCGCAGATGGCTGAGTACTGGTCGAACAGACTGATATTGTCGAGGTTGTTGAGTTCGCTGAAGATGCTGAGCTGCGAGAACTTGGTGATGCCCGTGATGAAGGTGAACTCCAGGTAAGGATCGAGTTTTTTCAGAGGACTGTAGAAGTTCTGCATAATGCGGCGGAGCGGTTGCAGGTTTTCCTTTTCATGTACCACATCCAGCAATGGGGCATCGTATTCGTCGATGATGACAACAGCCTTTTCGCCCGTCTGCTCATAAGCACGCTTTACGATACCATCCAACCTTTCGTTAGGGTAAATTTCCCCTTCTCCTTTACCATAAAGTTTCTCGTAAGGCAAAAGCTGCAGATTCAGATAATTGTTCAAGCCATCTGCATCAAAATGTTTGGCACCGCTCATATCGAAGTGGAGCACAGGATGCTTCACCCATTCCTTCTCGTATTCAGCAATAGCCAATCCCTCGAACAGTTCCTTTCTTCCCTCGAAATAGGCCTGAAGGGTAGATGCAAAGAGCGATTTTCCGAATCGTCTTGGACGGCTCAGAAAGATATACTTCATACCTTTTTCTCTGAAATCCACGATGTATTTGGTCTTATCTACATAGAGATAACCTTTCTCGCGAATTTCTTCAAAAGTCTGAATTCCTACAGGATATTTATTTACTATTTTTGCCATAATCCTACATGCTTTACGTTTTGCGCTGCTAAGTTACAAAGAAAATCCGAATTAACCAAGCATAATGGTTAAAAATAAAATGCTTTGTAAAATAAGGCGTTCTGAATACCCCGAAACATGTAAAATAAGGCACTCTGATGAGTTAAAAACATGTAAAATAAGGCTTTCCTCATTATTTTTTCTTATCTTTGTTCGCCCTGAAAAAACAACGGGATTGGGTTGTGAAAAGGGGGAAAGAGAAAATAGAGATAAATATAAATATAAGAAATGAACAAATTAAAAGCTTTATTGGGTTTCGACCCAAAGACTACTACGGTCAAGACGGAATTGATAGCTGGTATGACTACCTTCCTGACCATGTGTTACATTCTGGCAGTGAACCCTACCATCCTTACCACCACAGGTATGGATAAGGGAGCTCTCTTTACTGCCACAGCCATCGCTTCAGCCATCGCCACCTTCCTGCTGGCTTTCATGGCAAAGTTGCCTTTTGCCCAGGCTCCTAGTATGGGACTGAATGCCTTCTTCGCCTTCACCCTTTGTCAGGCTATGGGCTTGACCTGGCAGCAGGCTTTGGCGGTGTTGCTCGTAGAGGGTATCATCTTCCTTGCCATCACCTTCCTTAATATCCGCGATAAGATATTGGAGTGTATTCCGAAGAACCTCCGATTCGCCATTTCGGCAGGTATCGGTATGTTTATCGCTTTTATCGGTTTGAAGAATGCGGGCATCATTACTGCCAATGCGGATACTTTCGTGCAGCTCGGCAAGTTTACACCAGTCAGCATCCTGGGTCTCATCAGCATCCTGCTCTGCGGTTGTCTGATGGCGAGAAGAGTGAAGGGCTCCCTGTTTATCGCCATCATCATCTCTACCTTGATTGGTATTCCGATGGGCGTAACCCAGTTCTCTGACAACTGGATGCCGGTATCTACTCCTCACAGCATCGCTCCTATCTTCTGCCAGTTCGATTTCACCGGCTTCTTTACCCCAAAGATGTTCATGGTGGTATTCTCCCTGTTGCTTGTCAACATCTTCGATACCATCGGAACGGTTCTGGGATTGGTTTCCAAGCTCGGTGTCAAGGAGAATGAGAAGGGCGAGATTCCGGGTGTGAAGGAGGCGATGATGAGTGATGCCATCGGTACTACAGCCGGTGCCCTGCTGGGCAGCTCTACCATTACCACTTATGTGGAGAGTGCTTCGGGCGTTGCCGAGGGTGGTAAGTCGGGCTTGACATCTTTCTTTGTGGGTTTGATGTTTATCCTGAGCATCTTCCTGGCTCCAATCTTCCTGCTGATTCCGAGCGCAGCCACCAGTGGTGCCCTGGTAATGGTGGGTGTATTGATGATCGATTCGTTCAAGAAGATTGAGTTGGAGGATATCTCCGAGTCATTCCCTGCCTTTATCACGATGATTACGATGGTACTCTGCTACAGCATTGCCGATGGCATCTGCCTTGGTATTCTGAGCTATGTATTGATCAAGATGATGGTGGGCAAGTTCAAGGATCTGAATCCTACGTTGTATATCCTGAGCATCTTCCTGCTCTTCAATTATGTTTTCGGTTAATTAAACGACAGATAAAAAACGAGGCGGTAATCTGCATCACGCAGGTTGCCGCCTTCTCTTTTCTAACTAACTTTCTTATCAACTATTCAAAATGTTATTACCTATATATGGATCCCAGAGCATTCTGCCCTGTGTAGTCTGTTATTTCAAACGGATGATATTCAGCGAGCTGGCTGGAATCTCTACCGTTGCACCGTTCTTCTCTGTAGTTACATAGTTTTCTACAGGATAGATATTGGTAGGATTGTCGATGGTATTCTCCTCCAGACCATTCTTGGCAGAAAGGCGGATGAGCTTGCCATCCTTGATTTCCTTGCCCTGAAGATTAATCTTCGCTGTGGTGTGCTCGGTGCTGGTGTTGGCAATCTTCAGGATTACCTCGCCCGTCTGTTCATCAAGTGTGGCTGTAGAGAAGATGCCAGGAAGGGTGTTTGCCTTCAACTTGGTAGAGAATATTTCCTTGCCATCCAACTTGGCGAAGATGCTGTCGCCTACTACTTTCAGCTCGATGTCATACCACTTGCCGGTCTCGATGCTGCCTGGGGTAGTAGCAATCTGACTCTTGGCACCATTCACGATAGACTCCACACCGTGCTGGGTATTGTTCCAGCCACCGAGGTTCAACCAGCAGTAGTTGTTCTTATCCACGTAGTTAAAGATGATGAGGAAACCTTCGTTTCCGGCATCCTTCTTCGCGCGTACCTTATATATATAGCCATTGCTGGTAATCTCGCCTGGGTTCAGACGGATGCAGCTTTCTTCGTTGCTGGTCTGCTTGATGAGGCTACCCTCAGTCTTCCACTGTCCACGGATATCGGTAGGCAACTCCTGCAAGGTCATCGGCAGCGCCTTTCCGTTCTCATCGCTGTAGCCCTTGTCCTCGAAAGAAACCTGAGTGCCCCATGTTCCCATACCTATACGGCAAATAGCTGGCTTCACCTGAGTCTGCTCATATTTGTATGGATTCTCCTGGTTCACCTTCAGTACACGGGTACCGATGTTGTTTGCCATCACGTTCTGAACGTAGTAAGATGGAGTTCCGAATACCTTATCTGATGTATACTGAATCATATCCGGTGCCCACATACGGTTGTTGAGGTTGGCGAAGATAGGAGCGTAGGATGCCATGGTCACGATGTCAGAGTTGTTCTCGATGCCCATCATATAGACAGCCTCACCGAGTGCTGCATCGAGCGAACCCATATTGCCGAAGCCCTGGGTTACGGCATATTCACCTACATAAATCTCGCTGCCCTTACGGTCGTAGTTATCATACTTGTTGAAGTTCTCGGCAAACCAGGCAGGATTTCTGTAGTAGTGCTCGTCGAGGAGTTCTACGCTCTCGTTGCTTTCCCACTTAGGATTGTCATCGCCCCAAGCCACCACGTTACCGATGAGGTGCATCTTAGGATATTTTGCCAGAACCGCATCCTTGAACTTCTTGAAGCGCTCGTAGTAATGGTCGCTCTGAGCCGCAGGATCCGGCTGGTTGTTCTCATTACCAATCTCCAGATACTCGATATTGTATGGTTCCGGATGACCATTCTTAGCACGGAGCGCACCATATTTAGAGGTAACAGGACCGTTGGCATACTCCAGGGCATTCATGCACTCATCAATCCAAGGTTGGATGCTGTCTACAGGAGTCATACCGCCGTGCCACAAACCTACGTTTACAACATAGAGAGGCTTGGCGTTCAGATCCTCGGCAAGCTGCAGATACTCATCGAATCCCATACCATCGCTGGTACGGTAGCGCCAGTTTACGTTCTTATGGCCCGGACGTTCCTCAATAGGACCGATAGTCTTCTCCCAGTGGAAAGCATTCTCTGGAGATTCCTGTCCCTCTACGTAGCAACCGCCAGGGAAGCGGACGAACTTAGGATGGATGTTATAGAGAAGCTGAGCCAGGTCAGGGCGCAAGCCATTCTCTCGATTCTTGAAAGTAGGAGGGAAGAGGCTTACTACATCGAGAACGATGGTACCTTTTCCGTCGGCTACGAGTTCGAACTGAGCCTTGGCATCGTTTCCGTTGGCAGTCAACTCAGCCGTATATTTGGTCCACTTCTTGCCAACCTTGGCATTGAGTGCTGTTTCTGCATACACCTTATCGCCCTTGGCGTTGGTGAGGCGAGCCTTCAATCCGCCCTTGTAGCTACCCTTAGCCCAGAAAGAGAGTTTATAGGTTCTGCCCTGCACGGCGTTGATTCCCCAGAAACCCTCATTGATGAGAGAGGCTGTAGCTGCAGGCTTGGCAGCGATGGTAAGCTGGAGTGCTTTGCCCTGTGCATTGTTGAGCAAACCCTTATTGATGAGTTGTGCATTGATCTTTGCACCTTCCAGGGCGGCAGTTTTCCAGGTAGGAATATTCTTGTCATCGTCTTCGAAAGAACGGTTGCTGATGAGTTCGGCATAGAGACCGCCATCTGCAGCATGGTTGATATCCTCGAAGAAGATACCATAGAGGTTAGGAGATACCTTGATACCTGGGTTAGAGGCATCTACATTGATGGTAACCTGTGCGTTGGATGCCAAAGCAGAGGCCAACACTGCTGAAAGTAAAATCTGTCTTTTCTTATTCATTTCTTATTCTTAGGTTTGTTTGTTTACTTGTTGGTTGGCATGAAACCAAGCTAAGCCTAAATTCATGCCGCTATTAATACACAGTTGCAAAAGTACACAAAAAACACAAATAAGAGGTGGACAAAAAGCGAATTATAGTGTAAAAGGTGGATTTTCTGATGAAAATCCACCTTTTGTTTATTGTTGGTAAATAAAATCGGTTTTAATATAGTAATACCAATCCGGCAAAAGCCGAGTAGAGTATCATGCGGATAGGATTGATCTTCATCACCTTCACACCGATAAAGGTGGCAAGGAAGAGGGCGATGGAGATATAGAATCTCCAAGGATCTTCGGGAGTAGAAAAGTTCTCGCCATTCATCAGGAGCAGGGCTGCGGCTCCTACCAGACCGACAATGGCTGGGCGAAGACCGATGAAGATGCTCTGGACGGCTGAGGTGTTCATATACTTGTACAGCATCTTGCTGATAAGAATCATCAAAACCAAGGATGGGAGAACCAGCGCAAAGGTCGCCATGGCACTTCCGAGTACAGCCATCATGCCACTCATGCCGGCATTATGGACAGCTGTATAGCCACAATAGGTGGCGGTATTGATACCGATAGGTCCCGGTGTCATCTGAGAAATGGCAACCACATCGGTAAACTCTTGCATCGTCATCCAATGATACTGCGTAACAACCTGTCCCTGAATCAGGGATATCATGGAATAGCCACCTCCGAATCCGAAGATGCCTATCTGAATGAATACGATGAAAAGCTGAAAAAATATCATCATTATGTTTTAAGCTATTTACTTTTTTACCTTTTTACCTTTTTACTTTTTTACCCTTTTACCTTTATTCCGTTGGCTGGATAAACTGTCCATAGATATATCCACCTATAGCGGCTGCGATAATCACCCAGATTGGGTTGACGCCCAAAAGCCAGATCAGAAGGGCGGATAGAATAGGAATCCAGCAGTTGACAAGCGAAATACCGGCACTCTTGGCAAGCGAGAATGTAGGTACGGCTATCAATGCCACGACGGCAGGACGGATGCCTGCAAATATGGCAGCAACAACCTTGTTGTCTTCAAACTGATGGAAAAACATGGCTATCACTAAGATAATAAGGAACGATGGCAACGAAGCGCCGAGGGTGCAGACGATGGCTCCCGGTGTCTTTGCCAACTTATATCCGAGCAGGGAACTCATGTTGATGGCCAAGGCGCCCGGACAAACCTGGGTAGTAGCAATGGCATCCAAGAATTCCTCCTTCGTCATCCAATGATGCTTATCGACGACTTCGGATTCTATAATAGGAATCATGGCATAGCCACCACCAAAGGTGACTATGCCAATCTTCAAAAATGTTTCGAATAATGTAAGATAACTTACGCTATTATTCATTTTTTACCTTTTTATTTTTTTACTTTTTCAAAGCTCTTTCTTCAATCCACTGACGTGCATTGACAAATGCCTCAATCCAAGGAGTTACCTCGTCGTTGCGGCGATCGGCTGGATACCAGGCGTTCTGCCATGGGAAGATGGCACGCTCCAAGTGTGGCATCATAGCCAAGTGGCGACCATCTGCAGAGCAGATACCTGCTACATTGTAGTCACTGCCGTTAGGATTACCTGGATACTCAGCGTAGTTGTACTTCGCAATGATGTTGTAGTGATCCTCTGGCTCTGGCAAGTAGAAACGACCCTCGCCGTGAGCTACCCAGATACCGAGCTTATCACCGCTCAGGCTACCGAACATCACACTGTCGTTCTGAGGAATAGTCAAACCGAGGAATGTACTCTCGAACTTCTTGGATGTGTTGTGGCAGAGGTGTGAACGATGCTTGTGCTCAGGATTGATGAGGTTCAACTCAACCATCAGCTGGCAACCGTTGCAGATACCGAGTGAAAGGGTATCCTCACGGGCATAGAACTTATCGAGTGCCTCTTTAGCCTTAGGATTGTAGAGGAATGCGCCAGCCCAACCCTTAGCAGAACCGAGAACATCGGAGTTAGAGAAACCACCGCAGAATACGATGAAGTTCACATCCTCCAGAGTCTCACGACCAGAAATCAAGTCGGTCATCATCACATCCTTTACATCGAAGCCGGCGAGATACATAGAGTATGCCATCTCACGCTCACCATTGGTACCCTTCTCACGGATGATAGCTGCCTTGATGCCAGATGGCTTGCGACGGTTTGCGTCGAGGCTGTAGCTAGCGAGGGTTCCCTTGAAGCCGTAACCGAAGTTCATCTCGATAGGCTGCTTCTTATAGTTGGTGTAACGCTTCTTGGCCATACCGTTCATGCTCTGCTTGCGGTCGAGGAGGTAAGAGGTCTTATACCAGTCGTCGCGCAAAGCATCGATATCGAACTCGTGCTCGAAGCCTTCCTTCTTGATGATAATCTTGCGGAGCTCAGGAGCTGGATAACCAATCTTGGCATAACCGATACCGTTCTCATCGAAGAATGCTTTCAACTCGTCCTTGTGAGCATCGCTTACCTGGATGACAACACCTGGGTTCTCTGCGAAGAGAGTCTTGATGATGTCGGCATCTGCGATGTCGTGGAGGTTGATCTTCATACCGCCCTCTACGTTGGCGAATGTCATTTCGAGGAGAGTTGTAATCAAACCACCGGCGCTGATATCGTGACCAGCCATTACCCAACCACGGTTGATGAGTTCCTGTACGGCGTTGAAGCAATCAACGAAGTACTCTGGGTTCTTGACGGTAGGAACATCGCTGCCCACCTTGCCCAGGCTCTGAGCGAAAGCAGAACCACCGAGACGCTGCTCGTCGAAACTGAAGTCGATATGGTAGAGGCTAGAGTTCTTGTCGTTAACGAGAACTGGGCTAACCACCTTCTTGACATCTGAAACCTCACCACCAGCACTTACGATAACGGTACCCGGAGCGATGATCTTCTCGCCGTTAGGATACTGCTGGGTCAATGAGAGAGAGTCCTTACCTGTTGGTACGTTTACGTGGATGGCGCAGCAGAAGTCTGACAAAGCCTTCACACCCTCGTACAGACGGGCATCTTCACCCTTCTGACTGCGGCAAGGCCACATCCAGTTGGCTGAGAGGCTGATGCTGTCCATGCCATCTGCCAATGGAGCCCATACGATATTAGTCAATGACTCTGCTACAGAGAGTACTGAACCTGCCTTAGGATCGGCAAGACCAGCCTGAGGTGCATGACCCATTGCTGTTACGATACCCTTCTCGCCACGGTAGTCGAGTGCTACGACACCACAGTCTGAGAGTGGCAACTGAATCTGACCCTGACCCTGCTGACGGGCAATCTTACCTGTTACGGAACGGTCTACCTTGTTGGTCAACCAGTCCTTACAAGCCACAGCCTCCATCTGGAGAACACGCTGCAAGTACTCGTCGAGGTTATCTGCAGAATAAGTTACATCTTCATATTTACGCTCGACGGTCTCATCTACCATTACAGTCTTAGGAGTATGGCCGAACATCTGAGCTACATCGAGGTCGAATGGCTTTACGCCGTCAGCCTGCTTGAAGCTGAAGTGAGCATCGCCTGTAGTCTCACCAACCACGTACATTGGAGCACGCTCACGGTCGGCAATCTTCTGAACCTCGCTGATATACTTCTCGTCGATGAGCAAGCCCATGCGCTCCTGGCTCTCGTTGGCGATGATTTCCTTGGCGCTCAAAGTCTTGTCGCCGATAGGCAACTTAGACATGTCGATTTCGCCACCGCACTCTTCTACCAACTCAGAGAGACAGTTCAAGTGACCGGCTGAACCATGGTCGTGGATGCTGACTACTGGGTTCTCATCGTTCTCAACGAGTGCACGAACCAGGTTGTAGGCACGCTTCTGCATCTCAGGGTTGGCACGCTGAACAGCGTTCAACTCGATACCGTTGCTGTAACGGCCTGTATCTACAGAAGAAACAGAACCACCACCAAGACCGATGCGATAGTTATCACCACCTACTACGACAACCTTGTTGCCCTTCTGTGGCTCACCCTTCTTGTAGTCACGCTTCTTGCCGTAGCCTACACCACCAGCAAGCATGATTACCTTATCGTATGCATACTTCTCGCCATTCTCCTCGTGCTCGAATGTAAGCACAGAACCGGTGATGAGAGGCTGACCGAACTTGTTACCGAAGTCTGATGCACCGTTGGAAGCCTTGATCAGAATCTGCTCAGGAGTCTGATAGAGCCACTTACGTACTGGCATGATGTCTTCCCAGTCGCGCTCAACATCGCTCTTGCCGTTGTCATCCTTCAGGCGAGGATAAGCAGTCATGTAGCAGGCTGTACCTGCGATAGGCCATGAACCTACACCACCACCCATACGGTCGCGGATTTCACCACCCGTACCGGTAGCAGCACCATTGAAAGGCTCTACGGTAGTAGGGAAGTTGTGGGTCTCAGCCTTCAGAGAGATAACACTCTCGATATCTTTCACCTGGAAGAAATCGCTGGTAGTCTGATCGGCTGGAGCAAACTGCTCGATAACAGGACCCTGAGAGAAAGCCACGTTGTCCTTGTAAGCAGAGAGAATCTTGTTAGGATTCTCGTTGGTGGTCTTCTTGATCATGTTGAAGAGAGAAGACTCCATCTCCTTACCGTCGATGATAAACTGGCCGCCGAAAATCTTGTGGCGGCAGTGCTCTGAGTTGATCTGTGCGAAACCGAAGATTTCGCTGTCGGTGAGAGGGCGTCCGTTCTCTTTCTCCAGCTTGTGGAGATAAGCCATTTCGTCCTCGCTGAGGGCAAGACCCTCTTCCTCGTTATACTTCTCGAGGTCATCGACGTACTTGATAGGTTCTGGCTGGTGGTTCACGGTGAACACATCCTGTCCGATACCGTTGTACATACGCTGGAGCATAGGGTCGTGCTCAGCGTCTTCGCTATCTACAGGGAAGTACTCCTCGATACGCGAAATGCCGTTAAGACTCATGTTCTGAGTAATCTCAACGGCATTCGTACTCCAAGGAGTAATCATTTCACGGCGTGGGCCGACATAGAAGCCCTGCAACTGCTGGGCGTCCTCTAAAGTCGCGTCACCATAAAGCCAACAAAGTTCATTGATTTCGTCCTGAGATGGTTTGTGGTCAATCTCGGTCGCAATCACACTCTTAGATGGAGTTCTAAAAAAAAGAATCATACTTGCTTTCTTTTATATTATTAATGTATTTATTTCTTTTCGAGTGCAAAGATAGTGCAATTTCAAGACACTACAAAATAAAACACTGTTTTTTTATGTTTTTTTTGTTGAGATTTGGGCTATTCTTTCCTTGAGAGGCTACATTTGACGGTTTAGCTATAAGAAAAATGCTTTCTGTTGCCTTTTTTGGTTAAAAAGGTGATAAATAAAGATTTAGATGTTAAAAATGTCTAAATGCATTTGACAAATATTGTTTATTCGAGTCTTATCTGTAACTTTGCAAGTGAAAGAAGTGAATCAGTTTCTATAATGCCCTAAAATGTAGAAGCTTCCGGATAACGGATAAAAGCCGGGAGAACTCTAATATAATAGAGGTAGAAAGCGACGTTAATATACTATAATCAATTAATAATAACAAGAAAATTTAAATTAGAAAGAATATGAAACAGACAAAGTTAATGGTAATGGCAATGATGGCTGTAGCTCTGATGGCTACAAGCTGTGCAAGTAAGAAGGATCTTCAGAATTGCCAGAATGAGAATAAGGAATTGTCAAGCAACTATCAGGCTACCAAGGAAAAGCTGGCAGCTACAGAGGCTAGTCTGGCAGCAGCCCAGGAGCAGCTCGCTACTGCAAAGAGCGATTACGCTAAGTTGCAGAACTCACTTGACAAGAGTTTGAACAATGCAAGCCAGAACAACGTGAGCATTGAAAAACTCGTTGACCAGATCAACGAGAGTAACCAGTATATCCGCCACCTGGTTGAGGTAAAGAGCAAGAGCGATTCGCTCAACATGGTTCTTACCAACAACCTGACCCGCTCTTTGAGCAAGGAAGAGATGAAGGAGGTTGATGTTCAGGTTCTGAAGGGTGTAGTTTACATCTCTCTGGCTGACAATATGCTCTATCAGAGTGGTAGCTATGAGGTGAACAGCCGTGCTCAGGAAACATTGAGCAAGATTGCTAAGATCATCACAGACTACAAGGATTACGACGTGCTCGTAGAGGGTAATACCGATAACGTACCAGTAAGCACTACAAGTGCCAAGATGAAGAATATCCGCAACAACTGGGACCTCTCTGCTCTCCGTGCAGCTTCTGTTGTTCAGTACTTGCAGGATCACTTCGGTGTAAATCCTAAGCGCCTTACTGCTGGTGGCCGTGGTGAGTACAACCCTGTAACAACTAACGATACAGAGGTAGGCAGGCAGCGCAACCGCCGCACTCAGATTATCATCACTCCTAAGCTCGACCAGTTCATGGACTTAATTGACAAGGCTCCAGAGGAGAAGTAAAAAGGCTATTTAAAGGTAAAAAGTTAAAAAAGTAAAAAGGTAAATAAGTAGAGGCATCAATGAGTTTTCGGGCTCATTGATGCCTTTTTAGGTATAAATATACAGGTTTTATGTTTTAAGTACGTAAAAAAGTGCTTTTTGTTATCATTTTGCTAGAATTATTATTAATTTCCTTTCTTTTCTTGATTATTTTTATTAATTTTGCAGGCAAAATATAAAGGGCTCACTTGACTGCTCTGATCATTGTACATTGTAAATTATTAATTATACATTATATTGTGTTATGGAAAAGATTAAGATGACAACTCCATTGGTAGAGATGGACGGTGATGAGATGACAAGAATTCTCTGGAAGATGATTAAGGATGAACTCATTCTTCCTTTCGTTGATTTGAAGTCTGAGTATTATGATCTCGGTCTGCCTTATCGCGACCAGACCAATGACCAGGTAACCATCGACTCTGCTGAGGCGGCTAAGAAATATGGCGTGGCTGTGAAGTGTGCTACTATCACTCCTAATGCACAGCGTATGGACGAGTATAAACTCCACAAAATGTGGAAGAGTCCTAATGGAACTATCCGTAGCATCATGGACGGTACCGTATTCCGTGCTCCTATCACCATCCCAAGCATCCACCCTTGTGTAAAGAACTGGGAGAAGCCTATTACCATCGCCCGTCATGCTTACGGCGATGTATACAAGAGCGTGGAACTTCGTGCTGATGAGCCAGGTACAGCCAAACTCGTGTTCGAGGGTAAGAGCGGCAAGAAGCAGGAGATAGAGATTCATTCTTTCGATGGTGCTGGCGTTATCCAGGGCATGCACAATACTGATAAGAGTATCCGCAGCTTTGCTCACAGCTGCTTCAAGTTTGCCATTGATACCAAGCAGGATCTCTGGTTTGCTACCAAGGATACCATCTCTAAGACTTATGATGCCCAGTTCCGTAAAATCTTTGAGGAAGTATATGAGAGCGACTATAAAGAGAAGTTTGCAGAACTCGGTATCGAGTATTTCTATACATTGATTGATGATGCAGTGGCTCGTGTTATCCGCAGCAAGGGCGGCTTTATCTGGGCTTGCAAGAACTATGACGGTGATGTGATGAGCGATATGCTCAGTACAGCCTTCGGTTCTCTGGCGATGATGACTTCTGTATTGGTTTCTCCTGACGGCAAGTATGAGTATGAGGCAGCACACGGTACCGTGACCCGTCACTACTATCGCTACCTGAAGGGTGAAGATACATCTACCAACCCGATGGCTACAATCTTTGCATGGAGCGGTGCGTTGAGAAAGCGTGGCGAACTGGATGGCATCAAGGAACTTCAGAACTTTGGCGACCAGTTGGAGGCTGCATGTTTCGATACTTTGAATGATGGTATCGCTACCAAGGATCTCGTAAACCTGATGGAAGGTGTTGAGGCTAAGGCTGTAAACTCTGCCGGCTTTATCGCTGCCATCCGCGAGCGTCTGGAAAAGCGATTGGCATAAAAACAATAAGACCTGGGGTGATTAACCTCAGGTCTTATTGTTTTAGTTATTTTTAGTTTAAATCTTGATTCTTTTTCTTGCGTTTACGCAAAGCGTCTGAATAAACCTTAAACAAATCAATGTTCAGCAACTGACAGATATGGTAAAGCATACCCGTATCTATAGTGGCTCTGCCGTATACCTTATATATATTAGTACGATGGCAGCCTAATTGCTCAGCAAGCCATACTGTGGTCTTGCCTTGCTTGTTTAATTCCTCTTTGATGATTTCACCGATTAAGGGAATTGCATTTACTTTATCTTTCATACTCTTTCAGTTGTGTTATATGCTCACTTATAGTTATATCGGGTGCAAAAGTAGCATTTCTGTTTCTAACTAGCAAAGAAACATGTAGCGAATTTGGAAACACTAAGTTAAAATGTGTAACAAAATCCCCGTTTTTTTATATTTTTTTTCTCTAAAGAACTAAATGTCACGAAATTGTAACCGAATGTAACGCTTATTACGAAAGAAAAGTCGTAATTTTGCAGCGATATTTTAAATAACATGAAATATGGAAGAGAATATGAAAAGAATACTTGTTGTTGATGATGAGCAAGACTTGTGTGAGATTCTGAAATTCAATCTCGAAACAGAAGGATATGAGGTAGAGACTGCCAATTCTGCAGAAGAGGCTTTGGAGATGGACATCGCTTCGTTCGACCTGCTGCTACTGGACGTCATGATGGGAGGTATGAGCGGTTTCCAGTTGGCTAAGCAGTTGAAGGACAATCCGATGACAGCCAATGTTCCGATTATCTTCCTTACTGCCCGTGATACTGAAAATGATACGGTTACTGGATTCAATATCGGTGCCGATGATTATATCTCGAAACCTTTCTCTATCCGAGAGGTGATGGTCAGAGTGCGTGCCGTCTTGCGCCGTACGGCTGAACAGGCTGGTGATGCTGATGAATCGAAGATCATCAACTATCAGGGACTGCAGTTGAATCTGGACAAGAAGACGGTGAGCATCGATGGTGAGGCAATCCCTTTCACCAAGACCGAGTTCGAACTCCTGCGTCTTTTCCTCGAAGAGCGCGGCAAGGTCTTCTCACGTCAGGAACTTATCGACCGGGTATGGCCTAAGGATGTGATGGTACTCGACCGCACGGTGGATGTCAACATCACCCGTATGAGAAAGAAGATTGGTAAATTTGCCAAGTGCATCGTTACCCGTCTGGGATTCGGTTATTATTTTGATGCGTAATTAAAATGTTTAAGTTAAATAGTGTAGGTAGGAAGTTGTACTTCAGTGTACTGGCGGTGTTCCTGGTGTTCGCCGTCAGTTTTATCGTGTTCCAGCAGGTACGTGAGAAGCAGTATAAAATAGGTACGCTTACTATCAAACTGGAAAATTATAATGAACTGCTGGCAGAAGATCTGGCGCTCTCTCCTGGTGAAGGAATTATTCTGCAGGATAGCATCCACAATAGGGATGTGACTGTGGCTCATGAGAAGTTGAAGGCTTTTGTACGCGAACATGAAAGCAAGGACCTTCGTGTTACGCTGGTGCGCCCTAACGGTAAGGTGATTTATGACAACATGAGTTCCGACTATGATCAGTTTGCCAACCATGCTAAACGTGAGGAAATAGCAGAGGCCTTGAAAAACAGGGTAGGCTCAAGCGTGGAGCGACAGTCTAAATCCCTGAAACATGATTATTTCTATGTGGCTTCTTATTTTCCGGAAAGCAAGCTCATCATCCGTACGGCACTACCTTACAATAATGATTTGGCAAAATCGCTGCAGGCTGACCAGCATTTCATCTGGTTTGCCATCGTAGCCGTCATTCTGCTTACCATCGTGCTCTACCGTTTTACGGACCGTCTGGGTAAGAATGTCTCCAAACTGAACATCTTTGCTTATAAGGCAGATCACAACGAGAGTCTTGAGGTGGAAGATCTCGCCAAGTTCCCTAACGATGAGTTGGGCGAGATAGCCGAGCGTATCATCAAGATGTATAAGCGCATACAGACCACCCGACGTGAACAGGATGTACTGAAGCGGCAGCTTACCCAGAATATAGCTCACGAGCTGAAGACTCCTGTGGCAAGTATCCAGGGTTATCTGGAAACGATACTCGACAATCCGCATATCAACGAAGAGATGAAGTCGCAGTTTCTGCAGCGCTGTTATGCCCAGAGCGAGCGTCTCACCTCTCTGCTCCGCGACATCTCTACCCTGAACCGGTTGGATGACGGTTCGGATATGATAGATTTCGAGGCGGTAGACATTACGCAGATGGTGAGTGAAATAGCCCGTGAGACGGCGCTGGAAAGAGAGTCGCACAAGATGACTTTCGAGAATCTTCTTCCCGACCAGCATATTATCGTGAAGGGTAACCGCAGTCTGCTCTATAGTGTGTTCCGCAATCTTACCGACAATGCCATAGCCTATGCCGGTGAAGGGCGTAAGATAACGTTGAGTGCCAAGGAGCAGGGCAATAAGTGGCATTTCATCTTCAGTGATAACGGTCAGGGTGTTCCTGCCGAGCATCTCTCCCGTCTATTTGAGCGTTTCTATCGGGTAGATAAGGGACGCAGCCGCAAGATGGGTGGCACCGGTTTGGGTCTTGCTATCGTCAAGAATGCCGTTCTCCTGCATGGCGGAACCATCCGTGTGAGCAATCAGCAGGAAGGCGGCTTGAAGTTTGAATTTACGCTTAAGAAATAAAAATGTTTTTTGAATAAAATATCTAAGCGGCAAATATAAATAATCAAGTGGCTGATAAAGGTACTTAAATAGTAAATATAGGTAAAGAAAGGCAAGACTTCTGAGAAACTTCTGAATGGGGTTTTACAGAAACCTTGCCTTTTTTGTGTTTTAAAACATTTTTGTTTTCTTTTCGTAAACTTTGCTTAAATCTATTATTTCTGACTTTTTTCTATTAAAAGTG
>DAWDQD010000058.1:0-16836 GCA_052349145.1 Segatella copri | reverse complement strand
GCTTCTTGTACTACTTGTCTGTTTATGTAAAATCTTTCAAAGAACTCTTTCTTTAGCTGCTAAGAGAAGTTGTATTTCTCAAAAGCGAGTGCAAAAGTACAAACATTTTTCGAAACCACCAAATATTTTTCGAAAAAAGTTTCGAAATTAACGGTATTTTAACACTTTCGTCTTATTTTGCACTTATTTTGGTACCAAACACTTTATTATATACATACACGCGCTCATATCTGCGTGTGGGCACACATGCATGCGCATATACATAATGGTACCAGAAAACTATTCTGCCTCCAAATAGAGAACACGAGACGACCAGTCGTTCTTCTTACCCCAGTCTACCTCATGAACATACGGCATTTCCAAGCCATGTTCCATAAGATACTTACCAGAGTAAGATTTTCCCTCACAATCAAGAGGCTTGTTATCAATTACATCAAGTTCTTTTACCTTATACATCTTATTCTCATCCAGACCAGCCATCTTAACTCTTGGCAAATGAACATTATAGAAGTTTACCAATTTCCACCAATAGAAGACAGCCTTGTCTTTTGCTTCACTAACATACATAATAGAAGACAAGCCCTGATTATCGTACGGAGAAACCAAACGATAAAGGTCGCCAAACTGAACAACAGGACGAATCTCCTTGTATTCAGAGATAGCCTTTCGGCAGAGAGCCTTCTCCTCATCCGTCATATTCTTTGGCTGGATTTCCATTCCAAGACGCCCGCTCATAGCTACATCAATACGATACTTCAAAGAAGTAGTGCGGAATACGGTATGGTTTGGCACAGCAGAGATATGACTTGCCATGGCGATGGCTGGGAAGAAATAGCTGGTTCCATACTGCATATAAATACGCTGCATGGCATCCGTATTATCACTTACCCAAAACTCATCAAAACCACGGAGCATACCCCAATTGGCACGGCCACCGCCACTTGCGCAACATTGAATCACCACATCCTTATACTTAGCACGAATACGGTCGATAACCTTCGCAAATCCCTGATGATAAGCAATGTAGAGATGACTCTGTTCAGCTGCAGACAAGTATTGGCTGCCATGATTCATAATAGGCATATTGGCATCCCACTTAATGTAGGCTATATCTGGATATTTAGTAAGTAAATTGTCTACTACACCGAAAACAAAGTCTTGTACTTTTGGATTTGAGAGATCGAGCACCAGCTGTGTACCGCCACGGCCCAGAACAGCATCTCGCTTAGGAGCCTTGATAACCCAATCAGGATGCTTCTCATAGAGCATACTGGTAGTATTGGTCATTTCCGGTTCGATCCAGATACCAAACTTTACCTGGTTTTTCCTGGCATCGTTCAGCAAGCCTTCAATGCCATTAGGAAGTTTCTTGGTATCAACCACCCAGTCGCCGAGTGCACAGTTATCAGTAACACGAGGATATTTGGTTCCGAACCATCCATCATCCATTACGAAGAGTTCACCACCCATACTATGGATATCAGCCATCATCTGGTCCATTCCCTTCTGGTTGATGTCGAAATAAACACCTTCCCAAGAGTTGAGTAAGATATCACGCTCCTTATCTCCATGTGCCAAGATATATTTGCGTCCCCATTTATGGAAGTTTCTACTTGCACCGCTCAAGCCCTGTGTTGAATAGGTCAAAGCGAGTGCAGGAGTTTTGAAAGTCTCACCTTTCTTAAGATGATATTCAGAGTTCTGTTCATTAATACCGGCAAAGAAATAATGATATTCGGTATCATCGGTAACCGTCTTCAGCTTATAGTTACCGCTATAAACCAAGGCTGCACCAATAACATTACCCGCATTTTCCTGTCCTTTACCATCGAGCGAGAACATGACTTCTGCATGATCGGTATGCGAATTGCGGGTACCATCATTGTTTCGGATTACAAATTCTCCTGGCTGCAGTTTTTCATGACTCAACTGTCCCTCTGCTGCCCAAGTACCGGAAAGATGACTCATCCAGACATCTCCACGACGGATAGGAAGCATAGCCGATGCGAAGGTAGTCAGGGTAACAGTACCCTTTTCACCATTCAGAATCTCGGTCCATGCCTCAATCATATCAACATCATTGTATGCACGATACTTCAAATCTACCTTTATATTATATTCAGGATCTTTCAGATGAACGGTCGTAACAGAAGCTTTTCCTTCGTTCTTCACATCACAGCCCGTAGCCACGAGTGCAGTTGAAAGATTGCCATCACTATGACGCATGGCAAGCGCTGCTTCAGCTGGAGTATTCAGTCCGTAAGCCGGATAAGCATCCATACGGCCATCAGTAGCGACCTTCAGATTCTGCAAATCGTTAGGATTCAACTTAGTACCGAAATAGAGATACTGGGCAGGCTTTCCATTCTCAACATCGAGAATGAGCGACATACCCTTTGTATTTACAGATACTTTTTCTGCCATCGCCGGAAGTGCGACAGTCATCAATATAAGTGCAATTGATTTTAACTTCATATTACCTTTCTAAGTTATTAGTTGCGTTTACAATTTCTATTTTGTGAGAGATGATTTCTCATTTTCACATCGCAAAATTATAAAAAAATCCAATACATTCCAATACTTTTTTGATTTATTTTTCGAAGAAAGCAGAAAAGGACAAACAATCAGCAAATAAAGCAAAGAAAACACTCCCGAAATCGAAAGAATTCCTAAAAGATAGTCCACTTTAAGAAATTCTTAGTATCTTTGCAATGTTATAGCTGATAACGATTTAGGTATAGTGGCTTGAATGCCCTATTTCTCAAAATCAGCAGAATGTGTAACGAAAAGATATATAGAGATATGAAACTAAAGATACATTTCAGTCATAAAGAAGAACTTTGGAACTCATGGTCGCATGCAGGAGGTATCCTGATGGGCTTTGTCGTGGGAGCCATCTTCTTATATTGGTGCTTTACGATGCATAACGGATGGGCTACGGCGGGAGTTATCCTCTATCTGTTCGGTATGCTGATGTCTTACATCGCCTCAACGGTTTACCATGCTGTTTCTGCCTGGAGCAAATGGAAGGAGCGACTGCGCAAATGGGACCATGCCGCCATCTACTGGCATATTGCCGGTTCTTACTCGCCAATCACGCTCATTGCGATGCGAGAGCAGGGATATTGGGGATGGAGTCTTTTTATCTTTATCTGGGCTTGCGCCATTGCCGGAACCATCATGAGTTTTGCCAGACTCAAGGATCACAGCAACCTGGAGACCATCTGCTTTGTAGGCATGGGATTGTCGGTACTGGTTGCCTTTAAACCTTTGATAGACTCCGTATCCACCGCCACAGTCTGGTGGATTATTGCCGAAGGCGTCTGCTACATTACGGGCGCCGTATTCTACAGTATCAACAAGAAGAAATACATGCATTCCGTGTTCCATTTTTTCGTTTTAGCTGGTAGTATCTGCCACATCATTGCAGTTTGGGATATTCTCATGAAATATATCTAAACGATTTAAGAATAAGATTCAAGGCATCGGGAAGTTTTCGCTTTCCGATGCCTTTTTCTTTTTATAATGCTCTATATTACAAGATATTATTCCATATCATACTCTTCTTATAATATAATAAGGTGGAATTGTTAACAATACGTTAAAGTATAAAAATAATTGCCCAAAAGTTTGGAAGTTATCGCAGAAAAGCATACCTTTGCAGTGTTCTATTGAAGTAGTACACTAAAACATTAAAAATTATGATACAGATTAAAGACATTGATTTCAGATACCCAGGTAGCAAGCACCTTGTATTTAGAGATTTCTCTTTGGAACTCAAGGAGAACAACATTTATGGCTTGCTTGGCAAGAACGGTACAGGCAAGAGCACTCTGCTCTACCTCATCAGCGGATTGCTCCGCCAGCAACAAGGTAGCATTCTCGTGGATGGCATTTCGGCACAAGATCGCAGAGCCGAGATGCTGAAGGACATCTTCATGGTGCCCGAAGAGTTTGAACTGCCCAACGTTTCCCTCGCCACCTACGTGAAGATGAACCAGGGGTTCTATCCTAACTTCTCGCAGGAAGTGCTGGACCGTTGCCTCAAGGATTTTGATTTACCACTCTCTCTCAAGTTGAACGAACTCTCGATGGGACAGAAGAAGAAGGTATTCATGAGTTTCGCACTCGCCACGGGTACCCGCTTTCTTCTGATGGACGAGCCAACCAATGGTCTCGACATCCCATCGAAGAGCCAGTTCCGTAAGGTCATCGCCAACAACATGACGGAAGACCGCACCCTCATCATCTCTACTCATCAGGTGCACGATGTAGAGTCGTTGCTCGACCACATCATCATCATGAACCAGAGCCAACTGCTGCTCGACGCTTCGGTTTCAGACATCTGCGAGAAATACACCTTCGAATATCGCAACCCACAGGAAATGGACGACACCGTGCTCTACGCCGAGCCAACCCTGCAGGGCAATGCCGCCATCTGCAAGCGACAGGAGGGTGAGCAGGAAACACAGATGAACCTGGAGTTGCTCTTCAATGCAGTAATTAATGGAAAATTAAACGATTAAAAATTAGACGATTATGAAAAAGAATCTCGATTTAAATAGATTAGGAATGGTTATCCGTTGGGATGTATTAAACAACTGGACCTATAATTTGGGAATCATTGCAGGACTCGCCATCTGTTTTTCAATTGCAAACATCATCAGGCTTTACAGAATTAGTGGCTTTATTGCAGCATCCCATGAACTAGATGCCCTGACCGACAGTTATAAGAAATCCGCATATATGTTCTTTGGATTCATTTCTTTTATGGTCATTTACGTATTGGCATCTTGCATCTTCAGAAATATGAAGACCAAGTTACAGCGCGAAAGTTTCCTGATGCTTCCTGCCACTAACCTGGAAAAATATGTGGCTCGATTTCTGGTTGTTACCGTTGGTGGTCTTGTGACTTTGCTAGGAGCCTTGGTCATTTCAGATATTATCCAGCTCATCTTTAGCTTTTTCATCACTCCAGGCTTCCATATCAGCCTTACATGGCCAGTACTCAGCCACACCATTTTTGCCCTTTCACCAATAGACAATTCTTGGCAAACAATTCTGGCAGTCTACTCCTTCCTGATATTTGCCCATTCCTTCGCAACCCTGGGAGGAGCCTTCTACCGTAAGTTTCCTGTGCTTCTGACAGCATGTACGGGATTGGCACTTTGTCTGATTTTGGGTTATATTATCAACGAACTGGGTGAAGCCGGATGGCTTGATTTCGTAGGAACCTTGCACATCGAAGAGGGTTCTTCTGCTCAATATTGTGCTGTATTCACCTCGTCTGCAGTATTTCTTGCTTTGGCTGCCTTCAACTATTGGGCATCCTACAAGCTCTTCACCCGTATGCAGGTTATCTGCAACAAGTGGATCAACATCTAAGAATTAAAATTTGAAGATTATGAATTTCAGTAACGATAAAGCAATATACGTACAGATAGCCGAGCGACTGAGCGATGAGATTCTGGCGGGCAAGTACAAGGAAGACGAGCGAATACCAAGCGTCAGGGAATACGCCGTGCTGCTGGAGGTAAATGCCAACACAGCCGTGAAGGCATACGACCTGCTTGCCACCGACGAGATTATCTACAACAAGCGAGGCCTGGGCTACTTTGTTTCCGCAGGAGCCAAGAAGCAGATTAAGAAGACCCGCAAGAAGGAGTTTATGAAAGAAAGACTCCCGGAACTCGCCCGACAAATGCAGCTTCTCGACATCTCCATCGATGAAGTGAAGGAAGAGTTGGAGAAGAATCTCAAAAAGATAAGGATATGATGACACTATTCATCCTCAAATATATATTTATAGCTTCTGTTTTTGCCTTATATATAATTAAGGTGTATGTAATAACGTTTTTAAAAAATAGCTACGCTTGCAACTTTCTGAAAGTTGCAAGCGTCTAATGGTTTAAATTGATATCCATAAAACGAAAGTAATATGTCATTAATTCATCTAAAAGACGTCAACAAAACCTATCAGGGTGCTCAGCCACTCCACGTGCTGAAGGGAATCGACCTCGACATCGAACGTGGCGAGTTCGTCAGCATCATGGGTGCTTCCGGCTCGGGAAAATCCACCTTATTAAATATACTGGGTATTCTCGACAACTACGATACGGGCGAATACCGACTCAATGATGTGCTCATCAAAGACCTCTCGGAAACCCGTGCTGCCGAATACCGCAACAAGATGATTGGCTTCATCTTCCAGTCGTTCAACCTCATCTCATTCAAGACGGCAGTAGAAAACGTAGAGCTTCCACTCTTCTACCAAGGCGTGAGCCGCAAGAAGCGCCACGAACTGGCGATGGAATATCTCGAAAAACTGGGCTTGAAGCAATGGGCCAACCATTATCCTAACGAGATGTCGGGAGGACAGAAGCAGCGTGTAGCCATCGCCCGTGCCCTCATCACCAAACCCGAAATCATCCTTGCCGATGAGCCTACCGGAGCCCTCGACTCCAAAACGAGCGTGGAAGTGATGGACCTACTGAAGGAACTGCACCAGAAAGAGGGAATGACTATCGTGGTGGTAACCCACGAAAGCGGTGTTGCCAACGAGACCGATAAGGTTATCCATATCAAGGACGGACTCATCGGAAGCATCGAAGACAACAGAGACCATCATCTCGTATCGAAAGACTACGTGAAATAACTTTGAACTTGGAACATGAGAGAATTAATCAAAGAAATATGGAGCACGTCGAAGCGCAACAAGCTCCGCACTTCGCTCACGGGATTTGCCGTTGCCTGGGGAATCTTCATGCTGATATTCCTGCTGGGCGCCGGCAACGGACTGATTAACGCCCAGTTGCAGCAAAGCACCCGATTCCTTGCCAACTCCATGCGAGTATTCCCGGGCGAAACCTCCAAGGCTTACAAGGGACTGAAGGAAGGCAGAAGCATCACGCTCAACGACAAGGATATCCTCATCAGCAACAAGACCTACGGCCAGTACG
The DNA here is from genome assembly GCA_052349145.1 of Segatella copri. Classification (GTDB taxonomy): domain Bacteria; phylum Bacteroidota; class Bacteroidia; order Bacteroidales; family Bacteroidaceae; genus Prevotella; species Prevotella copri_V. The sequence goes on along the minus strand of DAWDQD010000058.1, from coordinate 9,877 downwards.
TGGATGATGTGGGTGGAAGACTGGAACAGTATAACGTGAACATCAACTATGGTGATAATTATGTGGCAAGCCAGTCATTGGTGGGTGTGGCTCCTACGCATCCCAAAATCGACAAGACGGAGCTGATAGCCGGACGATTCATCAACGAAATCGATATGAAGGAGCAGCGCAAGAATGTGGTGCTGAGCCGAAGCCAGGCCAAGGAACTCTGCAAAGACTACCGTTCGCTGGTGGGCAAGAACGTAAAGATCAGCAACCTCAACTTCCAGGTGGTGGGAATCTACAAGGATGATGAATCGCGCAACAATACCGAAGCCTTCATCGCCTACTCCACCATAAAGACCATTTACGCCAAGGGCGATGATGCGGGAAGTCTGGAGTTTACCATCAAGAACCTGAAGACCAAGGAAGATAACGAGCAGTTTGAGAAGAACTACCGTGCCAGCATCAACAACAACCATCAGGCAGCACCTGATGACGAGCGAACCATCTGGCTCTGGAACCGATACATGGACAATATCCAGATGAACCAGGGTATCGCCATCATGCAGACGGCCCTCTGGATTGTGGGTCTGTTCACCCTGCTGAGCGGAATCGTGGGCGTAAGCAACATCATGCTCATCACCGTGAAGGAGCGAACCCGAGAGTTTGGTGTAAGAAAAGCCATCGGCGCCAAGCCTTGGTCGATACTGAAGCTCATCATTACCGAGAGCATCATCATCACCTCGTTCTTCGGCTACATCGGAATGGTCTGCGGTGTGGCGGCAAACGAAATCATGGATGCAACCATCGGCCACACCACCGTAGATACCGGACTGTTTAAAGCCGCCATGTTTGTGAATCCTACGGTGGGCATCGGCACCTGTATCGGTGCCACCATCACCATCGTCATCGCAGGCACCATCGCCGGACTCATCCCAGCCATCAAGGCTGCAAGAATCCGACCGATAGAGGCGCTGAGAGCAGAGTAATGCAAAATGTTGAATGTTAAGTGTTGAATGTTAAATTCATTCTTGCTTACACCTTATTATATATATAGAATAGGCTATGCGATTAGATTTAGATACATATAAAGAGATTCTCGACACCATCACGAGGAACAAGAGCCGCAGTCTGCTTACGGGCTTCGGCGTGTTCTGGGGCGTGTTTATGCTCATCGCCCTGATGGGTGGCGGACAGGGACTGAAGGAGATGCTGCAAAACAACTTCACAGGCTTTGCCACCAACACCGCCATCATCTGGGCGCAGAACACCACCAAACCTTACAAGGGATTCAACAAGGGGCGATCCTGGCAGATGGAAGAGAAAGACCTGGACAGATTGCGCCACCAGGTGCCCGAACTCGATGTCATTACCCCGCTGCTCTTCGGCGGCAACAAGTCGGTAGTGTTTGGCGACAAGAAATTCAGCGGCAGCACCCAGGGCGTGAATCCCGATTACGCACAGGTTTCTGCGCCACAGATGTTTTACGGCAGATACATCAACGAGATGGATGTGCGCCAGCAGCGCAAGGTTTGCGTCATCGGCAAACAGATTTACAAGAATCTCTTTCCTGGCGGCGGTGATCCGTGCGGCAAGAGCGTAAGAGTTGACTCTACCTATTATATGGTGATAGGCGTAGATTACCGTTCGGGCAACGGCATCAATTTCGGCGGTCGTGCCGATGAAACCATCACCCTGCCCCAATCGGTTTTGCGCAGCGCTTATAACCGGGGTAAGGCTGTTGACATCATAGCCACCACCGGCAAACCGGGCGTAGTAATGAGCAGCATTGCCCAACGGATGAGAGAAACCGTAGCAAGAGCCCACAGCATAGACCCTACGGACGAAAAGGGCATTATGGTGTTCAATACCGAAGTTCTCTTCCAGATGCTCGACAACCTGTTCAAGGGCGTCAACTTCCTCATCTGGCTGGTAGGCATCGGTACCCTTCTCGCCGGCGCCATCGGAGTTTCCAATATCATGATGGTAACGGTAAAGGAGCGAACCACCGAGATAGGCATCCGCCGAGCCATCGGAGCCACGCCTAAGATGATACTCTCGCAAATCATCTCCGAGAGTATTCTCCTCACCCTGGTAGCCGGCATGAGCGGCATTCTCTTCGGTGTTGCCATCCTGCAGATGCTGGAAGTAGGAAGTACCACGGATGGCATTCTTACCGCCCACTTCCAGGTAGATTTCTGGACGGCCATCTCTTCAGCCATCCTCATCTGCATTCTCGGCGGCCTAGCCGGACTCGCCCCTGCATGGCGAGCCATGAGCATCAAACCGGTAGATGCAATGAGAGACGAATAAAAGAAAAATAAGATATAAAAGATATGAAAAAGTATTCAAAGTTGATTGTTGCGGCGATTGTCGCCTTGATCTTCATCGGAACCTTCGTGTTCCTTTATGAGAAATCGCAGCCTAAGCCTGTGGAGTATACTGAGTTTACTCCTAAGATGGCTGATGTTTTGAAAACTACCGTCATCACGGGCAAGATTGAGCCTCGCAACGAGGTGAGCGTAAAGCCTCAGATTAGCGGTATCATCACCGAGATTTGCAAAGAAGCGGGTGATTATGTTCAGGCGGGCGAGGTTATCGCCAAGGTAAAGGTGATTCCGGATATGGGACAGCTCAGTTCGGCGCAGGCTCGTGTGCGCCTTGCCGAGATTAACCTGAAGCAGGCACAGGTGGATTATGGTCGCGAGGAACAGCTCTTCAAGAAACAGCTGGTCAGCGCCGATGAGTTTGATAAGGTAAAGCAGGCGATGAAACAGGCACGCGAGGAGGTTACCGCTGCCGAAGATGCTCTCCAGGTGGTGCGTGATGGTGTAAGCAAGAGCAATGCCAGCGCTTCTTCCACCCTCATCCGTTCTACCATCTCGGGCATTATCCTCGATATTCCGGTCAAGGTGGGTAACTCGGTAATTCTTGCCAACACTTTCAACGATGGTACTACCATCGCCAGTGTAGCCAACATGAACGACCTCATCTTCCGTGGCAATATCGATGAAACCGAAGTGGGAAGTCTCGTTACAGGAATGCCGATGAAGATTACCATCGGAGCCTTGCAGAACCTCAACTTCGAGGCAAACCTGGAATATATCTCACCTAAGGCTGTAGAAAACAATGGTGCCAACCAGTTTGAGGTAAAGGCAGCCATCCGTTCTACCAAGGGCGGCAAGATCCGTTCAGGCTACAGCGCCAATGCCGAGATTGTACTGGCCAAGGCTACCCATGTACTCACCGTTCCGGAGAGTGCCATCGAGTTTAGCGGCGATTCTACCTTTGTATATATCATAAAAGGTAGCGGCGAGAAGAAGACTTATGAGCGCAAACAGGTAACCACCGGTTTGAGCGATGGAGTAAATATTGAAATCAAGAAAGGTCTGGGACTCAAGGACAAGGTTCGCGGTCCTCAGATAATAGCAGAAAATAAGGATGATGACGAATAGTCATCATCCTTATTCTTTTTTATAGGCATCAGATAACTTAGATGTTATCTTTCTCGATATCCTTGAAGTAGCGGTAAGTACCCACCTTCAGTTCATCGCAGGCAATCTCATCACAAACGATGATGCCATGCTGGTGCTGCTGCAGAGCGCTGATGGTCCAAGCCTGGGTAACAGGGCCTTCGATGGCAGCCTGCAGGGCGCGGGCCTTGTTATGACCGTTGCAGAGAATCATTACCTCTCGGGCAGCCATCACGGTACCCACACCTACGGTCAGAGCCAGACTAGGTACCTTCTCAGGATCATTATCGAAGAAACGGGAGTTGGCAATCTTTGTATCTGTAGTGAGCGTCTTTACTCGGGTGCGGGAGGTAAGAGAAGAGAATGGCTCGTTGAAAGCGATATGGCCATCAGGACCGATACCACCGATAAAGAGGTCGATGCCACCCGCTTCTTCTATCATCTGCTCATAATGACGGCACTCCTCTTCCAGGTTCTCGGCATTACCGTTCAGGATATGAATATTCTCCTTAGGACAGTCGATATGATTGAAGAGATTGGTAGCCATGAAAGAATGATAGCTCTCAGGATGAGATTCCGGCAAACCTACATATTCATCCATATTGAAGGTGATGACATGCTTGAACGAAACCTTGCCTTCTTTTACCGCCTTTACCAGGTTGGCATACATGCCCTGAGGTGAAGAACCGGTTGGCAAACCCAGAACAAAAGGACGTTCAGCTGTTGGTTGAAATCTGTTAATTGTTTCAATTACATGATCAGCTGCCCACTTTGACAGCTTCTCATAATCTTTTTCGATAATAACACGCATAATCTATTTCTTATTGTTTAGTTGTAAAATTCAGGAAACAAAAATAATAAAAATCTGTTTCATTACCGCTAAAAGATGGCAAAAATTATATTTTTTTACAGCTTGAATCCACTTCTTCATAGCCCTCCTGCTCTACATATTCATCGAAACCGATGCTGATATCGGCGCCATTCTGCTCGAAGAGACGCAGTAATTTCTGCTGCATATCGGGTGCGATGAGGATGGCGCCGCGCTTCGCCTTGCAATAGGTGCTTTCGCTGATATAGGGCGAAAAGTGCCAGAAATGAGGCGTATTGGCAGAAGGTATCGTACCGAACATGCGGCGGAATCCGCGTGCCATGCGTATGATCTTCTTCTGAAGCCGATAGGCACAGCCCTGCTCGCTGCAGGCTATATGGTCCGGGTTCAGAATACTGAATACCTTCTCCGACTTACGCAACTTCTGATAACGCTCAAAACGAGCACAAAGGTGATGTACCGGGCACGCCTCCTTGAGACATACCGTATCAATGGAATGGATTGAAATATTGTTCATACTCATTACTTTTTTAGTTGGATAAATAATTTTTTCTACGAAAGATTGAGGGACTGTTATCGGCAAATAGCCAACTGGCGAACCACAGACAGCCAACTAGCCGCTATGAGAACAGTGGGCTGTTCTAGTCAGACAGCTATCGGAAAAGCCTGAGAAAGAATTTTAAGAAAGGAACTGCGAAAAACTCTTCACTCTTCACCTAACCCCCGGAAATGCCGATAAACAGAGGGGATTCGAGGGGTGAAGAGTTGTTTATCACTCTTCACCCACTCTTCACCACTCTTCACCCATCTGCCGCTTAGCTATATTATCAGATTCTTACAAGCAGATAGGCCTGACCCTTCTTGGTATGCTTCATCTTGCAACCCAGGAGTTTGAGCGACTGGCCTATGCGAATCTTGGTACTCAGATTACTGATCAGCATCGGAAATCTTTCGTGCAGAACCTCGAAAACATCCGAACAGATGAGCCATTCGCCCGTTTCATTATCTTCAGGAACACGGAAGCAGCTCTTCAGCATCGATTCAAAATCATCCACCTTGAAGAAAGGAAGATTGCACTTCTGGATACGGTCTACCTCGGCATTGGTAAACCAGTAAGGTGTCTTCTTATGGCAAAGCTCATACATAACTTGTGCATAGAGCTGGTCATAAATGATGGGTGAACCGTTGTCGATATATTCACCTGCCGGAATGTGCAGACAGACGAAGCGGCGGCTACCCGTAGGGTCGCAGAGCGGATGCTCATCATTGGTGGTTGCCAGGAAGGAAGCGTAACGCGGACGGTCATCCTGACACTTGCCGAAGATAGGGCGCCCGTTCACCTTCACCTTCGAAAGCATCTGCTTCAGCTTGCCCTGCTGCGATGGTCCCATATTCGCAAACTCATCTATGTTGACAAAGAGATTATGAGTGAGCGCCATCTCGGAGTCAAACTTATTGGCAAAGTTGATGTGGTCGAGGAAATACTGTCGCAGATGATCCGGCAGCAGGCGATAGGCGAAGGTACTCTTGCCGCAACCCTGCTTGCCGATAAGCACAGGAGTGGTTTCGTTGCCATGAAACATATCCATCTGCAACCAGTGAGCCACAGCTGAACGGAGCCAGGTGGCGCACCATCCCAACTGTTCACTTGTAAGCCCCGGAATTCTGCCAAAGAGTTCAGCCACATGGTTCTTACCATCCCATTCCGGCAGGTTCTCAAGATATTCCCTGATAGGATCAAACTCCGGAACCTCTTCAGAACGTACGAACTCCTCAATATCCTGTCGGGGCGACTTCTTGCCTCCCACACCCAACCGCTTGGCATGACGGACGATGGAATTGAAAGCCTCCGGAGTCAGCACCTTCCAGGTTGAGTCAGAAGATTCCTCCTCTTCCCCACCGGTTTCCGGTTCCTCTTCTACGGTCTCCTCGGCTTCGTCCTCATTCTTTGAGAGAGTGAGATACTCGGTTTTACCACTTAGCACATTTCTACGGAAGAGATAATACTCATCGAGAAAACTCTCAACAAGAGAGAGTGCAGAAATTTCGTTTGTCATCTTATCTGATGACGATAAGGTTTTTAAATTTTCCTTCATAATTAAATTTTTAAGATTTATAATATTCATTCTTTTAGCCCTTATATATAATAAGGTGAAGAGTGGTGAAGAGTGGGTGAAGAGTTGTCTCTATCTCTTCACCCCCTCGAACCCCCTCTGTTTATGGGCATTTCCGGGCTTCAGGTGAAGAGTGAAGAGTTTCAGCTCATTCATGGCTCAGCATTTCGCCGCTCTTTCGTTTTCGATTGCAAAGTTAATACTTCCCTTCACCGATTCCAAATTTTCCCCGCCACCTTCCCGCTACTTTTCTGAAATCAGGGAAGAAACAAGGGGGCTACGGGGAAAAGTATGGGGAAAAAAGAGGAAAAACAAGCGCATATCCTTGCATAATCCGAAAATAAATCTTACCTTTGTGGCGAAACTTATTTTCTTAAACAGACTGACAATGAATGAAGAAAAAGATGAAATAGAATTCAGCTACGAAGTCTTCGACCGACAGCTCGACAACTTCTGCCGAATGCTCAGCATTCTGGTAGATGCATGGGAAGATTACAGTCCGCAGGAACTGACCTTCGATATCCGTTCGCTCTGCACCAAAGCCACCCGGCTCTGCTATATGGCAGAGAAAGATATGGTGCTGCAGCACAACGACATAGCCAAACAGCGAAAGGAGCAGAACGAAACCCACGAAGTAAGCATCAGCATCATCGTAATGCAGAAGTTTACACCCCTGATGGCGCATATCATGGAAGACATGAAAAAGGGAAAACAGATAGAAGGAAAACGGATGAAAGTGGCACCGCTGGATATGACCCGCATCCTGCCGAAACTCAACGAATTTTTTGAAACCGATGAACTGGGCAAAGGAAGTACTATCGACGTAAACGAAGTAACCAAACTCCAGAAAGAACTGTTACGCCAGGTAAAACCCACTCATATCCCCGGCGTAAAACCCGTAGAGCGCCTTTGGAATCTCTTCCAGCTATACAGCATGGCCTGTTATCTGATGCTCCACTTCCGCCAGCTGAGCCATTTCACCAACCTCGCCATGAGCGAAGAGCAGACCACCCGCCTCTTCGAAATGTCGCTACAGGAATATCAGGAAGAACCAAAGGGCATCAGCGACATAGACCGATACTTTACAACCCTGGAATATGATAACAACGGAAAGCAGCTCTCCGTCAGCCAATTGCTGGAAGTAAGAAAAACGCTAAAAGACGAGGTACCGGAAAATCTGCGCCTCGACTTTATGAAATATATAAGAGATACCCAACTGCTGGGCGCCCAGCTTGCCCACGTCAATTTTACAGCACAAGAATATCTCAAGCTGGTATCAGCCACCGTAAAATGGCACATCATCGAGCAGGAAATCTACGATTTGGAACATCCCGAAGGCATTCCGGAAACCCTTCCCAACGAGGTTTTCTACAAAGTAAAAGACGGCAAATACATCGACATGCAGAATCTGAAGGCTCAGATAGCCAAGATGTTGAAATTTGTTACCCGCAAGAACCACTGGTTCTGCGTATGGTGTGTATTGAATCACAACTGCATGCTTCAGGACAACCAGAACTTCGAAGCCTTTGCCACCCAGATGATGACTCCCGAATGGTTTGGCGGCATTGACGATTATCTCCATTTCTCGGGCGACAATCTCCGCGACTACCGCCGTTATTTCTCAGAGATAGATTATCCGCAATGGGATGAAAAGAAGTTTAAGGAAATCAAGGACCTTTACAACATGACGAAATGGTCAGACAAACTCCTCAGCAAGTTCCAGCATCTCTGCATCACGATGAATGGCGTGTTTGATAAGAAAAGCCTCTGATTCAGGCTTATTTTATGCATAAAAACGTCATTTAAATACCTGATTTACAAAATAATATTAAAAGTTCACAAGTTTGTGGTCCACAACCTTGTAAACTTTATTTTTTTTGCTTATCTTTGCATCCGTAATCAAGCAAAAAATAACAATGGAAAAGGCATTCGTATATGGTATGTCGGTTGCCGGAAACAACTTCACCGACCGAATAGAAGAAACCAAGCGCATCAAGGCAGACTTTGAGCATGGCATCAACGTCATCCTCATCTCTCCCCGACGCATGGGCAAGACTTCGCTCGTCAAAAAGGTAATATCCGAAATTGATAATCCAGAGATAAAAGTGGTGTATATGGACATCTATGACTGCCGAAGCGAATATGATTTCTACAATCGCTTTGCAGAAACCATTATGAAATCTATGAGTAATAAGCTGGAACAAGTAGTAGAAAACATCAAGCAGTTCCTGGTAAGAGTTTCACCAAAAATCTCCTTTAGTCCAGATCCTACATCCGAATATTCATTATCTCTGGGAATTACACCAAAGGACTATTCCCCTGAAGAGATTCTGAATCTTCCGGAAAGAATCGCTCAGGAAAAGGGAATCCGCATGGTGGTCTGCATCGACGAATTCCAGCAAATTGGAGAATTCCCTGATACTCTTACGGTTCAGAAAAAACTGCGTGGCGCCTGGCAGCATCATCAGAATGTATCATACTGTTTCTTTGGAAGCAAGAAGCATCTGATGGAAAACATTTTCCAAAACCGACGCATGCCTTTCTATATGTTTGGCGAGATGCTTCACTTGGATTGCATCCCTACAGAATATTGGGTGCCTTTCATCTGCTCCCGATTCGAGAAATACGGAAAGAAAATATCTGAGGATTTTGCTACCAGGATATGCGATACCGTAAAGAATTATTCATCTTATGTACAACAGCTGGCTTGGAACGTGATGGCAGAAACCGAGAAAGAAGTAAACGAAGAAACCTTACAAAGTGGCATCAGCGCCTTGCTGCAACAATGTCATGGTCTTTTCGTACAGCAAACCGAGGGCTTAACCACCTATCAGCTCAATTTTCTGCGCCTCCTCTGCAGTGGCGTTCACTCTGGCTTCACCGCCCAGACTATAACAGAAACCTACCCGCTGGGCAGCAAATCCAACATCGACCGCATCAAGAAAGCCCTCATCGACAAGGAATTGATCACCTTGGAGAAGGATGGAGTTTTCATCGCCGACTGCGTGTTCGAGCTTTGGTTTAAGAAGGAAATGATGTAAAATAGTACAGAATATAATCCCAAATGGCACCCAAAGGGTAGTAGCCTTGAAATTGGTAAACGTATTTTGGTCGATGTTGATAGGGAGAACGGTATAAGTATATACGTTGTTCAAATTGTTGCAATTGTTGAAAGCCATGTCACCGATACGCTCCAATGTGTATGATGTTGGGCGATTAGTAGAATGAGCAATTCTTCTTGGAGAGACAGGCATGACGGAGCTTACTTTGTTCTACACTCTTGAATGGTGGCAGTAGGCATTTCGTAACAGTGTCAAAGACGTTATCCAAAATTCTAAGACAATTGGTTGCAAGCCAAAGTAATGCGATATGCGCTTGGGCATCTTGTCTGCTTTCAGATTATGTAAACCATGTTCACATTGCCCATTGTCTGCAACTCATTGACTGTGGCATTAACCTCTACATTCAAAAGGAACAGC
>DAWDQD010000057.1:0-17294 GCA_052349145.1 Segatella copri | reverse complement strand
TCGCTTTGCAAGCAAAATCCCACTAAACCCTATAGGTTGCGGATTTGAGGATATATAAGAATTCTGGTATTTTGGATAAGGAAATGGCACATGGCACTATGGCACCAGTGGCGCAAACTATCACTACAGGTTATACTTTCTCCGACAAGGTGAATGAGAAAGATTTGCCTTTTTGCCTCCGTAACGTCTATAAAATCCACCCGGATACTGTGAGCAGAGACAAGATGCTCTTGGGCATTCTGAATGTGACATCGGGTTTGATGGGTGGTGCCAATGGTTCGACCGAAGTACAGAGTGGTATCTACGGCATCTATGATGGTCGTCGTGTATTTGCACCGCTTTTTACCCTCATGGATGGCACTGCCGCAACAAAAAAGGGAGATTTGATTTTCTGCAAGCTGTTGGCTCGACCAGTGAAACGGGAGATGCGTCAACAATTTGAGGCTTCGAAGGCTCAGTATGATGAGGATATGGCTGCTTATGAGGCTCAGGGCAAGGGTAAGAACAAGGGAGAGCGTGGACCTGCTCCTAAGGAGCCTGTCTTTCGCGACCCATTTATGCCAGGCAATAGCACTTCTTCTGCTGTATATCGTGCCCTCGATGCCAACGGTGGATGGGGCATGATGTTTGAGACAGAGGCCGATACCGTGTCGAACATGCTAGATTCAGACTATGGTCACTATTCTGATTTCTTGCGTAAGGTGTATCATCACGAGACGGTTTCTATGACTCGTGTGAGCGATAAAATTCATATCGATATCGAAAATCCACGTCTCTCAGCGTTCATCATCTGCACCCCTGGCCAGATTCCTCGTCTTTTCCCATCGTTTGAGAATGGTTTGGGCAGTAGATTCCAGTTCTACAACCTGCCTGACGACACGGTGGAGTTTCACGATGTATTCGCCCGTAGCGACTCCCCTTTGGAAGACACCTATAAGCAAATGGGCGAGGACTTATTGCCTCTCTATCACGCTCTGTTGGAGAGAAAGGGCAATCCTATCCAGTTTGTCATGAGCAAGGCACAGCAGCAGGAATTTCTCTCCACCTACGAAGAGACACTTTGCGAGCAGTTTCAGATGTTGGGAGCAGGTTTCAATGCCTTTGTGTTTCGTATGGCTCTTGCCAACTTCCGTTATGCGATGGTGTTGACTGCCCTGCGTCGTTTGTCGGATTGGAACAAGAAGGATGACATTTTCACTGCTGATGAGCGAGCCTTGGTGTGTGATGACCGTGATTTCCATACAGCAATGAGCATCATGGGTTGCCTCATCAACCATACGGCTCGTGTGTATGCTGTATTAGCCAAGGAGAATGAAAATCCTTTTGCCAATTCGGGCGTGAACTTAAACGCTGATGAACTTAGCGTCTACCAGTCGCTTCCTGATGGCGAGTTTCGCACAGCCGAATTCTTAGCCTGCGCTGAGACGAAGAACATCAGCAAGCGAACCGCACAAAGGATGCTCAGCCAGATGAGTAATGTGTATCGCATCATCACTCCTCTTCGTCGTGGCGTTTATTGTAAGGCTAAAGTTGAGGAGAAATAAGTATCTTGCTTTTGGGGTGTAAGTATTATCTTTGTGAGTGCTAACTATACTACTTAAGGCTCCTAAGTATGATACTTACGCCCTGCAAGGTTGTAATCATTATATCGTATATCAATGTAAAAACTGAGAAAAATATGATGGAATTCAAGGTAAAGGCATACGGCAAGTCAGAGCTTGCCATGTTGTATTTTCCAGATGCAGGTTCTGCCCATACAGCAGTCAATCATCTCATGTCGTGGATTCATCGCAATCCTGAGTTGAGCGAGGGACTGATGAAGATGGGCTACCGCAAGTCGGACAAGTTTTTCACACCCAAGCAGGTGGCGGTAATCGCTGAATACCTGGGTGAGCCATAAGGTAAAGAGGGGCATTCTAGGGGGATAGCAAAGGCTTTCCTACTAAGAATGTCCCTCTAACGTTTGCTATCTCACGCAACGTATGGCATCGTATAGTTGGCGAAGAGAAAAGTGGTATATTTGCAATGTAATCCAAAGGGGTTATGCGATGAAGCTTTTCTCATATGCCTATGGGCGAAGAGTATGAGGCTGTGGGTAAAGAGAAGAGCGGAGTCGGCAGTAGTTAACTCAAAATTTTTATCATTATGATTAAGTATGTAGTAAAAGAAAACAAGAACAAGAAAAGTCCGCTTACGGCAAGTGGTACGCTTACCCTGTAGTGGAGGAAACGATGAATCTCGCAGCTCTTGCCAAGCACATGGAGGAGCATAACACGGGTTTTTCTGAGGCAATGTGCCTGGGCATGATGACAGCGATGGTAAAGTGTATCAAGGAGCAGCTCTTGGCTGGCAAGAATGTGAAGATTGACAATCTCGCCATCTTCTCGGTCGGTATCCGTAACAAGGAAGGTGCAAAGACAGAGGCTGACTTCAGCGTGGCCAACAACATTGGCAGCGTAAAACTCCGTGCTCGTGCCACTGGTATCTTGAGCAATGCCAACCTCAACAGTGTAGCTAGCGTGAGAAGAGCTAGCAGCGTGGTGGGTGGAACTACAATCCCATCAGGTGGTGATTCAACTTCAGGTGGTGATTCAACTTCGGGTGGTGATTCAACTTCAGGTGGTAGTACTACCACAAATCCTGGTGACGGTCTGGAATAGCCGTCTAAACTAGTTGAAAATTAAGATATCCCTTGTCCAAACATAGATATTTGGACAAGGGATTTTTATTTCTGCAACAGTTTTTTGATATTGTGCTTAATTTTTTGCTTGGATTTTTTTAAGGGATATAGAGATAGAACAAATTAAAATTATTGGAGAAGTAAAAACAGAGTCTCCTTCAAGAGCATGGCTAGACAGGAATACCCAGTACGCCTACATTGACCAGGAACTTTGGATATTACTCTCCCATCCTACTTACCGGAATAATTTTAAGAAGTATATCATAGAGAAGAAAGTTCTTAAAGTATTCAAAGAAGAAAAGAACAAGGGCGGCTTTAAGGCTTTGCTGCAATTGTTGATGGTAATATAAAAACAACATGAAATGGATTATAAAGATGTCGCAAACTTAAGCTGACGACATTTTTAAAAAAGCTAATCAATATAAGTCACATCCATCGCAAACTTTTCAACAATGATATGCAGTATCTGATAAAGTGTAGTGAGAAAATCGTGATGAATAGCGTGATGGATATTTCCGTTTTTGAAGTATCTATCACGTTATTCAAGTGTCTGTATATTAACATATTAAAATGTATGATACATGCAAATCGTGATGGATGATAGATGATTACATAAAATTAGTTCATATGAAGGCTGCGCTGGGTTACGAATATGGCTGCGCTGGGTTACGGATATGACTGCGCTAGGTTACGGATATGACTGCATCGGGTTACGGATATGACTGCATCGGGTTACAGATATTACTGCGTAAGCTAACGGAGACGTATCTGTAAGCTTATCGAGAAGTCTGCATCAGCTAACTGAGACGTCTGAACTCGCTTACTGAACTACTTGAATTGTCTTACTGAACTACTTGAGTTGCTTGACTGAACTACTTGAGTTGCTACCCTTCCACTGAACTTACTGAACCCGTACTTGCTCTTTTGGTAAAGTGAGGGTGTGTCATAAGTTTATGATTCACCCTCTTGACTTTTCCTGATGCACAAAAAAGCACGGAATATTAAACTCCGTGCTCTTTTTTGCTTTTATATTTAATCTTGTCAAAACCTTCACCATACACACCGATAACGGCACTCTGACTAACAAAGGCATGCGGATCTATCTCGCTGATAAGACGGAAGATAGCTGGAGCCTGGCGCTGTTTGGCCAGCACGAACAGCATCTTCACATCCTGACCGGAATAAAAACCGCTGGCATTCACCACCGTTACTCCCCTATCAGCATCTACATTGATGCGCTTGCCTATCTCCTCATACTTCTGGGAAATGATAAAGAACTGTACGCTTCGTCTTCTGCTGTTTACCACCTGGTCGATGCAGAATGCCTGAACGCAAAGAACTACATAACCATATAACACCTTCTCCCAATCGTGAACCACCAGGTAACTGGAACTGATGATAAAGATGTCGCATATCATAATCACTCTACCCAGAGAAATGTCGCGATACTTGTTGACGATGGCTGCGATGATATCCGTACCACCCGTACTTCCACCAACAGAGAAGCCGAGTCCGATTCCGCAGCCACAGAAAACGGCACCCAGGAAAGCAGCCCATAAAGGTTGGTTTTCCAAGAGATGAATATCGGCTAAACGACTGGAGAAGAAGGAGGTCAAGGCGGTTACCACGATGACGGCATAAACGGTCTTGACACAGAACTTTGCTCCCAAAATCTTGAACGCACATATTAATAAGGTGGCGTTGGCGACGAAATACGGAATTTGCACAGGGCAACCGGTTGCCCAATAGATAATACTGGAGATACCAGGAAGTCCGCTTGCCGTCACATTGGTTGGCAAGAGGAACACGTTCCATCCTATAGCGTAGGATATCATACCTATCGCAATCATTACATAGTCTTGTACAGACTTCCACAAGGGTCGAGGAGGTGTCATAATTAATTAATAATTTACAATTTATATTTTTTTTAAAAGCTTTTGCCCTTACAGGGCGTTTTTAAATGCAATTATATTTACCCAGGGTGTTGCCCTGGGCTAGGAGCTTCTGCCCTTTACCTTTCCCCTTCGGCCGGTGACCGTTGGTTCAGGGCGTGCTGACTATACATTTCTGGGCGTGTGGGTTTTACCAGAATTTCTTCTGCTGCTCTGACCACTCAAATCCTTGGGTAGCCATTTGGGCTTCTAATGCCGCACGGTTCACATTGAAGTGATTACAAATCTCATCGAGTGTTTCAAACTCGTGGTCACGAAGCAGGAAGTTGATGGCGCTTACGAGCATCGGAACATCATTCATTGGTAACTTATCCATTTTTCAATTGATAATTAATAATGTATAATGGAGGCACCATGCCTCTTTCGGGCTGCAAAGTTACTGCAAATTTTAGATAAAACAAAAAAAAATCCCAGCAATCTTTTACCGATTGCTGGGATTTTTATAAATTATTGATTATTTACGCATTCACTGCAACTGAAATCCAGTCGAATACGAATGAACAAATACCGAATGCTACGATACCTACGGTGCAGATAGCAAGCGCCAACTTGGTTGAGCATGCGCTCTGGAAAGTAGGAAGCGGATTATCGCTGTGCTTGATGAACATTGCCTTCACAATGAGCAGGTAGTAGTACAAGCTGATAACAGTGTTTACCAACGCGATGAATACTACGCCGTATGCCCAGGCTCCCAATGTGGTGTGGATGTCGTGTGTACCAACGGCTGCCATGAACACGAAGAACTTCGAGAACATACCGGCGAATGGAGGAATACCACCCAATGAGAACAATGCCAAGGTCATCAGGAATGCCAGACGTGGATTGGTCTTGTACAAACCATTGTAGCTGTCCATCTGAACTGTACCGTTGTTGTGCTCCTCAATAGATGAGATGATGGTGAAGACGCTCAGGTTGGCTACTACGTAAATCAATACATAGTAAGTCAGGGCGCTCACGCTCATCGCTGAGTTACCTACCACTGCCAACATGATGTAACCTGCCTGAGAGATAGAAGAGAATGCCATGAAACGCTTCAGGTCGCTCTGACGGATGGCAAACAGGTTAGCGATAGTGATAGAAAGTACAATCACGATGTAAAGCAACACGGTCCAGTACTCTACCATTGGCTGGAACACCTTCATGAGGATAGCGCAGAGAGTGAATGCTGCAGCACCCTTAGATACTACTGACAAGTAACCTGTAACAGTAGTTGGTGCACCCTGGTATGAATCGGCTGTCCAGAAGTGGAAAGGAACCAAGGAAATCTTGAAGCCCAAACCACTGAAGAAGAATACCATACCGGCGATGGTCAATGGTGATGCAGAGATAACCTTTGCTACATCATCGAAGTACAAAGTACCACAAGCAGCATAGAGCAGAGAGATACCGTAGATCATCACGCCACTTGAGAAAGTAGCAGTAAGGATGAACTTAGCTCCTGCCTCAGCAGAATTGTGACGGTACTTATCGAATGCTACCAAGCAAGCCATAGGCACAGATGCCATTTCGAGGCCGAGGAAGAACAGGAGGAAGTGGTTGGCACTTACCATCATGTTCATACCGAGCAAGGTAGAGATAATCAACATATAGAACTCACCCTCCTTGAAGGCTGTGTCCTTGCGGCTCAACCACTCCTTGGCCTGTACCATTACGATGAGGGTACCCAGCGCCAGGATAGTCTTCAAGACACCGGCAGCAGGACCTGTTGTGTACATGCCGCCAAATGCCTCTGTGGCTTCTGTAGGAAAGATATTGATGACAATGTGAGCCACCATCAAGAGACATACCAGAGGATTGAACCACTTACGGTCTGCGCTCTTGGAACTGCAGAAGTCAGCAATGAAAGTGATCAACAGAACTACCATCAGGGTAGCTTCTGGAATCATATTTAAAAATTGACTGTAATTCATTTCTTCTGATATTTATTACATGATTACACTAAAGATTGGACCTACAGCGTCCATGATAATCTCCTCTGCCCAGAGTGGGAACATACCGAGACCTGCAACGCAGGCGATAAGACCTGCTACAGCGATACGCTCGTCCCAGGTAGCATCGTGAAGCTTCTCCAACTTAGGATTAGGAACCTTCTGATAAAGGATCTTACCAACACAACGCAGAATGTAAACCGCAGTTACTACGATAGAGGTACATGCGATGATGGTACATACACGATGGAACATATCTGCATTCTGGAAGGCACCTACGAAGATGGTCATCTCGGCTACGAAACCTGAGAAACCAGGCAAACCGAGGTTAGCCAAACCAGCTACTGCATAACCTACAGAGAGGAATGGAATAATCTTCATCAAACCACCCAGATAACGTACGTCACGTGTACCAGCCTGATGGTAAATCATACCGATAACGGCGAAGAAGAGGGCGGTCATCAAACCGTGAGACAACATCTGGAGGATTGCACCAGTAGCGGCTGTCTCGGTCATCATACAGAGAGCGAAGAGCACCATACCACAGTGAGATACTGATGAGTAAGCGTTGATGTACTTCAAGTCGGTCTGTACACATGCTGACAAAGCACCATATACGATAGAGATAGTAGTCAGCACGAGGAACACCTTGATCCAGAATCCGTGAGTAGCAGCTGGCAAGAGGAACATGGCGATGCGGAAGCAACCGTAACCACCAAGCTTCATCAATACACCGGCGTGCAACATAGATACGGCTGTTGGCGCACTGGCGTGACCATCAGGAGACCATGTGTGGAATGGGAACAGCGCACCGAGGATACCGAAACCGATGAAGAGCAATGGGAAGAACACGTTCTGCACACTCTCTGGAATCGCATGAGCACCATTAGTATGGTGAGCGATATCGAGGATTTCGAAGGTCTGAGCACCACTGTAGAAGTAGATTCCCAGGATACCGATAACCAAAAGGGCTGAACCACCCATCAACATCAAAGTCAACTTCATGGCTGAATACTCCTTTGCACCACTACCCCATACACCGATGAGGAGGTACATAGGAATCAGCGCAACCTCATAGAACATGAACATGGTAAACATGTCGATAGAGATGAAGAAGCCATATACACCGATGCTCAGGAGCGTGAACCAGAGGAAGTATTCCTTCTTCATTGGTTCCATCTGCCAGGAAGCAAATGTACCGGTGAACACGATGATAGAAGTCAGGAGAATCATCACCACTGAAATACCATCCACACCGAGTGAATAGTTGATGTGCAATGGTTCAAACCAAGGCACACAGTAGGTGAAGAGCATCGGAGCTTGGTCGGCTGGCATTGTCTCACGAGCTTCGAGAAATGCAAACACCAAATAGATGGAGAGACCGAGCAATACGCTGGCACCTGCTACCATCACACCACGAACCTGCTTGTCGTTGCGTGCCAACCAGAGGCCGAGCAACATCAGGAGTGGTACTATGACGAATATACTTAAATTCATTTCTTTTCTATTTACTTAATTGTGAGACTTTCATTAAAGAAGTGCGAGCAGGCACAATGTCAATGCCACGGTACCGGTGAGGAACCAGATAGCATAGCTGCGAACATCACCACTCTGCCATGGGCGGATGGTTTCACCTGCCTCCTGTGTACCCCAAGCCATGAAGTTGAAGGTACCATCGATAACGCGACGGTCGAACCATGCGATTGGCTTTGAGAAGCAACCGAAGACAATCTTGTGGGTGAAGAACTGCCAAGCATCGTCGATATAGAAACGGTTCAACGCTGCCTTGTGCAACTTAGGCATCTTCTTAGCCAAAGCGTCTGCCAATGGAGTCTTCTTAGGAGCATACATGTAAGTAGCCAGACCGATACCGATGATAGCAACGATAACAGAGGTTGTTGCCACACTCATGTCGATATGGATATCGTAGCTCTGACCTGTAGCAGATACGAAGTGACCGAATGGAATCAGACCACAGAGGCAAGAGATGATGGCGAGGAATACCAATGGACCCCACATCACGAAAGGAACCTCCTGTGGCTTGCGACGGTTCTCAGGATCAAGCTCATAGTAGCTCTGTCCCCAGAAGATTACGTAGTAGAGACGGAACATGTAGAATGCTGTCATACCGGCAACCACTGTCATGAACCAGCCCATGAATGGAGAGAACTGGAAGCAAGCTGAGATAATCTCATCCTTTGACCAGAAACCTGCGAATGGAGGAATACCTGCAATCGCCAAGCAACCGATGAGGAAGCAGATGTTGGTAATAGGCATATACTTGTGCAGACCGCCCATGTAATCCTTGAAGTTGCTGCCGATGATGACGATGATGGCACCAGAGCAGAGGAAGAGCAACGCCTTGAACATAGCGTGGGTAAACAGGTGGAAGATACCAGCCATATAACCCAAACCACCATGGTGGTTATCTACTGCGAAGCAGACACCGAGAGCTACGAGCATGTAGGCAATCTGAGAGATAGTAGAGAAAGCCAGACCACGCTTGATATCACGCTGGCAGCAAGCTACAGCTGCTGCATAGAATGCAGTGAAAGCTGCAATGTAAGCTACATAGTGCAAAGCCTCAGGAGCATACTGTACCCAGATTGGGAAGAGGCTGGCTACCTGATATACACCGGCTACAACCATGGTAGCGGCGTGGATCAACGCAGAAACAGGTGTTGGACCCTCCATCGCATCTGGCAACCAGATGTGCAATGGGAACATCGCACTCTTACCGGCACCACCGATGAACATGAGGAACAAGGCTGTTGGCATTACCCAAGCAGCACCTGCCAAAGCAGAGTTGAGCTCTGGCTGAGCATTCAAGTCATAGTTGAAGGTTCCTACATAGAAGCTGTAGAACAGGATACCGATGAGGAAGAAGAGGTCAGCGAAACGGGTTACAATGAACGCCTTCTTGCTGGCATGAACTGCAGCATGCTTTGGATAGTAGAAACCGATGAGCAGGTATGAGCAAACACCCACCAACTCCCAGAACAGATACATCTGGAAGATGTTGGTAGCTACTACCAGGCCCAACATTGACATGGTGAAGAGGCTCAGGTAAGCGTAGAAACGCTGCATACCCTTCTCGTATTCCTCAACCTTGTAGTTCTCATCACGCTCTGCCATATAGCCGAAGCTGTAGATGTGAACCATGAAGCTGACGGTGGTAATCACGATGAGCATCAATACAGAGATTGGGCTCAGACGGAAACCGATGTTGAAGGTGAGCAACTCAGTAAACTTCAACCATGTGAAATCAAATACGGTAACAGTTGGGTACATACCTGTTGAGGCATCACGACCCACTGCAAAGAAGTACTCGTATGCTGTATAGACAGACATCGCGAATACACAGCCCATCAATACGGTACCGATGAGTGCTGCTACCGGTCTTTTCATCTTCATACCCACAAGTCCCAGAACCAGGAAGCTCAGGAATGGCAGAAGAAGTATCAAAAATGCATAATTGTATTCCATTGTCTTTTAGAATTTCATGTTTTCAATACTGTTCACCTGGTCACTGTGATAGTTGCGGTAAACGTTGATAATAATAGCGAGCGCTACGGCTGTCTCGGCTGCTGCTACTCCGATAGAGAACAATGTGAAGAAGAAACCTTCCAACTGTCCTGGGAAGAGGATGCGGTTGAACACAGCGAAGTTCAGGTCGGCTGCATTCAATACAAGCTCGATGGAGATGAGCATGGCAACGAGGTTACGGCGTGTACAGAAGCCATAGACTCCGATGAAGAACAAGAGTGCTGAGAGCACGAAGAAATATTGTACTGGAATCATTTCTTATCCTCCTTTCTTGCGATTAAGATACCACCGATGATACATGCCAACAGGAATACAGAGATAAACTCGAATGGCAATACATAGCCATACTTGTCAGCACCTACCAGTGCAGAACCTACCTGGTCCATTGGCACCTCGGTGTCGGCTACGGTTGCAGCCATATCAATAAAGTGATTCTTCAACACGATGACTGCCAAGGTTACGAAACCAACGAGGCAGACGAGTGCGCGACCTACAATCTTGCTACCCTTGACATGCTCCAAAAGACCCTGGAGAGTACGCTTTGATACCAACTGGATAGCGAAGACATAAAGCATGGTGATACCACCGGCATATACAGAAATCTGAGCTGCACCCAGATAAGTATAGTCGAGCAGGAAGAACATGCCTGCTACACCGAAGAGTACGAACAACAGGAAGGTTGCCGCACGCATGATGCGCTTGGTGAACACGCACATGATGGCTGAGCCAAGGATGACTACTGCCAAGATGACGAACATAAATAAATTTGCTGTTATCATTGTCTAAAGTCCTCCTTACTTAGTCTTGGTGTTAAACTTACCGATTTCCAATGGGGCACCACCATCGATGAGGTTAGGAAGGCTTCCGCCCTTATAAACCTCCTTGTCAAGGTGCATCACCAACTTGTTGCGGTCGAAGACTGCATTCTCGAAATCGTTGACAAACTTGATTGCACCGAAGTTACATGCGTTCACACAGAGCTCGCAGAACATGCAGTCGCCCAAGTCGTACTGGTAATCTACCAGCTTGCGCTTCTTCTTGCCTGTCTCTGGATCCTCCACCATCTCGGTTACGATCTTGATGGTATCGTTAGGGCATGACTTCTCACACAATGTACAACCCACACACTTGTAAGCCTCGTTCTCATCACGAACGAAGACCAGGCGACCACGGAAACGTGGAGATACGTGGAGTGTAGTCTTGCGGTTCTCAGGATACTGCTCTGTGCTCTTTGGTGTGAAGTACTCCTTCATGGTAGTCTTCATACCGATAGCGAGGGTCTTCAAACCCGCTGCAATACCGCCGAAATATGAATTGTTAGACATACTTTCTTATTATTATAATAATGTGTATTAAAGATTATCCGTGGAATCCGAATGCTACGCATACTGTCATCAAGATCAGGATGACCAGTGACAATGGCATCAGATACTTCCACTCCAACTTCAGAATCTGGTCGATACGCAGACGTGGGAATGTCCAACGTACCCACATCAGGAGCCATACCACGGCAAAGGTCTTACCGAAGAACCAGATGAAACCTGGGATGAGGTTCATCAGATTGTCGAAGCCCTCGATACCGATGTTCAATGGCGCCCAACCACCGAGGAATACGGTAGAAGCAATACCAGAAATCACGAAGAGGTTGAGGTACTCTGCCAGGTAGTAGAAACCGAAGCCCATACCTGAATACTCTGTGTGGTAACCTGCGGTCAACTCACTCTCAGCCTCAGCCAAGTCGAAAGGACCACGATTTGCCTCAGCATTACCTGCTACGAGGAATACGAGGAAAGCCAGGATAGCTGGCACATGACCCTTGATAATCAACCAGTTCCAAGCACCAGTCTGTGCCTCTACGATACCGCTTACCTGCATGGTGCCGGTAAGAACGACTGCAGAAATCAGACAGAGACCGAGAGACATCTCATAAGAAATCATCTGTACGGCACCACGCATGGCAGATACCACAGAGTACTTGTTGTTAGATGCCCAACCTGCGAGGAACACACCCAGCACACCGATAGAACTTACGGCTGTGATGAGGAATACACCTACGTTGAAGTCAAGAATATGTGCTCCCTTGTTCCATGGAAGGAATGAGAAAGTACCTACAGAGGCAATGATCACGAGGAATGGTGCCATGTAGTAGAGCAGCTTGTCGGCTCTATCTACAGCGAAGATCTCCTTGATCAACATCTTGAGCACGTCGGCGAATACCTGGAAGATACCCCAAGGACCTACACGCATAGGGCCGAGACGGCACTGGAAGTAGGCACACACCTTACGCTCCATGAAGATAAGTACGATAGCAATGAGGGCGTATGCTGTCAAAATGCAGATACCCACGAGCACGCACTCTATCAGAATCGACAGGAAGTCGCCCAAACCCAAGGTCTGGCGAAGCAGATTGTCGATGAATGTTGTTACTATACTAAAATCAAACATAATTATCTATCAATATCAGGGATTACGAAATCGATTGCTGCACCTGTAGTGATGAGGTCGGCGATCTTCTGACCACGGAGCATTGGATCCAAGGCTCCTGTGAGTGAGAGACCCATCGGACGCATCTTCATACGGTATGGACTCTTGTCACCCTTTGAGTCGAGATATACACCAAACTCGCCGCTGGCACCCTCTACAGAGAAGTACCACTGTCCCTCTGGAACCTTGATGATTGGCTTCTGCTTGATGTAGTACTCACCCTCTGGAATGTTGTCGATCAACTGCTCGATGATGTCCAAGCTCTGATACAACTCCTGGATGTGTACATAGTAACGATCCATTGAATCGCAACCGGTAAGGGTGATTTCCTTCCACTCTACCTTGTCGTACATATCGTAAGGATGACGCTTGCGGGTATCGTTCTTCCAACCTGATGCACGACCGGCAGGACCGGTTACGGCATAGTTGATACAATCCTCAAGGTTCATTGGACCTACGCCTTCGAGACGATTGTGAGTAATCACGTTGTCACCGAATACGTCGAGGTATTCCTGAATCATCGGACGGAGATACTTGCAGAGGGTCTTCACGTTCTGAACGAAGTTAGGGTCGATATCTGCCTGCAGACCACCGATACGGTAGTAGTTCTGGATCAGACGGCCACCGGTTGTCTCCTCCATCACGTTCAATACGTGCTCACGGTCGCGCATACAGTAAAGGAATGCGGTCAAGGCACCCAAGTCCTGTGCGGTACAGCCGAGGTACAACAAGTGAGAGTCGATACGCTGCAACTCATCCATAATGGTGCGGATGTAGCGGATGCGGTCTGAGAGTTCGATACCCATCGCCTCTTCGATAACGCCTACCAATGCGTGGCGGTGCATCATCGCAGAAAGATAGTTCAGACGGTCGGTCAATGCCAAGGTCTGTGGATAGGTCATGTTCTCCCACATCTTCTCGATACCACGGTGAATATAACCGAGGTGTGGATAGATGCGCTTCACGGTCTCACCATCAATAACAGTCTGCAATCGGAGCACACCGTGGGTAGATGGGTGGTTAGGACCGATGTTGACAACATAGTCGTTCTCATCAAAGCGACGCTTCTCTGTAGCAACGAGATGTCCATCCTCGCTCAAGGAATACTCCACGGTGAAGTCATCCTCTGGCTCATCGGTGCAAGGGAACTTGTTTGCCTCAGGACTCATATCGAAGTCCTTGCGCAATGGATAGCCCTGGAAATCGGTGCGGAGGAAAAGACGGCGCATATCTGGGTGCCCCAGGAACTTGATGCCGACGAAATCAAATACCTCACGCTCCAGGAGGTCAGCTACCTTCCAAAGGTTAATAACTGTAGGAATCACATCACTGCCATCCACCTTCTTGGCGATGGTCTTTACCGAGCAGCGCTCATTGGTCTGAGTATTCTCGAGAATATAGATACATCCGAGACCTTCCTCACCGAAGTCTTCACCGATGATGGTAACAAGGTAGTCGAAATGCTTCTCGTTCTTCAACTTCGCCATTTCAGAGGCGAAATTATCAAAACTCAATTCAATATTATTCAGTTTCATGTTCTTATACCTTATTATATTAATCAGTTAGACCTTTCTGAGGGTCGAAATCCTCAGGTACTTCAGTTACGATGATAGGCTCCTTGTGTCCGAGCTTCTCGCTGTCAGAGAGGTTCTCGTTGCTCAAGCCGCGAAGACCACCCTTACTCATAGAAAGCTCCTTCTCATCCTGAGTCATCTTGTGGTTGGCACCACCGAAGAATTTCTCAACCTTTACCTTACGCTGCAACTGCATCATACCATAAAGGATAGCCTCAGGGCGTGGAGGACAGCCAGGTATGTAAACATCCACAGGAACCAACTCGCTGATACCACGAACCACATTGTAGCTCTTCTTGAACGGACCACCAGAGATGGCGCATCCACCAACAGCTACCACATACTTAGGCTCAGCCATTTCATCATACAAACGCTTGAACACTGGTGCCATCTTATTGGTAATAGTACCGGCACACATGATCAAGTCAGCCTGACGTGGAGAGTTACGGGTTACCTCGAAACCAAAACGGGAGAAGTCGTAACGTGCACAACCTACAGCCATGAACTCGATACCACAGCAAGAAGTACCGAAGGTCAAAGACCAGAGTGAGTTACTGCGTCCCCAGTTGATGGCAGCATCGAGCGAACCGACTACCACGTTAGCACCACCCTCATTGAGCTCCTGCGCAATCTTTTCGAGGGTATCATTGTCCTTAAACTCGTCGTAAGGAATACTCTTGATAGAGGCTCTTTTGTTTACTTCCATTCCAATGCTCCTTTCCGCCAAGCGTATGCAAGGCCAAATACCAATACCAACAGGAAGAACCCGATGCTCACGAGAGCCATAGGTCCAAACTGCTTAACTACGACTGCCCATGGGTAAAGCAATACTGTCTCGATATCAAACATCAGGAAAAGGATGGCGAAGAGATAGTAGCCGATGTGTGATGGCAACCATGAGCTGCCACGAGTCGGAATACCGCACTCAAAAGGTTCACCCTTTACCGGATTGTATGAACGAGGACCGATTAACTTCGCGATGACATAAGCAGCCACCACCAAGGTTACAGCCGTCAGCAAAACGGTGATAAATAGTGTAAAGTTCATAAATTTGTTATAACGTTATTTTATATAAATGCTTCTAAGCGGCTGCAAAGGTAACACTTTTTTCTGAAAGAGCACATTTTTTTATGGTTTAATTTGCATCCAAAGTGAAAAAACTCAAAAAACAGCCTGATTTCATCAGTTAACAGACAGTATTAACAAAGGTTCGGAAACAGAGAAAACGAGCGTATTTTGTAGCAAAAAGGAACAGAATAGTAGGATTTTTTGCCCCAAAATAAGTTAAAAAGAATGCAGCTATTGAATATTTTCCAAGGCTTAAGAGATTATAACAGGGAAAATATGTATCTTTGCAGCCACGAACCAGGTTCTAAGGATATGATTGAATAAGCGAAAGGAGACGTTTCTTTGGGTTCAAAGAGATGTCTCTTTTAGTTTTAGGAGACTGCTTCTCGAGTTGAAGGAGACTGCTTCTCGAAGGTTGCCACTAAGCTCAGCAGACCTACTGAGCCTAGTCAGCAGCTCTGCCGAGCCTAGTGACAACACCTTTTAATCGTACAACTACAACCCTTATAGTCGTACAACCATAACCCTTTAGTTGTACAACCATAAAACGCAACCACGCCAGGCGTTCCTCCTTTGACGCCTAGCGGAGTTGCGCTTTTTACCTTTATGATAAGGACTTGGGGGACTAGCGATGGAATCGCTAAGAACGGGGGGCGAAAGGGGTTAAGGTTCTTTTTACCTTTTTACCTTTTTACCCTTTTACTTTTTTACCCTTTTTACTTTTTTACCTTTAAACCTCCTTTTCAGCAAACAGACCGAAGAGCTCAGCATCTATCAGGTCAGTAACCTTTCGGAAGTCTTCCGGATTCTCTCCGAACTCCAGATTATCACCATCGATGATGATGAGGCGACCTTTATAATCCTTGATCCAATCCTCATAACGCTTGTTCAAGCCCTGGAGATAATCGATGCGGATGCTCTTCTCGAAATCGCGGCCACGCTTCTCGATATGCTTCACGAGCGTAGGAATGCTGCTCTTGATATATATCATCAGGTCAGGGAGTTTCACCAGACTGATCATCAGATCAAAGAGATCGGTATAGTTCTTGAAATCCCTGTCGCTCATCATACCGATATCATGAAGATTAGGCGCAAAGATACGCGCATCCTCGAAGATGGTTCTATCCTGTACGATGGTCTGCTCTGAACGGGAAATCTCCACAACATCATGGAATCGCTTGTTCAGGAAGTAAATCTGAAGATTAAACGACCAACGTTCCATATCCTTGTAATAATCAGCCAGATATGGATTATTATCTACCGGCTCGAAATTAGCTTTCCAGCCATATCTCTTGGC
The DNA here is from genome assembly GCA_052349145.1 of Segatella copri. GTDB lineage: Bacteria > Bacteroidota > Bacteroidia > Bacteroidales > Bacteroidaceae > Prevotella > Prevotella copri_V. Next base: position 765 of record DAWDQD010000057.1, on the reverse strand, counting down.
AAGCATCTTGGTTAATGTTGTCTTGCCGCTACCTATATTTCCTGCTATTGCTATATGCATTTTTTTTACCTTTTTACTTTTTTACCTTTAAGAGAACAGCCCGAAGAGCTTGGCATCTATCTTATCTACGATTTCACCAAACTGCTTGGGATTGTGCTCGAAATCGAGATTATCAACTTCTACGATAAGCACCTTGCCCTTATACTTGTTCATGATGAAATCTTCGTAAAGATTGTTGATACCTTCCAGATAATCCAAAGGCATCTTCTGCTCATAATCACGACCGCGCTTCTGGATATTCTTCACGAGGTGAGGAACTGAAGAACGGAGATATATCATCAGTTCAGGCATCTCTACCACTTCCATCATCGACTCGAAGAGCTCCATGTAAGTCTCGTAGTCGCGCTGGTCCATGTTGCCCATCTTCCGGTTGTTGGCCGCAAAGACATAAACACCCTCAAAGATGGTACGGTCCTGGATGACCGTCTCTTTACTGTGTTGGATTTCCAGCAGATTCTTGAATCGCTGCTTCAGATAGAACACCTCCATATTGAGAGCCCATTGCGAGATATCCTTGTAATAGTCATCGATATAGGGGTTTTCAGCCACGGGCTCCAAGTACTGTTTCCATCCATAATGTTTAGAAAGCATCTTGGTGAGGGTTGTCTTGCCACTACCGATATTTCCTGCTATTGCTATATACATTTATTAATCAATAGTTCGTTAATAATTCAATAATGTGCTAAGCAGCTATACGCTGTAAGC
>DAWDQD010000056.1:0-17788 GCA_052349145.1 Segatella copri | reverse complement strand
TACCCAGGGCGATGCCCTGGGCTAGGAGCTTCTGCCCTTTCAGGGCGTGTGGGGCAAAACTTGCGAAAGTTCAGTTAATTATTCAAGTTTCGCATGTGGTTCAGAAGTTTCTCGCGAGTAGTCTTATCAGCATTCGCCTCTATTCGTCTCTTCATATCTCCAAAGAATAAAGGTTAAATCCGATAAATCTTGTTAAACAAATTCTATCTTACCTCTTATGTTTATACCTTTGCACGCAAATTTATAATCACAAAGAACATTTTCGTGTCCCAAAAAGGATAATATTTAATTTAAATAAGAGAAGAAAAATGAAAGAAAAAGCAGAAAGTTCAGTAGCCTGCAATCATCACAGAGTAGGCTTCCTGGGATTGCTCGTTACATTAGGCATTGTATTCGGAGACATCGGAACATCACCTCTCTATGTGATGAAGGCTATCCTGCATACAGGCGAAAGCATCAGCGAGAGCACCATCCTGGGCGCACTGTCATGCATCATCTGGACACTCACCCTCCAGACCACCATCAAATATGTATGCGTGGCGCTGCGTGCCGACAACAATGGCGAGGGAGGCATCCTCGCCCTCTATGCCTTGCTGCGCCGACTCAAGAGCAAGTGGATTTACCTACTGGCCATCATTGGCGCAAGCACCCTGCTGGCAGACGGAATCATCACCCCTGCCATCACCGTGACCACAGCCATCGAAGGACTCGAAAGCATCAGTCCCAACCTGCCAGTTATCCCCATCACCCTGGGCATCATCACCATCATCTTCTTTGTGCAGCGGTTTGGCACAGAGAGTATTGGCAAATCGTTTGGCGTATTTATGCTGCTATGGTTCCTGCTGCTGGGCGTGGTGGGAGCTTTCAGCATCACGTCTTACCCATTGATACTGAAGGCTTTCAACCCCTATTATGCAGCCATGCTGCTGGCAAAATCGCCTGAATGGTTTCTGATTCTGGGTGCCGTATTTCTCTGTACTACCGGTGCAGAGGCTCTCTATTCCGACCTGGGACATTGCGGCAGAAAGAACATCGCCATCAGCTGGGGCTTCGTAAAGACCATGCTCATTCTCAACTATCTGGGACAGGGAGCATGGGTGCTGAATCATGCAGATACGGCACTGGCTGTGAATCCGTTCTTTGCCATCATGCCGCAGAGCATGCTGTTCTTCGCCATCATCATGGCCACGGGTGCGGCAATCGTTGCGAGTCAGGCACTCATCAGCGGAACCTTCTCCATATTGAGCGAAGCCATGAACCTGCACTTCTGGCCGCGTATGCGAATCAAGCATCCTACCCATGTTAAGGGGCAGCTCTATATCCCGATGATCAACCTCGCCATGTACATCGGCGTGGTTCTCATCATCCTGCTCTTCCGCGACTCCTCGCACATGGAGGCAGCCTACGGACTCGCCATCACCATCACCATGCTGATGACTACCCTGCTGCTCGGTTTCTACCTGCACAGCAAGGGAGTGGCACGGATTTTCACGATGCTGTTTATGGGCGCATACTGCATCATCGAAGCCATCTTCCTGACTGCCAATCTGTCAAAGTTTCTTGCAGGTGGATGGTGTACGATGCTCATTGGCGGAATCCTGTTCCTGATGATGTACGTGTGGGTGAAAGCCATGAAGATACGACGCCATTATATCAGCACCAAACCGCTGGATGATTATTATCAGATTATCTCCGACATCAAGGCCGACGAGAGCATCCCTAAGTACGCTTCCAACCTGGTTTATGTGAACCACGCCAACAAGGAAGGTGCCGTAGATGACAAATTGCTCTACTCCATCATCAACAAGCAGCCGAAACGTGCAGACCATTACTGGCTTATCAACATGGAGTTTGTAGACACTCCTGACACGCTGGAGTACAACTGCGAGACCCTGATTCCCGACACCCTCTACAGCGTAACCATGCACATTGGTTTCCGCATAGAGCCTAGGGTGAGTCTCTATCTGCGACAAGTAGTGGAAGATCTGGTAACAGACGGAAAGGTAGATTTGCAAAGCACCTATCCTTCGCTGCGCAAATACGGAATTCCGGGCGATTTCCGATTCATCATCATTCACCGCGTATATTACCCGGAGAGTTCAGATAATCGCCAACAGAACCTGCTGATGAGTATCTACGCTCTTATCAGCAAGATAGGTATTGACGAGCCTAAGGCATTGGGCCTCGACACTTCCATGGTAGTGGTAGAAAGAGTGCCGCTCATCATCAACCATCCGGTCATTAAGGACAAGGTCATTAAGGTCATTAAGGATTCTGAAACATCACAAAGCAGACAATAAGCAAAAAGGCGAGGCGCTTTCACAAGCTCCCCGCCTTTAACCTATTAGCTAGAAGATTATAGCTAACACCTAACACAAAACCTTATAACTGTTTTCAAATCCTGAAGTTTCGCAAGTAAGCCCCACACGCCCTGAAAGGGCAGAAGCTCCTAGCCCAGGGCATCGCCCTGGGTGTTTATGGGCGCAAACCTGTCGCCCTGTAAGGGCAAAAGCTTTCAAATACCTGGCAATATACAAAGCTTTTGCCCTTACAGGGCGCCTTACTGATTGCCATTATACCCAGGGCGATGCCCTGGGCTAGGAGCTTCTGCCCTTTCAGGGCGTGTTGCTTCTGGAGCTTTTGGGCCTTCAGCCCGTACTTGAACCACATGCGAAACTTCAGTCAAATCTTAATCGTTATTTGAACCTATGAACGAACATTATTTTTAATTAGAGGATAGTCTTAACAGCCTCCAGCATGCCCTTCTCCTGAATAAGGTCAAGATCTTTCTTAACCAACTCGGTAAGGCCAGGAACTGTCTTGTTCAAATCCTCGTGCCAGATATAGTCGAAGCCCAATACGCCCTCAGCTACCTTCTGGGTATCGCCGGTAGCCCAAAGCTCGGTGAGCTTGTCCATAATCTTCTGGTCATCGTTTGGCTGGATAGGAGCACCATCCTCGCGAACACCACCCTTATAGTAAGTGATGATAGCAGCGAGACCGAATACCAAACCCTGTGGCAACTCGCCCTTACGCTCAAGATAAATCTTGACACCAGGCAGGTCGCGAGTCTCAAACTTAGGGAATGAGTTGAGCATGATGCTGGTTACCTGATGATCTACGAATGGATTCTCAAAACGCTCCAATACGTCAGAAGCAAACTTCTGCAGCTCATCCATTGGGAGGTTCAGCGTCTGCATCAACTCCTCAAACTGTACCTTGTGGATGTACTTGCCCAATACCGGGTGCTCGCAGGCATCGCGAACAATGTTTACACCGCTGAGATATGTAACAGGGCTCAATACGGTGTGAGGACCATTCAGCAGGGTAACCTTACGCTCGTGGTATGGCTTCTCATTATCTGTGATAAGCACGTGGAGACCTGCCTTATGAGCTGGGAACTCCTCCTGCATCTGCTCTACTGTCATATTTTCTGCCTTCTCGATAACCCAGAGGTGGAAGCTTTCTGCCTTAACTACGAGGTTGTCCTTGTAGCAAATCTTCTGCTGAATCTCCTTGATGGTATCGCGTGGGAAACCAGGAACGATGCGGTCTACCAATGTAGCGCAAACGTAGCAGTGGTTGGTGAACCACTCCTTAAAGCCTTCGTAATCAGCACCCATATCGCCCTTCCAGAGCTCGATATACTGATAGATACACTCCTTGAGGTGGTGACCATTGAGGAAGATCAGCTCACATGGCATCAGGATCATACCCTTGGTTGGGTCGCCCTCGAAGAACTTGTAGCGGTGGAACAAGAGCTGAACCAACTTGCCTGGATAAGAAGCTGCAGGAGCATCTGTAAACTTGCAAGAGTCATCGAATGCGATACCAGCCTCTGTAGTGTTAGAGATGATGAAACGCATCTCTGGCTGCTCAGCCAAAGCCATGAAAGCCTGGTTCTGAGAATATGGATTCAGTGCACGGCTGATAACGTCGATACGCTCCAATGTGTTGATAGCCTGGCCGTTCTCCTTACCCTGAAGGTTTACGTGATAGAGGCAGTCCTGACCGTTCAGCCAGTCAACCATACCACCAGCCAATGGCTGAACTACAACGACAGAACCGTTAAAGTCGGTCTTCTTGTTCATATTCCATACAATCCAATCTACGAATGCACGGAGGAAGTTACCTTCACCAAACTGAATGATTTTCTCTGGAGCGACGCTCTTAGGAGCAGTGCGCTTGTTTAATGCTTTTAGCTCTTTCATGATTTGTTTATTTTGTCTTTATTATTTTACTTTCCGTTTTAAATTCCAATCTATTCATCAGATTGTTTTTTTCTGAGTGCAAAGGTAGTAAATATTTCGTTTGATTGTTCCAAAAACAGCGAAAAACTTCACGCAAACCTTTACGTTCCTCACCGGTTCTATACCTTATCATATATAGAACTGCGCAGGCACAAAATAAAGAAGTAGGGATTTTCCCCCACCCCTTTAGGGGAAATCCCGACCGTGGAAGCAAAAAACATCGTATCTTTGCACCAGAAAAAAAGAAACATGAAGTATAACAATTTAAAGATATACGATTATGAAACGAATGATAATAGCTCTGGTAGCCATGTTCATGATGACATTCACTACCGCTTCTGCAATGAGTTATGAGCAGGCAAGACAGCAGGCTCTCTTCCTGACAGACAAGATGGCTTACGAGCTCAATCTTACGGAAGACCAGTATGAGGCAGCTTACGAGGTGAACCTTGACTACCTGATGAGTGTAGATACATACGATGACCTGTATGGTGCTTACTGGCGCCAGCGCAATATAGATTTGAGCTATATCCTGCTCGACTGGCAGTACAGAACATATCTCAATGCCACCTATTTCTACCGTCCGCTCTACTGGCATGCGGGCTACTGGCACTTCGGCATCTACGCCCGCTATCCGCGCCGCGACTTTTTCTACTTCGGTCGCCCTCACTTCTACGTATCTTACCGTGGAGGTCATAGCTGGCGAGTAAACGGAAACAGAAGCTGGTATCACGGAAAAAGATTTGGCGGCCCTCACCCAGGAGGACATCCTAGAGTAGGTATGAGAGACAGATTCAACCGTGGTGATTACGGCAGAGGAAGATCTTTCGGTAGTCTGAACCGCGAGAACAGACCTCAGATGAACCCAAACCGTGGTTTCGGTAATGCAAGCCGCCCTAACAACAACGCTGGCTTCGGAAACAGCAGCCGCCCTCAGAACGGAGGCTTCGGAAAAAACAACGGAGGCTTCGGCAACAGCAGCAACCGGGGTTTCGGCAGCAGCAACAGTCGCCCTAACCGCGGGTTCGGCAGCAGCAACAGCAGCACCAGCAACAACCGTGGTTTCGGAAACAGCAGCCGTGGATTCGGAAACAGCAGCTTCGGAAGCGGAAGAAGTAATATCTTCGGGGGCAACCGCAGCAGCATGAGCCGTTCATTCAGCAGCGGGTCTGGCAACCGTGGCGGCGGATTCACCCCTCGCTCTTCTACACCAAGCAAGAGCAATGGCGGTGGAAGTTTCGGACACAGAAGATAAGAAAAGAGAAAGAGTTATAATTTCAAGTTTATAAAGACAGAGAGTTAAGAAAAATCAAGACCTCAAGTAAGAGAGTAAGAAAAATCAAGTACAAAAAATGGGAATTTGCATCGGTTCATACCATTCGCAAATTCCCATTATTATTTTATCAACTTTCAGTAAAAGTTTTACTCCAATCCGAAGAGCGATTTCAAACCGCCATCTACGCCCGAGAATCCCATGAAGGCGAGGCTGAGGAGCGCTGCAGTTACCATGACGATAGCTACGCCCTGCATGCCCTTAGGAATACGGACCAAAGCCTGCTGCTCGCGAATGCCGGCAAAGACAATGAGAGCCAGGGCAAAGCCGAGAGCGGTAGAGAAGGCGTAAACCACGCTCTCAAGCAGATTGTAATCCTTCTGGATAACCAGGATGGCTACACCCAGCACGGCACAGTTGGTAGTAATCAGAGGCAGGAAGATACCGAGTGCCTGATAAAGCGCAGGAGAAACCTTCTTCAGGATAATCTCTACCATCTGAACCAAGGCTGCAATCACGAGGATGAACGCCAGGGTCTGGAGATATTGCAATCCGAACGGATCGAGTACATACTTCTGAACACACCAGGTAATGATGGTTGCCAGGGTCAAGACAAAAGCGATGGCACCACCCATACCGATGGCTGTATCAACTTTCTTCGATACGCCCAGGAATGGACAGATACCGAGAAACTGCGACAAGACGATGTTGTTGACGAATATCGCAGAGATAAATATCAATAAATATTCCATAATTTCTATTTTATTTCATTGATTTGAAGCGATGCCTACGCTTACTTCTTTACCTTATTAAATATAGCAATGATGTAACCCAAGGTGAGGAATGCTCCAGGAGGCAGGATGAACATCAGAATGTTGGTAGTCTCCGGCAACAGAGTGGTACCGAATACACTACCTGCACCGAGTATCTCGCGGGCACTACCCAGGATGGTCAAACCGAGGGTGAAACCCAAACCGCAACCAATGCCATCGAAGAGGCTGGCAATAGGCGAATTCTTGGCAGCAAAGCTCTCTGCTCTACCCAGGATGATACAGTTTACTACAATCAGCGGAATATAAATACCCAACGCCTGATTGATGCTGTCGGGAGCATAAGCGCTCATCAACATCTGAAGGATGGTTACGAAGGCTGCAATCACTACGATGAAAACAGGGATGCGAACCATATCCGGGGTAATCTTCTTGATACAGGAAATAACAAAGTTGGTACAAATCAGCACCGCCATGGTAGCCAATCCCATAGAGAGACCGTTGATGGCGCTGGTTGTTGTAGCCAAAGTAGGACACATACCGAGAAGCAACACGAAGGTTGGATTCTCCTTGATGAGTCCGTTCATCAAAATCTTAACATTACTCATATCGGTTTATCCTTTCTTTTCGTTATGTTCAACTTTAGATACACCACTCTCTGCATCTGCTTTCTGAGATGCACCGCTCTCGCCGTCAACATCCTTCTTGGCATAAACGGCATAAGCCTGGTTGATAGCCTTGAGGAAGGCGCGGCTGGTAATGGTAGAAGCGGTGATGGCGTCTACTGCATTGCCACTCTTATCGTCCTTAGATACGTGGAGGTCGCCATCCTTTGGAGTCTTACCGATGATGCTACCCTTTCCGTCTTTCTGAAACCAGGTAGCAGCCTTGGCGCCCAGACCCGGAGTCTCTGAAGCCTGAAGCACGGTATAACCCATAATCTTGCCCTCGGTATCGAAACCTACGAGCACCTTCAGATCGCCACCGAAACCACCGGTTGTACTCTCTACGGCAGCACCCAGCTGCTTGCCGCTCTTGTCTGAGCACTTATGTATGGTGAAAGAGAATTCCTTACCGCCAAACTCCTGCTTCACCTCTTCAGGCTCAGCCACCTGGAGTTCTTCTGTACCCATCACGCTCTTGATACCGGTAGCCAGACTCTGTGCAGCCTTCTCGGCGATAGGACCAGATGTAAGATGATTGATATATGCAAGCACGGCACCTACGATGAGCGCTACGCCCACCAGCACAAGCACCATGTTCTTTAATGATGATTCTAATTTCTGCATGTCTCTGTCCTCCTTATTTCTTAGCAGGCTTCTCACCGAAGCGCTTTGGTTTAATGTATGTGTTAATAAGAGGTGTGAACGCATTCATGATAAGAATGGCGAACGACATACCTTCCGGATAGCTACCCCAGTTACGGATGATGACGGTCAGCAGACCGATGCATACACCGTAGATAAGCATGCCCTTGTGGGTCATCGGAGAGGTTACATAATCAGTAGCCATGAAGATGGCACCGAGCATCAGACCACCACTGAAGATGACAGCCAGAGGATTGGCATAAACAGGATTAGCCAAATGCATCAAACCGCTGAAAACGAATACGGTAGCGATGATGCTGACTGGAATATGCCAGGTAATGACCTTCTTCCAGAGCATGTAAGCCAAACCGAGCAAGAGGGCGAATGCACAAACCTCACCGGTGGTACCGGCACCGAAGGTATCGCCTGTAGCACCGAAGAGCATGCTCATCGCATCAGGCAACTGGTTGAGAACAGAAGCATCGCCCGTCTTGATGGCGGTCTTCATGATAGCTAGCGGAGTAGCACCCGTTGTAGCATCAGTATAGCTGAGCATCTGTCCGGCAACAGGCCATGAAGTCATCTGGGCAGGGAAGCTGACGAGCAGGAAGCAACGGCCTACCAAAGCGGGATTGAAAGGATTGTTACCCAAACCGCCGAAGCTCATCTTACCTACACCGATGGCAAACAGGGCACCGATGATGATGATCCAGAGAGGAAGGTTACTTGGCAAGTTCATGCCGAGCAAGAGACCGGTGATGATGGCAGAACCATCGAGCAAGCAGGTCTCCTCCTTCAGGAGATATTTTGTAATTGCCCACTCAAAGAAGACGCAGGCTGCCACAGAGGTGAGCAGAACAACTGCTGAACCCAAGCCGAAGAAATAGAAAGATGCGAGGATGGCAGGCACGAGAGCGATAATCACTCCGTACATGTTCTTCTCTACGCTCTCATTTCCATGAGCGTGTGGCGATAATGAAACGATTAATTTTCCCATTTTATCTTTTAATTTCTTTCTTAAATGAAATTCATTCTTGACGTGAACGCTTACTTCTTGGCGTTGCGAGCTCTGATGATGCCCATTACCGCACCCTTACCATTGATAATATTATCGAGGATAGGACGATGTGAAGGACAGGTGAACTGGCATGAACCGCAGGCGATGCAGGATGTTACCTCTTCTGCCTCCAGGCGCTCATAATCCTTCACTACGCTCAGGGTAGCGAGCAAGTATGGCTCCAGGCCCATTGGGCAGGCATCCACACACTTGGCACAGCGGATACATGGCTGAGCCTTCTTGCGATGAGCATCAGCATCGGTCAATACGGTGATGGAGTTGGTACCCTTGGTTACCGGTACATCAAGGCTGATTACAGCCTTACCCATCATCGGACCACCAGCCAGCACCTTGTTGTCACCCTCCGGCAAACCGCCGCAGTTCTCAATCATCTGAGAGAATGGAGTACCCATACGTACGAGGAAGTTGCCCGGATTCTTCACCTGCTTACCGGTTACGGTGGTATAGCGTTCGAAGAGAGGTTTATTCTTCATAACTGCCTGATAAACAGCGAAGGCAGTACCTACATTCTGAACTATTGCTCCAACGTTGACAGGGATAGCTGGAGGAGCAGGAACCTGACGGCGGATAACGGCATCCACCAGCTGCTTCTCACCTCCCTGAGGGTACTTCTTAGCCAGAGGTACAATCTCGATACGAGCGTCATTAGCAGTCTTTTCCTCGAAGAGTTTGATGGCAGCAGGCTTGTTATCCTCGATACCGATGTAGCCCTTCTCTACCTTAGCCGCCTTCATCAGGAGGTTCAAGCCAACAAGAATCTCATCGGCATGCTCCATCATCAGGCGATAGTCGGCTGTGATATAAGGCTCACACTCTACACCATTGATGATGACGCACTCAGCCTTGGCTCCTGGAGGAGGACAAAGCTTGATGAAGGTAGGAAAACCGGCACCACCCATACCAGTGACACCTGCTACCTTGATGCGGTTTACGATTTCCTCTGGAGTAAGCTCAGTATGAGCCTCAAGCGTCTCGAGTTTATCAGAGCGGTCGATACTCTCCTCCCACTCATCGCCTTCTACATTAATAATGATGCAAGGCTTGCGATAACCGGTAGCATCAATAGATGTATCTACCTTGAACACAGTTCCTGATACGGAACTGTAAATAGGAGCACTCACAAAGCCACCAGCCTCAGCAATGAGTGTACCCACCTTCACCTTATCGCCCTTGGCAACTACAGGCTTGGCAGGAGCACCGATGTGCTGACCAAGTGGGAAAATAGCCTGCTTAGGGAGAGGAGCTACCTGAGTAGCCATCTCGGCAGTAATCTTATTCTCTTCTGGGTGAACTCCACCAATTCTAAAAGTTCTCAAATTCATGATTATTCCTCCTTCTTCTTAACTGGGAAATTAACTTTTACGAGAGCACCGGTTGGGCATTCATCAACACACTTGGTACACATGCGGCACTTATTGAAGTCAACATAAGCCACATTGTTCTCAATGGTGATAGCATCAAACTTGCAGACCTTCTGACATTTACCGCATCCGATGCAAGCAACGCTACAAGCCTTCTTGGCAACAGCACCCTTGTCGTGGTTTACGCACTGAACGTAAACTCTACGGCTCTTAGGACCCTTCTTGCGGAGCTCGATGATATGACGTGGACAAGCGTTGGCGCAAGCACCACAACCCGTACACTTCTCTTCATCAACCTCAGGAATGCCAGTTTCAGGATTGATAGAGATTGCGCCAAACTGGCAGGCAGCCACGCAATCGCCACAACCCAGACAGCCGAACCCGCAGCCTGTTTCGCCAGCGCCACATGAATTCATAGCTGCACAAGTGTGCAAACCATCATACTCGGCAATGCGAGGACGATTCTCGCAAGTACCATTACAACGAACCACAGCCACCTTTGGCTCGGTATTGGCTACTGCCATACCTAAAAGGTCGGCTACCTTGCCCATCACGTCGGCACCACCTACCGGACACATCAGTCCATCGATAGAACCGGCATCAGCACCCTTCACCAGAGCTGCGGCCATACCAGAACATCCGGCAAAACCGCAACCACCACAGTTGGCACCTGGCAGAATCTCTCCTACCTGGCCCAAGCGAGGGTCTTCTTCGACGGCAAACTTCTTAGATACTCCGAAGAGAACCAGCGCTGCAATCAGCGCGATTGCTCCGAGAACCAAGACAGCAATCAAAATAAAATTCATAATTTTTTGTGTTTTGTTTTGTTATTTTCTTTGTTTTAAAATAAAGGCTCATCGCAGAAACCACAGGAGCACATCACGCACCCTATGTTTCTATAGAGAAGCTCAGTTTGTTTTTAAGTTTATTTCTGAATAAGTAGAGCACCACATAGTATGGAATGAGAATGCCCAATGCCGAGAGCGCTGCGGCTCCCTCTGAGTGAGTAGCTTTCAGTACACCCACCAAAGCGATCACCATCAGTATCAGCGGCAAGAGATAGCCATAGAAACTGGCTCTGAAGCCTACAGCCGAATCAGCAGTCACCACCACGCTATCGCCTTTGTGGTAGAGAGACGCCTCTGAGGTAGAAACCTCAATCATCTTCTCTTTCGATTCAGATGCAGTACAATGAGCAGCCACCCTGCAAGCGCTGCAGGCTGACGACTGTACGATGCGAATGCACACACAACCTTCTTCTACGCTTTCTACGATGCCAGAATGTTTTATTTTGTTATTCATTTGTAATGTTGAGATTGCATTTTTGCAATTCAAGTGCAAAGATACTACATTATTTAGAAATGGCAAACAAAATCGAAAAGAAAATATAAAAAAAGAACCGTAAACGTTATCTATACCCTGGAATCAGGCAGTTTGAGAACAAATTAAAAGCAAAAATGCTTTTTTTTAGCAACTTCTTTTGGTGATATCAATTTTTTATGTATCTTTGCATTGATTATTAAAGAATTGATATGGAAACATTAGAGCAAACAATCATGCAAGTAGAGCGCTTTATCAGAAAAGTGGCTCAAAAGTTCCCAGCGCCAGAATCTGACGACGAGACTTCTCAAATGACCGACATCCACGTAAGGGTTTCGCAAGACAGTGGCGAACTCCTGGCCTTTGACGACGATGACAACGAGATTACCCGCTGCGTTGTTGAGCAATGGATAGAAAACAAGGATGAAGACTTCTACGACGAGGTAGCAAAGCTGCTTCGCGATGTATTGCGCAAACAGGCTGATATCATAGATCATCTCGGCATTCTCAAGCCATACAGCTTTGTGCTCGAAGATGAGGATAAAGAGCATATTGGCGAGCTCTATCTTGCTGACGATGATACGATCATTGTAGGTGGTGACTTGATGGAGAATCTGGACAACGATCTGGATAACTTCCTGAACGACCTGCTGAAAGAATAAAAAAATACAGGATGAAAGGACTACCCGCTCCCCCATCCCAACAAAATAAAAAACCGTTGCACTCTCTCCTATCGAGTACAACGGTTTTTCTGTTTTTAACGGTCTTTCCGTTTATATCATCTAACCAATCTAAAAAGAAATTTTCTTTTTCTTATCTTTACTTTCGTTTCCTACCCGGTCGAGAGCAGTTACTACATACACATATTTCTTGCCACTCACATAAGGGATGCGATAGAAATTATCATAAGTTACTGCCTGGAGTGCAGAAACATCATTGAGATTTACCTTAGCACCTTTCTCAAAACGGTAGATAGCAAAACGGTTCACTTGATCGCCCCACTTTTTCTTGCTAGCCTTAGGAGCCTTCCATACCAGCAGCGGACCTTTCTCGGTCCACATCAGCTTGACACCCTTTACCCCCTTTGGCGCCTTATTATCAAGGAAAGGCATAGAGGGTGGCAATGCTGGATACTTCCAATAATTGTTGCGGAGTGTATGTCCGATATTACCTACATTATCGGCAGCAGTCTGCGCATACCAGAGCACAGTGCCCTTCACATTATTCATCTGCTGATGCAAACGGTGCTTGGCAGGCAACTGATGACTGCGCGGATTGACTGGATCAGCAAACTTGGCTGTACGCTCTATATCTTCACCTATATATAATGGGCGGTTGCCAGCATGCTTATTCCACCAGGTTATGAGCGTCTTGTAATCGGCAGCACGATTGCCAATCTCCCAATAAATCTGAGGCACACAATAGTCTATCCAACCATTATTCACCCAAAGCAATACATCTGCATAAAGATCATCATAATTCTGGAGGCCGAAAGTTTCTGAACCATTAGGATCGGTACGCTTGTTGCGGTAGATTCCGAATGGAGAAACACCAAACTTAACCCAAGGCTTAACGGCATGAATGGATTCGCTGAGCTGCTTTACAAACCGGCTCACGTTATCACGGCGCCAATCACCTATGTTTCGCATGCCGCGCGACTGCTGGCGGAAGAGCTGCTGATCAGGAATCTGTCGTCCGGCCTCTGGATATGGATAGAAATAATCATCAATATGGAATCCATCAACATCATATCGGCTTACAATGTCCACAGCCACCTCGCAAATATAGTCGGCTGCAGCCTGCAAACCAGGGTTCAACAGCGTCAGCTTGCCATACTGAAAACAGAGATCAGGACGCCTCTTCACGATATTCTTCGGCGAAACCTGCTCATAGGAAGTTACGCTATGCTTGGCACGATAAGGATTAATCCAGGCATGAAGCTCCATGCCACGATTATGACACTGCTCTATCATCCACTGCAACGGATCCCAATAAGGAGAAGGAGCCTTTCCCTGCACTCCCGTAAGAAACTTGCTCCAAGGCTCTAAATCACTCTTATACAGAGCATCACACTCGGCTCGAACCTGAAAGATTATCGCATTCACGCCATCCTTCTGCAGTTCATCAAGCTGTCTGGTAAGCATCGCCTGGATCTGCTGCGTACTCTTGCCAAGATACTGTCCGTTAACACACTGTATCCAGGCTCCACGAAACTCTCGTTTGTTCTGAGCCTTCATTGTTGCCGACGACATCAGCATCATTGCAACAACGAGCATCAAAATCGCTTTCAGTCTTTTCATTTGTTATCTGTTATTTATCAATTTCATTTTTTCCTTTTCATTCTACAGTTTGTTCTTCATCCCTCAGCTTCGGGAGTGAAATATGGTATCTTACAGCCAGCAATCGGATGGCGCAGACCACACTGAAAGCTACAATCACCGTAATATAGAGGCTCACACCCAGATAGCTCAATCCCCAATAAGCCAAACCACCGGCGACACAAGCCATCGCATAAATCTCCTTTCGGAAGATGATCGGCTCTTCATTAAGAAGCACATCGCGGATAACACCGCCTGCAGCACCCGTGATACAGCCCATGATGATGGCTACCCAAAAGGAGAAACCACATTCGAGCGACTTCTGGATGCCCGCAATATTGAAAAGCGCCAAGCCCAAGGTATCAAACAGAAACCAGGTATTGTCAAGACGCTTGAGATAGCGGTGGCAAGCAATCACTACCAACTGCGCAAACAGCGTACAAATCAGGTAGATAGGGCTCAACATCCAAAACGGACGCACACCAAGCATCACATCTCGTATGGTTCCACCACCTATGGCTACAGCCACACCACAAACAAAACCGCCCAGCCAATCATAGTGCTTACTTGCTGCCAGGCGAATGCCCGAAAGGGCAAAAGCAAATGTACCGATGAATTCTATCACGCTATGAAGCGTGAGCACGAATTCCGGATCGCCATGTATCATCATTTTCTCGTATCAGTTAGTTGCTCTAAATATCAATTTCTAATTATTCTTTCTAATCACTATTTCTTGAATCTTTCTCCCCAGCAGGTAACCATCCAGTTGTAGAGGCGCTCCTCGGAAGGCGAATGCTGCGCATGCCAGAAGCGGGCATCCTTCAATTCGTCTGGCAGATACTGCTGCTCTGTGAAATGTCCAGGATAATCGTGGGGATACTTATATCCGTCATGATAGCCCAAATCTTTCATCAGTTTGGTAGGAGCATTGCGGATGTGCAGCGGAACAGGCAGATTACCCGTTTGCCGTACAGTAGCCAGCGCATCATTAATGCCCAGATAAGCACTGTTGCTCTTCGGACTCGTGGCCAGATACACCACAGCCTCAGCAAGGGCGATACGCGCTTCGGGCCACCCTATCTTCATCACCGTATCGAAGGCAGCATTGGCAAGCAGGAGTGCATTCGGATTGGCAAGTCCCACATCCTCAGAGGCACTAATCACAACCCTACGGGCTATAAACTGCGGGTCTTCTCCTCCTTCTATCATCCTCGCCATCCAATAGAGCGCAGCATCGGGATCGCTTCCGCGAATACTCTTGATAAAGGCTGAGATAATATCATAATGCATCTCACCCTGTTTATCGTAAGCCAGCGGATTCTGCTGCAACTGCTCTTCTACCATCTTGTCGGTAATCACAATCTCTGAAGATCCGGCAGATTCTACCACCAGTTCCAGAATATTGAGCAGTTTGCGGGCATCTCCACCACTATATCGCAGCAGCGCGCCCGTCTCTTCCAACTTAATATTCTTTTCTCTGAGTTCTACATCCTGCGTAATGGCACGATGCAGAAGCCCTTCAAGATCAGCCTTTTCGAGCGGTTTGAGAACATAGAGCTGACATCTGGACAACAGCGGCCGAATCACCTCGAACGAAGGATTCTCGGTGGTAGCACCTATCAGCGTAACAATACCCTTCTCTACCGCACCCAAAAGCGAATCCTGCTGACTCTTGGAGAAACGGTGAATTTCATCAATAAACAATATAGGAGAAGCCGAATTAAAGAATCTACCACTCTTTGCTCTTTCTATCACCTCGCGGACATCCTTTACGCCACTGGTCACCGCAGAGAGGGTGAAGAACGGCACCTTGATGGTTTGTGCCACGATTTGAGCAAGGGTAGTCTTGCCCACTCCAGGGGGTCCCCAGAGGATAAAAGAGGATATGCGCCCTGCATCAATCATCTTGCGCAGCACGGCCCCCTCACCTACCAAATGCTGCTGTCCAACATAGTCAGCAAGCGTGTGAGGTCTCATTCTTTCAGCTAACGGTTCACTCATAGTACGTGCAAAGGTAATGAAAAAAATCGAATTCCAAATAAAAAAGTGACCAAAAACACAAAAAAACAGCAAGAAAATTTGGATATATAAAAAGAAGTACTTACTTTTGCACACACAAACACAATTGAAGATGAATAAAGATAAAATATTAACACTGAAGAATGTTACTAAAAGTAGCATTTGGGAATTGCAGGAGAACGATGTGTTCCGTCTTTGGGAAGCAGCAGAAAAGGATGCTGACCTCAAGGATTACCAGAACAAGTATATCGCAGTGATCCGCAGCGCATTCGAAATGGAACCAGTGACGGTAGACCGTCCTGAAGTGATTGACAAACTGATGGCACGCGGCTTTAAGATTGGCACTTTCCGTATCAACGACAAGAAAGAAAAATATGCCATCAAAAAGCGCCCTATCATGCGTGTTACTGATCTTACTTACGAAAATGTAAGTCACATCACCGCCAATAAGCTCATCGAACTCTTGGAGCGCAACTTTGGTGGTGGCTGGGAGAGTTTGCCTCAGAGCATCCAGGACATCATCGAAAGTAATTTCGACATCAGCACAACTACTCTTCCTGCTGACCGCCTGAAAAAGCCAGGAGGTCTGTACGAGAAAAAGCTCGCTGATGACTACGAAGTGCTCGTGGTACCAAAAGGTTCTTGGGTAGAAGCTATCTTTGCCAAGGAGAAGCCAAAGGTAGAAAAGGTTCGCATGAGATTCGATGATGAGAATGATTTGAAACGCAACGACGACCTGCTCGACCCAGACGAGGATGAAGACGAGGATGCACCAGAAATCGAGGATCACTACAACGATCCAGATGAGGATGACGATGCATTCGATGACGACAAGCTTACTGAGGAAAGCTACCGTACTACCTTCGAAGACCCGGAGAACCTCGGTCTTGATGATGCAGAAGACGTAGCCGACGATGATTATTAATTCAGTTTATACATTATTATAATATAAAGAGAAATGAACGCATTAATTGGATTTGTTGCATTGATCGCTGTGGGCCTCGTAGGTTGGGCGATTGCAGAATTTAAGTACAAGGCTTTCACTTTCACCCGTTCAGAAAAGGACATCGAGGAAGAGAAAGAGCTTGAAGAGCAGAAACGCGCAGAGGGTTTCAAGGAGATGAACATCCGCGACATCATGCGCAAAAACTCAACCAATGGTTATAACGCCGTAGGTTAGTATTATGTTAATTTACCTATGCTTATGATACAGTATATCATCATAGCAATCATATTGGCGGCATGCATCACGTATGCCGCCATTTGTATCTACCGCTCCATCAAACAAGCACGAGAGTGTAAAAACTATCAATGTTCAGGTTGCCCGTTCGTTGAGAAATGCCAAAAGAATAAAAAGAAAGAGGCTACTCAACGGAAAGAACAAGAGTAGCTCTCATAAAAGAGCTGCTAAAACTACTTTTACTGTCATGCAGCGAGGAAACCAGACAAAAAATAAAGCATTTCAGAACCCGTTCATTATGAGCAAGATACAAAGAAAGTGATTTTTTTAATTAAAAAAGTTGCATAAAAATTTGGTAGAACCAATAAAAAGTAGTACCTTTGCACTCGCAAATCAGAAATGATTATTCTACACAAGGTGTCTTAACCGAGCGGTTAGGTAACGGTCTGCAAAACCGTGTAGAGCGGTTCGACTCCGCTAGACACCTCATAAAAAAGGAAGTCCTTATTGAAGAACTTCCTTTTTTTCATATCTACTCTCCCCCATTTTCATTCCTCATTTCTAGGTATTCATCAAAACCCCCATTTTTAGGTATTGCACAATTATAAAAATCTTCGTACCTTTGCAACCGTAAATGATAAACATCAGAACTGAGGTTATCCTACGAGTAGGAATTGCCCCTTGCCAAAAGCAATTCTGGTGAACGTTTGAAACTTTTAGATAATTGAGACAAAGATAGAAATTAAAATCTTGTTCGCTAATAGAAATAATTCATAATGTTTTTGTATAATATGAGAAGGAGTGCTTGTGAAAGTACTCCTTTTATGTATTGGTTTACTACATGGCGATGCATTTTGTTACCTCAGTTCGGGATAACGAGCTCTATCTAAAGGCTTTATAATGTTTTTATAT
>DAWDQD010000055.1:0-18308 GCA_052349145.1 Segatella copri | reverse complement strand
TAGGGCTTGTTAGGGACTTGCACCCATTAGATTAAGCTCATGCCGAGCATACCACAAAGAAAGGCAGGGATTCCTCAAAGAACCCCTGCCTTTCTTTTTTTCATATCACCATAAAAAACACAAGTAGCTTCGTTGGCTCACGAAAGTACTTGCGATAAACTATGCTGTTATCTATTATATTTCTTCAGTGCCTGCTTCACCATCTTGCCCCATGGCTTGATGAGATCATCTGTCCAGTTGCCGGTAGCCTTGGCACGTGGCAAAAGCATGGAACAGGTTTCATCCTTATCCGAAACCGACCAGTTTACCCAACTCACCTTGTTTTTCTCCATTACATCGAGCCATTTCTGATACTCATCAGGAGCCAGAGGACCATTACCCGAAGCCTCCATACCAGCACATTCTGATACAAAGACCGGCAAACCGCTCTTCACGGCAGCCTCCAGTTTATCACGCAGATAATCTTTATGGGTGGCTGCATAGAAATGAAGGGTATACATCACATTCTCCACACCCTCGATAGGGCTCTTTGCTACGATATCAATATCCTGGTCCCAATGCGGACAGCCCATCAGGATGATATTATCCGGATCATACTTTCTGATTTCCGTGATGATGGTTTTAGCGTATACCTTCAAGTCTTCCCATTTATCCTCAACAGGTTCATTGTAGAGTTCGTAAAGCACATGAGGATATTTACCATACTTCTGCGCCATCTTTCCGAAGAAGGCCTTAGCCTCGGCTGTATGCATCTTGTGTGCATGCCAGTCGATAATCACGTAGGTATCATTCTTGATGGCGGCATCTACCACCTGGGTAATGCATTTTAGAGCAAAGTCTGGATTTTCCAGATAGTTGTCGTCTATCTGAATTCCCATGGCTGCTCTGATGATGTTGGCATGCCAGTCTTGCACAAGCCATTTCACCGCATTTTTGTTGTAGAACCGAGGCCAGATGTTGTGCCATCCCAGACTCACGCCTCTCAACACTACAGGGTTACCACTCTGGTCGCAAAGCTGCGCACCTTTTACCTGCAACTGTCCCCATTGCTTTACAGGGTTTGCTGCATACACTTGTGCCATACAAAAGAGGGCACAAATAAGGGTCATTAGTTTTTTCATTTTTTTTAGGGTTTAAAATTAAATATATATTTTTGGGTTTGTTTTTTTTAGGATAGCTAATACTCCTACATAGGTAGCAGATACAAATCTGCCTTAGTCAGCAGTTCTGCAGCGGATTGATATCCGCTGCAGAACTGAAAGAGATTGATTTTTATCAAAACATTTCACCTTTTTCCTGTTCTTCTTCAAAGCGTTCACCCTTCTGGGCTTCCTGCGCCTCATACTGTGCCTGGGCAACACGCTGCTGAGCCTCACGTGCCTTAGCCTCAGCAGCCAGTCGGGCTTTTTCTGCTCTTATTCTTGCCAGTTCAGCCTCTTTTTCTGCTCGCTTCTGCGCCGCCAAAGCTTCCTCTTCGGCACGTTTCTTAGCAGCCTCGGCTTCAGCTATCGCCTTCTGTCGCGCACGTTCTGCAGCCTCAGCTGCAGCTTTGGCTTCAGCTTCAGCACGCTCACGAGCCATACGGAGAAGCATTTCCCTACGCTTAACCAGAAGATCAAACATGATGCCCGCAGCCTCATCCGGCGCAACCTTATCGCCTAACTGAGTTCGAACTTTCTGATATTCTGCCAACATCTTATCCCTGCCAGGTTCTCCCGGAAGAATCTGATAAAGTTCGTTGGCAATACCATCAACCGTAAAGCGGTCGGCAAGCATCTCCGGCACAATCTCCTTATTGGCGATAAGATTCACCAGCGAGATAAACTTCACTTTGATGATATGCTTGAAACCGAAACGGATGAGATGAGGTACAGGCGTTTCATAACATACCACCTGGGGCACATCGAAAAGAGCCGTCTCTAAAGTTGCAGTACCACTGGTAACAAGAGCTGCCGTAGCATGCGACAAGAGCGGATAAGTCTTGTTACGCACCAGTTTGACAGGTGTACCTTTGATAAACTTCTCATAGTAAGCATCGTCTATCGAAGGAGCACCGGCAAGCACCATCTGATAATCTTCAAAACGCTCAGCCACCTCAATCATCGCCGGCAGATTGTCTTTGATTTCCTGCAGACGGCTTCCTGCCAGCAAAGCGATAACAGGACGATAGGTGTCAAGATTATTCTCCTGACAGAACTCCGTAAAACTCTGATGATATCCCGACCTGAACTCCCCTACTTCCTGAGCCGTAGGATTACCCACATAGTGAATAGGATAACGGTGCTTCTTTTCGAAGAACGGCACCTCGAATGGCAAGATAGAGAAGAGTTCAGCGATATCACGTTTAATGCTGCGGATCCGCCACTCCTTCCATGCCCATATCTTAGGAGAAATGTAATAATAGGCAGGGATATTGGTGTTCTTTTTCAAGAACTTAGCTATCTTGAGATTAAATCCCGGATAATCTACCAGTATCACTACATCCGGCTTCCATTTCACAATATCTTCCTTGCACCTCTTCAGGTTCGAAAAGATGGTACCCAAATGTAGCAGTACAGGCACAAAACCCATATAAGCCAACTCCTTAAAATGCTTGACGCGAGTGCCACCTTCAGCAGCCATCAAATCACCGCCGAAGAAACGGAATTCAGCAAACTCGTCTATTTTTTTCAACGAGCGCATCAATCTGCTGGCATGCAAATCTCCACTAGCCTCGCCTACTATCAGGTAATACTTCATAATTCAAAATTCTTTAACCAATCATAATCCGTTACATCAATCTTAGTTGGGGTAATAGCGATGTAACCATGATTCACAGCCCACTGGTCGGTATCCGTTGTCTCAGGTTCGTCATTATGGTATTCACCCACCATCCAATAATAATCATATCCATGCGGATGAGTGCGATGATCCACCTCATTGATCCAGGAGCCATGAGTCATCCGGCAACCCTTGAAACCCTTGAACGGAGGCAAAGCCGGGAAGTTGACATTCAGACAGGTATATTCTGGCAATCCCTTCTCCAGCACCATCTTAACAACCTTCAGTACCCCATCGTGCAAAGGAGTGAGATCAGCATTTTCATCATAATTGCAACTGCTGAAGGCTATGCTTGGAATATGCTGCATACAGCCCTCCTTAGCTACACCCATAGTTCCCGAATAATGATTATTCACGCTCGAATTGTCACCATGATTGATACCGCCGATAATCAGATCAGGCTTGCGATCAGCAAGAAACTGATCCAACGCTAGTTTCACACAGTCAACCGGTGTGCCGCTACATGACCAAACCTCGACATCATTCCCCATATTGTGGCGACGCTTCAGGCGCAAGGGAGTAGTAGCCGAGAAGGCACAGGCGAATCCCGAACGGGCACTTTCCGGTGCAACAACCAGCAGGTCGCACCAGTCTTTCAGAAAGCTCACCAGGGTCTTGATTCCATTGGCATGATAGCCATCATCATTCGAAATTAATACTAACGGTTTCTTATTTTCCATAAAAATATCTTTCTTTTTGGTGCAAAAGTACGAAAAAACCTTTAAAGATAGCGACTTTCTCACAATATTTTTGTATCTTTGCCGAAAATTTACTAAGAAAATGGGAAAAATCATCGCATTAGCTAACCAAAAAGGCGGTGTAGGAAAGACTACTACCACCATTAACTTGGCAGCATCGCTTGCCACGCTAGAGAAAACGGTACTCGTAGTGGACGCCGACCCACAGGCAAACGCTTCCAGTGGATTGGGCGTGGACATCAGCGAGGTAGACTGCTCGCTCTACGAATGCATCATCGACCATGCAGACGTGCGCGATGCCATCTACACCACCGACATTGATGGACTCGACATCATACCTAGTCATATCGACCTGGTAGGTGCCGAGATAGAGATGCTGAATCTCAAAAATCGCGAAAAGGTGATTAAGACATTACTGCAGCCTATCCGTGACGAATACGACTATATTCTGATAGATTGTTCGCCTTCGCTCGGCCTCATCACCGTCAATTCGTTGACGGCAGCCGACAGTGTCATCATCCCAGTTCAATGTGAATATTTCGCTCTTGAAGGTATCAGCAAATTGCTCAACACCATCAAGATCATCAAGAGCAAGCTGAATCCGAAACTCGAGATAGAAGGTTTCCTGCTCACCATGTATGATAGTCGTCTACGCCTTGCCAACCAGATATACGACGAGGTGAAACGCCACTTCCAGGAATTGGTGTTCAAGACCGTAATCCAGCGCAACGTGAAGCTGAGCGAGAGTCCGAGCCATGGTCTCCCAGTTATCCTTTACGATGCAGAAAGCAATGGAGCCAAGAACCATCTGGCCTTGGCAAAGGAGATTATCAACAAGAATAGTTAAGATTTGGAAATTGAACTCTTTTAGAAAGTTCAATGTTCAAAATTAAAAGTAAAAAAATGGCAGTACACAAGAAATACAACAACGGTACAAAGAGCAACGCTTTAGGACGCGGACTCGATGCCCTCATCTCTACCGAGGGAGTGCGCACCCAGGGCAGCAGTACCATCAATGAAATTCCTCTCGACCAGATTGAGGCGAATCCCAATCAGCCACGCCGGGAGTTTGACGACGAAGCCCTACATGAGCTCGCCGAAAGCATCAAGGCCATAGGCATCATCCAGCCTATCACCTTAAGACAGGTTTCAGAAAACAGATTCCAGATTATCGCCGGTGAACGCCGCTGGCGCGCTTCACAACTTGCGGGGCTGACAGCTATCCCTGCATACATCCGCACCATCAGCGATGAGAACGTAATGGAAATGGCGCTCGTAGAGAATATCCAGCGCCAAGACCTCAACGCCATAGAAATAGCACTCGCCTACGAACACCTTCTGGAAAACGAGGGTATGACACAGGAGAAAATTTCAGAACGTGTGGGCAAGAGCCGTGCAGCTATCGCCAACTATTTGCGACTGCTCAAACTTCCTGCCCAGGTGCAGATGGCACTACAGAAGAAAGAAATCGACATGGGGCATTGCCGTGCCCTACTGGCCCTCGACTCACCTTCGCTGCAAATCAAGTTGTTCAAGGAGATACAAAAGAACGGCTACTCAGTAAGAAAGGTTGAAGAGATGGTACAGCGACTCAAGAGCGGAGAAGACATCGAGAGCGGTAATAAAACCATCACGGCTAAGGCTCAGATGTCTGAGGAATTTACACAACTCAAAAACCGCCTGTCACAGTTTCTCAATACAAAAGTGCAGTTCACCTGCTCTGCTAAGGGCAAGGGAAAAATCAGCATTCCATTCGCCAACGAAGAGGAGCTGGAGCACATCATGAATGTTTTCGATCAGTTAAAGCAAGAATAAAAGTGAAACTCAGTATATCACAAATCTGTTTGGCAACCCTGCTGCTTCTGGCACCGATGGGCGCACAGGCACAGAAGTCGAAACAAAAAAAACAAGTGACCGATGTGCCAACCATTGCATCAGCCGACTCGGCAAAAATAGCCATCGACTCGATGCTTACCGCACAAGACAGCAGCAAACTGGCAAGCCTCACCCAATCAGCAAAGCCTGTACGCAAAAAGCGCAACTGGGCAACCTGGCGACCTGATACCAAGCGTGCCATGTGGTTGGCACTTGTATTACCTGGTGCCGGACAGATATACAATCGCAAATATTGGAAACTGCCTTTCATCTATGGCGGTTTCGTAGGCTGTACATACGCCATCACCTGGAACAACCAGATGTATCACGACTATTCGCAAGCCTACATGGATATTATGGACGATGACCCCAACACCCAGAGCTACAATCAGTTTCTGCACTTGGGTGCCCAGATCAACGAATCGAACATAGAACGCTATAAGGAAATCTTCCGCAAGCGAAAAGATAAATATCGCCGTTGGAGAGACTTGGGAACCTTCGTCATGATAGGCATCTATGCCTTCTCAGTGATTGATGCCTACGTAGATGCATCGCTCTCGGAATTTGACATCTCCGATGATCTCTCGCTCAGAATAGAGCCTACCATGCTGAATAACGGCAACAAGACTGCCAATCCGCTGCGGTCTGGAAACCTCGGCGTAAGTTGCTCACTCACATTTTAATGCGTGAGGAGTTAGAATACACCTATATATATTATAACGCAAAATAGAAATTAGAAACATAGACGAGATAAAACATCAATATGAAGAAAATACTAGTCATGGCAGCAGCGATGCTGTTCAGCTTACAAGGCATTCATGCCCAAACCGACGTTACAGAAGAAACAGATAACGATGATATCATCACCGTTACCGACAAAGACGGAAAGCAGGAGGAAATCGAGGTACCAGAGGGATTGGAAGATAACCTCGACAGCCTGCTCCACCTTTACAATGCACAGACTTACATGATGGCAGATACAACCTGCAAATACCGCGATGTAAACCCTGTCTTCGAGAAGGAAGTGTATATCGACCGTCTGAAGAGAATGCCTACCATCATCGAAATGCCATACAATGAGGTAGTACAGAAATTCATAGACCGTTACAGCGGAAAACTACGCCGTTCGGTAAGTTTTATGTTGGGAGCAAGTAACTTCTACATGCCTATCTTCGAAGAGGCATTAGAGGCTTACAACCTGCCACTGGAACTGAAATATCTGCCAGTTATCGAATCGGCACTCAACCCTAAAGCTGTATCACGCGTTGGTGCCACAGGTTTATGGCAGTTTATGCTGCCTACCGGCAAGCGATATGGACTGGAAGTAAACTCACTCATCGATGAACGCCGCGACCCGGTAAAAGCATCCTATGCAGCCGCTCACTATCTGAGCGACCTGTACAAGATATTCGACGATTGGAGCCTCGTGATTGCAGCTTACAACTGCGGTCCAACCAATGTCAACAAGGCCATCCATCGTGCAAAAGGCAACGCCGACTACTGGAACATCTATCCATATCTGCCAAAGGAAACACGTGGATATGTACCAGCTTTCATTGCTGCCAACTACATCATGAACTACTACTGCGATCATAACATCTGCCCTATGGTAAGCGAACTGCCAGTAAAGACAGACACAATCGTAGTATCAAAAGATATCCACCTGGAGCAGATTTCCAAAGTGCTGAACATCAACATCGAGCACCTGCGCAATCTGAATCCACAGTATCGTCATGATATCATCAACGGATTGAACCATCCGATGGTATTGCGTCTTCCATCCACCCTCATCGGTAGTTTCATCGACCAGCAGGACAGCATCTGTGCTTACAGAGCCGACGAACTCTTCCAGAAGCGCGCTACAGTAGATGTCAACGATGCACAGCCTACCTATAGCCGCCCACGAAGCAGCTACAGTCGCCACAGTGCTTATTCACGCAGCAAGAAGAGCAGCAAACGAGGCAGAAACAGAAAACAAGGCAGCAAGAGTGTTACCATCAAGAATGGTGATACCCTTTCTGAAATAGCAGCACGCCACGGAACAACCGTTAAGAAACTGCGCAAACTGAACGGCATCAAGGGTAACAGTATCCGTGCCGGAAAGAAAATCAAAGTGAAATAAAAGAACTACGTCCGCTGTAGTTTTTTCAGTCTAATTAAGAACATTATTTATTGGAGAGACCCACTATGGATGACCAGAACTTGAAAGACCTCGAAAGAGAGCAGGCTGATAACCAGTTGATTGGCGATGCCTTTCAACACCTGCTTGACACCTACCTGAGTTCGCGACACCGCAAGAAGGTAGATATAGTGACCAAGGCATTCAATTTCGCCCGACAGGCGCACAAAGGTGTGCGCCGCCTCTCGGGCGAACCATATATCATGCACCCTATCGCCGTGGCTCAGATAGCCTGCGAGGAGATGGGGCTCGGCTCAACGAGCATCTGTGCCGCACTGCTTCATGATGTGGTAGAAGATACCGACTACACAGTAGAAGATATCTCAAACATCTTTGGAGCCAAGGTGGCACAAATCGTTGATGGACTCACCAAAATCAGTGGTGGAATCTTCGGCGATAAGGCATCAGCACAGGCAGAAAACTTCAAAAAACTGTTGCTCACTATGAGCGATGATATCCGTGTTATCCTTATCAAGATTTGCGACCGCCTGCACAACATGCGCACGCTGGAATCGCAACCGGCCAACAAACAATACAAGATTGCGGGCGAAACCTTGTATATTTATGCACCTCTCGCCAACCGATTGGGCTTGAACAAGATCAAGACCGAACTCGAAGACCTTAGCTTCCGCTACGACCATCCACAGGAGTATGCCAACATAGAGCATAAACTTGCCGATACCGAATCGCAGCGCGATACCCTCTTCGAGAATTTTACTGCACCTATCCGCGAAGAACTCGACAAGTTAGGCGTAGAATACAAAATCAAAGCACGTGTGAAGAGCCCTTATTCTATTTGGAACAAGATGCAGAACAAGCACGTTACCTTCGATGAGATTTACGACATTCTTGCTGTGCGCATCATCTTTACGCCAAAGGTAAGAGCAAACGAAGTAAACGAATGTTTCAATATCTACGTAGCCATCAGCAAAATCTACAAAAGCCATCCTGACCGTCTACGCGACTGGTTGAACCATCCGAAAGCAAACGGTTATCAGGCACTCCACGTTACCCTGATGAGTAAGCAGGGAAGATGGATAGAAGTGCAGATCCGTTCCGACCGTATGGACGAGGTAGCAGAAAAGGGGTTTGCTGCCCACTGGAAATACAAAGAAGGAAACGAAGGTGAATATACAGAAGATGAGAAGGAGCTGAACGACTGGCTCAGCACCATCAAGGAGATTCTGGACGATCCGCAGCCGGATGCCATGGACTTCCTCGATGCCATCAAGCTGAACCTCTATGCTTCAGAAATCTTCGTCTTCACACCAAAGGGAGAAATCAAGACGATGCCGGCAGGCTGTACTGCCCTCGACTTCGCCTTCCAGATTCATACCTTCCTGGGCAGCCACTGTATCGGAGCCAAGGTAAACCATAAGCTGGTTCCGCTGAGCCATAAGCTGCAAAGTGGCGACCAGGTTGAGATTCTTACTTCCAAGAGCCAGCATGTACAGGAAGAATGGGTAAACTTCGTCAGTTCGGCCAAGGCAAAGAGCAAGATTCTTGCCATCCTGCGCCGCGATTCACGAGAGGTTCAGAAGAAGGGAGAAAACATACTCACCGAATGGCTCAAGAAGAACAGCATCGAGATGAGTGCGTCGGTGGTAGACCGCCTATGCGATTTTCATAATATCCAGAAGCCTGAAACCCTCTTCCAGTCATTGGGAGACCATCAGATTATCCTAGGCGATAAAGACTTCGATGAGTTGCAAGGCAAGCCTAAAAAACAGCAGACCAGCAGCTGGCGCAATTATATCCCATTCCTGGGCAAGAGCAAGGAGAAGGCTCAAGAAAAAGGCATCGTGAAGCCTCAGGATCTTTTCGTGGTGGGCAAAGACTTCAACAAGAAGAAGCCACTCATCCTGACCGAGGAGAACATCAACCAGTTTATCTTCCCTAGCTGCTGCCATGCGATTCCTGGCGATGACGTTATGGGCTTTATCGACAACAAGAACCGCATCGAAATCCATAAGCGCTCTTGCAGCATAGCAGCCAAACTGAAGTCCAGTTTCGGCAACCGCATCGTAGATGCCAAATGGGACATGCACAAGCAGATACTCTTCGATGCTACCATCGAAATCAAGGGTATCGACCGTAAGGGCATGCTGCTGGATGTAAGTAAGGTGATTAGCGACCAGTTGGGTATCAATATCCACAAGGTAACTATCAGTAGCGACAACGGCATCTTCGACGGTACCATCGAACTCCGTGTTCACGACCGCGAAGAAGTTAAGACCATTATGAACCAACTCCGAAATATTGATGATCTGCAAGAAGTACAGAGAATCCTGTAACTTAGGAGTTTATGATAATAAAGAAAAGATAAATAATAGAGAATCGCCGGATTTAAAATCCGGCGATTCTCTATGAAATCATACAGATTTCAACATCTTATAAAAACAGATTCAAAACAACAAACTTAAAAACAATATGAAAAAATTATTCTTATCATTTTTAATGATGTTGACCCTGTTGCCTCTGGCAGCAGCCAACAAGTATGACACCCCCGACACGATTGTAGTATCCCGTGATGGTACCGGCGAATTCCGCACCATCGACGAAGCCATCGAAGTATGTCGTGCTTTCATGGATTACAGCAAGGTAATCTACGTAAAGAAAGGCGTGTACAAGGAGAAACTCATCCTCCCTTCATGGCTCACCAACATCACCATCTGTGGTGAAGACCGTGATAACACTATCATTACATGGGACGATCATGCCAACATCAAGATGCCTGCAGGTGGACTCGATTCAGAAGCTGCTGTAAAGGGTAAACCGATGGGTACATTCCGCACTTATACCCTGAAGGTACAGGGCAGTTACATCACCCTGAAGAACATCACCATTGAGAACAATGCTGCCAAACTGGGACAAGCAGTCTCCCTGCATCTTGAAGGCGATCATATCCTGGTTCAGAACTGCCGTCTGCTGGGCAATCAGGATACCGTTTATACAGGTATAGCCAACAACCGTTCAGCCTTCTATGATTGCTACATCGAAGGAACCACCGATTTCATCTTTGGTCCGGGAAGAGCATGGTTTGAGAATTGTGAGATTCACAGCAAGGCCAACAGCTACATCACAGCCGCATCCAGTCCTGCCGGTCAGGAATATGGCTATGTATTCAACAAGTGCAAGCTTACCGCCGAGCCAGGTGTAGACAAGGTTTATCTGGGCCGTCCATGGCGCCCTTATGCAGCTACCCTCTTCATGAATTGCGAAATGGGCAGCCACATCCGTCCAGAAGGATGGCACAACTGGGGCAAGCAGAGCAACGAACAGACAGCCCGCTACAGCGAATATAACAACCACGGTTCAGGTGCTGCAACCAAGGCACGCGTAGCCTGGAGCCGTCAGCTCACCAAGAAAGAAGCAGCTAAAGTTACCATCGAGAATGTCTTCGGCGAAGAAGCGTGGTAACCCTAGCTAATCATAAAGCCAAAGTTACTAAACCAGCCCATCGAGCTGCTTTTTGAGTTCTTTGAGCTGGTCTCTTACAGAAATAAGGGTGTCGAGAACTTCAGAAGATTTCTCGGCACCCGTTCTGTTTTGGTTCAGATACTTACGGGCAGCCGCAATCTTCAATCCCTTCACCTTGATAAGGTTGTAGATGAGCCTTACCTGCTCAATATCCTTATCGGTATACTGACGCACTTTATTGCCAGCAACCTTCGGTTTGAGAAAAGGAAACTCCTTTTCCCAATATCTCAACGTAGAGTCGTTTAGACCAAACATTTCACCTACTTCCTTGATAGAATAGTACAATTTCGTTGTTTTATCTGGAATTATTGCCATTTTTTCCGTCTTTAATTTCAAAAATAATTAATTTAGTTGCAAAATTAAACAATTCTTCTTATCTTTGCAAAGATTTTCGGAAGAAAATGCCCTAAAGGGCAAAAATATTTTCTGAGAGGATACTCAATCCCCTCTTCAAAACAGGAAAAAGAAATTAAAGATAAATATAAAAAAGATATGATGACAGCAAATGAAGTGCGCGAATCCTTCAAGAAATTCTTCGAAGGTAAAGGCCACAAGATTGTTCCATCAGCACCTATGGTTATCAAGGATGACCCAACGCTGATGTTTACAAACGCTGGTATGAACCAGTGGAAAGACATCATCCTCGGTACAAAAGACCCAGGCAAGGATGTTCGTCGTGTTGATACTCAGAAATGTCTCCGTGTAAGCGGTAAGCACAACGACCTCGAAGAGGTGGGTCACGATACTTACCACCACACCATGTTCGAGATGCTCGGTAACTGGAGCTTCGGCGACTACTTTAAGGAGGGTGCCATCGATATGGCTTGGGAATACCTGACCGGAGTGTTGAAACTCAACCCTGCCGATCTCTACGTTACCGTATTCGAGGGTAGCAAGGAGGAAGGTCTGGAACGCGACAACGAGGCTGCAGGTTACTGGGCTAAGCACGTGCCAGCCGACCACATCATCAACGGTAACAAGCACGACAACTTCTGGGAGATGGGCGAAACAGGTCCTTGCGGTCCTTGCTCAGAGATTCACGTGGATTCTCGTACTCCAGAGGAGAAGGCTCAGGTGCCAGGCCGTGAGTTGGTAAACAAGGATAACCCTCAGGTCATCGAAATCTGGAACATCGTGTTCATGCAGTACAACCGCAAGGCTGATGGTTCTCTCGAACCACTCCCAATGCACGTTATCGATACAGGTATGGGCTTCGAGCGCTTGGTCCGCATGTTGCAGGACAAGCACTCTAACTATGATACTGATATCTTCCAGCCAATCATCAAGGAAATCGAGGCTATCTCTGGCAAGAAGTATGGCTTCACTACTCCTACTGGTGAGAATGGCGAGGGCAAGGATGAGCAGGAGAAGATTGACATCGCTATGCGTGTCTGCGCCGACCACCTCCGTGCCGTAGCCTTCTCTATCGCCGATGGTCAGTTGCCAAGCAACGCCAAGGCAGGTTACGTAATCCGACGCATCTTGCGCCGTGCCGTACGTTACGCTTACACATTCCTCGGTCAGAAGCAGGCATTCATGTACAAGCTCGTCAATGTATTGGTAGAGCAGATGGGTGCAGCCTTCCCAGAGTTGCCAGCTCAGCAGGAGCTCATCACCCGTGTGATGAAAGAGGAAGAGGATTCATTCCTCCGCACCTTGGAGAAGGGTATCAACCTCCTCAATGGCGATATGGACGAGCTCAAGGCTCATGGCGAGACTCAGCTTGATGGCGTAAGCGCATTCCGCCTCTTCGATACATACGGTTTCCCTCTCGACCTGACAGAGCTTATCTGCCGTGAGAATGGTTACACCGTAGATGCTGCAGGCTTCGACGAGGAGATGAAGAAGCAGAAGGAACGTGCCCGCAATGCTGCTGCTGTAGAGAACGGCGACTGGGAAGTTTTGAAAGAAGGCGACCAGAACTTCGTTGGTTACGACTATACAGAATATGAGTGCCACATCCTGCGCTACCGCAAGGTGACTCAGAAGAAGAACTCTTTCTATGAGCTGGTACTCGACAACACTCCATTCTATGGTGAGATGGGTGGACAGGTTGGCGACAAGGGTGTACTCGTTAGCGAGAATGAGACCATCCAGGTTATCGACACCAAGCGCGAGAACAACCAAAGCATCCACATCGTAAAGGAGTTGCCAAAGGATGTAAACGCAGATTTCATGGCTTGCGTAGATATCGAGAACCGCGAGGGAAGTGCAGCCAACCATACAGCTACCCACTTGCTCGATTACTGCCTGAAGCAGGTTTTGGGCGACCACGTAGAGCAGAAGGGTTCTTATGTAGATAAGGACACCTTGCGTTTCGACTTCTCTCACTTCCAGAAGGTAACTGATGAGGAGCTCCGCAAGGTAGAGCACATGGTAAACGAGATGATCCGTGCCGACTATCCATTGGATGAGCACCGCGATACTCCTATCGAGGAGGCTAAGGAACTTGGCGCTATCGCCCTCTTCGGCGAGAAGTATGGCGACAAGGTTCGTGTGGTTCGCTTCGGTCCATCTGCCGAGTTCTGTGGTGGTATTCACGCCAAGAGCACCGGTAAGATTGGTTTCTTCAAGATTATCTCTGAGAGCAGCGTAGCAGCCGGCATCCGCCGTATCGAGGCTTTGACAGGTAAGGCTTGCGAGGAGGCTATCTACGGTTTGCAGGATACCATCGTAGCCTTGAAGGGCTTGTTCAACAATGCCAAGGATCTCGAAGGTGTCATCAGAAAGTACATCGACGAGCACGATGCCTTGAAGAAGGATGTTGAGAAGTTCCAGGCTCAGGCTGTAGAGCGTGCCAAGGATAAGCTTGTAGAGAATGCAAAAGAAATCAACGGTATGAAGGTTGTTACAGCCGTATTGCCAATGGAGCCAGCAGCTGCCAAGGATTTGGTATTCAAGGTTCGCGAGGCATTGCCAGAGAACATGATCTGCGTGGTAGGTTCTGTTTATAACGACAAGCCTATGCTCAGCGTAATGTTCAGCGATGATATGGTTAAGGATCACGGTTTGAACGCTGGTAAGATGATTCGCGAAGCTGCCAAGTTGATTCAGGGCGGCGGTGGCGGTCAGCCTCACTATGCTCAGGCTGGCGGTAAGAACAAGGACGGCTTGAGCGCTGCAGTAGATAAGGTTGTAGAGTTGGCTCAACTGTAATCTGCTTCCACAAATGAATATATGAAAGAGTTATCTTAACTCTTATATATAATAAGGTATAAAGGGTTGCAATCCATCTTTTCGAGGATTGCAACCCTTTTTCTGTAAAATGCTGCGTATGATTTCAATATTTTTGTTACCTTTGCACCCAAATTTAAATATATATTCAATATGGCTATTATAAAGACAGTAGAAGGAAAGACTCCCCGATGGGGAAAGAATTGTTTTATCGCTGAGAACGCAGTGCTGACCGGCGACTGTATTCTTGGTGATGACTGCAGCATCTGGTATAGTGCGGTATTGCGCT
The DNA here is from genome assembly GCA_052349145.1 of Segatella copri. GTDB lineage: Bacteria > Bacteroidota > Bacteroidia > Bacteroidales > Bacteroidaceae > Prevotella > Prevotella copri_V. Next base: position 3,793 of record DAWDQD010000055.1, on the reverse strand, counting down.
CTGACGTGGATGCCATCAGATGTGGAAACAGAGTGAATATACAGGATTGCGCCTGCATCCATCAAACCGGTACGATGCCTTGCATCCTGGAGGATGATGTATCTGTGGGACATGGTGCCATCGTCCACGGAGCCACAGTTAGGAAAGGTGCTCTCATCGGAATGAATGCCACTGTGCTTGACAAGGCTGACATTGGAGAAGGGGCTATTATTGCAGCAGGTGCTGTAGTTACCCATGGCACCAAAGTTCCTGCACATGAGATTTGGGCGGGTATTCCAGCCAGAAAGGTGAAAGCCTGCGCTCCCGGCCAAGCCGAGGAGTTTGCCAAACATTATTCCGGCTACATCAAAGACTGGTATCTGAAGGAAGATTAATTGTTACAACGAGCATTTAATATCATTGAAACGATACCATCTATAAGTTATAAAAACTAAAAATAGATAAGTTTTATCACTTATAAGTGAAACTTTTCGTATATTTGCAGAAAGTTTCATTTATAAGTGATAAAAATATGGCAACTATTATTCGTCAATCATATATCGACAAGATAGAAAGGTATCTTGGTAAGGAGACTATCATCGTATTAGTAGGTCAACGTCGTGTAGGTAAAAGCTGCATGATGAAAATGATTCGTGACCGCAAGAAGGCAGATGACAGCAACAATATCATCTTTATAGATAAGGAGAAAAGAGAATTTGACAACATTCAGACCTATCAGGATCTCAACGACTATATCGGAGAGCACTTTCAGTCCGATAAACATAACTATATCCTTATCGATGAGATACAAGACATCAAGGAATTTGAACGATCCATCCGAAGTTATCGCACAGAACCCAACACCGACATTATCATCACAGGTAGCAATGCCCGAATGCTGAGCAATGAACTGAGCACACTCATCGGTGGCAGATATAAGGAAATCTATATCCAATCGCTGAGCTATAACGAGTTTCTGGAATTTCATCAACTATCAGATAATGACGAAGCACTTGCTCTGTACATTCAGTATGGTGGCCTGCCTGGTCTGGCAAAGATAGGACTGGAAGAGGATGATGCACGTGAATATCAAATGGATATTTACCATACCGTTTTGCTTAAGGATGTCATTATGCGCAACCAAATTAGAAACGTGCCATTCTTAGAGAACCTGGTGCGTTTCCTGGCAGATAACACAGGTAAACTCATCTCCGCCAACAGCATCTCCAAATATATGAAATCTCAAGGAGAATCCATTGCTTCGGCAGCTATCATCAATTACATATCCTTCCTTTGTGAAGCCTATATCCTACACAAGGTGAACCGCTATGACATCCACGGCAAACGTATCTTTGAAACCAACGATAAGTTTTATTTTGAAGACAACGGCATTAGAAATGCCATTGCCGGGGGAACACGTGAAGGAGACATTGAGAAAGTGATAGAGAATATTATCTATCAACACCTCATACGCTTGGGCTATCAAGTATATGTAGGACAACTGCAAGCTGGAGAAATCGACTTTGTATGTACCAAACCAGGCGGCGAACGCATCTACGTGCAAGCTTCCTATATCATAGCCGACGATGCAACCAGAGAGCGTGAGTTTGGCAATCTCCGTGCCATCAAGGACAACTACCCGAAGTACGTTATCTCCATGACTCCTCTGCTCACCCAAAATGATAATGACGGAATCACGCACCTGCATCTTCGCAAATTCCTGACAGAAGGAATATAAATAACAGGAATTTCTCAGATTGGGCACACAGTGTATTCCCAATCTGAGGATTCTTTTATTCCTCCCCATTCAAGCATTCGCCGGTTTCATAACTCTTCGTCATATCCTTTAAGATACCAATCATCTCCTGCCTCAAGTTCTCAGGCTTCAGTACAATGATATTTCTGCCATGCCACAACAGTTCCTGAAGGAAATCACGGCTGGGGCGAATGGTGAGGGTATATTTCCAATACATCGTTAACTATCTTAAGATACTTTGCCATGTATCTTAAGATACTTAAAAAAGTAACCTAAGATACTCTCGTACCCTTTCTTCAGTTATTTCAAATACTCTATGAGCATATTGAAGTTCTTTTTACCAAGATTATTCTCAGACAAAGACTGACTCATATTCTTATTAACGATAAGACGTGATTGCATCTTTTCCCAAACATCAGCATCTAATAATTTCTTCCATTTTGCTGCACTTCGCATAATAACAAACACCACATCTTCTCTTTCATAAGCCAAATATCTAATTAGTTTCTTCGTTAATTCCTGAGATGGCAACACAACACCCCTTGGAAAATCCTTAAAAGAAACAGAAGTGTAAGCACAATACTGAACTATTGCAAAGTTTCGGAAGAACTCATATTCCTTTTGATGATTTATGTTGAGGCGATTAATATTATTATACCAATAATAGTCACCGATTTCATTCAATGCATCGCCACAAAGGACTTGGGAACCCTCCATGCTATATTTTTCCTTGAACTCTTCATGACTCTTAACATAAGATTCCTGTGGGGTGAGCAATCCTCTCACTTGAAATGACAGCGTATTGATCAACTCCGCCATAGCATCCTCTAAAGGTGCCCTATATCTTTCATATTGCACATTATCATTCACACCTAACTTAAATCCTGGATTTAGGCTAAGAATAACCACTTTCGCCTTGAGTGGGTTACCTCTCCACGGCTCAGCAGGAGCACCAAGAAAGTACCGGCAATCCTCTTTTGCCTTTTTATTGAATTCATTTATCACTTGCTCCTCGTAAGAATTTGGATAAACCATTTTTATGGACTCGTCATACCAATGCGAACGCATATACTCCCCAGTCAGCTTAGGCCAAAGATTCTCTTTAACAATATCAGATTCAGATACACTATAATAGCCAGTAGGATTAACCATACATTTTAGTAGCTCTTCACCTTTCAAAGACTTTTTCAATGAAGCCAGACTATCCCACCTTAGGTATTTCTGCGTAAAAGTTACAGACTTATCGTCTTCTGTATAAGAGAATCTCAATCTAATCTCCATCATGAGAAGGTCCAACACTTTCTCTAAACTAAGTGTTTCTTTAAGATAATTAGCCATTGCAAACTGGTCATCTACGTATCTATCACCGTTAGGATATCTAAGATGCGAAACGAAATACGCCAATGTTTGCTTGATACTATCTTGGGCAATCTCAGGATGATTGTCTAAAAACTCACGAATATGCGATAAGATATCAAAGCCCTTGTCGGCAACATAAAGCAGATGCATCAACTTTGTGTCTGTATCCGTCTGTCCAAACTCGTGACAATAATCGTCTACATAAGCCTTGATATGCCTCTCTGGTAGACTAACACGCTCGCCTCCTACTGGATAAAATGCAATTCTTCTCATAATTAATCGTTTTGATGTTACACTTTTTGCTTCAAATCTTACTACATCCACAAAGATTATCAGCATTTTCGTTTTTGCGGATTGTTAGATAACGGATTATCTAAAACTATATTGCATAGGGAACTCATTTTTTGTATTTTATAGAAGATAAAAATAAAATGTTTCCGATTTATATCCATTATAAGTGATAAAAATATGGCAACTATTATTCGTCAATCATACAACGACAAGATAGAAAGGTATCTTGGTAAGGAGACAGTCATCGTATCCTCAGATTGGGCACACAGTGTGTTCCCGATCTGAGGATTCTTTTTATTTTCAGGGACTCCTAATCCCTCTTCTTTCTGCATTCATACCTTATTATATAGAGTTATTACCTCAGTTCGGGATAAGAAATAGTGCCTAAAAAAGTTGGTAATCTCCGAT
>DAWDQD010000054.1:0-19117 GCA_052349145.1 Segatella copri | reverse complement strand
GGAGTGCTTTTACAAAAACATTTCGTAATTTTGCACTTGCTTGTTGAATTCGCGTTGTTCATTTTTTTAATCTTAATTGTTAATACTCTGTTTACTAGCCGAATTTACGCATCGGTCTATACATGCGCTTTTTGCCAGTTGTGTCTGGATATAATATTACCGGTTCTATTATAATCTTTCTTCAGGAGGAACTAGACGAATATGATTTCGTCTTCTTCCCCTTCTTCCTCATCTTCCTCAATATAGATGCGAGTTCCATCAGGAAGTGTAATCCATCTTCCTCCTAATACATTAGAAATCTCTTCTTTATTTAAAACTTTCATTGTATGTTACTTTTTTTATTCAAGTGCAAAGGTAAGCAATGTTTTTCTAACGACATCTAACAAAAAACTAATATTTTTCTAATAATTTTCTAATATGGTATTTTTTATGTTGCAAATTCAATTATTATTTGTATTTTTGCATCCAAAAATGAAAAAAGTATGAAGAAAGTATATTCTATAGCATTGTTAGCTGTCTTTATGATAGTATTCCTGCAGGGATACAATGTGCACTTGCAGTATCAAAAATACAAGTTAAAATGTATTGATGAGATTAATGATATGCTGGTACAATCAGTTGACGAGGAATACCATAATAGAGCAAAAAGCAAAAATAATCCTGATAAAAATGGAGAACACCATATTCGATATAAAGTATTCAATGCAACTGACAAAATTCAAGAGAAAAAAATAAAAGAACCTGGCTTAGATTTGCAAACTTTAGATATTGGTTCCCTAAAAAAACAAGGAATATTGAGTAATTATGGGGATGCCGTCATATTGCTGTCACAAGATATGTTGGAGCAAGAAGGAAAGCCTCTAAATTTAGCTAATCTGAATGAAATAGTTAGCAGAAGAATGGAAGACAAGATAGAGCGCTCCATATTCTTACTCGACAAAAATAAAAAGATAATAAAGACAGAAGGAGTTAAGAAAGTCCCTTCCTCGTGGGTTTGCTCAAAAGATGTAGCAGTAAATTTAGCCAATCTCCGATTTGTAAGAGTTGCTATGCCTGTTCCACCTTCTAAGTTTATAGCACACTCTATATGGACATTGGCTCTGTCTGTACTATTTGTACTGATAGCTGTAGTTTGCATCGGTTATCACCTCTTAGTGATAAAGAGAAAAGAGCAGCTTCTAAGAAATCGAGAACTAGGCGTTAATGGTATCATCCACGATCTTAAGGCTCCTATCAATAGCGTTATCTCTGTATTGAGTTTGCTAAAAGTAAAGGTAAAGGAAGATAAGATATTGTTGGATGTAATTTCACAAGCAAGTGACAAGGCTAAGTTGCTGGAGAGCGATATAGAATCTATATTGCTTGCAGCCAAGGGTGGCAATGATAGAATATTACTCAATTTGAAGAAGGTCAGTCTTCTAGAATTAACAAATATCGTTAAGACAGATATGGACATATTATATAAGAAGAAGCCGCATAACATCGTAATTTCCGATGAGACGCATGGAGATAACATGGCATATGCCGACGAATTATATATCCGTAATGTGATGAGAAATCTGGTGGAGAATGCACTGAAATATTCTGATGACGGAGTGAATGTTCAAGTGTTGCTCAGAAATATAGACGAAAATATCGAGGTTAGCGTAACCGATGATGGATGGGGCATTACACCCAAGGACCAGAAGTTGATTTTCAGACAGTTCTACCGTGTGCGGCAGCATAAACAGGTTAAGGGATATGGTATCGGATTGGCTGTGGTGAAATATGTGGTGGAAGCACATCATGGAAGAATACGCGTAAATAGTGAATTAGGAAAGGGAAGCTGTTTTACCTTCAGTCTTCCTAAGGCACAATAAAATGGCAAGAAAAATGGAAAAATTGAAAGTAATCATTGTGGATGACGATAAGTTGCTAGGCACTACACTGGTACTGGGCTTAGAAGAGTTAAGTATGAAACCTTACTATCTAGACTCATTGGATGGACTTTTGGATAAAATTTTTGAGGTCCAACCTAATATATTGGTACTAGACGTAGAGGTAGGCATGGGAAATGGCATCGAGATACTAAAAGAATTGAAGCTTCATGCCATCAACATACCTGTTATCATTATGTCCTCACATATTCAGATGGATTACATCTCAAAAGCATTGGAGAACGGGGCTTTTCATTTCTTGAAGAAACCATTTGAGATAGATGAACTTGGCGCATACATCCAGCGTTTTGCAAAAACTGATGAAAAGTTAGGGATAGTGACCGATATCCAAATAGGCTGTCTAAACTTGCATATGCAATTCCATGCTCTATATACTAAAAATAACGATCAAATTCATCTTTCCCAGAAACAGTTTGAGGTGCTTAGTATATTGGCACAAAATCTAGGGAAGATTACGACTCGTCAAACTTTGAAATGTCAACTATGGCCTGATGGCAACTATTCTGATCCCAGTTTAGATAACTACATTTCGCAACTAAGAAAAATCTTATCGGTTGATGAGAGTATTAAATTAGAAACAATCCCGAAAGTTGGCTTCCTGTTAAAAACTAACAAATAAGGGCGCGTCATTAGTGTCATTAAGTATTTGAGCTTTCATATAAGCAAAGAAAAAGCCGCTAGGATATCGTGTGAGAATATCCTGGCGGCTTTATATGATAGCTTGAAAAAAAACTTTATTTCTTGTCGTAAGCGTGAACAGGGTAGTCGATGGTATAGTGGAGACCACGGCTCTCCTTGCGCTCTATTGCCATGCGGGTGATGAGATAGCCCACGTTGATCATATTGCGGAGCTCGCAGAGCTCCTTGCTTACCTTGACACGCTTGAAGAGATTCTCGGTCTCTTCGTAAAGAAGGTCGAGGCGGTCCCAGGCTCGCTTCAGACGGAGATCGCTGCGCACGATGCCTACATAGTTGCTCATGCATTCGCCAACCTCTTTCACGCTCTGGGTAATCAATACCTTCTCCTCGTTGGTCAGGGTACCCTCGTCGTTCCAGGCAGGAACCTTCTCGTTGAAATCGTATTCATCTACATGTTCCAGACTGTGCTTGGCAGCAGTCTCGGCATAAACCACAGCCTCGATGAGCGAGTTGCTGGCAAGACGGTTACCGCCATGCAGACCGGTGCATGAACACTCGCCCAGGGCATAGAGACGGTTGATGCTTGAACAGCCGTTTAAATCTACCTTGATACCACCACACATATAGTGAGCGGCAGGACGAACAGGGATATACTCCTTGGTGATGTCGATGCCGATGCTCAGACACTTGGCGTAGATATTAGGGAAGTGACGCTTGGTCTCCTCAGGATTCTTATGGGTTACATCGAGACAGACATGATCCAATCCGTGAATCTTCATCTCCTTATCGATGGCACGAGCCACGATGTCACGAGGAGCCAGACTCAATCGCTTATCATATTTCTCCATGAAACTTTCGCCGTTAGGCAGACGCAAGATGCCGCCATAACCACGCATAGCCTCGGTGATGAGGAAGGCAGGATGGGTTTCGCCCGGATGATAAAGAGCGGTTGGGTGGAACTGGACAAACTCCATGTCGGCTACAGTTCCCTTGGCACGGTATACCATCGCCTCACCATCGCCCGTAGCGATGACAGGGTTGGTGGTAGTCTGATAAACGGCACCACATCCGCCGGTACACATCACGGTAACCTTACTCAGATAGGTATCCACCTTCTGGGTGTCAGGATTCAATACGTATGCACCGTAACAGTTGATATAAGGAGTGCGGCGGGTAACACGGGCACCCAAGTGGTGCTGAGTGATAATCTCCACGGCGAAATGATTTTCCTTGATATCGATATCCGGACAGTTGCGCACAGCCTCCATCAGACCGCGCTGGATTTCTGCACCCGTATCATCTGCATGATGAAGGATGCGGAACTCGCTGTGACCGCCCTCACGGTGGAGATCGAACTTGCCGTCCTGCTGCTTATCGAAGTTGACGCCCCACTGCACGAGCTCCTTGATCTGCTCCGGTGCCATGGTGACAACCTGCTTCACTGCTTTATAATCGCTGATATAATCACCAGCAATCATTGTATCCTGTATGTGCTTGTCGAAGTTATCCACTTCCAAGTTGGTAACTGACGCCACACCACCTTGTGCGAATGACGTGTTAGCCTCGTCGAGCGAGGTCTTGCAAATCATACACACCTTACCTTTATGCGCTCTGGCTACTTTCAGGGCGTAACTCATACCGGCAACTCCTGAGCCGATAATCAGAAAATCATACTTATAAACCATTGAGTTTATTCTTATCTAATTTCAATTTTAAGAACGGGTGTTTTTATCTATAAAACAGCCCCATTCTCTCAGAATTAATTCTTAATTCGTTGCAAAAGTAATAATTAATCTTTAAAATGAGTAATAAGAGAGGGATTTTTTGTAATTTTGCAGCGAAATTTAAGGTTATATAGTCTTTTAGACTATCAAAAGGTCGTAAAAACGACAATAATATAAGGTGATAAATCAAAGTTATGGCAGATAGAACTTTTCATAAGCGCTTTACGCTGACGGCACGTATCGGTGTGGCGGTGTTTGCAATCCTGGCTCTCTACTTTTTCTGGGTCAAACTGGCTATCATCGGCATCTTTGTGGCTATCATCATCGTGGGCATGATAGAGCGCATACTGAATACAACCTATACCTTCAAGATGGTAAAACCGATAGACCTCGATGAGGAGATGGAATATCTCATCATCAATGAGGGCAGGTTCTCTTCCAACAGAAATGTGCCGCTATGTGATGTCATTGATGTACACATCGCCAAGACTTTCTTCGGATTAGACCATTGTGTGGTCATCGAATACGGACATAATAATATTGTGACCGTTCAGCCGGATAATGAAGAGGCATTTATGGAGAGAATCAAAAATAAATAATTTCTTTTAAGTTCAGGTGAACTGATTGTGATGAAAAAGATAATATATATGATGTTGGGTCTGATGATGGTATGGATCTCTGTACCGGTGCAGGCCCAGAATGTGATTGAAGATGGGGGAATAGAAACGGTTGATGAGGAGGATGTTTCCGACTCTACACTCGTTGACTCCCTGGCTGCGGATACACTGACGCAGAAATTGCTTTGGCCAGAATCGGTGAGGGTGGGTATTGATAAACTCCTTGAGAGCAAGATGTTCGAAACATCACAGGTAGGACTGATGGTCTGGGACCTGTCTGCTGACTCTTGTATCTATCAGAGAAATGAACGACAGCTGATGCGTCCGGCAAGTACGATGAAGCTCCTGACTGCCATTACGGCGCTCGATAAGTTGGGCGGTTCTTACCAGTTTAAAACCACTCTGAAATATACCGGTACCATTGAGAATGGGGTGTTGACGGGTGATGTCTATTGTATAGGCGGTATGGATCCCCGTTTCAACAGCGATGATATGTCGGCATTTGTCAATAGTCTGAAGGATATGGGTGTTGACACCATCCGTGGCAGCATCTATGCCGACCGCTCTTTGAAGGATGCCGATCTGTTGGGTGAAGGCTGGTGCTGGGATGATGACAATCCGGTGCTTTCGCCACTGGTGTTCCAGCGCAAGGACATCTTTATGGATAAGTTTCTTGCCAAGCTCCGTGAGGAGGGCATCGAATATTCCTGCTTTGGGGCTTCAGAGAAGGTTTGTCCTACGAGTGCCTTTACGGTCTGTACCCGATTCCATACGATGGATCAGATTCTGCACAAGATGATGAAGGAGAGTGACAATCTCTATGCCGAGAGCATGTATTATCAGATTGCGGCTTCTACGGACAATAAATGGGCGAGTGCCAAGAGTGCCCGAAATGTGGAAAGACAGCTTATCCGCAAGATAGGACTCGATCCGGCAAGATATAAACTGGCTGACGGCTCGGGACTTTCGCTCTATAATTATCTCAGTGCCGAACTGGTGGTGAAACTGCTGCGTTATGCTTATCTCAACGGCAATATCATGGACCATCTGAAGCATTCGCTGCCTATCGGTGGGGTTGATGGTACATTGAAGAAGCGTATGAAGAACAGTTTTGTGCATGGCAATGTGAAAGCAAAGACGGGTACGCTGACGGGCATCATCTCATTGGCGGGTTACTGTACCGCAGCCAATGGTCATGAACTCTGTTTCGCCATCATCAACAATGGTATCATGCATGGCAATAATGCCAGACACTTTGCAGATAAAGTATGTACTTTGCTCTGCCAACCGTGAGCGTTAGTTGATAGTTTATAGTTGATAGTTAATAGTTTTATGGAGGAAATTCGTAATTTTGTAGATGAAATGATAACCTGGGCAGGAGTCACTGGTGATTTTGTGCCCATGCTGCGCCATATCTTGCTCACCATTACTGCCATTCTCTTGGCGATGTTGAGCGATTTCCTGTGTCGCAAGATACTGGTTCCGCTCATCAGTAAGATTACTGATAAGACGGACATCACTTGGGATGATGTGCTGCTGAACAAGAAGGTGCTCACCTCGGCTTGCCATATTGTGCCGGCGGTGGTGATATGGTCGCTCATGCCGCTGATTTATCTGGAGTATCCGATATTCAAGGAGATATTGGAGCGGGCTACGGGCATCTATATCGTGGTGATGTCGGTGCGTACGGCTCTGGTCTTCATCGGGTCTTTCAAAGGATTGGAGGATTCTCAGGAACGACGCTCGTCGGCTCAGCAGTATTTCCATACTATCTGCGGTGTTCTCAGGATATTGATGCTCTTCGTGGCTGCTGTGGTGGTGGTTGCCATCCTGTTGGACAAGAATCCGATGACCCTCTTTGCCGGTTTGGGTGCTACCTCGGCTGTCCTGATGCTGGTCTTCAAGGATACCATCTCGGGATTGGTGGCTGGTGTGCGTCTTACCAGCAATGATATGTTGCATAAGGGCGACTGGATTACGGTGAAGTCGGTGGATGCCAATGGTATCGTTGAGGATATATCACTCACGACCGTAAAGGTGCGCAACTTTGATAACACCATCGTTACCATATCGCCTATTAACCTGGTGAATGGTTCGTTCCAGAACTGGATTGGTATGCAGAAGAGTGGTGGACGAAGAGTGAAGCGCGTGGTTTACTTCGATTTCCGTAGTGTCCGTCTGGTGGATGAGACATTAAAACGTAATCTGCTAGCCAAGCATTTCGCCACCGAAGATTCGTTTAAGTTGAAGGAGTCGTTGCAGAAGGCGATAGATAAAGATATACAAGAAGGGAAGGATATTGAGGATTTAAAGAATCCTGCAGCCCTTGCTCCTACCAATCTCCAACTTTACCGTAAATTCATGGAGAAGAATCTGCGCCAGCGTCCGGAGGTCAATACCGATCTCACGTTGATGGTGCGCCACATGGAAGCCACGCAATGTGGTCTCCCTATCGAGTTCTATTTCTTCATCAAGGATAAGGTATGGGTGAATTATGAGCACATTCTCGCCGATATCATGGAGCATGCCTATGCCTTGGCGAATGAGTTCGGTCTGAAGATTTACGAGCAATATCCGGAACAGTAATTACTTTGAACATTGAGCTTTGAACATTGAATTTTATGAATAGTTTTTCGGCTGTCATTATCCATTGGTTTCGTGAGAATGGTAGGGATTTGCCTTGGCGCGAAACCAAGGATCCTTATGCCATCTGGCTGAGCGAAATCATCCTTCAGCAAACCCGCATCGCACAGGGATGGGAATATTGGGAGCGGTTCATGAAGACCTATCCCAAGGTTGAAGACTTGGCTGCTGCCAGCGAGGATGATGTCTTGAAACTCTGGCAGGGATTGGGGTATTACTCGCGAGCCCGCAACCTTCATACTGCTGCCAAACAGATTGTGGAGCTCGGTCATTTCCCTGATACACTTGAAGGTATCAAAGCCCTGAAAGGGGTGGGCGATTATACTGCAGCAGCCATCGGTTCTTTTGCCTTTGATATTCCGGCGGCAGTAGTAGATGGCAATGTGTACCGGGTTCTTTCACGTTACTTCGGAATAGATACTCCTATCAATTCAACGCAGGGGAAAAAAGAGTTTGCTGCATTGGCTCAATCACTCTTGCCTGCTTCGTCTGCTCAGCAACTTTCTGATACAGCATTATCGCCTGTTGCTGCCTATAACCAGGGTATGATGGATTTCGGAGCTATCCAGTGCACTCCTCAATCTCCAAAATGTCTTGTCTGTCCGCTTGCCGAAACCTGTGAGGCGTTGAGAACAGGAAGGGTAGAGGAGTTGCCGGTGAAGAACAAGACACTGAAGGTGAAAACGCGCCATCTCTCCTATATATATATAAGGTGTAAAGGCGAAGTGGCCATCCACCGTCGCGGTGAGGGTGATATCTGGCAAGGATTGTGGGAACCATATAACGCATCAGATGCTCCGCAACTGCCTGCCTTTGTCCATAATCCTCTTCTCCTGGCTAAGGATGTGAAGCATGTACTTACCCATCGCATCCTCCTTGCCGACTTCTATCTGCAGGAAACAGAAATCCGCCCCCTGCTCCCTGATGATTATATCTGGGTGAAAGAGGGCGAGATAGAACAGTATGGTGTTCCAAGGTTGATAGAAATCATGTTGGAAATGGTTCAAGCTAAATCATAAAAAAGAGGGTGTGTCATAAGGCCATGACACACCCTTTCTTATTTATATATGTTCTGTTAGATATTTCGTCTCAAGCAAGAATTAGTAATTCTGTGCTTCAATCTGGAAGTAGCTCTGTGGGTGGTTGCAGACTGGGCAAACCTCAGGAGCCTGCTTGCCTACTACGATATGTCCGCAGTTAGAGCACTGCCAGATGCAGTCACCGTCACGAGAGAAGACGAGCTTGTCCTGTACGTTCTTCAAGAGCTTGCGATAACGCTCCTCGTGGTGCTTCTCGATTTCAGCAACCATCTCAAACTTAGCTGCAATCTCCTCGAAACCTTCTTCGCGAGCCTCCTTTGCCATGCGTGGATACATTTCTGTCCACTCGTCGTGCTCACCATTGGCAGCAGCTTCCAGGTTCTTCTCTGTATCCTGGATAGCACCGCCCTCCAGATACTTGAACCACAACTTAGCGTGCTCCTTCTCGTTAGCAGCTGTCTCCTCAAAGATATTAGCTATCTGTACAAAACCGTCCTTCTTTGCCTTGCTTGCAAAATAGGTATATTTGTTACGAGCCTGTGACTCACCAGCGAAAGCCTCCAGGAGGTTCTTCTCAGTCTTTGTTCCTTTTAATTCCTTCATAATGTCTACTTTTTATAATGTTTATATGTTCTTTATTAAATTCTTTTGCAAAGAAAATGCAAACGAGCGCAATGAAAGCTTGCTTTCAAATTGCCGAGTGCAGCTTTTCTTATGCAAAGATATTGAAAATATTTCAAATATACAAATAAATTAAGAACTATTTACCTTTTTGGCGTTTATTTAGATAAAATAAAGCAAAACCGAGCATGGCAACACCGAATATCCACGAGATAATGGCACTCGTTACCATACCCAGCGTATGAGTGAATCCCGCCACAATGAAGGTGAAGAAACTCACACAGGCTACAGTCAGGGCGTAAGGCAACTGTGATGATACATGATGTACATGCTTGCATTCCGCTCCTGCACTCGCCATGATGGTGGTATCGCTGATAGGAGAGATATGGTCGCCACATACCGCACCAGCCATACATGCCGAGATAGAGATGATGCGCAATGGGTCGGCTCCTGGGAATACGGCGATACAGATAGGTATCAGGATACCGAAGGTTCCCAAGGATGTTCCTGTGGCGAAAGCCAGGAAGGCAGCAACTAGGAAGATGATGGCTGGCAGGAGCATCTGGAGTTCAGAAGCGCTGCTTGCCACTACGCTAGATACATATTCTGCTGCACCCAAGGAGTCGGTCATGCTCTTCAGGGTCCATGCTAGGGTAAGAATCAGAATGGCTGGTACCATCGCCTCAAAACCCTTGATGAGACTACTCATCGCTTCGTCGAAAGGCAAGGTCTTGCGAATGGTAAACATCATGATGGTAAGAATCAGGGCAGCCAATGAACCGATTACCAAGCCCACAGAGGCATTGCTTGCAGCAAAGGAATCCACAAAATTGAGATAGTTGGCATTATCGGCATCGAAGAATCCGCCTGAATATACCATACCCGCCATGCAGAAGATAATCAGCATGATGATTGGTATCACCAGGTCGCTCACGGTTCCCTTGTTCTTGGAATCCTCTTCCTGTTTGGCTCCCACACCATGCTCAACAATCTGCAGTTTGGTATCGCTCACCTCATCGAGCTTCCCGCCATTAGTTCGCTCGTACCATTCCTTCAGTCTTGCATCATACTTGCTCATCGCCTTGAAGTCGAAGCCCAGTATCACGATGCCAAACATAAAGAGGATGGTAAAGAATGCGTAGAAATTAAAAGGTATCGCCTTGCAGAAAAGTGCCAGTCCGTTCTCACCTCCTGATACGAAGCCCGATACCGCAGCTGCCCAACTCGAGATAGGGGAGATGATGCAGACCGGAGCGGCTGTAGAATCGATGAGATAAGCCAGCTTCTCCTTGGTAACACCGTTGCGCACAGCGATAGGACGCATTACCGAACCCACGGTAAGGCAGTTGAAGTAATCATCGATGAATATCAGAATGCCGAGCAGAATGGTGGCAATCTGTATCCCAATCTTCGAGTGTACGTGTTTGGAAGCCCAACGGCCGAAAGCAGCCGAACCACCCGCCTTGTTCATCAGTGAAACGATGCAGCCTAATACCACCAGGAATACTAGAATGCCCACGTTCCATGGGTCGGAAAGGCAATGTATCAAACCGTATGCCTTGGCATCATCGCCTTCACCTACAGTGTGGTTGGTCAGGTGAACGAGGAATCCGTCGAAACCTGTTCCCATCGAAATGCAATATTGAACGGCACCCAGTATGATACCGATAAAAAGAGAAGAATAGACCTCTTTCGTCTTCAGCGCCAGAGCGATGGCGACGATAGGAGGCAGTAACGACCATGCGGTCCCAATCATGTTGTAATCCATTTTATTGTTTTTGGGCAAAGGTAGTTTTTTTCGGTAATATATGCAAGCTTTTGGGCAGAAAAAATGGTGTTTATGGGTTGATATGGGCTGTTTTAGCATATTTTATCATTATAAAGTGTCGTTTTTCTATATTTTTATTGTATCTTTGAAAACTCAAATTGCAACTCAATCTGAGATAGAATGGAAACTCAATTTTAGCAACTTAATAATGGAGGACTAATTATGAACATCAATTCTGGTATTAAGCAAGCCGTGATTTTAACCATCGGCATCATCATGCTTGGATTTTGTATTAAGTCGGGACTTGAAAGTGTGATTAGTAATGATCGAAAGGTTGTAGTTAAAGGCCTTGCCGAAAAGGAGGTGGAGGCTGATAAGGTGACGTGGCCTATCGTTTCCAAGGAAATAGGCAATGACCTGCCTGAACTCTATCAAAAAATCAATGCCACCACGAGAACCATCAGAAACTTCCTGGTGGAGAATGGTGTTAAGGCTAATGAAATCAATGTGAATGCGCCTGTGGTCATCGACCTCAATGCTGAACGATATGGCGAAAACCGCCAGGGTTATCGTTATAACATTACTTCCATCATCACGGTTACATCCAAGAATGTGAAACTGGTTCGCAGTATCATTGCCCGTCAGGGTGATCTGCTTCAGAAGGGGGTTGCCATTGTGGATGGTGGTTACGAGAATCCGGTGAAGTATGAGTATGTTGCCTTCCGTCAGATGAAACCTAAGATGATGCAGGAGGCGATAGAGAATGCTGAGCAGACTGCTGCCCAGTTTGCTGAGAACAGCAAGAGTAAGATAGACAAGATTATGAATGCCGACCAGGGCCAGTTCTCTATCGAAGACCGCGATTCCAATACTCCATATATTAAAAAGGTAAGGGTTGTTACTACCGTTACTTATTCTTTAAAGGATTAGGAGTAGTGATTAGTGAATAGTGATTATTTATTAGTGATTAATTGTAATAAGAGGGTGTGTAATAGACTAATGGCACACCCTCTCAAATTAAAACAACGAAAAACTATGAAGAAAATCATATTAGCAGCTGTTTTATTTCTACCATTTCTGGTTTCTTGTTCCCAGAACAGGAAAGCACCTGCTGTTTCTTCTCAAACGTCTGAAGAGAAGTCTGAGAAAACTGAAACTGCCAAGGTGCAATATCTCACCACATCTGATTTCAGAAAAAAGATTATGGATTACGAGGCTCATCCGGATGAGTGGGTATTCGCCGGTTCCCGTCCTGCCGTCATCGATTTCTATACCACCTGGTGTGGACCTTGTAAGATGATGGCTCCAGTAGTAGAATCTCTCGCCGGGAAGTATGCCGGCAAGGTAGATTTCTATAAGGTTGATATCGACCGGGAGTCCGAACTTGCTTCTGTTTTCGGTATCAGCAGCATCCCTACCTTCCTCTTCATCCCCGTGAAAGGCAAACCATCTGTGCAGATGGGTGCTATGCAAAAGGAGGATTTCGAAGGACTGATTGATAAAATCAAAATAAAATGACAATTTGGTAGCATCTCAAATTTCCATGCCTCTCCTTACCTATATGTAGGTATTTTCGGGCGATACCTACTTTTGATGATGCCCGAAATTTGGAGATTTGTCAGATAATACCTAAATTTGCACTCGGAAAAAATGTTTAACGTAATTAAAAGTATTATAGTATTATGATTATCGAAAATGTTCATGCAAGAGAAATCTTGGATTCTCGTGGCAACCCTACTGTAGAGGTTGAAGTTTCTTTGAAGTCAGGTATCATTGGTCGTGCATCGGTTCCTTCTGGTGCATCTACTGGCGAGAACGAGGCGCTGGAACTTCGTGATGGCGACAAGAACCGCTATGGCGGCAAGGGCGTCTTGAAGGCTGTGGAGAATGTGAATCAGGTGATTGCTCCGGCTTTGGTAGGTCTTTCTGCCTTGGAGCAGCGTACCATCGATTATAAGATGTTGGAACTCGACGGTACCAAGACCAAGTCTAATCTGGGTGCCAATGCCATCCTCGGTGTTTCTTTGGCTGTGGCTCATGCTGCTGCTGAGTATCTCCACATCCCATTGTATCGCTACATCGGCGGTTGCAATACTTATACCCTTCCTGTTCCTATGATGAACATCATCAATGGTGGTGCTCACTCTGATGCGCCTATCGCCTTCCAGGAATTTATGATCCGTCCTGTGGGTGCTCCTTCCGAGAAGGAGGCTATCCGTATGGGTGCTGAGGTGTTCCATGCCTTGGCTAAGCTCCTGAAGAGCCGCGGTCTTTCTACTGCCGTAGGTGATGAGGGTGGTTTTGCTCCTGCACTCGATGGTATCGAAGATGCGCTCGACAGCATCTGCCAGGCTATCAAGGATGCCGGTTATGAGCCGGGAAAGGATGTGAAGATTGCCATGGACTGTGCTGCCAGCGAGTTTGCCGTTCAGGAAAATGGTGAGTGGTACTACGATTATCGCCAGTTGAAGGATGGTAAGAAGAAGGATCCTAATGGTAAAAAACTGACTGCTGCTGAGCAGATCAAGTTCCTGGAAGAACTGATTACCAAATATCCTATCGATTCAATCGAGGATGGCCTTGACGAGAACGATTGGGACAACTGGGTAAAGTTGACTGCTGCCATCGGCGATCGTTGCCAGTTGGTAGGTGACGACCTCTTTGTTACCAACGTGAAGTTCCTGGAGAAGGGCATCAAGATGGGTGCTGCCAACTCTATCCTCATCAAGGTGAACCAGATTGGTTCTCTTACCGAGACACTGGATGCTATCGAGATGGCTCACCGTCATGGTTACACCACCGTTACTTCCCATCGTTCTGGTGAAACCGAGGATACAACAATTGCTGATATTGCCGTAGCAACAAACTCTGGTCAGATTAAGACAGGTTCTATGAGCCGTACCGACCGTATGGCTAAGTACAACCAGCTTATCCGCATCGAAGAGCAGTTGGGCAATAGCGCAGCTTACGGTTATACGAAGTTGAAATAGGAATGATGATATGAAATTGGAAAACACCAATTTCACCATAACAAAACATAATTAGTAATAACTGAATAGATCAGATACGAAATAGATGGGCATGGATGACTGTGAGGGTTGTCCATGCTTGTTTTCTTCTATGATGTATCTGCATCTTCATGTGTTTAACTGGATAACTTCGATATATTTTATTGATTATGACAAACGTATTGATTAGTGCTGCCGGACTTTGTGGTGCCACCATTATTGGTGCCATTTTGGGATTCTTCGTCAAGGAGTTGCCTCACAAATGGAACGACGCCGTATTGGGATATTGTGCCGGAATCATGCTGGCAGCTTCCACGTTGGGACTGATAGTGCCAGCCTTCGAACAGACCAGTCTTTGGTGGCTGGTAGTAATCGGCGTAATGGCAGGAGCCCTGTTTCTGAATGTGCTAGACCTGGTGACTCCCCATCTTCATCACATCACGGGACTAGACCCCGAGGAGCATCGCAACAATGCCCGACTCAGTCATGTGATGCTCTTCGTGATGGCGATAGCCCTGCACAAACTGCCCGAAGGCATGGCGGCTGGAGTGAGTGTCTGTTCTTCTGAGGGAGCAACGGAGTGGGGGGTATCCTTCGGTATCGCCCTGCAGAACATCCCTGAGGGTATGGTGATTATTGCTCCTTTGATGATGGCTGGTGTTACAGCAGTCCGCACCTTTTTTATTTCCATCTTCATCGCCCTGCTCGAAGTGATAGGCATTCTGTTGGGTTTCGGTTTAGGTTCAGCCTCTTCTACCTTCCTCCCCGTGATGTTGGGTTTTGCCGGTGGCGCCATGCTCTATGTAACGAGCGATGAGATGATTCCTGAAACCCATGCCCATGGCTTTCAGAAGCAAGCCACCTATGCTCTTCTCCTGGGCTTCATCACCTTTGTGCTGATGGAGAAATGTGTATAATCAGATTCTGATGAGCAGCATGTAGCAGAGGGTACAGAAAGTGGAAGCCCAACTCATGCATATCATAACCATGATACTTAGCTATCGTAACTATCTTGTTTACGCCAGACTTACCCTCCCCACCCCTAGACGGGCAGGTCGGGGGCGGTATTCTGCTGGGGCTTGCTGTTGTTTGCAACGTTCTCTAAATAAGAGTGAGGGTGAACACTTGGCAATGAAGTCGGTGAAGGGTTCACCCCGAAGCCGAAAAGGTGAATACTTTGAGCAAGTGTTCGCCCCGCTGTTCACCATTCAGTAACTTAAGATTGCAAGTACTTGTTTACTCTATGTCTCATGAGGCTGAACATCAGGCTGAATACTGAACTCTGAACACTGAAAATGGGGTAAAAATAGCGTTTTATGGATCTTTTAAATCCTATATAACCCATTGATACATATTTCTTTATATTCTTTAGCATGCGCTGCTTATAAAAAGAGTGAAACGCTAAAGTTCAGCTTCAGCCCTCCTCGGCGACAGTAGTAATGTGGTACGCACTCTTAGCTACCTTCACAAAAGGAAGGCATTGTTATCAGAACGGCGAGGATTCACATAATGGGGAATCAATGAGTTGAGCAGTCCGTCGCGTACCTCCTTGTTTGGGATGCCTAGCGTATATTCCTGAAACATCGGCTCATATTTCTTGATGGTCAGATAGCCACTCTGGTAAAGCAATGGCAAGGCATCTGTCATTTCTTCTGTAGATTGGTCGAAGGAACTCAATACTGTCTCTTGACTCTCTAAAGTAGAAAGATTGACATGATACTTATCAAGAAGTTTCAAGAGGAAGGACGGCGTGCCGGAACCAAACCAATAAGGAGCAATATCCCGTGCATTCAATGCCTTCACCAAACTGAACGGATTAAAAATATCTTCAGAATTCTTGCTGAAATGATAACCGTCGTAGAATTGTGTCAGCTCTTTCAGACACTCCTCATATGTCATATTCAGTGCTTCACCCATAGCTTCAATGTCCAGTTTCATCTGCGTGGTAAGTTCTGTCTTGCTGATGCCGCAGATGGCTGAATACTGGTCGAACAGACTGATTATTGCCCAACAATAAGTGGTTGATTGCCAAAGAATTCATCCATAAGATTGTTGTACACATTCCCGTAGTTTCTTTCATTATATAGCTTTACGTGAGAGCCATGTGTGCTGATGGCGAGTTTATAGTAGAGATCCCTGAGAGAAATACTTGGATTTTCTGTAATACTCTTCAGAAAACCAATAGTAAAACTATTAGAAAGATAAACCCCATTCTTTTCACTCCACATATCGGCATGGCTCGGTTCGTATGGATTGGCAGCTGTTAAGAAAATAGCGCCAGGGATTCCTAAACATGTTTCTCCTAAACCGCCACTATAGCAAGCTTCAACTACCATCATAAGTTTTCGATGAGCAGTTTCTTGCAAGGCCTCCTTTAGTTCACTATAACTTATCGTTTTTTGCAAATCTGATCCAAAGTCGAGTTTACCTGGAGTTCCATGACTACTCCAAAAAATAAAAATGTTATCATTAGCTGTTGCCTTAATTACTTTTGGCAAATGATCACTTTGTTTTCCTTGAAGAATATCTCCTATATCATTAGGATTAAGATCACGTAAATGATAATCTATGGCAGATTGCTCATATACATTTACTCCACCTTCTTTTATATATAACGTACCAGGTGTTGGATTAGACGGATTTTGAGCTATGTCATCTTCGGCTATTAGAACAATATGGTCTTTTGAATAGCCTTGAGAAATAAGATATTGATACATACTGAAGACATCTGCTTGAAAGCGATAGTTTTTCCAAGAGTTAGATCCCGCCACCAACAGCGCCCAGCGCCCTTTTAGTTCCGGATAATTATAATCAGGAACATCAGCCTCGACATCGTCTATTCTTGATGCAGTCCAATTCCACGTATCTTTAGAAGAACTCGCATGTTTAGAGCCTTCGGTAGAAATATATTCCAGTGTTATGAAATGCTGATTATAAAGTTTCCAATAACGATAGGTTGAACCGATTACGCTAACATGAGACTTTTCTGGAAATATCCATGAAGATGATACACCATCTATGTTTGGACATTCCCCTAAAGAAATCTTTTGCAAAACTATAGCCATATCTTCAGGATACCAACTATATCCACTTTTTTCTTGCCCATCTACAATATCGTTGATAGCTTTAACGAGACTTGACTGAGTAATAAACCGATGTTCCAAGCCATAAGTTAATAAGCAAATAGCATCATAATATTGTGCCTCACCATTGGTCAAAGTCTCTCCAAAATGCTTTTCATAAGCAATATGAAAACCTGTTTCTGGATTTGAGAAAAGATCTACACCTTCATAATCGGCATTTCTCATAGATGCAGCAGTTTCATCGGAAACAAAGGTATCAGAACATAAAATTCTAGGAATATACAGATATTTACCTCTAGAAAGTTTCTCTCTTTGTATTCCAATTTCTTGATCGAATGCTGCAGCAATGCTTGGATTTGACGGGTTAAAAACCAAAACGTTATCTGCCTTCTTATAATCTGTTCCACACAACTCTCTAGCATAGCGACGCACGTCATCTTCATTTTTATAAAGATAAACCCCTTTTACATCCAGACCATATTCTTCTGCAATAAAGCCAAACCAGTCAGCATAAACATTACTAACCCCAGACGATTTTGCATCGTCTTTTGTCAACAAATATATTGGTATCTTTTTATCATGCTCATCGGTCTTTACCGCCCTTGACATTAAAACTTCTATCTGTGTTATATCTGATTCTGATAAATTCCAAAGAAAGTCACAAGCAGCAAATTTCCTTTGAAATTCAACGTTTGTTGCAGCAGGAGTAATCATAGGCTTGTGCTGTTTGGAACAAGAAGCTATCTTTTGTGCCATCTTCTCTGCCAGAATAGAAGATGTTGGCCCTATGATAGCAACAACACTAGTATCTTCAACAACTTGATCCATATAGCTTTCTATATCAGAATCGTCTTGATTTTTATAAATCAATTCAAGTTTAATTTTGTTTTTGAGATTTTTTTGCGCCTTGTCTAGGTTTTTTAAAGCCCATTTACCAGTCCGCTGCCATCTTGTCATTTCCTGGGTATCCATAAATACAGCTACCTTATAGGTATGTATGACTCCCTGAGATAACGTTGCCTCTTCATCTTTTGTGCAAGAAACAAAAGAGAAAAAGAACATTACTGTTCCACAGATGTAAAATATCCATTTTTTGAATGCAAATTCAATTCTGTTACTTAGTCTTTTCATATCCATCTTTTTCTAAAGCTTCTTTAAGATAAATTTTATATAACTCTTCATAATCTGCCGGGTCTCCAATAATGATATTTTCGTAGAAATTTGGTGTAAACTCGATATCAATGGCATTGTCTGCCATTCCTTTCAGTATGACTTTTTCCCATTTCTTTCCTTTTCGCCAATCTTCAAGCATCTCTCTAAGCATATCGCCAATTTTAATAACCATAGAGAATGGAATATTTATGCTCAACCCTTTTTGGTTTATATCCATTCCGATAATCCATGGTGCAAAGAATGTATTTTCGTTAGCATAGCGAATAATACCCAAACCAGAGAAACCAAGCAACGGAAATATAATATCTTCAGAAAAGATATCATCATCATATTCCTTTTTCATTTCTTTATATACGGAATCAGGAACAGCAAACCCTTCTTCTTTATTAGTTAAATATTTGACACTAAGTGTATTCTGATCTTTGTTATGTAAATTATATCCATCCTTAAAGCCTCGAATAGCAGTTTTGATAATCGAGTCTTCAGATGTTGCTGCCCAAATTTTTGCGTCTCTATCAGTACTCATTGCACCAGCTAAATAGCTACATCCATAACGATTGATACATAACGAATGTACATTCAAAGGGGTATTTGAGTTTCTACTCTCAAATAGTAAAACTTGAGTACCTTTACCCATGAAGCTAGTTTGGTATTTACATGCAATATCTTCATAGTCAGAGGAACCTAAAATGATGAGACTAGAATCTTTAAGGGCATTATCATTTAACCATGTTCTATACAGAAGTTCTGCTTCAGCTTTTGTAGATGGCAGAAGTAGATGAAATCTGGTATCATACTTGTCAATAAAAGATTCCTAAGACATAGCCAAATTTTTGAGCAACTTTTTGTGTTAATAAATACAAA
>DAWDQD010000053.1:0-20372 GCA_052349145.1 Segatella copri | reverse complement strand
TTTAACAGGTTTCGGATTGAAAGCGTGCTGAAAATCGCACCTTATCACACGCTGAAATTTGGTGGTATCGGAAAATTGGCGTATCTTTGCATCGTCGTTCGAAGAAAGGCAATAATCAATCACAAGTTTAAAGCTTTTGCCCTTACAGGGCGACAGGGTTGCGCCCATAATAACCCAGGGCGATGCCCTGGGCTAGGAGCTTCTGCCCTTTCAGGGCGTGTGGAGGCTAAACTTGCGCACAACAGCGTGTGGTTCAGGCTTGCACCCCGCCAAGTCAACATTCAACATTCAACATTAAAACTAAAGATCATGGAAGTAAAAGGAACATTGAAATATCGTAAAGTACAGCGCACACCTCAGACTGGTGAAAACGCAGGTAAGAAGAAGTGGTATGCTACTTCGGTAACCGACCGCGAAGTGGACTTCGAGGGATTCGTATCGCATATCTCCGACCACGGCTCGCCTTACTCTCGTGGTACTATTCATGGTGTGCTGATGGATGCACTCGACCATCTGCAGGAGCTGATTCTCGACGGCAAGAGCGTGCGTCTCTCTGACCTCGGACTGTTCTCCATCGGTATGAGCTCCAAGGCGGAAGATACCAAGGAGAAGGTGACAGCTGCCAGCGTGGAGGGCGTACACCTGATTGTGAGAAACACGAAGAGTTGGAGTAATGCCGAGCTGCGCAAGAAGTGCAAGATTCAGGAGTACGGCGGCTATATCGGCACCGACGAGGAGGGCACCACAGGCGGCGGTACTACCGGTGGCGGCACTGAACAGGGCGGCGGTACAACTGGCGGCGGCGACGGGCTTGAATAAAGCCCTCGCCTGAGGGCGGCAAGTAGAAAGCTAGCGTATCCCCCTCGCCAAGTTAATATTAACATATAACACTTAACATTAAAAATAATAATAAAGATGATGAAAGCAAATACCTGGAAAACAATTTTGCAGATTGCAATCTCCTTCCTCACAGCCATCGCTACTACGCTCGGAGTTACCAGCTGCAGTCTTTAAAGGTAAAAAAGTAAAAAGGTAAAAAAGCCTAGCGGGATGTTAAGCCAGCAAGGCTACTCTTTAAAGGTAAAAAGGTAAAAAAAAGATGTTTTTTAAATTTTGATTCGACATAGCAAAGCCCTCGGTGCATAACGCATCGGGGGCTTTTTTATTTAGGTCTTAAGAACTGCTTTTAGTTATTTCTACAAAGAACAGAAGAAGGTGACCAGGAAGGGTACAGAAAAGTCGACACAGAAGCCATGGAAGATGGAAACGATGATGAAACTCTCGCCCGAATATCGGGTGATGATAGGCAACGTTGTATCCATGGTCGTAGCTCCACCTACACTGATAGGTGCCAGTTTGCCGAAGTATTTTGCCAGCAGCGGAGCACACAGCAGGGTGAGAATCTCGCGGAAGATGTTGGCAAGAAGGGCGATGGTTCCCAGTTCGGCACCCCGGTATTCGGTGATGAAGATACTCGAAAGTGAGTAATATCCGAATCCTGAACCTATAGCCAGACAATCGGTAAGCTGGCGATGGCTCAAGATGAGAGATACGGCAGCACAACCTGCCAGCGTACCCAGAATGGTCATCACAGGGAGCATCATCAGACGGGGATTCACCTTCTTGAAACTCTTCAGCACTGAGGTATCGCAACCGATGCTGATACCTACGCAGAACATCAGGCAGCAGAGTGCACAATAGCTCACGTCGCTGTCCAGAAGACCTGCCGGAATCACATCACACAAGCCTACGATGATACCCAGAACAAAGAAGCTTACGATAATCAAACTGCCTTTCATGCCTTGCCTCCTTTCCCGGTTTCAGCGTGAGCCGACGATTTAGCCTGCTTTGCTGTAACATACTTCCACAATGCCCAAGCAAAGAGTGCACTACCCAGACTGCCTCCAAAGGTCAGGGCTATCGCCTCAAGTCCCAGGGTCTGAAGACCGCTGATGATACGAGGGTTAGAACCTACCTCGATACCGAGCAGGAACAGGAGTACCCATATCAGCGCCGTGATGATACGGCCGATAAAACTCATTTTCTTGTTGCGGAGCAGATAGCCGGTACCTATTCCGCATAGCATAATCATTACTATCTTGAGCATTGTTTCTTGTTTTTCTTCTTTATTTATTGTTCGTTTTTATGAATTACCTTACCATAAAAAACGGATTCCCGGTCGTATTATTGCTAAATAGACAAACTTTTCAAGTAATTGCGTCTGATCATAATGCTTATGTTCAGTTATACAAATAAGTTTCAAATAACCTATGTCTTTAGGTTTTGTCACAAGGTAATACAAACGTTTTCATAAAAAGTACCAAAGAATCTTCATCATTAACTCTCTTTAACACGAAGTCGTGTTCCTCATTCCATTTTTCTTTGTACTTTAGCACCCCGAAAAGAAAAAGGATATAAAATATGAGCAACGGTTTATTACTTTGGATAGACGACGAGATAGAACTTCTCAAGGCACACATCATCTTTCTGGAAAAGAAAGGATACGAGGTGCAGACGGTAAGCAACGGCCCTGATGCCATTGAACTTTGCCGCCAGCAGACCTTCGACCTCATCCTGCTCGATGAGATGATGCCGGGACTCAGCGGACTGGAAACCCTGCTACGCATCAAGGACATCCAGCCTGCCACACCGGTAGTGATGTGCACCAAAAGCGAAGAAGAAAACATCATGGACCAGGCAATCGGTTCAAAGATAGCCGACTATCTGATTAAACCCGTAAACCCGAACCAGATTCTGCTCTCGCTCAAGAAGAACATCCACCGCAAAGACATCGTGGCGGAGGTGACGCAGAGCGGATACCAGCAGGACTACCAGCAGATAGCCATGCAGATGATGGAATGCAGAACGGCGGAAGACTGGATGGAGATTTACAGGCGACTGGTAAGCTGGGAACTGAAGCTGAGCGATACGGCAAGTCCGATGGCAGAGATGCTGGGCATGCAGAAGGAAGAGGCTAACCAGGGTTTCGCCAAATACATAGCCAAGAACTATCTCGACTGGGTGAGTCCCGACAACAGAGACCGCCATCTGATGAGTCCCGACATCTTCAAGCGCAAGATATTCCCGCTGCTCGACGAGGGCAAGAAGGTGTTTCTGATTGTGATAGATAACTTCCGCTATGACCAGTGGCGCATGCTGGCTGAAGACATCGGCGACCTGTTCGACACCGATGAACAGCTCTACATGAGCATCCTTCCTACCGCCACGCAATATGCGCGCAACGCCATCTTCAGTGGTCTGATGCCGAACAAGATAGCCGAAATGTTCCCTGACCTCTGGGTAGATGAGGACGAGGAGGAAGGCAAGAACCTCAACGAGGCGCCGCTGATACAGACCCAGATAGAGCGATTCAGAAAGCACTATACCTTCAGTTATCACAAGGTGAACGATTCGCAGGGTGCCGACCGCTTTCTGGAGCATTACAACGAATGCCGGAACAACGACCTGAACGTGCTGGTGATTAACTTCATCGACATGCTCTCTCACGCGCGTACCGAATCTAAGATGGTGCGCGAGCTTGCCAACAACGAGAGTGCCTACCGCAGCATCACGCAGAGCTGGCTCCGCCATTCGGTTCTCTCCGAGCTCTTCAAGCTCCTTTCGCAGAGCGATTACCAGGTAGTGCTCACCACCGACCACGGCAGCATCAGGGCATCGAAACCAATCAAGATTGTAGGCGACCGCAATACGAACACCAACCTGCGTTACAAGCTGGGCAAGAATCTGGCTTACCAGAGCAAGGAAGTTTTCACCATCAAGGAGCCTCAGCGTGCCCAGTTGCCGGCACCTAACCTGAGTACCTCGTATGTATTTGCCACGGGCGACAGTTTCTTCGCCTATCCGAATAATTATAACTATTATGTGCAATACTACAAGGATACCTTCCAGCACGGCGGCATCTCGATGGAGGAAATGCTCATTCCGCTCATCACGCTGACACCTAGAAAAAGGTAATGATTGTCAGTTAATAGTTAATAGTTGATAGTTAACAGTTTATAGAAAACATATATGAAGATAAAAATTGACTCATTAGACACGATCCATGAAGCAGCCAAGGAATTTCTGCAGAACATGGGCGACGGCAAGGTCTTTGCCTTCTATGGCAAGATGGGAGCCGGAAAGACAACATTTGTAAAAGCCATTTGCGAAGAACTGGGCGTAGAAGATGTCATCACATCTCCTACCTTCGCCCTCGTAAACGAATATACAGCGGGCGACGGCTCACCTGTCT
This sequence comes from Segatella copri, assembly GCA_052349145.1. Lineage (GTDB taxonomy): Bacteria > Bacteroidota > Bacteroidia > Bacteroidales > Bacteroidaceae > Prevotella > Prevotella copri_V. The sequence continues at coordinate 16,120 of DAWDQD010000053.1, read as the reverse complement.
ACCACTTCGATTTCTACCGCATCAAGAAACTCGATGAGGTTTACGATATGGGCTACGAAGATTATTTCTACAGCGGCAACCTCTGTTTCCTGGAGTGGCCGGAACTGATAGAAGAACTGCTGCCGGAAGACTGCACCAAAGTGACTATCACCGTAGAAGAAGACGGAACAAGAAGCGTAGAATGGTAAGTCTCCGATAGCCCCGAACAAAAAAAGCATCTGGCTGAGAATATCTTTTCTCAAGCCAGATGCTTTTATCATTTCCTATCCGGGCTGATTACAGGAGAGCCTGGAACTTCTCGGTGAGGGTTGCCTTAGAGGCTGCGCCAACAAACTTGTCTACCAGCTGGCCACCCTTGAAGAAGAGGATGGTAGGGATGTTACGGACACCAAACTCCATAGCGATGTCGTCGTTCTCCTCTACATCACACTTGCCTACTACCAACTTGCCGTCAAACTCCTCAGCAAGTTCTGATACGATAGGAGCAATCTGGCGGCAAGGACCGCACCATGTTGCCCACAAATCTACTACCAATGGGAGTTCGCCATTCTTGTAGCTCTCGAAATTCTCGGTTGTAATTGTTACTTCCATTTTTCTAAACTTTTAAATATTAAACAAAATTATCTCTAATTGATCTGATAGCTCATCTTAGGATGCTGCTCGATATACTGGATGAGGGCATGGCCCACACCCACCGTATGCTCACGGGCACGCATCAGCAGATAGGTATTGCTGTCTACATCATGTATCTGGAAAAAGAGCTGCGCCTTGCCCTCGTCATTCTCCAGAATGGTCTGCAGGTCGCTAACCATCGTTTCATCTATCGCATCGCTCTCCACATTGATGGTGAAGCGGTCGATGCGGTTCTCCTTGACCGTCTGCAGATACTCCACATTGCCTATCTGAAAATCGAGATAGTTGGCATTGCCGTAACGGGAAACGCACTTGGCAGTGATGTAGATGGTGCTGCCTTCAACCATGATGCCGCGCCACTTGCCCCAGTCCTCGCCAAAGAGAGCCAGCTCGCCTGAGCCCTCAAAGTCTTCGAGCGTAACGAAACCGCACGGCTTGCCCGTCTTGGTAAACTTCGACTTCACACCTGTGATGATGCCGCCCAGCACCACATCCTCCTTCTTTGCCAGCTCCTGCTTGTCGCCCAGTTCAGAGCAATGGGTATTGCAGAGGGAGTTGAGGATAATGCTGTACTCATCGAGCGGATGAGCAGAAAGATAGATGCCCACAAGCTCGCGCTCACGGTTCAGACGTTCGATGGTGCTCCAGCTCTCTGCATCAGGAATAGGCGGCGTAGCTATTTCTATCGCCTCGGTACCGCCAAAGAGTGAGTTGGCTGCCTCGTGCTGTTCCTGCTGGAAGAGCTGACCGTAGCGCACCAGCGTATCGAGGAAGGTTTCGCCCTTGTTGTTCTTGCCGAAGAACTGTTCGCGACGGATGCCGAAGCTGTCGAAACCGCCACTCAGCGCCAAGGTTTCGAAAGCCTTGCGGTTCACGCTGGAGTAATCTACACGCTCGGCAAAATCGAAGATGCTCTTATAAGGTCCGTTCTTCAGTCGCTCTGCCACGATGGCATCGGCTGCCGGAGCACCCATACCCTTGATGGCTGAAAGACCGAAACGTATCTCTCCATGCTCGTTCACACCGAACACGCGGTAACTCTCGTTCACATCCGGACCCAAGGTCTTGATGCCCATCGACTGGCACTCCTCCATCAGCTTGGTGATTTCGGTAATCTGTGCAAAGCGTCGGGTCATCAGCGCCGCCATGTATTCGGCAGGATAGTGCGCCTTGAGATAGGCAGTCTGGTAGGCTACCCACGAATAACAGGTGGCATGAGACTTGTTGAAGGCGTAGGAAGCAAACTTCTCCCAGTCGCCCCATATCTTCTCCAGCACCTTCGGGTCGTGGCCGTTCTCCTGTCCCTGCTTGATGAACTTAGGCTTCATCGCATCTACGATGGCCTTTTTCTTCTTACCCATCGCCTTACGCAGCGCATCAGACTCGCCTCGGGTGAAGCTCGCCAACTGACGGGAAAGAAGCATCACCTGCTCCTGATAAACCGTGATGCCGTAGGTATCCTTCAGATACTTCTCCATACACGGGATATCGTAGGTAATCTCCTGCTTGCCGTTCTTGCGGGCAATGAAGTCAGGGATGTAATCCATAGGTCCCGGACGGTAGAGGGCGTTCATGGCGATGAGATCCTCGAACACCGTAGGCTTCAGCTCACGGAGATACTTCTGCATACCCGGCGACTCGAACTGGAAGGTTCCGATGGTCTGACCGCGCTGATAGAGCTGATAGGTCAGTTCGTCATCGATAGGGATGGTATCGAGGTCAACGACATCGCCCGTAGTCTGCTTGATAACCTTGCATGCCTCCTTCATCTCGGAGAGGGTCTTCAAGCCCAGGAAGTCCATCTTAATCAGACCGGTGGTCTCGATGACATGGCCGTCGTACTGCGTTACCGCCGTCTTCAGTCCCGGGAAATCAGGGTCATCGGCAGTAGATACAGGCACCCAGTTGCTGATAGGGTCGCGGCAGATGATGAATCCGCAGGCATGGATACCCGTGCCTCGGATGGTTCCCTCGAGCATCTTGGCATACTTGATGGTATTGCTCTCGCGGGGATCGTTGGAGAACTCTGCCTCGCGCAGCTCTGGGGTATATTTGATGGCATTGGTCAGGTTCATCTTGGCACCGTCAGGCAAACGGTCTGGGATAGCCTTGCAGAGTGCATTCGCCTTATCCAACGGCAACTTCTCTACACGCGCCACGTCCTTGATGGAGTTCTTCGTGGCCATGGAACCGTAGGTAATGATATGGGCACAGTTCTCATGACCGTACTTATCCATTACCCATCTCAGCACCTTGCCTCGACCGTCATCATCAAAGTCGGTATCAATATCCGGAAGGTTCACACGGTCTGGGTTCAGGAAACGCTCAAACAGGAGGTCGTACTTCAATGGGTCAATCTTGGTAATGCCCAAACAGTAAGCCACCACCGAACCTGCCGCAGATCCACGTCCCGGGCCCACCATCACGCCGAGTTCCTCGCGCGCCGCCCTGATGAAGTCTGACACAATGAGGAAGTAGCCCGGGAAGCCCATGGTCTTCATCACATGGAGCTCGAAGTTTACATGCTCGTCTACATCCTCGGGCAGCGGGTCGCCATAAAGCTTTTTGGCTCCCTCGTAGGCAAGGTGGCGCAGATATTCTGCCTCAAACTTGATACGGTATATCTTATCGTAACCGCCCAATCGGTCGATTACCTTCTGACCTTCCTCTGGTGGCAGCGGGTTCTTGCCGTTCTCATCAGAGGTAAACTCCTTGTAGAGGTCTTCTTCTGATACCTTCTGCCGCAACTGCTCCTCGGTACCGAAACTCTCCGGAATCGGGAAGAAAGGCATGATAGGACCATGATCGATGCTGTAAATCTCCACCTTATCCAATACTTCGAGGGTATTGGAAAGCGCTTCGGGGATATCCGAGAACACATCGTTCATCTCCTGGCGGGTCTTGAACCATTCCTGCTTGGAATAGCGCATACGGTTAGGGTCGTCGAGATCCTTGCCGGTAGCGATACAGAGCAGATGGTCGTGAGCCTCGGCAGTCTCCTTATCCTCGAAGTGGCAGTCGTTGGTGCACACCAGTTTGATGTTAAACTCCCTTGCCATCTTGATAAGTTCCTTGTTGGCACGCTGCTGCAACTCGTAAGTCTCTCGGTTGGCAAGCAGACTTGGATCATCGGGCACTTTATGTCGCTGGAGCTCGAGATAGTAATCATCGCCAAAGAGGTTGTGGTACCACTGGCAAGCCTCGCGGGCTCCTTCCAGGTCACCATGCAGAATCTTGGATGGCACCTCGCCTGCAATACATGCCGAACAGACGATGAGGTCTTCGTGATACTTCTCCAGATCGGCACGGTCGGTTCGTGGGCGCATGTAGTAACCATCCACCCACGAATTGCTCACCAGCTTGATGAGGTTCTTGTATCCATTATAATTCTTGGCAAGTACAATGAGGTGATAACCGCTCATATCGCCCTTATCCTTCTCTCGGTCGGCTTTGGTTCGGCGTGCCACATACATCTCGCAGCCTATGATAGGCTTGAAAGGTTCGAGTCCCTCCTTCTTGCGGTCTTTATTAATCTTGCCGCAATAGTCGGTGAGTTCCTTGATGCCGAACATCACACCGTGGTCGGTTACCGCCATACCCTTCATGCCGTCCTTGATGGCCTTATCTACCAGATGCGGTATCTTCGACTGGCCGTCGAGGATGGAGTATTGGGTGTGTACATGCAAATGAACAAAATCTTCCATTATCTGTTTAAAATTCGAATTTTGACAACAAAGTTACGGCGAAATATTGAAAAAGCCAAAAGAAATATGCGAAAATATTGAAAAAGGTAAAAGAAACCCACAAAAAATTTGCAAAAGTGATAAAAATGACGTACCTTTGCACCAATAAAAACTTAATCCTACTATATGGGACAGAAAATAAAGAAATTAAAGAAGATAAGATTGCACCGCGAAGGTACCGATCAGCTGGTTACCGGAGCGATAGCGTTAGTAGCCATTGCGGCTATATTGTGGACAACCTTAGACAACAAGATTCCGTTCTGGGCTTTTGTTGTTGTGTTCGGTACGGTATATGGTATCGTGCTCAACTTCTACCGTTGTCCTGTCAGATACCTCAACGTAGAGGATACTTCGAAACTGGTAGTAGCACCAGCCGACGGAAAGATTGTGGTGATAGAAGAGGTGGAGAATGCTCCCTACTTCGGTGACCGCCGCCTGATGATTTCCATCTTCATGAGCCTCTGGAATGTTCATGCCAACTGGTTCCCGGTAGACGGAAAGGTAAAATTCGTGAAGCATGTGGACGGCAACTACCACAAGGCATGGCTGCCTAAGGCTAGCGAGGAAAACGAGCATGCCGACGTGATGATTACCACACCTGAGAGAGTGGATGTACTCTGCCGACAGATTGCCGGTGCAGTGGCACGCCGCATCGTAACCTATGCCAAGGAAGGGGAAGAATGCTTCATCGACGAGCACCTGGGATTCATCAAGCTGGGTTCACGCGTGGATGTCTACCTGCCTGTAGGTACAGAAGTATGCGTAAAGATGGGACAGTCAACTACTGGCGACCAGACCATCATCGCTAAATTGAAATAACATATTGACAGATAGAGGGCAAGCCGGAACATACTTCCGGCTTTCACTCTATCATAATATACTGTAAAGAAATGAGTATCAAGAAACATATTCCAAACACGATAACCTGCTGCAACCTGGTTTCGGGCTGCATCGCAACATCGTTTGCCTTCGGCGGGAACCCAAAGATGGCATTGTTATGGATTATCATCGGAGCCGTATTCGACTTCTTTGACGGCATGAGCGCCCGCCTGCTGCACGTTTCATCGCCAATAGGCAAGGAGCTCGATTCGCTGGCAGATGACGTAACCTTCGGTGTGGCTCCTGCCACCATCGTATTCTCACAACTCTTTGTGATGGAATATCCGGGTTTTCTGGAGCCTTTGCGCCCATGGCTGCCTTACGCAGCCTTCATCATCGCAGCCTTCTCGGCATTGCGACTGGCTAAGTTTAATCTTGATGAGCGCCAGACTACCTCTTTCATCGGTGTTCCTACACCAGCCAACGCCCTGTTCTGGGGTTCGCTGATTGTGTTCAATCCAAGCTGGCTAGAAGGATATGCGTGGTCGGTATTCATCATTCTGGCTCTGATTCTCATCACCAGCTATCTGCTGGTTTGCGAGATGCCTCTTTTCGCCTTGAAATTCAAGCAGTGGGGCTTCAAGGGCAATGAGGTGAAATATGGCTTTGCCGCGCTCACCATCATCATCATCGCTACTTCGGTAGCACTCGATGGTCTGACCGGTTTCCTCACCGGCTGGTGGCTTGTCATCGTGGCATACGTCATCATCTCGGCGATTATTTATCTGAAGAAGACGAAATAGAAGAAATCCCCTTTATTGGGATATACAGTTTTAGTAAGATTGTTAATTGAAAAATGCGGCTAGATGTGAATCCAGTCGCATTTGTTTTTTCTTCCTGTTGAGAGAAGTTTAGTTGTGTACGAGCGTACCGATCTCCTCTCCATCCATCACCTTCTTGAGGTTACCTACAACATCCATATTGAACACGTAGATAGGAAGGTTGTTTTCCTTACACATGGTGGTAGCAGTCAAATCCATGACCTTCAAGCCCTTGGTGTAAATCTCATCATAGGTAATGTCCTTGAACTTGGTAGCTGTAGGATCCTTCTCTGGGTCGGCGGTATAGATGCCGTCTACACGGGTACCCTTGAGCATCACGTCAGCCTCGATTTCTATACCGCGGAGAGAAGAACCGGTATCGGTAGTGAAGTATGGACTGCCTGTACCTGCAGAGAAGATGCAGATATAGCCAGCCTCCATCGCCTCAATCGCCTTCCACTTGGTGTAGAATTCGCCGATAGGCTCCATGCGGATGGCAGTAAGCACCTTGTTCTTAACACCCAAGGCTCCGAGTGCGCTGCTCAATGCCAGGGAATTGATAACGGTAGCACACATACCCATCTGGTCGCCCTTGACACGGTCGAAACCCTTCTGGCTTCCGCTCAAACCGCGGAAGATGTTACCACCACCAATCACAATGCCTATCTGAACGCCCATCTCATGGACCTCCTTTATCTGCTTAGCATAATCACTCAGGCGCTCTGGGTCGATGCCGAAGCTCTGCTTGCCCATCAGACTCTCGCCACTCAATTTCAAAAGAATTCTTTTAAACTTTGCCATTTTATTTTAATTTACAATTTACAGTTAACAGTTTATAGGGCGTAGCCTCCTATAAACCATTAACTATTAACTATTAATTAGGAACTTGATTTCTCCGAACGCATACGAGCGTATTACTCCCTTCTTGTCATGAAGGATGAGATGACCATCGTCCTCCACCTCTACGAAGGCGCCCTCGAACTTACCGTCCTTATCCTCATACCAGTGATAGCCCTTGCGACGGTAGAGAGAAAGATGATAGATGCCCGACACATCCATATAGTCGGCACGACGCAGAAGTTCGTAGTATTTGCAGAAAGCCTCAATCACCTTCTGCAGCACCTCTTCCCTATCCACCTCATGACCCAGAATCTGAGCCAGAGATACAGGGTTGGGCGCATCGCTGTGGAACTCAGTCTGATTGACATCAATACCGATACCGAAGATGCAGCGCTTGATGCCCTTGGAGCCGATGGCAGTCTCTATCAGCGTGCCACTGATTTTCTTGTCATACCAGTACACATCATTCGGCCATTTCAGCGTAATGCCGTCCGTATAGGAATCAAGAGCGTCCTTCACGGCGAGCGCACCAGCCTCGGAAAGGAGGAACTGCTGGCGCAAAGGTACCCACTTAGGACACATCATCATACTGAAGAGGAGGTTCTTGCCCGGCTCACTCTCCCAGGTATGCACGCCCTGTCCCCTGCCTGCTGTCTGATAATCAGCAATGGCAATGGTCAGCGCATCTTCATCATAAGTATCCAAATTCTTCAGGAAGGTATTCGTGGAATCCACTTCCTTTAATCGTATAATCTTCTTTTCCATGTCTATATAATAATGTATAGCAAATCACAACGGGTTATCCAATCAGCAACGGGTTGAAGGCATCCACAAGATGCTCGATGCGTTTCACCTGATGCCCTACCCCTACCACGGTAACAATATCAAAGCGAAGTTCTTTTTCCACCTTCTGTTCCTTGACGTAAGTATTGGCGGCTATTGCCAGATTACGCATCTTCCTGGCATCTACGGCTTCCTCGGGCTGCTGGTATTCTTCACCCGAACGGGTCTTGACCTCTACCACAACCAGCGTCTTACCATCCGGCGAAACGGCAAGGATATCCAGATCCCGCTTGCCGGCTTTCCAGTCTCTGTCGATGACGACATAGCCTTCATTCTCGAGATAGAGCGTAGCCTCGTCTTCTCCCCATTTGCCTAATTCATTATGCTCTGCCATAGTCTATTTTCTTTATTTTGCACCAAAAGATGCTTTTACCTTGCAAAAATAACAAAAAAAGTCCACACTTCAAACTTTTTTATGTAATTTTGCACGAAAAACAATGGAAGATATTAAGAAAAAAGACGAAGCATACATGCGCCGTGCCCTGATGGAGGCTCAGGCGGCATTCGATGAAGACGAGATTCCGGTAGGCGCCATCATCGTTTGTAAGGATCGGATCATATCGCGTGCCCACAATCTTACGGAGATGCTGACCGATGTTACGGCTCATGCCGAAATGCAGGCCATCACTTCGGGAGCCAACATGCTGGGAGGAAAATACCTGAAAGACTGTACCCTATACGTTACGGTAGAACCCTGCGTGATGTGCGCCGGAGCGCTGGGATGGGCACAGATCAGCCGCGTGGTATATGGTGCCAGCGACGAGAAAAGGGGGTATACAAAATATGCGCCCGATGCACTGCATCCTAAGACGACAGTTACATCGGGCGTATTGGAAGATGAGTGCCGCGCACTCATGCAGGATTTCTTTCAGAGAAAGAGATAATTACTTAACGAGCACTACAAGATACTTGCTGGTGCTCCAGAAAATCTGTGGATTGGTGATGCGGAGAGTATACTGCTTGTTAGCATCACGTACCAATGCATAAGAGCTGGATGGGTGGGTAGTGAGCAACTTAGCCGACTTTGACATCAACTTGATTTCAGAAATGTTGCGGATATCAACCTTGGTGAAATAACTCTTGTTGAAATTGCCGGTCATTACCTTACCCTTTTCCATGATATGCTGCTCCTTCAACTCCTTCTTGGTACCGAATACGTACCAGGCAGTGTTGAGCTGCTTGTCCTGTGCATTGATTGTCTCTGTCTTCTGGTTGCTTTCAGTAGTAAGACGAGAGGTCTTGGTATTCAGATTGTTGATAGTCTCGTCGAGTGCTGCAATATGAATATCCTTCTTATCCAACTCCTCGCGAAGCGCCTGGAGTTCCTTATCCTTCTGTGCAATCTGCTTCTGAAGGTTTGCGATGGTCTTCTTCAACTGATCAGCCTGCAAAGAGCTGTTAGCCATCTGCTTCTGCAGTTTAGCCAGGAGTTCGCGGTTCTGCTGCATACGGGTAGCGATGAACTGAACATTCTCCTTGAGCTGCTGTCTCTTGCTGGCACCCTCACCGTTCTTCAGGAGAGTTACCCTGTGCTCAGCCTCACTGATCTGGTTCAGACCATCCTGGATTTCATTCAATGTACCCATCATATCGTTAATTTCGCCATCCTTCTGAGCGATGATACTGTTTAGCGAATCATTCTGCTGATTTGCCAAATCCTGGGTGTTGTTCTTGCCGTTGTTGCAACTGGTCAAGCAAAAAGCAGCTAAACATGCCGCAAATAATAGCTTTTTCATAATCATTTTCCTTTTTAATGTTTGATTAAAAAAATTATCTTTTCGCGTATAACGCGTCGCTTCCTATACTTTATTCATTACTTTCTTCATCCCTGCGAGCCCCGTTTTTCTTCTGCCGGCGCTCTTCACGCTTTTTTTCCTTCATCTCCTCCTTGAGCTGTTTAGGATCTTTTCCTGCCAATACGATGACAAATTCGCCCCTTGGTTCTGTCTCCTCAAAATGAGCGATAACCTCGGCAAGCGTACCCCTCACACTCTCCTCGTGGAGTTTAGATATTTCACGACAACAGCTCACCTGTCTGTCATCCCCGAAAACCTCGGCAAACTGCTGCAAGGTTTTCACCACACGATAAGGCGACTCATAGAAAATCATGGTGCGCACCTCATCCTTCAATGACTCAAAATAGGTCTGTCTGCCCTTTTTCTGCGGAATGAATCCTTCGAAGCAGAAACGGTCGCATGGCAAACCCGATGAAACGATGGCCGGTATGCATGCCGTAGGTCCAGGCAAAGTCTGCACCGTGATGCCTGCCTTGGCTGCCTCGCGGGCGAGGTAAAAACCAGGATCGCTGATACCCGGTGTTCCGGCATCGCTGATCAAGGCAATGGTTTCGCCACCCTTCAGTCGCTCTACGATGGCAGAAGATGTGCCATGTTCGTTAAACTTATGGTGAGCCACTAATCGATTTCTGATATCGAAATGCTTCAGCAGGACACTCGATGTTCGAGTGTCCTCAGCGAGTACCAAATCCGCTTCTTTCAGTATGCGAATGGCTCGCATTGTCATGTCCTCCATGTTACCAACTGGAGTCGGAACGATGTATAATGTGCCCATACTGACCGCAAATGTAGTTAATTAATCTTTCATAGCAAAAAAAAAACGCGTTTCTTTGCATTTTTTAAAACCTTATTATTAATTTTGCCCCCGAAATGACAGAAAATCTAATTGGGGAGGCACACCGTCCCGGAAGAATTGAAGTGGTGTGCGGATCGATGTTCTCCGGAAAAACAGAGGAATTGATCCGAAGAATGAAGCGTGCGAAGTTCGCCAAGCAGAAGGTGGAAATCTTTAAGCCGGCGCTTGACACTCGTTACTCCGAGGAAGATGTAGTGAGCCATGATCAGAACTCTATCCGGTCTACTCCTATTGAGTCCTCTGGATCGATACTGCTATTGGCTTCTGATATCGACGTGGTGGGTATCGATGAAGCCCAGTTCCTGGACAATGGACTCGTGGAGGTATGCAACGAACTCGCCAACCGTGGCGTGAGAGTCATCGTGGCAGGACTGGATATGGACTTCAAGGGAGTTCCCTTCGGTCCGATTCCTGCTCTCTGTGCCATCGCCGACGAGGTGACCAAGGTTCATGCCATCTGCGTAAAGTGCGGATCGGTCGCCTATGTGAGCCACCGGTTGATCAATAACGACAAACGGGTGCTTCTGGGCGAGAAAGATGAATACGAGCCGCTCTGCAGAGAATGCTACCAGAAGGCGATTCTTAACGAAAAATTATAACAAAAGGAACAGTTATGGGAAAGGAGATTACATTTGATAAATTTATAAGATGGGCGGGTGTTACCCTCATCGTACTGGCCGTGCTCTACATGACCAATTATCTGAGCAGCGTACTGCTGCCATTCTTCATTGCATGGTTTTTCGCTTACCTGCTCTATCCGGTCGTGAAGTTTATCGAAAACAAACTCCACATCAGAATACGTGCGCTGTCTATCCTCATCGCCATGGGAACGGCTATCGCTGTTATAGGAGGCGTGCTGTGGCTCATCATCCCTCCGATGATTGACCAGTTTGACAAACTCAGTGAGGTGTTGACACGATGGCTGCATCAGACGACTCATACCAACAACCTGACGGCGCTGATCAAAGACTGGCTGCAGGCCAACCAGGAACAGATAGAGCTTTTTCTGAAAAGCAAGGACTTCAGCGATGCCATCAAGACCACCATGCCTAAGGTCTTCTCGGTAGTCAGCCAGACGGCCATGGTACTGATGAGTATCGTGGCATCGATGATTACCTTATTATATATGTTCTTCATCCTGCTCGATTATGAGACGCTGACAGCCAACTGGGTGAGAATCTTCCCTAAGAAGAACCGTCCGTTCTGGAGTGCGCTGATGAAGGATGTGGAGCGCGAGCTCAACAACTATATCCGTGGTCAGGGACTGGTAGCGCTCTGTATGGGCATCATGTTCTGCATCGGTTTTACCATCATCGGTTTCCCGATGGCGATAGGTCTGGGTATTCTCATCGGCATCATGGACCTGGTTCCGTATCTCCATACCTTCGCCCTCATCCCTACGGCATTCCTTGCCATGCTGAAGGCTGCCGACACAGGTCAGAACTTCTGGCTGGTATTCGGTCTGGCAGTTCTGGTGTTCTGTGTGGTGCAGGTCATCACCGACATGGTAGTTACCCCGAAGATCATGGGTAAGGCGATGGGATTGAATCCAGCCATTCTCCTCTTGAGTCTCTCGGTTTGGGGTGCACTTCTGGGCTTCCTGGGATTGATTGTAGCCCTTCCGCTCACAACGCTCATCATAGCCTACTGGCAGCGGTATGTAACGAAGGAGAAGCCGCAATATCATGAAGAAACGGGCGAAAATGTCCCGATTTCAGATAAAAATGAAGAAAATCAGTAAAAATATGGCAAAATATTTGGTTATTTCAGATTTTTGCCGTACCTTTGCACTCGCTTTTGAAACATAAAGCAGAAGATTGACTCGCTAGCTCAGCTGGTAGAGCACAACACTTTTAATGTTGGGGTCATGGGTTCGAGCCCCATGCGAGTCACAGATCTTCAAGAAAAAGGCTTTCCATTACGGAAAGCCTTTTTTTGTTATATCCTATTACCGGATACTGCAGAAATTCCTTTTTAAAACATTTCAGCCTTAGCCTCTACCCTCTTCTCAACATCATCCGGAAGCTGAGGGAAGAAATCATAGCCGGTGATACGCTCCACTTCATCCACTGAATTTACGAATTCCGTCTTCTTTCTGCCTTTCTGCGACTGGTTACGGCAGATAAAGCCGATGGCTTGCGGATTCTTGCCCGTATGAAGAACCACCTTGAAGAAGGCATCAGGCACTACCACCTTGTTCTTACCCAACTTGCGATGCTCCTTATTCAGAAATATCGGTCCGCAGACAATATAAACCTTACCATACTGCTTCGCCCAGTTGCGGCACTGCTGCTCTATCGTGTTCCATACCCCCGCATTCAGACTGTGGTTCTGCGGACACATATTGGTCATCAGGAAACATTCATCCATCGCCTGCTGACTCCATTTGTTGTCACCAGCCGGACACATGTGTCCCCTGTCCAAACCACTGTTGTAATAATCCGCCAAAGTACCCACGGGTGCCGGCATCTCCTCATCATCAGCAAACTTACCGCGCGGCAACTTACCAGATGCATGCTCCCCCGTCAGCGCCCAGGCTACCCAATTCGGCTGTCGCGTATCATGATTATAAGATACCGTATAAGCCAACCGATGCTTGATGGTTTCAGATACCTTTAACTTAGATACCGGAATCTCCAGCCCCTGCGCCTCCAGATTCGCATCCTCTCCAGCAGTTTCCTGCTTATTCTCTGCAGACGGTTCAACGCCCGCAGCATCAGCAGCCTCCTGCTTGTTCTCCTTTACAACAAGTGCCTGATCTTCTGTTGCCAGCAAAGAAACCTTCGGCAAGACAGAAAACGCCACTACTGCAGCTATCGCCAACAGCCAAATCTTAAATGTACCTACTTTATTTTTCATATCAGATTCATCATTAATTCATTTTCCATGAGACTCAGAGTCTACACGATTCATTCCGCTTTTAGGTGAATAATCCCTAAAATCTCCACAAAAGTAGTATTTTTATGCGAAAAATAGAAAGAAAATCATAAATTTCTTGCGTATTTCAAAATAAAAAACTAACTTTGCATAGCTATGTAAGACAAACCTAGACTTAATACAGTAAAAAGCTCAAACAACTAAGAACTGAAAGTCAGAGGTTACGATACATTGGCAAAAGTGCTCTATGAAATGGACAAGTGAAGAGCATTAACAGAGATTAACTAAAAGTGATGCAAGTTTCCCGCCTTTTCTTGTTTTATAGAAGAACTGAAGTGCCTCGGGCAACTATATCGGGGTGCATTTAGGCTGAGAAATATGAGAAAATAAGAATCAAAACATAATAGCAAAATGAAAAAAATCAAATTATTCTCAATTGTAGCTGCCTTCGTTGCAGCTTTCGCATTCACTTCTTGTAATACAGGCGATGATAACAACAGCTATTATCAGCCGCTCACACAAGCAGAAAAGCAGACCTGCTATCTCAAGACATCAGGTAGCCGCATGAGCAAACTCGCTTACGTGAGCGACGAGCATGTTACAGAAAAAGACGGCAAAAAGGAATATCACGACACCTTAGATGTCACTACATCTATCCACGGAGATGGCAAAGATACTGTAATGACCGTTAACAACTTCCCTGTAAAGATCTTCGCCCGTTACATTCCAGAAAATGTTGACACGAAAGACCTGAAGGAAGCATTGAAGAAATATGAGATGCCGGTTAGCTTCAAGAGTGTTGTATATTACTATACAGTTACACCTTTTATCCAGTTCATGCTCTTCCCTGATGCTATTACTGTAAATCTGGAATATGGTGGTGCTACACATAAGGTTAAGTTCTATTGCTATTCTAGCGGAAACAGCCGATATACTTTCGGACAAGTTACCCAGGATAAAAGCAAGGTTGAAGCTTATTTGGTTGTTTATGGTTACGAAGTTGATCCAAAGGATGAGAAGAAACCAAATCCTACAGCATTCAACTTTAATATGGCAGGAACTCAGTTGGCAAATGGAACACAGATTAAGTTCTTCGAGCCATAAAGTTCAGAGCAAAAGAAATAAAGAAGTAAGAAACTTACACTTACAAAAAAAATATATATGTTAATACTCTCTTAAAAATTAAACAAAAAAAGAAAACTATTAGAGGCGCAGTCTTCGTGAGAAGGTTGCGCCTTGTTACATATATACAAAGAACGCTTTTATTACTTACTGAACTTCCTGATATGCGAAGTTCAGTTATTTGGTCAATAATGATGTTAATTTCATTCAAATATTTGGCGTTATCTAGATTTTGAAGTATATTTGCATCCAAAGAATTTAAAACTACTTTAGCAACCAGATCTTATTCCAACAAAGATTAAGGATATTGTTAAATTTAAAATAATTAAGGATTATGAGTGAAAGTGAGATTGAGGGCTTTATCAACAAAGTTGAATCAGGCTTAGTTGAAGCTCAGCATGATATGTTGGTAGAAAAGGTTTTATCATTCTTTTAACTAGAGTCGCCCTTTGCGACATGGATTTTTTAAACAGATGATTATGAAGCAGGTAGAAGAAAGATACATCAGCTTGCTGACCGACTTCGGTTTCAAGCGAATTTTTGGAACAGCAATGAACAAGGATTTGCTCATTTGCTTCCTCAACAGCTTGTTTAATGGCAGACAGGTTGTGAAGGACGTATCGTATCTGAATCCAGAGCATCTGGGAGATGTCTATACCGACCGCAGAGCCATCTTCGATGTATATTGCGAGGGCGAAAACGGCGAGAAGTTCATCGTAGAAATGCAGAATGCCTACCAGACGTATTTCAAGGATCTCGCCCTTTTCTACTCAACCTTCCCTATCCGTGAACAGGCACCAAAGGGGAATGAATGGGATTTCAAGCTCAATCATGTCTATACCGTAGCCCCGCTCAACTTCAGCATGAACGAGGATGCATTCGACAAGGAGAAAATCCGCCATCATGTGCAGTTGTGCGACACCGCTACCCACAAAGTATTTTACGAAAAGCTCGAATATATTTATGTAGAGATTTCCAAGTTCAACAAACCCCTGGAAGAACTGGATACGCTCTACGAGAAGTGGCTCTATGCTCTGAAGAACCTCTATAAACTTACCCAGCGCCCTAAAGAACTGTGCGACAAGGTCTTCGACCGCCTCTTCGAGGAAGCCGAGATAGCCAAGTTTACTCCGCAGGAAATGAGGGAGTACGAGACCAGCAAGATGGCATATCGCGACATCAAGAATTCCGTAGACACTGCTAAGCGTGAAGGTATAGCAGAAGGTATGGAAAAGGGCATGAAGGAAGGTATGGAAAAAGTAGAGCAGAAGGCAAACATGAGGCCAACACAGAAACAGCACAACGATTGCTGGCAATGGGACTTTCTGCCGAACAGGTTGCCAAAGCTACCCAGCTGTCTTTGGAAATCATTAAGAATCTGAGCAATTCATAAAAAACAGAAAGCGGAGATGTAGATTACGAATGTCACCATATAATCAAGGGTCTATATGCCACGATGAACCATCTGTTTTAAAATTCTATAGCGCAAAGTTACGGTTTTATTTTCATATCTCCAAAAGTTTTCTGGGAAAAGTTTCTGAAAAAGTTAGAGAATGGTGAATGTTGAGAGGTAAATGTTGAGTGTTGAATGAAAGAAATATGACGACAATCGGGTAGGAGGTAAATGCTAATCATAAAAGGCATTTGCCTCCTATTTTCACATTTACCGACCTCCCACACCACCGTACGTGCGGTTCCGCATACGGCGGTTTCGGGGGGGTGTAATTTAAACTGTGTCAAGGCTTGTTCTTAACTTTCATTCCCACTCCC
>DAWDQD010000052.1:0-20431 GCA_052349145.1 Segatella copri | reverse complement strand
CAAAGGTAAGAACTTTTACGATAAAGGGCAAGGTATAAACGCGGAGCCGCTTACCATGAATATGATAGAAGTATCATGAAATTGCCATAGAAGTATCACCAAACCATCATAAAACCATCACAAAATCGTCATAAAGCATCATGCATAATATCGAAGCCGCCGACTTGCGAGAAGTGCCCAAAAATCGTCCGATACTTTGGGTACTCGATGCCTGTTATATGGGCAATGAGTGCCCGCTACTTGTTCTCTCAATGCCCGACACTTGGTCCCTGAGTGCCCACTTGATGGTCTCTTACAGACCGCTTAATGGTCTCTTACAGACCACTTTATGTGCTCTTGTTCCTAATTCTGGTTGTCAATCTTTTCTCTTATTCCTAGTTTGTATTGACATTCTTTACATTCTGAAAAAGTAGACGCTATTAATTTTATAAAACTGGAATAGTAGATATTTCTTTTTAGCCTTTTAATTTACCTCAAAGCCGAAATTTATGATACTTCTTGCAATTTTATGATACTTCGATGATACTTTTCTGTAAAATATTTCGAAAGTCTCATTTTTGTATGTCGCAATGTATCAGATGTTTAGAATGTTATTTTCTCTAAATAATGATACTTTGATACTTTTCTCACAAAAAAACTTTTATGTGCAGGAAATAAATGGGGAGAAAATGCAGAAGCTGAGTGCTATTGTGACCACGATTTCTGATAAGCAGTATCATAATGATTAACTGCCTGGAGAAGGTTGTAGATAGGGTTGATTTAGCAGAATGAGTTGGTTCTACTGGATGACGGAGTCGGCTCGATGGAATAAAGGAGTCGACTCTATAGGTTGATGCAAGCGTCTTCGTGAGTTGAAAGACATTACTCCTTGGGTTCCAGAAGATACCTTCTCAGCAGTTGTCACTAGGCTCAGCAGGTCTGCCGAGCCTAGTCGGCAGGTCTGCTGACTGCGTCAGCAGCTTTGCTGAGCCTAGGTGCTACACTTATTCTAGCCGATATTTCTCTCATATCGTCCGGAAGAATAAGCTGTAGTGTGAATTAGGAATCTATGCAATTTTATTTTTCCACTCTTCTTTTACTAAATTCGCCAAATATCCATCGCTTCTGCAATGCATATCAGCAATGCCTTCATTCATCATTTGATAAATAGAAGAAGTATAAAAGAAATCTAGAGCATCTTCCAACGTAATGCCTGTTTGCTCTGCAAAGATAGGTACTATGCGAGCATATTTCATTTGAAGTATTGTCTTGTTTGCTTCCATGAAAGTCCCTCCTTATATTATTTCATCTGACTGAAGAAAGTGCAGATGCTTGTTCAAAATATCTTGATTTAAAATACATATCTGGTGATTGGGATGAATAAACTTTAAGCGTTTAAGTGCTTCTTCTTTGCTGATGTTACCGGAGAAGTAAAGATCTATGGTATTGAATACCTTATCATCTGCTATACCACCTGTAACCATATCAAACTTATTTGTTTGTTTCCCAATTCGGCATAAAGCAACGAAATCTAACCACTCTTCGTTGTAGCCAATAAACTCTTTTATCTTATATTCTCTGTCTAAATTTTCATCTAAGATGTATTGGTTAAGATATGCTTTGTCGCCCTGAAAGAGAAATCGTTGGGCATATTTCTTCGCCTGTTCGACAAGTGATGTCAGATAGAATCCTTTGCCGAAATCCAATAAATCACGAGAATGATAAATGTCTGGTGATTCTATGATGAATTTTGATGCGTGATAAACTTTCATTTCAATGCTCCTCGTTTCTTTAACAAGTTAATCAAATCGTCCATGATGTATTCCTTTCCGAAAGTATGGAGCACATCATAGCAGGGTATCATATAGCCATTTAAGATATCTGTTGACCGTAACATCTTATATACCTTACTGGCACTCATGTTCAATCGGTCGGCTAAGTTGCCAACGCAATAGGTTACGAAATCCAATTGATATTCTTGCATAATCTTACTTTTTTAATATGTATGGGGCAAAGTTAAGACTTTTCTTCGATAACACCAAATTATTTGGGCTTTATTTCGCATTTCCCTGCAAATTGTTTCAATACATCTTGCATCTCATCCGGCAGATATTCCATAGCTCTGTTCTTAATCTCTTGTGGAATACCGAATCGGGCTTCGGCGATGCTGCCAACGATGGCTCCGATGGTATCGCTATCGCCGCCATGAGATATGGCTAGGCGGATGGCATCCTCGAAGGATGAGGCTTGCGAGAGGAGATAGAAAGATAATGGCACGGCATCCATGCAGGTTTCATCGAATTTGCCTTTCGGATAATCTCGCGTATCGAAATCCTCGTAATAGCTGCGGGCGATATCCTTGAAGGCTTTCATTGCCTTATCATCAGATTCTTTAGAATTCTTATCTTTACACTCCTTAGATTCTTCTGAGAATCTGCTCTTGCGGAAATGCCAGATGGCATGAGCCACGGCTTTGGCTCCCTTGATTCCTTCGGGATGGTTATGAGTAGGAAGAGCCGTTTTCTCTGCCTCTTCCAAAACCTGCGACAGGTCATCGAATAGCTAAGATACCGGCGATACTCGCATTGCCGAACCATTGCCAAAACTATTATATGGCTGCGGATCAAGAGAACGAATCCACCCCGCGAATCTTCCGCCATACGCTCCTTTTGGAGAAGGATAGCGGCGGCACCAATCCAGCAGGCTTTCCTGATAGCTTCGCCCGTTCAATATCGCATCGGCTATCGCCACCGTACAGATGGTATCATCGGTGAAGTCGCATCCTTCGCCGAACATCTCGAAATCATAATCAAACGTATTGTTGAACTCATATTTTGAGCCAGCAATATCTCCTATCATTGCTCCTAACATAATTTTTTCTTTTTAAATTGCCATGGCCGTGGGTCTTGGATATGCTTCCTGTCTTTTGTCAGGGTGAACCCTTTGTCGAGAAGTTCCTGATGCTCTTTTGCCTGCATCTTCTGGCCGTTTTCATCATATTTCGCCACGTTCTTGCGCACATCAGCTTCTACCTCTGCCTTTTCTTCTCCATCAACCCATTTGATGGAGAAGCCATCGAAGATGGAGGCTTGCGAATAAAGCATATCATATAATAAGGTGGAACGCCTGTCGGGTGGATTTCCATCTACCGAAAACTCACGTATCAGCAGGGATGCCCTGATGGCATCTTCTGGATGGGTGCCCTTCTCGAACGTGATGTCGATTCCTGAAACATGGGTGTGCAGGATGCCCAACTTGAAGATGCTCTTGGGAGAACCATTCTTGGGGTTGCGATGATATACGATGGGGTCTTTGATGCCACCCTCGGCCTCTTCGTGATAGTAGAACTCCACACATGTGGGTTGTACTGTTACCTGTTGGATTCCAGAACTTACCAGTAAGTGACCGGCTAAAGCTATCTGAGCGATTTCCTTGAATTCAGAAGGGATGAATGGGGTGCCCTGATTCCCGAATGGGTGGTCTTCGTTCAGAATTTTTCTCCGTGTATCCTCACTCAAGGAAAATGATTCTAAAGATTCTTTCAAGTTTAGCATAATCTTTTCTTTCAAAAACTATTTTCCACTCTTTCTTCAGAAGATTACTCTATCACCTCCCAGAAACTCTCAGGCAGGCTGATGTTCTTCATCTCCTTTGCCTTCTCGAACAAAGGGGCAATGTCTTCGGCTTCGAAACCGGCGATGCCGCAACCTATTGGGGTTACCAGGAAATGAAGCTCTTGATGATGCTTGGCATAGGCGATGAAATCATCCACGTATGGACGGATGGTTTCTACGCCGCCCTGCATCGTTGGGATGGCGTAACTCTGACCTTGCAAGCCTACACCCTTGCCCATGACGGCACCGAAATGCAGGCGGGCAATGCGGGCTGCTCCACCACCATGCATGCCAGCCAGATTACTGCCAAACACAAAAATCTCGTTCTCCTTTAATGAATCAATCCAGCTAGGAGTGATTCTTCCCTTCTTCATATCTTCCATATTATTCTTATTATTAAATATGTTATTGCCTTTATCTGCCGATTCCTCGCAGCGCATGCACTCGGACATCATTCTCGGCATCGACATCTTCGGAGCACTTTCGATACATGTGTCTTCCTCCGCGAACGACAGATAGCTTCCGTATTCCGATGCATCGAAGTATCTCTTGAAATAAGGAATCACTACATCGTGCATCATCTTCTGGCAACGCTGGGTAACGGCAGAATGGGATATGCCCAACTGAGCGGCTACGTCCTTGCCCCGGAATCCCTCTATATAGAGCATCTTCAGAATGATGCTGTTCTTGCTGTCTCTGCCATAATAGAAATTGCCGATGTCCTCTATCGTCTGGTAAAGATCGTGCTCAAACTGGTTGTCGGTTACGTCAAACTGCATCTTGCGGCTTTCCTGCCGTGCTTCGAAACTCTCGAAGCGATGCTCCTTTACCACTTCCTTCAGTTTATCCAGCAGCAGGAACCGGAAACCATTCACCATCCAGGTTTTGAGCGACATGCTCGGCTTCCGGTCTTCCAGCGGCTTGAAGTCGTGTTCGCAGAGATAGAGATAATATTCGTGAGCCAGCGAGAAGAAGTCCATGCCCGGCTTGTGCTGCAGGTCATATCGCTTATCGTAGATGCAATAAGCCACCCGGCAGTATCCGTAGTAATACTCCCTTACGATTCTGGCATCGGCATCCTTGAAGCCCTGCAGAATCTCATCGTCCGATAAGCTTTCCAATGCCTTCTTCTGAAAATCAGTTTCTGAAAAATTCTTTTCTTTCTTCATATCGATTCGATATTCTAAATCCGTTTGCAAATATATACTTTTTCTTTGAGAAAGAGGAGAAATAGCTCCTTTTTTCTCTTCTCTATGATATTAAAAGAGAAAAAAGGAGGAAAAATTAAGCAGGTATCGAAAAAAATGCATCCCGCTTTTTACTTTTCCCATTTTGGAAGGTCATATAATCGTAACGTTCATGAAAATAAACGAATATGAGTGTAAATGACAAAGGCATAGTGGATACGCTGAAGGAATGTCCGGAGAACGGATTCAGAATGCTGATGATGAAGTATCAGGAACCGGTTTACTGGCACATACGCCGATTGGTGGTTTCGCATGATGATGCACAGGATGCTTCGCAGGAAACTTTTGTGAGAATCTATCGCTCGTTCAATCAATATCGGGACGACTGCTCACTGAGAAGTTGGATTTACCGCATCGCTACCAACGAGGCCCTGCGGCTCATCAGCAAACGGAAACAGGAAGAAGTTTCTCTGGAATCAGATTCAACGGGCGTCAGTCTCATCCCAGCCGATAATTATATCGACTTCGATGATAAAGTGGCGGTAAAACTGCAGAAAGCGATTCTCTCGCTTCCGCCTAAGCAGCAGCTGGCATTCAATATGAGATATTACGATGAACTCGGGTTCGACGAAATAGCGAAGGTCGCTGATTCCACGCCAGCCAGTATCAAGGCAAGCTATCATGTTGCCAAGGAGAAAATTATCAAGTACATGAATTCGAACGATTAAGTGAGAGTTCTGTGAGTTTTTTAATGGTTATTCAAAATGAAAAAGAAAATGGATACAAATTTTGATTTCAACAAAACCGGGAAGTTTGACTTCGGCAAGGTGGGTAAGCGGATGCCTTATTCTACGCCAGAAGGATTCTTCAAGGAGATGGAAGCCAATATCCTGGAGCAGGTGAAGAATGACAAAACGCAGCCTGTCAGGATACAGCCGAAGAAACGATCTCTGAGGAAGGTGATTTGGACGGCTGCAATAGCTGTGGCTGCATCGGTGGCAGTACTTCTGGTACTCAACATCGATTTCTCAGCCTCTTCTTCCCAGCCTTCACAGGTGAATAACGGAATACAGGAGGTTGATAAGGCTTTCGCTCAGCTGTCTTCTGCCGATCAGGCTTATCTTCTCTCTGTATATCAGGAGGATGTGTTCCTCAACAATTAAACCGATTCAATAATATTTTAAAATGATAGAGTTATGAAACGATTTTTTGGTATTTTAATGATGGTCATCGCCATGATGACTGTTACTACAAGTGTATGTGCACAGGCGCCTAACCAGAAGCAGCGCCTCAGTCGTGAACAGTTGGCAGAAAAGCAGGCTCAGTACATCTCTCGGAATTTGGGGCTTGATGAAAAGACCAACGCTAAGTTTATCGAGACCTATACTGATTGTCAGAAAGAGGTATGGGCTTTAGGTCCTCATCTTCGTTATAAGAAGGGCGAAATGAAAACGGATGCTCAAACCGAACAGGAAATCAAGCAGCGTTTTGAGATGAGCGAGAAGATTCTCAACATCCGTCAGAAATACTACAAGAAGTATTCGCAGTTCCTGAGCCAGCAGCAGATTCAGCGTGTTTACGAACTGGAGCGACAGATGATGAAGCGCTTTGCCCAGAGAGGTTCTCGCAAGGGAATGGGTAAGGATGGAAGACCAGGACCAAGAATGTGGAGACCTGCACAGCAGAAGTAAAAAACAGAATAGGTTTAGCGTAATAATATATTAGTCCTCTTATACAAGGAAAAAAGATTACTTTCTATATTCAAATATATGCGAACGACGATTGGTGCAAGAGCGCGCGCCAATCGTCTTTTCTTTCTCATGTAGTTATTTCTATCATCTTTTCATAAGAGATTTTTCCTGCTTGTTCTTCCAAGCCAGAATCAGGCCGATGACGCCGGCATAGCTCTTTCTGCCGCCTTCTACATGGTTGCCTCTCAGATAGAGCTCGAAGAAGAAATCTTGGGCAGCATCCAGTGCCTTGCATCTTTTGCCCTGCCAGTATTGGCGGTCGCTTTTCAGCAGCCTGATTATCTCAGGACGGATATGTTTCAGATATTTCTCACCTTCCTTTTCGCCGAGGATGTCGAATACATTATATAATACATGGGGCAGAATGTGGTAAAATCCGCTGAATTTCACCGCCTTATCCTGTGATGCCGTACAGACGAGATAACTGTAGAAATTTGCCTCTCCTTCGTTGGCAATACCCAGGAAATGAGCAAATTCATGGGCATAGGTAGCAGGATAATCGTGTGCAAGAATATTGCCGTTTAGCGTAAATTCGCAGAAGAAAGGTCCCATGCTGCCGGTTACACCCGACATCGAACTGATGGGCGTAAACACCATCGTCTTGGCATGCGGATGCTGGTTGAAAGGCGGATTGATGCCCTCCCGATAGCCTATCTTGTTATATTCCTTCAGAACCGCATCCCGCACCCGATTCTTCAGTTTATCATCCACAATACAATTGAATTCTTCCCTCTTCCCTCTCCGTTCTTCACTCAAAAGGTTGAGGCTGTCGGCATACTGGTAGGCAAATTTCCGGAACTTCTCTTCCGAAACCTCAGCAGGCTGCATGCCAACTCTATAATAGATAACAGGCTGCGAATAGTTCAGTCCCCAAGCTGCATAAAACCATACATATACCCACAGCAGATATTCAATTACCCTTCCGAAAACCGCCTTTTTCTTCGGATAGCCGCCGCTCTTGGCAGCAAGAAAGATAAACCGACGGGCGAGTTTCTTCCGTAATCCCATCTCGTAGATAGGATAGAGGATGACCCAGGCGATGCTGAGAGCTATGAAAATATCGCCTACGGAGAAGGGAAAGATGCCCGAGATGGGCGAAAGAAGGCTGCCGATAACGGGATAAACACGGTAGGTGTAGATGACTCCCCAGAGAGGAATCATCTTGGTAAGGGTGACGAGAATGAGCAACAGCAGCAGTACCCAGTGGCGCCACTTCATTCTGTCGAGTCGTAAAGTATGTAATATCTTCATCTTGTTTCTTGTTTTTTATCTTGCATGGCTCTTGAACAGAGCTGTTTTTTTGCACTTTTTGCCCCTGATGTGCAGAGATGGTGCAAAAATACAAAAGTTTTCTGAAATATTGACATCAGAAATCTGTTTTTTTAGTAATTTTGCCATATTAAAAGTTGAACTTAATAAATAGAGGAGGAGTTATTATGAAACAGACGCAGGAATCATTCGAGGCTATGAACCTTGAATATGAGAACCTCTATAATGAGGACGATGAACGTAGAGAATATAATTCTGTCTGGTACAGCTAGTTACAATGTATTATAATAAGGCTGTAGCAGAATTGTTAAATTTGTTTTACATATAAAAAAGATCGTTAGGATAATAAAAGACTATGCCATAGTTACTAAAGAAATGATGTAACATAGGCATAGTCTTTTTTTATGTCCTTTCCTTGCCGGCTGCCCTTTCCTGCATTTCTATTTTTCGAAGTGCTGGTAATCCTTGCTGTGTTTCCAGTCACCTCCCCATCTGAATCCTTTTGCCTTGAAGAGCCGGTAGCAGAGGTCGCCTTTCTTAATCATGTAAGCGTGGTTCTTGCTGCGGTCCAGATAGGTGCGGGCGGTGGCAGGTTCCACCACTTCCTTGCCGTTTTTCAGTCGTTTGTGGTAAGGATTGTAGAGGGTGTTGATGTCTACGGCCAGTCCCCTTCCGTGCTTCGATACCGTATGGGTATGCGAGATGAAGCGGAAGTTGAAACTGGAGGAGTTGTTGGCTCTCATCGCCCTTTCGTCGTCGGCATCCCAGTAGTCAATGAGTCTCATCCGTTCTATCGGATATTTCGCCTCGTAGAGCTTTTTCAGAATATCGAGCACATCTGTGGCTATTGCCCTGTTCACCACCATTTCTCCCACGATGTTTCTGCCGTCTTTGTCTACGTGCAGGCATCTTATGTATCTCAGTTCGCTTCTTGCCACGGTACAGTTCTTCTTGTATGTCTTGCCCTGCATCAGACGGAAGATATCATCAGGAATAGTGGAGATGGAGAAGAAATGCTTCTCGCCCAGTTTTCTGATGGTTTGAGAACTGACGTTTTCTCCAGGCTGCTGTGCCTTGGATGGGAGGCAGAAAAGTCCGGAAATAAACAGGCATATCATCAATATATTTTTTGCTTTCATCACGTTTCTCCTTATTTTGCTACGGGTATATAATGCGAATCCTTGATTTCTCCTATCACGATGATGCTGTGCAGACTTCCGATGCAGTCGATGTTTCCCAGGGTGTTGAGCATAAAGTCCTGATAGGCTTTCATGTCGCGGGCATATACCTTGATCTGGAAGTCGTAATCACCGGTGGTGTTGTAGCACTCCGTTATCTGGTCGATGGTCTGCACGGTATCCATGAATTGCTGAATCAGGTCATGGGTATGCTGCTTGAGCCGTATATTGCAGAGCACGATTACGTTGTGCCCCAACTTGTGATGGTCTACGATGGCTCCATATCGCTGGATGTATCCCTCGCGTTCCAGCCGCTTCTGCCGCTCGAAGGTGGGAGAAGGGGAGAGGTTGACTCTTGCAGCAAGTTCCTTTACGGTGAGTCGGGAGTTCTGCTGCAGTAACTTCAGTATTCTGATGTCTGTTTCATCAAGTTTTTCTTCTGTTGTCATTGTTTCTTTATTTCTGTTTTTACTGATTCTTACAGAATAATATTCTGCTGATTTGCTTAATTCGCTGCAAAGATAGTATATTTTTCTGAATTACGGAGAATATTTGGCAAATAAAATTCTTCTTCTTACCTTTGCACCCGCAATTCCGGATGCAAAGCGTCATTCATCGGTAATGACAGGATAAAGAGTCATTCACATCAAATAATAATAAGGAGATAAAAATATGAGCAACGTAAGAAATATACATTTTGAGGCAGTGGGCAGCTATTTGCGCCCTGCAGAGTTGAAGGAAGCGAGAGCTAAGTTTGCTGATGGCAAGATTTCTGCCACCGACCTTCGCGCCGTAGAAGACCGGCTGATTACTGAGGTCATCAGTCAGCAGAAGGCGCATCGCCTGCCTTATATCACCGATGGCGAGTTCCGCCGCAGCTATTGGCATCTCGACTTTATGTGGGGATTCAATGGCGTGGAGCATATCGAACTGGAGCATGGCTACCAGTTTCATGGAGAGGAGACAACCAAGGGTTCTATCCAACTGACCGGCAAGATTACCGGCGAGAATCATCCTTTTATCAGGGATTTCCTCTTTGTAAAGCAGTTTGAGGAGTTGGATGCCAATGGCGAATATATCTTCGAGGCAAAGCAGACGGTTCCTGCTCCGGCTCAGTTCCTTGCCGAACTGTTCCGTGGCAAGAATGCCGAGAATACCCGCAAGTTCTATCCTAACACCACCCAACTGATTGAGGATATTGCCCAGGCTTACCGCACCTTCTTCCAGGAGATTTATGCAGCCGGTTGCCGTACCGTCCAGCTGGATGACTGCACCTGGGGAATGATTGTGGATAGCGATTACTGGACGGCTAAGGTGGGCACAGGTTTCACCCTTGAGCAGGAAGCCTTGCAATATCTGAAGGTGAACAATCTTGCCATCGAGGGCAAACCTGAAGGGTTGACCATCAACACCCACGTATGCCGCGGCAATTATCATTCCTGCTATGCCACCAAGGGTGCCTACGATGCCGTGGCTCCTTATCTTTTCGCTCATGAAAATGTAGATACCTTCTATCTGGAGTATGACGATGAGCGTTCGGGTGGTTTCGAGCCGTTGAAGTATGTGGCTGATGGCAAGAAGGTGGTGGTGGGTCTGGTAACCTCCAAATCTCCGGTGTTGGAAGATAAGGCTACGGTTATCGCCCGCATCCGAGAAGCAGCCAGATATATCCCTCTCAATCGCCTGAGCCTCAGTCCTCAATGCGGTTTCGCCTCTTGCGAGATTGGTAATAAACTGACCGATGCTGAGCAGTGGGCAAAGATAGATCTGGTGAGAGAGATTTCAGAAGAAGTTTGGGGATAATGATATATTCAAGGAGAAGATGTGTTGTCTGTCATGGCTGCACATCTTCTTTTTTTATTTACTTTTTTATCAAAAATGTTTGGTGTTTTCATGAATTACTAGTAACTTTGCACCCCGAAAATTACAAACATCATTCATTAAGATTATTAGAGAAAATGGAATATATGTCTCAGGAAGGTTACGATGAGCTCGTGGCCGAACTTCAACACATGGTTAACGTAGAGTTGCCAGCCGTTCGCGATGCGATAGCTGAGGCCCGCGATAAGGGCGACCTCAGTGAGAATTTCGAGTATCATGCAGCCAAGCGTGAGCAGGGCAAGCTTTTGAGCCGCATCAGCTTCAAACAGAAGGTTTTGGAGAATGCCCGTGTCATCGACAAGTCTCGATTGAAGAGCGATACCGTTGGCTTGTTGAGCAAGATTAAGATTACCAATCTCGCCAACAAGTGCAGCATGAATTATACCATAGTGAATCCTCACGAGGCAGATCTTCATAGTGGCAAGATTTCCATCAAGTCGCCTATCGCCAAGGCCCTTCTGGGTAAGAAGGCAGGTGAAGAGGTAATGGTAAAGGTACCAGCCGGCTTGCTCAAATTCCGCCTGGATAGCGTGGAGTTATAATGTTTAATTTAAAAGGAAAACTCCCGATAATTTGAAACTGATCAAATTATCGGGAGTTTCTCTTTTTATTCTAATATTTCTCCAGAATCTTATTCAGTAAGAAGGTGGCATTCTGGTTTCTTGCCACGCCCTTCTGTATCTTATAAGTATAGGTAACATCTGTGCCTAAATCTATCTCGAAACAATAGTTGTGGAATTTTCCTGATGCATCATTCTCCATCTTGGAGAGTTCCAAATCGTGGGTAGCGATGATACCGCTCACCGGCTGCTTGGCAATGGCTTCGAGGAACTTTCTCGAACCATTCAGCTTATCCAATGAATTCGTTCCCTTCAGAATCTCATCCAGAATAATCAGCGTTCGGAGTGGCTCCTTATTGTCTTCTCCACTTTCCTTGCAGCACTTTCCCTCAGCACTTTCCCTGCAGAACTTCAGCAGCTCCTCCAGTCTTATCAGTTCAGCATTAAAGTAAGAGATGCCATGCGTCAAATCATCGGTGGTTCTCATGCTCGAGAACAATCTGAAACGTGAAATCTTCAGCTGATCCGCAAACACCGGCATACCCGCCATTGCCAGGATATAGTTCACGCCCAGCGAACGCAGGAAGGTACTCTTTCCCGCCATGTTGGCTCCGGTGATGATATAATAGTTGCCGTCCTTGATGGTGAAATCGTTCTTCACCGCCTTGGCACCCAGGAAAGGATGATAGAGATTCTTTCCCTCGAACACGATTTCCGGACTTCCGATTCCTGCATTTTCAGAAACATCGCTATCTGTATCTGCTTCCTGCTTTCCAGAAACAAATTCCGCTTCTTCCGCCTCCGGATGATTATATCTGAAATCCGCCATCGAAACCATCGCATCCATCTCGCTGATGATATGCATCCATTCCTCCATCTTCACCATATAGGTATTCTTCCATTTCAGGAAACTGCGAACCAGGAAGAAATCGCTCAGCATGAAGGCATCGGTGAAGAAAAGACCGAGAAAGTTGCCTCTTCTGTCATACCCCTTCAATATCTTTTCCAGTTGGGCAAAGGAAGGCAGGGCATCTGCCAGGGAATTCTGCATCTCCTTGCCTGATTCGCTATGGAAATTGCGCCTGTTGATAAGCTGAAGTATCTGGGCATAGGCGATGAGCTGATGGCGAAGCTTGCCGCCATTGCTATCTATCTTATCAAGTGTCTGCTTGCAGACGAAGAACACCACCATGTATTGAACCAACACCCACCACAAGGCGAAATTCACCGAAACCATATCGCATATCGATAAAATCACGGAACCAACAACTCCGATAATCAGCAGCCATCCGATAACGAGCGAAACCGGAGACCCAAACCATGCCGGCACCTCCATCTTCGAAACCTTCTGCATCGCATCCATCACCGCAGCAGAATCAATCTTTTTCATCTTGCCATTCACCATTTTGCTATCCGCAGTTTGGCTTCTGTTCTTTTCGCCAAGTGCCAGAAATTCCATCCGCCAGTTTTCGCCTTCTCCAGCCAATTCCTTCTGCAAATCCCTTCTTCTTTTGATATCCTCCATGCCCAAAGGCGTTTCCCGGGTAAGATTCCTGGCGAGTGCCTCCGAACCGCCCGATGTGATGGTTCGGCAGATGCGGTTGAACAGCGAACTCTTGCCGAAGACATCGAGGTCGAAGGAATAAGGATGCTGCGGATTCTGATAGCAATCGCCCGTTTCGAAAGGCGAGAAATCGCCCTCCAAAGCCTTGATTTCGTCCTGATAAACCTTGAGCAAAGCCGAAAGATGCTCTATCTTCTCCTTGTTCTTGTCGTCAATTCGTCTGATTCCCAGATAGGCAATCAGGCACAGCGCCGCCCCCATCAGATAGTTCTGTGTATTTCCATCCAATGCGAAATAGCAGACCAGGAAGGCGAGGATGCCACCAAAAGCCAGCAGCTCGCCAGTTATAAATCCCGTATTCTTACGCTTCAGGGCAGCCACCTCAGAAGCGTATCGGCTTACATATTGTTGATAATTCTCCTTGATATTCATACTTTTTCTTTTTTCTTTTTTGATGTGCAAAATTAGGGATAAAATCTAGATTTCCAAAATAAATTCTCTCATTTTAAGTCTTTTATACTTATATTCGTGATAGGAATCTGTCTTTTATGAACCCTTGGCAGTAAAAAGTGCTATGAAAATTTGGCTGTTCTATAAAAAATAAGTAATTTAGCACCGAAATAAAAATAGCTATTTAAATGACAAGCCAATGGGTACTTTCCATTCTATAGATGAATTGATTAAAACTCTTGACCGGGAAAAGGTTTTGCTGAAGGAGATGTTTGCCAAGCGACATTCCCTTCTGTTTCGTTATGACTATGCCTTGGAAATGACCGAATACAAGGAGGAGCGCATCCGATATTTGATAGAAAATGGAGTGATTCGTGATACGGGCGACTGTCTGGAGATGGAAGACGTGTATCAGAAGTTCTTCGAGGATGTGCTGGAAGTGAACGAGGAAATCAATGTTTCTTCGGTGCGTGATTACATCTCTGTGTTGAATGAGAATATCGACTATTATCTCAAGGAAAATAACGAATCCCGAAAATATAAGTATCTCAAGGAGGTGCGCCGGTGCCTGAAGACCATAGCCCTTGCCACCGTTCGAAATGTGTTGGATTTGAAGCGTAATATGGATAATACTTATAAGAATGAGCCTAATTACGAAATCAAGAAAGCGAAACTCCAGCGACTGAGCGAGAAGTTGAAGAACATATCTCAGCTTATCACCGAGAGCGAACGGGTGATAGATACTGATCAGCCCGTCTTCTTCTCTATGGCGATGGATGTGCGGATGAAAAACGTGGTGAATGATGTGCGCCTTCAGCTTAACGAGTCTTATCATAATCTGCTGGAGATAGAACGCCAGATTATCCAATACCTCAATATGATAGATTATCAGAACCGCATCTTCGAAAAGGTGAAGAAACTGAAATATCTGAAAGACCAGTTCCGATGGGAAGAGGCTACGGATGTAAGACAGGTTATTGCCACCCGAAATGCCGTTTGGATGGAACCGCAACCCAAGTATTACATCAAGTTGTCGATAGATAATCTTCGCACATCCGATGAGGCTCTGCAATGCATCAGCATTCTTTCTGAAAAACTGAAAAAGAGGAAAGGCCGCCGGCTCGATTCTTTGGCAAAACCTATCCCCGATGATTATCTCAAAGGTAACAGGCAGAAGTTGGAGGCGGTGAATCTGCAGGAAATCTATAATGCCTTCTCGGCATCGAGTACCCATCTCTTTGCTTTCGTCATGAATTATCACTATGATAAGAAACAAAGCTGGGAAGATAAGCTCGTGTATTTTTGCCAGATAGCTTCGCAATATGTGGATAAGTTGAAGTTTACGGGTAATTATGCCGAATCGGATGGAGTAGAATATCCGATGATTCTCCCGAGATAAGAATGCTTTCTTTCCAGATAAAATAAGAAGACAGAACAATGAATAATTTGAATTATACAGAAGAAATCTTTAATATCCTGAGCAGGGGTGGATTTATATCCAACAATAGTGTTCAGACAAAAATCAAGCGATATTATGATGCCATCGAAGACCATCAGGCAGAATATGATGAGTACTATCAGGGCATCGGATTCCATCTGGAAGCAGGCGACGGCTACTTCTTTTTTGCCCGTAAGGAAACCAAGGTTGATTTGCTGCGTAAATTAGAGGCGGTGAGCAAGTGGATAGATTATCTCACCTTTCTGAAGACTTATAATTCAGCTTTCGGAGCCGGTTTGGTATTCTCTGCGGCGGATATCGTGGTAAGAATCAATTGCGATATGGAACTGAAGGATTTGGCAGGAAAACTCTTCAGCGAGAAAAAATCGTATGACGAGATAGTGGAGAAACTGATCAGTGAATTGGAACGAATGGGATTCGTTGAGCAGCAGGATGAAGTGGAGAAAACCTGGAAGGTATTGGCTTCATTCCATTATATCGAGGAGTTGATAGATTGCATATCTATTACCGATGATACTGATATTACCGATGATGCCGATAATACTGGAAGAAGAGAAATGGACAAAGTAATGAATAAAGAAAAGGATAAAGAAACGGATAAGGAAAAGGAGGAACATCCATGAGATATCTGAATAAAATCATATTTCTGAATAGTGCCCATATCCCATACGCCGAGGTGAAGCTCGATGGAAACGTTCATTTCATCGGCACCCAGGGTGTGGGCAAGAGTACCTTGCTCCGTGCGCTGCTGTTCTTCTATAATGCTGATAAGTTGCGTCTAGGTATCCCGAAGGAGAAGAAATCGTTTGATGCCTTTTATTTTCCTTGTCCCAATTCATACATCGTCTATGAGGTGATGCGTGAGAATGGAGCCTACTGTGTGCTTGCCTTGAAGAATCAGGGACGAGTGATGTTCCGTTTCATCGATGCCCCATTTGATAGCAAATGGTTTATCGATGAGCGTAAGCTGGTGTATGGCGAGTGGAGCCAGATACGTGAGCAGGTGGGTAAGAAGCATGATATATCTTCGCTCGTAAGCAGTTATGAGATGTATCGTGACATCATCTTCGGTAACAATCGACGCCAGGAACTCCTGTCTTTCCGCAAGTATGCCATTGTTGAGAGTGCCAAGTATCAGAATATCCCCCGCACCATCCAGAATGTTTTTCTCAACACCAAGTTGGATGCCGATTTCATCAAGGATACCATCATCCGCTCGATGAGTGATGAGGATAACAGCATTGACCTCAACTTTTATCGTGAACAGATCAAGGAGTTTGAACAGGAATACACGGATGTGAGCCTCTGGACGAAGAAAGAGAAAAATGGCGAAGTGCTGATTCGCCGCATAGCCGATAAGGTGATAGATGCGTATCGCACCTTGCTGAACAATCGTCGCCTGATTGGCGAGGGGCGCAGGGAACTCAATTATGCAGAGCATATGGCACAGGAACTCCTGCCGCAATATCGTCTTGATATCCAGGAAAGTGAAGCGGAATGCAACCGGGTAAGTCGCCTGATAGGTGAGGAACAGGAAAAATATGGAAAGGAGCGTGATAAACTCTCCCGTGAATTGGGCGTATTCGATGCGCAGCTAAAGAAAACTGCCGCCAAGCGCAAGCATTATGAGGAAATTCATATAGAAGATATCTTGCAGCGAGTAGAGCAGGAAACCATCATAGAAGATGAGCGCAGGCGACAGGAAGCGATGAAGGCAGAACTGGAGAAATCCTATCAGAACGTGGTGGATAAGTATAAGGCTCTGCTCGAACAGCTGGATATGGATTTGCGTGCTTTCAGAAACAGCAAGACCACCTTGCTCAATAAACATCAGGCAGCCTTGATGACCCAGAAGGAAGTCCTGATGCAGGAATGGAGAAAGGCTGAAACGGAAACCCGAGAGGTGTTTCAGAAGAAAATTTCTGCTGTGGATGAGATGATGGCGCAACTGGTGCATGAGGAAACTGCCTTGAAGATTCAGAAGGCAAAGGTGGCTCACGAGAATCCTTTTGCCCGGGAGATGGAGACAAACGAACAGGAGTTTGCCGAATTTACAGCCAGACAATTTCAGGTAGAAACCGAGATTAAGGAAGTGGAACTGCGCATTGAAACCTTGCGTCAGGAAGCTGAGAAGGAATTGGAGATAGCAGAACTGAAATACCAGGCTTCGCTCGATGAACCCAAGAAGCAGAAAGCAGATGTTGAGGCTGAAATCAGAAAAATTCAGAATCTTCTGGAGAAGAGCAAAGGCTCGTTTTCCGAATGGCTCGACCAGAACAGAAAGGGATGGCAAGAGAATATCGGAAAAGTGGTAGATGAGGAGGAGATACTATATAATAATGTATTGAATCCGCAATTGGCTGCCGATTCATTGTCTTCATCTTCTTTATCTCTCTATGGTGTAAGCATCAATCTGGCTGCGGTAGAGCGAAAATTCAGAACTCCCAAGGAATTGAAGGAGCAACTCGCTGAAAAGGAACAGCTCCGTGCAGACATCATCAAGCTGCTGAATGATCTGCAGAACCAGCATGAGGAGGATAATAAAACCCTGAAGGGAAAATATCTGCTTCAGATAAGAAAGCTGAATGAATCGCTTTATGCTAAAAAGGCAGAAATGCAACTGCTGCCTCAGACGGAAAAGAAGCTCAAGATGCAATTGCTGGAGTCGAAAAACCGTTTGGCGAAATGGCGTAACCAGCAGCTATCTGAATTGGAAGATAAGCAGAATGCACTGATTGCCGATAAGGTGAAAAAGGAAGAACTGAAGCGTCAGCTGGAGGCGGATTTGCTGCGCAAACTGAAAGTACATCAGGCGGAATACAACCGGCAGGTTAAGACGGAGACTCAGAAATATGAAGTCTTTGTCCAGGATATTCGTACCCAGATAGAAGAGAAGCAGAAACAGGTGGATGCCAGCAGAAAGAAACTTCTGAAAGCCCAACACGATGAACTGCATGGCAAGGGTATGGATACCCAGGCTTTGGATGCTTACAACAAGCGCATTGCAGAACTGGATGCTGAATTGGCGTTTGTCAGGAAGAATCGTGATGTGGTGGCGGTTTACCGAAACGACAAGATTGAACTATTTGATCAGGAACCTGCCGTAAGACAGGAACGAAAAAACAAGGCTGAGGCTTTGATGATGATTGAAGATAAATTTAGACAGCGCAGTGAACGGCTCAAACTGCAATTGTCTGTGACACAGGAAAAACTGACTAAACAGCAGGCAGCTTTAAGAAAACTGGAGGCGGGTTTGAATGCAGTAAAGAACTTCCGGAGCGATGCAACCTTGTGCCCGTTGGGTAGTAGTGAGATAGGGGAGAAAATCACCACCAAGGATTGTCTTGCCATCGTAGAAGAGCTGAAGCGCCAGATATATGAGGATAGCCGTACGCTCGACAATTTCAAGAAGCAATCTCAGGATTTCCTGGGTAAGTTTTCTGCCCACAATACCTTCCACTTCAATGTTAGTCCGGTAACAGAAGAAGAGTTTATCGCCTTCGCATCCAATCTCTGCGAGTTTGTAGATAATGATAAAATCTCGGAATATCAGAAACGCATTAGCGAGCGATATACCGGCATCATCTTCCGAATCTCCAAGGAGGTGGGTGATCTTACCCGAAGGGAAGGCGATATAGGCAAGACCATCAACGACATCAACCGCGATTTCGAGGAGCGGAATTTCGCAGGTGTTATCAGGGAAATCGCCTTGCGCCCGTTGAAGAGCAACGACCAGCTGATGATTCTCCTCTTGCGAATCAGAGACTTTGCGGAAGAGAATCAGTTCAATATGGGAGAGATGGATCTCTTTACCACCGAGTCACGCCAGGATGTGAATGCCAAGGCGGTGAAATATCTGCTTGCTTTCATGAAGGGGCTTCTGGATGAGCCTAACCGTAAGCAGTTGCAGGTGGCAGATACTTTTAAGTTGGAGTTTCGCATCAAGGAAAATGATAATGATACGGGATGGGTAGAGAAGATAGCAAATGTGGGCTCTGATGGCACCGACATTCTGGTGAAGGCGATGGTTAACATCATGCTCATCAACGTGTTTAAGGAGAAGGCATCGAAG
Source organism: Segatella copri (assembly GCA_052349145.1). Taxonomy (GTDB): domain Bacteria; phylum Bacteroidota; class Bacteroidia; order Bacteroidales; family Bacteroidaceae; genus Prevotella; species Prevotella copri_V. Next base: position 1,467 of record DAWDQD010000052.1, on the reverse strand, counting down.
AAATCGGGTGATTTCAAGATTCATTGCATGATGGACGAGATAGGCAAGTTGCATCCTAACAACGTGAAGGGAATCCTCGAGTTTGCCAATCGCCGCAACATTCTGCTGGTAAACAGTTCTCCAACTACCTATAATGTGGAGGATTACAAATACACCTATCTGCTCAGCAAGGACAATAGGGCAAATACAAAGGTAACTCAATTAATCAAGAGATTATAAAACCTCTCGTGTATGGAAATATCGGCTGATATGATATACTGGATAAAATGAAATACTGGATGATATGGAAAAGTTAGGATTGGGCGATGCCCGACAGATATTGGCAATGTTGAATGGTAAGGAGATAGCTTCGTCGAAGCTGTCTCCTCGCCTCACGGCTTTGCTGAGGCAGGAAGGGCTCCTGATGTTGAAGAACAATGGCAGTAGATGCAAATATCGCATAGCCGAGGCCATGCGAGAGAGTTGCCGTACCTTATTGGTTCAGGATTTTGGCTTGAAATGTTCTTTAGAAGAATGGATTTCTGCTTCTTCCTCTATGCAGACGAGGGCTGATATGGTTAGGATGGTAGGTGATTCAAAGGCTAAGAAGGTGAATACATTTCGTGGCTTTCTGGTAGATTGCTATGTTCAGATAGATGCTATGCTGAATGGAAAGGCATTCAGACTTCAGCCGATGGAGGGCAGTTCCGTATTCATCAATCAGCCGGATCATTTCGAGATATCGGAAGACGTGATAGTTGTGGGTATGGAGAATGCTGAGAATTTCATGCAGATTCGGTTGCAGCGTTGGCTTTTCGATGCCCTGTTTCCTGGCAAGCAACTCCTGTTTGTCTGCCGTTATCCACAGGAAAACCTGGAGAAGCTCAGGTCATGGCTTCTCCGCATTCCCAATCGTTACGTTCATTTCGGCGATTTCGATTTGGCAGGAGTTCATATCTATCTTTCAGAGTTTTATGCCTATCTGGGTAATCGGTCTTCCTTCCTGGTGCCATCTGATATCGAGGAAAGATTGGCCGAAGGCAATGCCGCGCTTTACAATCAGCAATATGCCAGATTCAGGAATATGGCAGTAACGGATGTCCGCCTTCAGCCACTGGTCAATATGATTCATCATTATCGCAGGGGATATGAGCAGGAGGGGTATATTTTTCCATAATTGCTTGAATTAAAATGCTGCAAAGATACGAAGATTTTGGGGAACTCAATTAAAAATAGCAGAAAAATTTGGAGGTTACACAAAAACATCGTATTTTTGCATTAAAATAGTTTGAATAATGAGCAAGTATAATTTTAATATAGACAATTATCATGCTATAGGGCATGCTGATATCGAAATAGAGGGTATCACAGTTATCGTGGGTAGCAATGGCTGTGGAAAAAGCACTAAGTCCCGTTGGTTGTATTATATCGTCAACCTCAAATCCGCAACCTATAGGGTTTAGTGGGATTTTGCTTGCAAAGCGACAA
>DAWDQD010000051.1:0-20905 GCA_052349145.1 Segatella copri | reverse complement strand
CCCCTTCCTGCCTCTTCCTGCCCCTTTGCGCCCTTTTGCGCCTCTTCCTGCCCCTTTGCGCCCCCGTTCCCAGCGATTCCATCGCTGGTCCCCTAAAAAAAAGGGAGAAAAATTTGGTAGTTAGTGAATAAAGCCGTAACTTTGCATGCTCTTAAGCAGAATAAAGGAAATAGATTAGTAATTAAAAGCAAATATGAATAATCATACGACATCAATAACGACGAACAAGAAACATCACTACCGGGAACTGCTAGCTATCGGCATTCCTATCATCATAGGACAGCTGGGTACCATCATCCTAGGATTTGCTGATACGCTGATGATTGGCCATCACAGTACACCCGAACTGGCGGCTGCCGGACTGGTGAACAACATCTTCGGTCTCGTTTTCGTATCCTATATGGGATTCACCTACGGACTCACTCCTATCATCGGACGACTCTACGGCGAGGAACGGACCGACTGCATCGGACAGAAAGTGCGCAATGCCTTCTGTGCCAACATGCTGACGGGCATCATCTTCACCCTCGCCCTCGTTGTGCTCTACCTGAATCTGGGGCACATCGGACAGCCTGAAGAGCTGCTCTCGCTCATCCGCCCTTACTTTCTGGTAAACCTCGCCTCGGTGCTCTTCATGGGCATCTTCTTCACGATGAAGCAATTTCTTGACGGACTCGGACAGACCAAGGTGGCGATGTGGGCGATGATTGGCGGCAACATAATCAATATCCTGGGCAACTGGGTACTGATTTACGGTGTGGCGGGCTTCCCGGAACTGGGTTTGCTGGGAGCCGGTATTTCGACACTGGTGAGCCGTATTCTGATGGCGCTGGCGATGGTGGGCATGCTGATGACGGGCAAGAATCTTGGGGAATACAGACGCGATATTCTGCACAGTTCTCTGACCAAGGCTGACTTCAGGGAGATGAACCGGTTGGGCTGGCCTGTGGCGCTGCAGCTGGGCATGGAATCGGCTGCCTTCACGCTGAGTTGTGTGATGGTGGGCTGGCTGGGAACCATTCCGCTGGCGGCTCATCAGGTGATGATTACCCTCTCGCAGCTCTTCTATCTCGTGCTTTCGGGCATGGCGGCTGCGCTGGCTATCCGCGTGAGCCATTTTATGGGACAGAAGGACTACGGGGCAGTTCGCCGCAATGCCTACGACGGGTTCCGGCTGAACCTGCTGTTCTCGCTGTGTATGGGTTTGCCGGTGTTCCTGCTTCGCCATCAGATAGGTGGCTGGTTTAATGATAATGTGGAGGTGCAGGCGTATGTGGCTACGCTGATTATCCTGATGATGGTATATCAGTTTGGCGACGGACTGCAGTATACCTTTGCCAATGCGCTGCGTGGCATCGCCTGTGTGAAGCCGATGGTGCTCTATGCCTTCATCGCTTATTTCGTCATCTCATTGCCGCTGGGCTACACCCTGGGGTTCCCTTGCGGCTTGGGCATTCTGGGCATCTGGATTGCCTTCCCGTTTGGTCTGACCATAGCGGGAGAAATGTATCGCAGAAGATTTGAGAAGGAACTGAAGAAGATTGAGGAATAAGAATCAGGCACGGATTTATAGACTGAAGGAAAAAAACAGGCACGGATTACACGGATTACACGGGTTTATAGAGACATGCTCGAAATGAGTTATTATCTCGAAAAAAAATCCGTGTAATCCGTGAAATCCGTGCCTAAAAAATCTGACGGAATTTACTCAGCAACCTGCTCAGCACGATCATCTACGTTCTCACCCTCTGTAGGAGCGAGAGTAGCCTTGAAATCGGTGATGCCGTACTTAGCGAGAATGTTGTACCACTGGAGGAGCTTCTTGATATCGCTGTCATGAACACGGTCGCGATCGTAGTTAGGAAGAACCTCAGCAAAATAAGCGTGGAGCTCAGCAACAGGCGCCTTCTTGTAGTTGAAAGTGCTAGGCTTGCCCTCTTCCTTCTTGCTTACGCTGTCGAGCACTTCCCAGAGTGGCACCTCATCAGCGTCTGTATACATAGCGATGTCACCAAGGCTTGTTACGCGGTCGGTAGCGAAAGCTGGGATACGCTTGTGAGTCTCATCGAGTGTTTCTACGATGAGGTTTCTGTTACCTCTTGATACCAATTTATAAAGGCCTGGTTTGCCTGCAATTGAAAGGATTGTTTCCATTGTCTTTTCTATTATTCTTTATTATTAATGATATCCAATAATTTTCTTACCTGTGCTTCGATATTCTGCTCGCCATCGTTCACGATTTCGAAATCGGAGCGGGCTGCAAGCTCTTCCTGCGGCATGACGGCATCTATCCACTGCTGCGCCTTCTCTGCCGGGATATGATCGCGCTGCATGATGCGCTGGATGCGGACCGGTATGGGAGCCGTTACGCAGACCACGAAATCGAGGTGGATACGGCGGTAGAAACCGCTATCGAAGAGGATGGCACTCTCCATCCACTCATAGCTGCTCTGCTCGAAATCGCGCGCCACAGCCGGATGAACCACATCGTTGACAGCCTGCTTGTTAGCCTCGCCAGCCAGCAGAAACTGAGCCAGCACGGGCTTCTGCAAAACGCCCTCAGCACTGTAAACCTGCTCGCCCACCAGCTTCTTCAAACCAGCCTGCAAGCGGGCATCGGTGCGCATGAGCCGCTTAGCCTCATCATCACAGTCGTAAACCCTGATGCCCTGTTTCTCCAATATCCGGCACACATAGCTCTTTCCGCTACCTATACCGCCCGTTATCGCTATCTTCATCACGATGAATTATTAACTGTAAATTATAAATTACTAATCATCATTTCATCATTGCTGTTCCAGCAGATAATCTACCGTTTCCAGTTCGAGATGCGCCTTGCTCACCGAGCGCGGCACGCTGCGCAACTGGAGTTGGCACTTGTCAGAAGGGTTGTTAACCAGATCGTTATAATCTACTACCACCTTAAACTGGCTCGGTTTGATGGTTCTGAAGAGGCTGGCTCCGATGGTGAATCTTACCGCCACTTTAGATGGAAAGGTACGGAGCACCATGTTATCAGGCATGTTGATGGCCGTAACAGGCACATCGACCGACTCTTCGGTAAGCACATCAGGATATACCGCCAGACGCACCATCTGAGGCACAATCTTCATGCCACGTATCTTCTTGATAGGTACGCTGCGATGAATGGTATCCTGCAGGTTGCGCATGTTGAATGGCTCGATTTCTACCGATTGCAACTCATCGAGCTGCTTCTTGTTGGCATAAACCGTAACCGTAGACGGCAGAAATTCGGTATGCGCCAGATAATAGCTCTTGCTGGTTGTAATCTTACCTCTGAACACCACAGGCACCCGCTTGGAAGAGCCGTAGGTGAAGAAGAAATCGAATTTTGCCGGCTTGATGGAGAGCAGTTTGGTAGAGCCATAGAGCTGGGATGCCACCTGTTTCTGTACATCAGCCATCGGAATCTGTCCCGTTCCCGCTTCCTCGTCGGCATAATTGGCAAACCGGAATGTGAGCGGATGAATCTTGCCTCCGTAAGCATAGGTAACGAGTGTGAATCCCTTATCGCGCACCGTAATATGCACGGTATCAGCGAGTTCGCCGGTTATCACCGCATTGCGGGGCACGCCCGTTAACTGCACAGGAATATTGAATTCTCTCTCTGTAGTCTCATTGAGCGTCATCATCAGCCAGAAGATGCCGCTGAGAGCGAGAAAGAACAAAAAAATCAGAAACTCCTTATTCAGACCACTGAACAGGAAGTTTCTGACAGCTTTTAATATGCTCTTGAAACTACGCATTAGGTGTCTGACTAGCTGCATCAGCAAACACGTAGCCCTTAGCTACAGTGATTACCACGCCACGAGCTATCTCAACATCAACGGTATTAGCCTCGAGGTTAACACGCTTAACTGTGCCGTAAACACCGCCGCCTGTAACCACCTTGGTACCCTCTGCCAAAGCATTCTGGAACTTGCGGATTTCCTTCTGCTTCTTCTGCTGAGGACGGATCATAAAGAACCACATGATAGCGAAGATAGCTACCATCATGATGAGAAAACTCATGCTGCTACCACCGGCAGCTGCTTGCAATACTAAATTTGTCATGTCGTTAAAAGTATTATCTATTATTATTTATGTTCTACATATAAAAAAGGTGTGACCAGCAAGAAAGGCCTCCGTTATTTACTCACCCTCGCCCGGAGCGCGATGAATGCGCGGACGACGGCCGGCTGGGTGCTGGTTGTCTGGGCGCTGTTTGCCGGCATGTTCGCCGTGCTGTGCGTGCTGCTTGCGCTCAGGCATCTCCTTCTGGATGAGGTTGCGGCTGATGAGCTCGCGGCAGATGTTGTCGATCATACCGTTAACATAACCGCCGCTTCGAGGAGTGCTGTATGCCTTGGCAAGTTCTACATACTCGTTGATAGTGACGGTAGCCGGGATGCCAGGGAAGTTCATAACCTCAGCGATGGCAATCTGCATGATAATTACATCCATATAGGCAAGACGTGAGAAATCCCAGTTGCGCAAAGCCTCGCTCATATAGCGCTGGTAGGTATCGCAGTTGAGGATGGTAGCACGGAAGAGCTTGCGTGCAAACTCTCTGTCTTCAGCATCCTTGTATTCTGGCAGCAATTCCTGCTTGGCCTTAGCATTCGGGTTGAAACGCTTGATAGTCTTCAATACGAAAGTATCTATGATATCCTTGTCATCGTTCCAGTAGAGGCTCTTCTCCTCAAGGAATGCATCAAGATCTTCATTATTCTGAATGAACAGCTTGTAGATGCGGCGCCATACCTCGCGGTCGCGGCTGTACTCGTCGAGATCGGCGAGTTCCTCATCAATAGCACCGCTGATATAATCAGCATAGAGATCGCTAGACGTAATCGCAGTATACAGTTTGCGCACCATTTCGATATCCTCATCCCAGTTGGAATGCTTTACATCTATCCATTCGAGCAGCATCTTGTTCTCTTCGAGCTGCAGAGCGAACTTATTGAATGCGAAACGTGGTGAAGGTTCCTGCTCACCCTCTCTCTTGGCACGAGCTACATCTACATCGTAGCGCTTGCGTGCCTCCTGGGTGATGGCAACGATGAGCTGCAACATGTAGTTGTACAAATCGTATGACTTGGAGAGACTAAACATCAGCTCCTTCTCAGCGTTATCCATGTTATGATCGCTGTTTTGATAGTATGCGTAGGTTAACTGCACAATCTTACGTCTTATCAAATCCCTATTAATCATTCTCTAATGTTTTTAAAAGATTCATTTATTAAATTACCTAATACGCTTGCAAAAATACACATTAAATAGGTAATAGACAAGAAAACGGGCAAAAATTTCAGTTTATTTAAGCAAAAAATTGTATTTTCAATATTTTTTCTGCATGTAGAACATGTTTTTCGGCAAAAAGTTTGCTCATTCCAAATAATTTTCGTAATTTTGCACCCGCTTTAAGCAAAGCTAATCCGTGTGATGGCGAGTTAAGGCACATTTTTATTAATAACTTAATTTAGAGTAACACAAAATGAAAGAGATTAATGTAACAGGTCAGAAGCGCACAGACCTTGGCAAGAAAGCTTCTAAGACATTGCGTAAGGAAGGTTTGATTCCATGTAACCTTTATGGTGAGAAAAGGGGCGAGAACGGTGCTCCTGAGGCTTTGTCTTTCGCAGTTCCATTCGCTGAGTTGCGTAAAATCATCTACACTCCTCATGTATACGTTATCAACCTCATCATCGACGGTGAGAGCCACACTGCTATCATGAAGGAGATTCAGTTCCACCCAACAACAGACGCTCCTCTGCACGTTGACTTCTACGAGGTTAACGACCAGAAGCCTATCACTATCGGTATTCCAGTTAAGTTGACAGGTCTTGCACAGGGTGTACGTGATGGTGGTCGTATGAACCTCTCTATCCGTAAAATCAACGTTACAGCTCCTTACCAGGTTATTCCTGAGCACCTCGATATCGACGTTACTGAGTTGAAGATCGGTAAGAGCATCAAGGTAGGTGACCTCTCATTCGAGGGTCTCGAGTTGGCTACAAGCAAGGCTGTTGTAGTTTGCTCTATCAAGATGACACGTAACGCTCAGCTCGCAGCTCAGGCTGCTGATGATGCAGAGGCTTAATCACTGAGTCATCTAGAGATTTTACGAACCTGAGTAAAGCATTATCAAACATTGGATAAATATTTGATTTGTGGGCTTGGTAACCCTGGCGATGAATATGCCGGCACCAGGCACAACACAGGATTTATGGTATTGGACGCTTTTGCTAAAGCGTCCAATATTCATTTTGAGGATAAGCGATATGGCTTCGTAGCCGAGACTACGCTCAAGGGAAGAAAGATTTTCCTGCTCAAACCTACCACATTCATGAACCTCAGCGGCAATGCGGTAAGATATTGGCTGAATCAGGAAAAGATTGACCAGAGCCGACTGCTGGTTATCAGCGATGAGCTAGCCCTGCCTCTGGGTGCTTTCCGACTGAAGGCGAATGGCAGCAACGGCGGCCATAACGGATTGGGACATATCCAGCAGCTTATCGGTCAGAACTATGCCCGCCTGCGCATGGGCATCGGCAACGATTATCCACGTGGCGGCCAGATAGACTGGGTGCTGGGCAAATATACTGAGGAAGACATGAAGCAGCTGCAGCCGGCCATCGACCTGGGTGTAGAGATCATCAAGAGCTTCGTATTGGCTGGTATCGACATCACCATGAACCAATACAATAAGCTAGGAAAGAAGTAATTATAGTGATTAATTATTAATGATTAGTGATTAATCTCCATAAGCATTAGAAATCATGAAAGAATCAGCAAGAATAGACAAGTGGCTCTGGGCTGCCCGCATTTACAAGACCCGCAGCATTGCTGCCGATGCCTGTAAGAATGGCCGCGTCATGGTGGGAGGCGTAACGAGAAAGCCTTCCTTCATCATCAAGCGTGGCGATGTGGTGAGCGTAAAGAAAGCCCCTATCACCTACTCTTTCGAGGTTCTCGACTGCATAGAGCAGCGCGTAGGCGCCAAGATGCTGTATGGTGTCTATAAAAACGTAACCGACCCTAAGCAATACGAGCTCCTGGAGATGAGCCGCATCAGCGGATTCGTAGATAGAGCAAGAGGCACTGGTCGCCCTACAAAGAAAGAACGCCGAGCCCTGGATGCCTTCGTAGATCCCGCCATGTTTGGATTTGACGAAGAAGACTGGGACGAAGATGAAGAATAAAATAAAACTCCCCCTACACTTCAAAGAGTATAGGGGGAGTTTTTATTGTATAGTCATAATTATCTTCCTTTCTTGCTTACTTTGCAAATATACAACATTTTAAGATACGATGCAAGAAAATTGGGATAATTATTGCTAAAAATATACGAAATAGAAACTTATATGTGATATTTGGCTGCTTATTTTAAAATAATGCTTAAAATATTTGGAGCAAATAGAGAAAAAACATATCTTTGCACCTAGTAAAAATGATGGAATCAGCATACACACTGATAACTAATCATACTCTATATGAGCATTATATACTATTAATTTAAAATATTAGAGATTATGAAAAAATTATTCGTTATGGCAGCTATGGTGCTGTCTTCAGTAGGTGCTTTCGCACAGCAGGCTGCAGGTACAACAACTATTCAGCCTAAGGTTGGTTTGAACGTTTCTACAATCGGTGACGGCGATTGGAAAGCAGGTTTCGCTGCCGGTGCTGAATTGCAGTATCAGGCTACAGACAAGTTAGGTCTTGCTGTTGGCGCTCTCTACTCTGCTCAGGGAACAAAGTCTGATCACGTAACTTGGACTCCAGGATATATCAACGTACCTGTAACATTGAACTACTATGTAGCTCAGGGTCTTGCTCTCAAGGCAGGTTTGCAGCCAGGTTTCATGGTAAACAAAGATGACGCAGAAGGCATTAAGACATTCGACCTTTCTGTACCAGTAGGTCTCTCTTATGAGTATTCTAACCTTGTATTCGATGCACGTTACAACATCGGTGTAACTAAGATTGCAGACGGTGTTGATAACTACAACAACGTAATCCAGATTACTGTAGGTTACAAGTTCGCTCTCTAATCGAGAACTCTTGATAAGACAAAATAACAATCCCCGTTCTTCATTACGAAGAGCGGGGATTTCTTTTTTCCTCGTCATATCTGTTTGAAATAAGCCCCACGTAAACATGGAGTGAGGCTTACTATCGTTTTAAATGAAGCTTACTTCATTTTCTTTTCTAGAACATTCTACCGCCTGGACGACCACCACCAAAACCGCCATTGAATGGACGGCCATGGAAGTTTGGACGGCCACCAGGACCACCAGGACCTTCAGGTCCACCCCTGCGGGCATCCTTGCCTCCGAAGAGATTCAGGCGGTAAATCACGTGCAGCATCGCATAGCTGTTGATGGCATTATACTCCGTATCCGTGCGGGATGTAGCAGAAATGGCACGAGAGAAGGTGCTCTGCTGGCGGAGAATATCGTAGAACTGCAGCATGATGGTAAGAGGCTTGCCTTTCAGAAATCCCTGAGAGAGCTGCGCATTCCATACAAACTCATCCGTATTCATGCTGCTGTCGCTATAACCGCGGCGGCTGCTGATAGAGAGGCTTGAGTTCAGACTGGTACCCCAAGGCGCTGTAAGCGTCATGCTTGGTCCATAAGAGAACTGCCAGGTATTGAGGTTGCTGTTAGGCTGCAACTTGTTTGTAGCATGGTTATAATTCAATGTTCCATCGAGTGAAAGCTCCAGCCAGTTGTTGCGATAGCTGAAAGAGAGGCGCTCTCTCCAAGTAGTACTGCGGGTGGTATTCTTCTGTGAATCAGACTGCTTGTCGAGACTCAGATAACTCACATAGTTGTTGTAACCCAAGTAGGTGTCGGTATTCAAGTTCCATACACCGGCACTATCGATAGAGCAGTTGAACATAAAGGCTCCCATCACATTCCAGTTGCCATTGATATTCTCAGGTCGGGTGATTCTACCACCAGTCTTCTCATCGTAGGTCACCTTGTTGCTGATGCTATTGTTGGTGGTTGAGAAGTTGATGAAAGTCATGACACCCTTGTTGTGGTTCTGCACGAAATTGTTGTAGAACAATCGGAAGTTCTGGGTGAACGATGGCTTCAAGCCAGGGTTACCCTTCGAGATGTTCAGCGGGTCGCTGTTATCTGTGATATCAAGCAACTGAGAGATGCTTGGCTGAGAAGTGGTACCACGGTAGTTCACGCGCAGGTTGCTCATCTTTGAGAAGCGATAACGGAAATCGAGGGTTGGACTGATATTCGTTACGTTGCGAACGGTATCTACATGCACTCCCTGATAATCCTGGATATACTTCGACTGTTGTGGCTGAATCATCACACCGAAGTTCAAGTTATACTTCTGACGGACGAATCGCATCATCACCCGGATATCGTGAGTGTAGTTGCGATACTCAGAGAAACGGCTCTGATCATCATCCTTGTAATCTTCGAGATGACCGGCAAACGGATTCAGATAGCTGTCCCAACCACGGTACTCCTGATCACCACTCATAGCATACTTGCTAAAATCGTAGGTGCTGCGGTCGCTCTTGGAGTAGCTGTAAGTAAACTTATAGCTGAACTGCAGGAAGGTAGCCTTCCAGAGCGGCTCACTATAGGTCAACTGGCCCGCATAACTGTAATCCTTCGAAGGAGTCAGGTTATAGCGGTTGGTCTGATAAGTAGAATCCTTACCCTCCGCTGTCTGTACGAGATAGAGTTTGGCATTGTTGAGCGAGATGCTCTTGCTGTCATTATCCGTATATTTGGCATCCATACGCAAGGTGATGTTGCGTCCCTTGTTGCCCAACTTGCGGTTCACCTGCAGCATACCCCTGATATTGTTATTATCAGAATAGGTGATTCCGTTAGTCAACTGACTGTTCACCATAGCCTCGGCCTTGTCCAACTCCTCAATACCTTCCTCAGAAAGAGGGTCTTTGGAGGTAATGGTATAAGGATCCTTGTTGTAAGAAGCCGACTGGCTGCCACTCAATCCATCGCTGGTACTCCAGGAGATGGAAGGACGGAAGAGGATATTGGTCATGGAATCAGGCATCCATTCCAAGCGGATGTTGCCGTTCCAGCTGTTGCTGCGGGAGAAATTCTGAGTCAAGCTGTTGCTGAACGAAGAGCTGCTACCCATGAAGTTCTCGCTGGAACGACGGCTCCAAATATCGCCATCGCTGTGATTCCAGCGAAGTGAAGTATTGAACTTGAATTTATCTTTCAGTTCATAATTATAGTTAGCACCTATCATCTTGCTGGCATTCAAACCGTTAGCACCTCCGAAACCTCTACCGGGGCCACCGCCTCCGAAACCACGGTCGCTGGTGTTATTGGCATTGGCAAAGAGCATGAAGCGGTTGTTATCATTGAAATAACCTCCCATGCCACGCATATTGTAGCGGCTCTTGTTGCCCACACCCAGGTCGATATTGGAAATCAAACCCTTGTTCATACCCTTCTTGATACCGAAGTCGAGCACGGTCTCCTCCTCGCCATCATCAATACCGGTCACCTTAGAGAGATCACTCTTCTCATCGTATGCCTTGATTTTCTCGATGATGCTGGTAGGCAGGTTCTTCAGGGCAGTCTTGGTATCACCCGTCATAAACTCCTTACCGTCTACCAGAATCTTCTTTACTTCCTTACCATTAATCGTGATGGTACCGTCATCGCTCACCTCTGCACCCGGCAGACGCTTTACGAGTTCCTCTACTACAGAGCCTTCCGGTGTGCGATAGGCTGAAGAATTGTACACGAAAGTATCCTCTTTCAAGGTTACCTTCTGAGCCATGGCTGTTACCACTGCGCCTTTCAGCATGATAGCCTCAGCACCCAGCACAATCTTACCCATAGCCAGATCCTTGTTATCAGAAATTTGGATACGCTTCACAGTAGACTTGTATCCTACGCTCGAAATCTTGAGCAGATACTTACCATTAGCCGGAGCGGTGACGTGAAAGAGTCCGTTCTCATTACTGATGGCACCAGCCACATACGTGCTGTCGCTCTTAAGCAATTGAATAGTTACCTGCTCAATGGCCTCCTTGGTATCGCGGTCGGTAATCTGACCGGATATCAGTCGCTGTTGAGCAAAGGATGCTATTGCCATCAACAGCAACAGCATCGTCAGAATCGATTTTTTCATTCTTATTTTTATTTGTTATTATTTTCAAATATGAGTGTTTTCACACATAATCGCTATGATATTCTATTATCATTTTTTGTTACTCGATTGTTTTGACGCGTTAAATACACCAAGGTTTAATGCATTCTGAGATAAAAAACGCAAATTTAGCAACTTTTTTTTTGTATTGTCTCCATTTTAGTGTATCTTTGCACAAAAATTAATACGTTAGAATGTTATGGAACAAAGAGTAATCATATCAACCCAACTGGAAAGCGAACTGGTAAGTGCACTTTCTGAGTGTGAGCACGACAAGCTTTTTGTGCTTACAGATACTACGACATTGGAACTATGCATACCTGTATTGCAGAATTTTTACTGCATGAAGGAAGCCCATATCATCACTATTCCGGCTACCGATAGCCATAAAGACATCGAAAGTCTGATGATGGTATGGAAAGGACTGCAGGAGGGAGGAGCTTCACGCCACTCCTGTATGATTAATCTGGGCGGCGGTATGGTAACCGACCTGGGTGGCTTTGCTGCCAGCACTTTTAAGAGAGGTATCAACTTTATCAATATCCCTACCACCCTGCTGGCTATGGTAGATGCATCGGTAGGTGGAAAGACAGGCATCAACTTCGGCGGACTGAAGAACGAAGTAGGTGTGTTCAACGATTCTAAGTTCGTTATTCTCGATACAGAATTCTTAAAGACGCTCGATGCAGAAAACATCTGTTCGGGCTATGCAGAGATGCTGAAACACGGTCTGATTTCTACAGAAACAATGTGGGAAGAACTGGTCAGTTTCGACCTCGACAAGCCTGATTTGAAGCAGTTGCAGCGCATGGTAGGCGACAGCGTGAAGGTAAAGGAGCGCATTGTAGAGCAGGATCCTCACGAGCAGGGCATCCGCAAGGCACTGAACCTGGGCCATACTTTCGGTCATGCATTCGAGAGTTGGGCATTGAAGCGCAAACCTATCCTGCATGGTTACGCTGTGGCATTCGGTCTGATTCCAGAACTCTATCTGAGTGTTGCCAAAACCGGATTCCCTACTGAGAAGATGCGCCAGACCGTAAACTTCATCAAGGAATTCTATGGTTCACTGGATATTACCTGCGATGACTATGATGAACTCATCGAGCTGATGCATCATGACAAGAAGAACCAGAATGGCATCATCAACTTCACGATGCTGGGCGGCATAGGCGATATCCGTATCAACCAGACAGCTACGACAGAAGAGATCAAGGAAGCACTCGATTTCTTCAGAGAAGGATAATTCAGCTAAAGAATCTTTCTTCAGAGAATCCTTTTAAAGAAAGATAGCACGCTTCGGCTTTCCGGTTTCGGTAAGCGGAAGATGCTCTACATGAAGGAATTCCCTTGGAATCCAATATTTATGATCAGATAAGAGGCGGCGAACAGTCGCCTCTATTTTTTTCATATCCTCATCTTCAGTCAGGAGGACTGCAATCTCTCCAAACTTCCCGTCTTTCTTCTTGGCTATCATGAAAGGTTTTTCGAGATAAGGCTTCAACAGAGCCTCAACCTCTTCTATCTGAATCTTGATGCCTCCGCTGCAAATCACATTGTCTTTTCTGCCTTTGATGCGAAAACGGAGTTTTTCCACCTTATTATATATATAGGATTCTATTTCCACAATATCATTCGTTACCAGAGGTTCAGCACAGACCTGCGGAGCATCTATCACCAGACAACCTTCATCGGTCTGACTGATTCTGACACTATCGAAAGGCTGGTACCATTCGCTAGCCTCAGCACCGTTAATTCTTCTCAGGGCAATATGTGAGAGCGTTTCGGTCATTCCGTAGGTACTCCAGATGGCAATATCGCCGGGAAGAGCCTTCAGTTTCTGTTCGAGAGCCTCATCTATGGCTCCGCCACCGATAATAAGATGCCTGATGCGGCAGAGACGAGCCCGCTCTTCAGGAACCTGCAGGGTGTTATAAACCTGCATCGGGACCATCGCAGCGAAGGTAATCTCTTCATTTACATCTTTCAAAGGATGCCCACTTGGGCAAACTGAAATAAGATGGAGATGGCGCTCTATACTCCGCACCACCACCATCTTACCTGCAATATAATCGAGCGACATGCAGAGCAGGGCGCTATCACCAGGTTTCAATCCCAGGAAATCACAAGTGATGCGGGCCGAGTTGAGCATTCGCTTCTTCTCTACCATCATCGGCTTGGGCTTGCCTGTAGAACCACTTGTATGAACAAGCACCCGGTCGCTACCGTTATTCCATTCTGAAAGGAATTCTTCTAAAGTCATTTTACTACAAACAATTTGTCACCACGAATCTCCAAAGGCATCGGTATATTATCAGTAAAGAGCTGTCCGGTGCCCAAGCCTTGCGGCATCTTGACATTAGGACCATATACTTTAGCTGCATAATGAGCAATAGCATTCAGACCGATATTACTCTCAAGAGCAGAAGTAATCCAACTGCCGATACTACGCTGGTTAGCCAGTTCTATCCACTCGTTGCATCCATAGATGCCACCATGAAGTGAAGGCTTGAGGATGATATACTGAGGACGGACCGTATCGAGCAAAGCCTGCTTCATACTCCGGACATTCACACCAATCAACTCCTCGTCTAGGGCGATAGGAAGCGGTGTTTCGCGACAGAGCTGGGCCATCTTAGGCCACTGATGCTGCTTGATAGGCTGCTCTATCGAATGAATGTCATATTTAGCCAAAGCCTCCAGCTGACTCATTGCATTCTCCGGCAAAAAGCCACCATTGGCATCTACACGCAACTCAACCTGCTCCTTGGTATACACATCACGGATGCGCTTGATGAGATCGAGTTCCTTGAAAAAATCGATGGCACCGATCTTCAGTTTCACGCAATGGAAACCCGCCTGGAGCTTCTCCTCCAGTCGTGCCAGCATCTCCTCGTAGGTTCCCATCCACACCAATCCGTTGATGGTGATGCCCTCTTCTCCCCTACCGAAAGGAGAGTCGAAAAGTTCTGTCAGGTTCTCCATTCCGGCAGGAACAGAAACCCCTTTCTGCTTCAACATTTCTGAAGAAGAAGATGCTCCTTCAGCAGGAACAATCTCCAAAAACTTCTTCGCTGCATCGAAGAACGAAGCGAAGGCTGTTTCGAGACCGAAGGTGATGCTAGGATAAGCACGAATCATATCGTATGGAATGCGTCCCATCTGCTCCACCATCTGACAAACCTGTCGCAGGGTCATCTCATATTCCGGTTTGGCATCGCAACTGAGATCAGGGAGCGTAGCACACTCTCCCACTCCCTCTACTCCCGGCAATTCATCCGATGTAAGGGTGAGATAATAACTGTGTCTCGTGGTATATACGCCACGAGACGTGCCTGCCGGCTGCTTGAAGTGGAGCGTGCGCTCCGAGATTTCTATCTTATACATTCTTTATATAATCTATATATCAATACAATTGAATTTTTCACTCTTCGTTCTTCACTTCCCTTCCCCTACTTTTTCTGTTTCAATTCGTAGAGATCCTTGCGGCGGTCGCGAAGATTTCTTACAGCACCGTAGGTATGAAGCTCATTCAAGAGATTCAGGTCAACATCTGATACGAGAATCATCTCGGTATTAGGTGTTGCCTCTGAACGCTTGCCATCGTTAGGGAAAGCAAAGTCGCAAGGGGTGAACACGGCGCTCTGGGCATACTGGATATCCATGTTGTGAACACGTGGCAGGTTTCCCACACTACCCGCAATGGCTACATAGCACTCGTTCTCGATGGCACGCGCCTGTGCACAGACTCTTACTCGGGAGTAAGCATTCTGGGTATCGGTCATGAATGGCACGAAGAGAATCTGCATGCCATCCTCAGCCATTAATCTTGACAACTCAGGGAACTCCACATCATAGCAGATGACGATACCAATCTTACCGCAATCGGTATCAAAGGTCTGGATATGGCTACCACCACTCAATCCCCAGCACTTCTGCTCATCTGGTGTAACATGAATCTTCTCGTACATGTCTACGCTACCATCTCTGCGGCAGAGGAAGCCCACATTATAGAGGGAATCGTCCTTGAGATAAGGCATACTACCCGTAATGATATTGATGTTGTAACTGATGGCCAACTCACGGAAACGGTCACGGATTTCTTCGGTATACTGCGCCATCTTTCGGATGCTCTGCGCCTCACCCAAATCATTGAAACGAGCCATCAAAGGCGCATTGAAATACTCAGGGAAGAGGATAAAGTCGCTCTTGTAATCGCTCACAGAATCAACGAAGAACTCAACCTGTTCGAAGAGGTCATCCACCGAAGCGTATGGGCGCATCTGCCACTGTACCAATCCGATTCTTACGGTTGGCTTGCGGTCTACATAAGAATCCGTAGGTGGCTGATAATAGATGTTATCCCACTGCAAGAGGGTGGCGCAGTGTTCACTCTCCTCATCGCTAGGAAGATAGTTGCGGATTACGCGGCGCACATGGAAATCATTGGAAAGCTGGAAGGTAAGAACCGGGTCATAGATTTCACGGTTTCTTACATGCTCGATATACTCCTTAGGGCGCATCTTATCGGCATACTTGTGATAGTTTGGTATACGACCGCCAAACATGATAGCCTTCAAGTTGAGCTTCTCGCAGAGTTCCTTACGATACTCATACATACGGCGAGCCAGGCGCAAACCACGATAATCAGGGTGGATAAATACCTCGATGCCGTAAAGAATGTTTCCATTAGGATCGTGGGTATTGAAGGTTTCATTACCCGTAACCTGAGCATAGGTATGATCGCCCTTCACCATATTATAATTGACGATGATAGAGAGCGCACAGCCCACAATCTTATCATCAACGATAATAACCACCTGACCCTCAGGGAAGATAGTAATGAGTTTCTTAATCTGTTCTTTTGTCCAAAATACATCTGAGTCTGCGTAAATACGCCTAAATGACTTGGCAAGCTGATCATAATCCTCCATACGGAGGTTGCGCATGCCTACCTTTTCGATTTTTCGAGTTGGTTCCATAACAACTGTATTTTTATTATTATCTAAATCCGGGTGCAAAGATACAGCAAATTATAGATACGACAAAGAGTTTTCGCAAATAATTGACATTTACGAAAACTCTTTTCATGTATTTCACACAAAGAGCGCGTTTACGCTTAAAATCAGATGCTAATATTTGGCATTTTCCTGTGGAATTGCTTTATCATGATCATCCAGATAAAACAACTTCACAGGATGATACTTCTCACTTGCCACAGAATATTTATCCTGGCGATAACGGGTCAGGATGCCTCCTATCCCCAACATCGTATGAAAAGCCGAAAGACTCGTCTGTACCTGTTGGGTACGATGACCAGACAAAGTTTTCAGTATTCCCGGATATTGTTTTCCATAACCAGATGATGTCCAGATGATGAAAGGAACATGCAGCTCATAATCAGATGCCTTCGGGGCGGCGTGCAGAAAGAGGCGACGGTCATCATCAAAGATATTCTCTCCATGGTCGCTGGTATAGAGCATCGCCGATGTAGGTTGGCTATATACCCCATCCGTCTTTGCCTGAGTCTTCTCCCATTTCTGCAGACGTTCTACGATACCATGCAGGATATAATCGGTATACCGGATGGTATTATCGTATGCATTCAGCAGGTCACGCCGGTTCTCCGGCTTCGCTTCGCTCTTACTGTCAGGTTTAAAGAAGGCGAAATTACGGGGATAGCGCTCCTGGTAATTAAAGTGAGAACCATAAGTATGAAGTACCACGAAGAGTTTCCGATAACGGTATTGCTTGGATGAAGAAGCATCTGCCGCAGGCAATATCCCATCCAACTTCTGCAACAAATCACTATCATAATGATTATCTTTTGCAGAAGCACCTTCCTTCAGGAAGTAATGTTCATCAGCCTGTTCGCCAAGGAAATCAATAAAAGAATGATTAGGCAGCTGATTGCTGATAAATACGGTATGAAATCCCGCCTCCCTGAAAGCAGCCAGGATACCTTTCTCATGAAAGAGACGTTCGAAATCCTCTGCTGATGCAGCCGACAGGAGCATAGGAACACTCTTATGCGTAGTATTACTCTGGGTTGTAGCATCGGGAAAAGCTATGATTCCAGGAGTCTTGGAAAGCAAAGGATTGGTATCGCGCGGATAGCCATAGAGACTGAAATTGTGGGCTCTCGCCGTCTCTCCCACCACCATCACATACACCTCGGGAGCCTCAGCATCGTGCTCGCTCCTGGCATCAAACCTGAAATTTCTGCTTGCCTCCCTGTAATTCTCTGAAGCCGCATAACGCTCGAAAGCAAGATAGAGATTATAGCAAACGTTAACAGGATAAAGCTGGTTGCGCAAGCGATAATCATCTACAGCCACATAGCAAGCCAGCAGACAGAATAAACCGACAGCAGCTATCTCCAAAGCCCAACGACGCACTCGATGCTGGAGTTGAACCACTATCATCCCTTTCTTGCTGATATTGACAATGGCCAGAACCAGCAAAGGAAGATAAACCACAAAAACACCCACCACGGCAGGCAACAGATTATCAAGCAGTTCCTTCACCTCGCCAGGATTGGTAGTTACAAGATTCAGAAACATATCTACCGCTATCACTCCCGTCCCGAAGAGATAAAGCAATACCAGTTGGAAGGCAGCGAAAAAAACAAAAAGAAAAGCCCACCAGATCATCTTACCCGGGCATCTGGTTAACGAAAAGAACCACATGTAGAGTGCCAAAGGCAGCAACACATTGGCACCACAAGCCCAAGGAGCCAGACATTCAGTATAGCACAGAGCTATATTAGGCAACAACAATGCTACCACAGCATACCCGTAAAGGAATGCGCCCGATGACACCTTATTATATATATCCGTAAAACTGTTCATTCTACTTTTTCATTAACACTTTAAAGAGCATTATCAAACTACATAAAGAGCATTATTACTAAAACGCTTCATTGATATTGAAGAGAAAACCAGACTGCCCCGACTTACCGAATCCATAATCCAGACGTACATTCACATTCTTCTTAAATTCCCAGCGATAACCTACACCGGCATTCGGCAAAATCTGTTTAGAGCGCAATGCCGAGAATTTCGGGAAGATGGTTCCTGCTCCAACCCACACTACGATTCCATTACGCTTCCATACATGTTGGCGCAACTCAACCGTAGCTTCCAGAGAATGCTTATCGCGATAACGGCCTTCATAATAGCCACGCATGGAATGAGTACCACCCAATTCAGCCATCATTCCCCACGAAGGATTGCCAAAGTTGAGGTTAGCCCTAATGTCTTCGGCAAGAACCGTACCCTTACCCAGTCGCTGATAGGCATCAAAACGAAATGCCGTCGTACTGAAAGCATAATCATTTCCCATAAATCCAGGTCTGAACATCTGATTGATATTCA
Source organism: Segatella copri (assembly GCA_052349145.1). GTDB lineage: Bacteria > Bacteroidota > Bacteroidia > Bacteroidales > Bacteroidaceae > Prevotella > Prevotella copri_V. The sequence continues at coordinate 2,351 of DAWDQD010000051.1, read as the reverse complement.
GAAAGATACCACGATGTGGATTCGTAAGATTATCTCTGTTATCATATACCAGAGAAACGCCAGCTCCTACATTCCAAGTATGCTGATCCATGCCTTGCAGTAATTCCGGACGCTCAATATGTTTACCTATTACATAGTCATAACTCGCCATCGGTCCGATATAGAAATTATCTGCTACACGAAACAGGAAGCTAACTTCAGCCTGAGCCTGCCAACGCTTCATGTCACTCTTATTGGCATCGTTATCGCCCATCTCATAGCCTATTCCCCAAAAATCAGCGGGAAAAGAATAGAAATAAAGGTGATAATCGATGCGATATCTTCCTTTAGGAGCAATATGGTTACCACGGACACCCAACATATAGAAACCTACAGAACTGACATCACCATAAAGCGAGACATTAGAAGGAGGAAGAATACTGTCATTCGGATCAGTACGGTATAGTCCTGCTGCCACCAATCCCAATCCAAACTTGGTATCAGAGGCATAATGAGGGCCACCTATCACACTAAAATCGAAACGCTTATGCTTCTTGTTTTTGTTGGAATCATTAAAGTAGTCAAGAATCCGGTTCACCCATGATTTCCCGGCACGTAAAGCCATCGTATCCACCTTCTCTGCAGATGAGATACTATCGGTTACAGAAAGCTCAGAGGCATAGCTGCCCAATGCCAACATCATAATAAGTATTGTCAGAATATGCTTCATTTTGTTGATTTTATTATTTTAATACACTAATGCTACATTATCAATCCACAAGGTATTGCCTGGAGTTCCGATATAGGCTCCACCATCGGATGAGGAGAACTGAAGAATCAGATGAGTAGGTGTTTCGTTAGCACTCGCCCATCCTACTTCTTTTACCGGCACACTCTTACCCTTGCTGTTACGGGCATAGTCAGTGGATCGCAGTCCCATAGTAGCAGCCTGATAACCTGCCATGTGGCGGATATCGCCATAATGGATTGTATAGGTAGCATCTTCCACCCATCTATTGGTACTCTTTCCGAATCTGACTACCATCGTACCCACACGTTTAGCTGTTATATTTCCCTTAGCATCTTCATGACGTTTCTGCAGATAGAGCACAGCTATAGCATGATCTCGACCTGCAACCGTAGAGGCTCCGCTAAATCCATTCTGCTTGATACGATTGGCTGCATTAGGAAAAGAAGTCTTATAATCAAAGCGCAAAGCCTTAGGACGTGCGGTGAATGGTATACCCCAGTTGATGGCTTTAGGACCATCCTTGGTACTTGTTATCGGTTCACGAACATTACCCAGAAAGAGAGAACCGGCAGCCAAGACCTTGATATTGATGAGTCCCAGCACTTTTACTTTCTCAATATGGGTTACCAGTTTGGCACAATATCCACTACCATGTTTATCACGAAACACAGAGTTATTCGTCTTATAGATGCCCGATACATGTGCCAGGACATTAGAGGAACCCCAAGGCGAACCACCCTTATTGGTATAAGGAATATTACCATTGACAGTCATATTAGGTCCAACGGCATAAACTGTTTTCTGATTTCCTCCGATAATGCCTGATTCTTTGATATTCCTGACTACCCAGTGGTCCATATTACCATATTTAAAAGGAACCACCTTTCCCTGTCCCTTAACGGGAAGGCACGGCAAGGTAGCAACCGCCATAACGATGCCTGATATTATTATTTTCTTCATATCTGTTTCTTTTATATATCATTAAGGCTGCAAAGATAGAAAAATATTTTCTAGTTTTCAGTTTTCTTCGACATAAAGCATAAAAAATTAAGAAATAATAATATATTTACTGCATTTTAATTGCCATAAAACAAAAAAGTCCTGCATTTGCTGTTATAAACAAATACAGGACTCCTGATTCAATATACAAAACAGAATCTCTTGCACCGGTTACAATAGAGACATGCACCGGTTACAATAGAAACATGTTCCGATTACTCCAAAAGCTATTATCGGTTTGAATACATATTATCATAATACTTCTGATAATCACCAGAGGTTACATTGTCCATCCATTCCTGGTTCTCGAGATACCATTTCACGGTTTCCTCGATACCCTCCTCAAACTGGAGAGATGGCTCCCAGCCGAGTTCCTTCTGCAACTTTCTAGAGTCAATAGCATAACGCATATCGTGACCCTTTCTGTCTGTTACATAAGTGATGAGATCCAAATCCTCGCCTTCCTTTCTGCCGAGCAGACGGTCAACGGTCTTGATAACCACCTTGATGATATCGATATTCTTCCACTCGTTGAAACCGCCGATGTTGTAAGTCTCGGCAATCTTTCCCTTGTGGAAAATCATATCGATGGCACGGGCATGATCTACTACATACAACCAGT
>DAWDQD010000050.1:11865-21438 GCA_052349145.1 Segatella copri | reverse complement strand
ATTCTGACCGCTATCGCTACTACGCTCGGAGTAACGAGCTGCATGGGATAAAGAAAACAGAGAAATCCGGTCATTAAGGTCATGGTCATTAAGGTCATTAAGGATTTCCAAAGAAAGTTAAAGGGAAACGAGTAAAAAATCATCATTATTTTGCTCATTTTCCCTTTTTTTATTATCTTTGCCTTAAAAATTAATAATTGAACTTTCGTATGTGGTTCAAGTACGGGCTGAAGGCCCAAAAGGTCAGAAGCAGCACGCCCTGAAAGGGCAGAAGCTCCTAGCCCAGGGCATCGCCCTGGGTATAGTAGCAGTCAGCAAGGCGCCCTGTAAGGGCAAAAGCTTTATGTTTTGTCTGGAGTTTTAAAGCTTTTGCCCTTACAGGGCGACAGGTTTGCGTCCGTAATTACCCAGGGCGATGCCCTGGGCTAGGAGCTTCTGCCCTTTCAGGGCGTGTGGGCAAAACTTGCGAAAGTTCAGTAGATAACAAAATAAAGAACGAAGAATTTCATAGAAATAATCTGATGGAAACAGAAAGAATTTTACTTCGATATTGGCAGAAATCTGATGCAGAGGCGCTCTTCAAGTACGCCTCCGACCCTGACGTAGGACCACGTGCTGGATGGCCGGCGCATAAGTCTGTAGAAGAAAGTCGGGAGATAATCCGGACATTCTTCCATAATGAAACGACATGGGCGATTGTGTTGAAAGAGACTGGCGAGGCTATCGGCTGCATCGGCTACTACACCCATGAAACCAGCAACATCCCTATCGGAGAAAACGACTGTGAGGTGGGCTATTGGGTAGGAAAGCCATTTTGGAACCAAGGAATCTGCACCGAAGCCTTGAAGCTGATGCTTGACTACTGCATCAACGAGAAGCATTTCGAAAACATCTGGGCAGACCATTTCACAGGCAATCCTGCATCAGGAAGAGTCATGGAGAAATGCGGTTTCTCAGACACCGGAATGCTGAACAGATGTAGCCAGCTTGTGGGTGGCGACAAGGAAATGGTCAAGGTGTTCAAGTACAACGGATAAAGGAGAAAATAGAATGATGAAACTCAATAACACCAAAAGTGAGTGGTTTATGTAAAAAGTTACGGAGAACATGAATTATCTCCGTAACTTTTTACATTTTCGGCTGATTTACCGCTTCAGCGCTATGTTATAATTATAATATTTGCTGTTGCCCGTAATATCCTCCAGCACCTGAATGAAAGGAGGAAACTTCACACTCTCGTTGGCAGAAATGCCGCGGGTTTCAAGAATCATCAGGTCGGAAACCGGCTCAAGAAACTCGTCGAGTTCGAAATACTGGCCCTTCCAGATAAAACTCTTGCGATGCTTATGAATGCGCTGGCGGTAAGGGTCAGCCTGCTGAAGCATACTCTCGTAAAGATTGGCATTAATCTGTCGCTCGGTCTCTATCTGCTCATTGTCTGAAATACGCTTCTTGGTGGTGTGAACATACACATACTTGCCTCCCTCGAAACCGCGACGGCGAAGACGAATCTCGCTACCCGGCTCACCCGTAAGATAAGTCTGAACAATATCGCTGTCTATCGCATTAGGAACCTCGCCCGTCAGCTTCACGATATATTTTCGCTCCTCCTCTATCGGCTGCGGAATGGCAAGCACATTGCTTATCTCCTTGAGCACACGGTTCAGCTTGTTGTTGAAATCTTCGTGGTTATTGATTACCCTGAGATGAGGATGACCCTTCCATGCAGAAACAATCTTCTTGTCCAACTCGCGCGCTATCTTCAGTCCTTCTTCATCGGCCTTCTCCAGGCGCTGCGCATTGTTGGCTGTAGTATAAAACTGCTCGGCACCATCAGCAGCACTCACCAGATGCAGCACAGCATCATAGCGGTCGCGAAGCTGGGCATCTGTATAACCCGCTTCAGAGATGATGCGGTGCCAGAAATCGGGAGTGAGATAGGTAGAAATATCCATCGTACCACGATCGCAGACGATGATGACCGGCTGCTGCAATGTTTCAGCCATACGCAGGAAACTGTCTTCCAGGTTGATCTGAGTCTGGAAAGTAGCCTTCTCGCCCTCAAAGAAAAAATCCTTGTTGGAGGTGAGATAATTCATGCCCGCCTGGGTGAACATGGTTGGAACCTCGGGAATGGTAAAGACCTTATAGCCGAGACTGGAGAAATGTTCAATCACCTTAACCATAGCAGTAGTCTTGCCCGCACAAGGTCCACCCGTCAGTACAATCTTCTTAATCTGATTCATATATCAAGTAAATATTTTTCGTTTCTTCTAATTGATGTTCTTTCCGGAGCATCTTATTTTCGGGTGCAAAGATAACAATAATTCTTCAAACGAAAGCTATAATTTATGCAAGAAAAGAAAAATATTGTATTTTTATTTTGATTTCTCATTGTTTTGATGTATCTTTGCAAAGAAAATGACTCATTTCGAGCCATCGGAAACAAAAATATAACTATAAGATAAAAAATGGAAAAGATAAAGACATTAATTATAGGTAGCGGTCCTGCAGGATATACGGCTGCCATTTATGCCGGCAGAGCCAACCTGCAGCCAGTACTCTATTCAGGTATGCAACCGGGCGGACAGCTCACCATCACCACAGAGGTAGAAAACTTTCCGGGCTATCCTAACGGCGTAGACGGAACACAGATGATGATGGACATGAAAGAACAGGCAGCCCGATTCGGAGCCGAAATGAGAGACGGAAGCATCGTGAAGGCAGATTTCAGTTCACGCCCATTTCATCTTACAGATGAGCGCGACAACGAGATTGAGGCAGAAACCGTGATCATCGCTACAGGTGCATCTGCCAAATATCTGGGTCTTGCCGATGAAGAGAAATATCGCGGACAGGGCGTTTCTGCCTGCGCTACCTGTGACGGATTCTTCTACCGCAAGCGCACCGTAGCCGTAGTGGGCGGTGGCGATACTGCCTGCGAAGAGGCTATGTATCTATCCGGACTTGCCAAGAAGGTTTACATGATTGTGCGCAAGCCTTATCTCCGTGCTTCAGAAATCATGCAGCAGCGTGTAAAGAACAAGGAGAACATCGAGATTCTGTTCGAAACCAATACGCTGGGGCTCTTCGGCGAGAACGGTGTAGAAGGTGCTCATCTCGTGCGCCACAAGGGCGAAGCCAACGAAGAGAAATTTGACATCAGCATCGACGGATTCTTCCTGGCTATCGGACATAAGCCTAACACCGACCTCTTCAAGGGACAGATAGATCTCGACGAGCAAGGCTTCATCAAAGTAGTGCCAGGTACTGCCACCACCAACATTCCGGGTGTTTTCGCAGCAGGCGATGTGGCCGACCCAATCTACCGCCAGGGTATTGTTGCCGCAGGCTCGGGAGCCAAGGCTGCCATCGAGGCCGACAGATTCCTGCAGCAACAGTAAAAAACTATAGTATAAAATCCTATAAAGCGGGGTTAATATAGTTAAAAAATAACAGCAATATTTTGTCAGATGCAAAAAATGTATTACTTTTGCATCTGACAAAATAAAAAGGAAGATTGGCAGAGTGACCGAATGCGCTGGACTCGAAATCCGGTATACCCTCTTCCGGGTATCGGGGGTTTGAATCCCTCATCTTCCGCTAAGTTCCCCTACAGGAACCGTCATTTTATAGTTTCATAAAAACAACTCGACATGAAAAAAATCATCATCCCCATATTTATGCTCCTCCCGCTGATGACTGCACAGGCCCAAACCGTACTGACTGAAGAGCAGCAGCTGGAACAGGCACAGAAACAGTTGGAAGCTGCCAAGAAGGCACTAGAAGTGGCTAAGATAAAAGCACAGGCTGCCAAACTGAAGGCTCAGGCCGACAGCATCAACGCTGCAAGCGCCAAGGCGGAAGCGGAAGCAAAAAAAGGTAATGCTACTGAGCCAGAACCAGTTGTTGTAAAGGAGCCAACCACATCAACCACGGGATGGGCGATTCCTGTTGCCGTAGCCGCTAAGCCCAAGGAGGCTGCCAAGCCTGCCAACAAGCTGGCAAATGGTACAACAGCCAAAGTGGATATGAAATATCTGGCAGGCGCCATCACATATAATGATGAAAACAAGATAGAATTCACACTCGATACGGATGCTAACGGAAAAACTGCCAAGCAGATTTACGACATCGTATTAAAATACATGAGTGAACTGACACAGAACGAGCAGAACATAGCAAGCCGGGTAGCACTGGTAAACGATGCTGAACACATCATCGCCAACACGATGGACGAATGGCTCGTCTTCAGCCAGTCATTCCTCTCGCTCGACCGCACGGAATTCAAATACCAGCTGATAGCCAGGATTTCAGACAATCATCTGAATCTCTCGCTCTGCCGCATCATCTACAACTACGAGGAAGGAAGAAGCACCGGTTTCAAGGAACCTGCAGAAGAGGTAATCAGCGACAAGATTGCGCTCAACAAGAAGCAGAACGACCTGGCTAAGATCTTCGGAAAGTTCCGCAGATGCACCATCGACCGCAAGGACCAGATATTCGCAGAGTTAACTGCATTAGTAAAACAATAAGTTGAAGAAAATGGATAATCAGAATACAGACAACAAGATACAACAGAACGAGGCACAGCAGCCTGAAAACGCTACAGCCCAGCCTACAGCTGAGCAGGGAACAGAACAGACTGAACAGAAGCAGCCTACCAGCTACGCCGTAAGACCTCAGCACCGCCGGCTTCGCCCATTGGCCTACAGCGACCAGAACAACATGCTGAAGGTGCGCAACTATCTCAACATCGCCTTCATGCTGCTCGCCATCGTGGGGGTAATACTCTGGACCCAGCTGGAAGAAAGCCGCAATATCGCCTACATCGTACTCATCGTGGGTGTAGTGCTCAAGATTGCCGAAGTATGTATCCGACTATTTAAGAAATAATGAAGAAGAAGAAAATTATATTCTCATCACTCCTATTTTGTGCTGCGACCCTCCCGGTTGCGGCACAAAACGATTTTAACTATAACGAAGATTCGCAGTTCCGTCCTCAAACCAACCGCAAGGTGAACACCGATTCACTGGGCTCAGACAAGGAGATTCCGAAAGGCATCAGGGTATGGACTGTAGACGAACGCTTCGGCGACACAAAGGCTGCGGTAGTAGACACCTTGCAGCACATGTACATGAACTCAACCTTCACGGAAGGACTGAGAGGCGAATACAATACCCTCGGAAACATGGGTACTGCCCGACTGAACCGAATCTTCATCGACCGCCGCAACACGCAGGGCAACTTCATCTTTACAGAGCCCTACGATTATATCGTAAACCCGGTAAGCGACTTCCACTTCACCAACACCTACTCACCTATCACGAACATAACGCTGAACAGCTGCGGCGACAAGGTGACTGGAGAAGACGACTTCAAGGCCATATTTGCAGTAAATGCCAACAAAAGGCTAGGCGCCGGTTTCAGATTCGACTACAAGTATGGCAGAGGATATTATAACGCCCAGAGTACCAGCCACTTTAAATACACCATGTGGGCATCTTACCTGGGCGACCGCTATCAGGCACATCTCCTCTTCAGTACCAATCATGAGAAGATGACCGAGAACGGTGGTATTACCAACGATGATTACATCAAACATCCGGAAATCTACACCGAATCGTTTGCCACCAACGAAATTCCTACCGTTCTGGAACAGAACTGGAACCGACTGGACAACCAGCACATCTTCTTTACCCACCGCTACAATGTAGGTTTCAGCCGCAAGGTAAAGATGACCGAAGAAGAAATCAAGGCAAAGAAATTTGCCATGGCTTCGAAAAAGGAAAATGCTGAAGAGGAAGCGAAGGAAGAAGCCAGAAAGAAAGCCAAGGAACAAGGCAAGAAATTTGATGAGAAAGCCTACGACAAACAGCAGAGAGCTAAATTCAGCGGCCGTCCTGACGGAGCCAAGATTGCAGGCGATGAACCGGCTAAAGACTTAGCCGCAAAGGACATCAGGAACGACAGTACCCGAATCGCTGTAAACGGAAAAGCCGCAGCCGACAGTCTGCTGGCCATCCAGAAGAAAAATGCCGAAGACTCGCTTTTCTACAAGAGCGAATATGTTCCGGTAACGAGTTTTATCCATACGGTAAAGTTTGACAACTATCGCCGTATTTACGAAGCTTATCAGACCCCAGCCGACTATTATCTGAATGAATATTACGATGCAGGCAGGCTGACCGGCGACTCCATCTACGACCAGACCAAGCACTGGCACATGAAGAATACCTTCGCCATTGCCATGCTTGAAGGTTTCAATAAATGGGCAAAGGCAGGCTTGAAGGCTTTCGCCAGCTACGACCTCCGTCACTATGAACTGCCAACCATGGAAGGTGGTTTCGAAAAATACAACGAGCATGCACTGAGCGTAGGCGGACAGCTGAGCAAGCAGGAAGGCAAGACACTCCACTACAATGCCGTAGCAGAAATAGGACTGACGGGTGTTGACGCCGGAACCCTTGCCATAGATGGTAATGTAGACGTGAACATCCCATTCCTGGGCGACACGCTTCAGGTAAGAGGCGATGCTTTCTTCCATAGAGAAACCCCAACGTTCTATTACCGCAATTATCACGCCCGCCATCTGTGGTGGGAGAATGATCTCGACAAGACCATCCATACCCGCATCATGGGTACGCTCTCCTTCCCTAAGACACGCACCAAGCTGAGAGTGGCTGTAGATGAAATCAAGAACTACACCTACTTCTCGCAGAGCTATGACATTACAGAAGAAGGGTTGCGAACAGGAGTCATGGTAACGCCGATGCAGGAAAGCGGAGGAATCAACCTGCTGACAGCACAACTGGAACAGAACTTCAGACTGGGCATTCTGAACTGGGAAAACCAGTTTACCTACCAGCATTCGAGCAAGGAGAGTGTTCTGCCAGTACCAGCCTTCAATGCCTACACCAATCTCTACATCAAGTTCAAGGTAGTAAAGGTGCTGAACGTAGACTTGGGTGCTGACATGCGCTACTTTACAAGCTATGAAGCTCCCGACTATTCACCTTATATGGGACAGTATACGGTACAGGGCAACGGCGAGAACAACGTAAAGATAGGCAACTATCCTATCGTCAATGTTTACGCCAACGTTCATATCAAGCACACCCGTTTCTTCGTAATGATGAGCCACATCAATGCAGGACAGGGCGACAAGAACTACTTCTTCGCTCCTCATTATCCGATGAACGAGAGAGTGTTCCGCATAGGAGTAAGTTGGAACTTCTTCAGTTAATCTTTCTGATTTTCCTTAAGAATTTCAGGAGATTCAATTTTAATCTTTTCAGAATATGATAGAAACAAATTCTATAAAAGCATGGTATCTAGCCGCTCGCCCGAAGACTCTGACGGCGGCGGCTGTTCCTGTTTTATTGGGTATTGCGCTGGCTTATAAAGACGCTCAGCAGATACAGACTTTGCCAGCCCTACTCTGCCTGCTCTTTGCATGGGTGATGCAGATAGACAGCAATCTGGTGAATGATTATTTCGACTTCAAACATGGTAATGACGACGAAACCCGGCTGGGACCGAAACGTGCCTGCGCTGAAGGCTGGATAACATTGGGAGCCATGAAATGGGGAATTATCCTCACTACTCTTCTGGGCTGCGCCATAGGGCTTCCGCTGGTTCTTTTCGGAGGTTGGGAAATGGTTATCGTAGGCATCTGTTGCGTAGTCTTCTGTTTTCTCTATACTACCTGTCTCAGCTATCTGGGCATGGGCGACCTTCTGGTACTGCTCTTCTTCGGCATTGTACCCGTATGCTGCACATACTATCTCGTAATGCCCGAAACCATGCAGGGAGTAAGCATGGAAGCGGTTCTCGTATCTGTAGCCTGCGGACTGGTAGTTGATACGCTGCTCATTCTGAACAATTACCGCGATCATGACAACGACCTGAGAGCCGGCAAGAAGACCCTTGTGGTTCACATAGGAAAGAAGAATGCCGAGCGGTTATACTGCGCATTGGGCAATCTGGGCATCATCACCATAATAGGTGTAACCACCTACGAAGTATTTCAGCATGAAGCCAGCAGCATGTTCCTGCCGCTTGCAGCACTCTATATCATTCTGCACAACAGAACCTATATGGAGATGAAAAAGATAGGCGAAGGCAGAGAACTGAACAAAATTCTAGGCAAAACAGCTCTGAACATCTTCTGTTTCGGCATTGTATCATCCCTGATCATTATCGGAATGGCGAATTGAACAATAACATCCTAATAATAATGTACGCGCGTACCTTATTATATAAACAAAGTGGAGGAATATCTATGAAACAACAGGTAAATCTCGAAATCATGGACTTTGTGGAGAAACAGATTCTCCCCAAATATAATGCCTTTGGCGAAAGTCATGGGCTCAGACATGTTACCCGAGTCATCAGAAACTCTCTGAAACTGGTTCCTGTAACCGGAGCCGACATCGATATGGTGTATGTAATAGCCGCTTACCACGACCTGGGGATGAGCGGTCCGCGTGCCATTCATCATATTACCAGCAGTAAGATTCTGCAGGCAGATTCAAGACTGAAGCGCTGGTTCAATAAAGAACAGATCAAAATCATGAAAGAAGCTGTTGAGGACCATCGGGCTTCATCCAGCCGTCAGCCTCGCAGCATCTATGGCAAGATTGTGGCAGAAGCCGATCGCGATATTGATGTTCACGAAATTTTTCTGCGCGCCATACAGTATGGCAAAGAAAATAATCCAGATGATGACAAGGAGCAGCAATGGGAGCGCTTCAGCCAGCACATGGACGAAAAATATTCAAGAAACGGATACATCAGGTTATGGATTCCCAACTCCCCTAACGAGAAAGCGCTCAACAAACTGCGCAATATCATAGAGGACAAAACGGAACTGAAAAAATATTTCGAAAAAATATTCGAAGAAAACAGCTAAAACATTTGGTAGTTTCAAAATATTGCATTATCTTTGCATTATCAAATAATGACTAAGATGTTTGCACCATTGCATCGTGATGATGCATGGGTGCCAGAAGGAATAAGGGTCGTTTCGGTTCGATCGGGATACTCATCAAATTACACTTTTGAAACCGAGAGGACATTCTCTTGCTCATGGCGGGCCATATAAACTGCAGCAGGCAGGTAAGCTGAAAAGCCGGTGGATTACAAAGGCGGAGGACTCTCAAATGTTTATACATTCGGAGTTTCATCACATCATCGAGCGGCCCTTTCTTTTACAAGAGGCGGATTTCTGAGAAAGAAATCCGCCTCTGCTCGTTTTAGGAATTAAAACACTCATAATACTGAAAGAAAACAACCCCTGATAATGTGGGAGTTACAAAGAAAATGCATTTTTATTGAAAAAAAGTTGCAAAAAGTTTTGGTAGAATCAGAAAAAAGTAGTACCTTTGCACTCGCATTTAAGAACGATGCTTGGTTGATTCGGTTAAGAATCCGACTGGAAGGTTGGGTGAGTGGCTGAAACCAGCAGTTTGCTAAACTGCCGTGCGGGTTACCGTACCGGGGGTTCGAATCCCCCACCTTCCGCAAGCTATCGTTTGGAAAATGTACCCTTGGTCGATTCATCTAATGGT
>DAWDQD010000050.1:0-11765 GCA_052349145.1 Segatella copri | reverse complement strand
TAGGATACAAGATTCTCAATCTTGGCATAGGGGTTCGATTCCCCTATCGACTACATGTGTTTTTCATGGTATTAGATTTATAAGTCTCTATAAGTCGGGAGACCAATAGAGATTTTTTTGAATGGTCGATTCATCTAATGGTTAGGATACAAGATTCTCAATCTTGGCATAGGGGTTCGATTCCCCTATCGACTACAAAAGTGTTTTCATGTATTAATTTAGATTGTTTAAGCTTGCATTTAGTTCTTTACCAAAAGGCTACTGCAAGTTATTTTTTTATATATACGTACGAAGCCATATGAAACTATTATACACTGTCATCTCCCTTCTCTTTCTGTTTACCTATCCTACCTGGGCGCAGCAGCACGAGATATTCAACCAGCGCATCAGAACCCTACAGGTTGTAGGCGGAACCAACTGGTTATCGCTCCCAGTATCGTCACTGGGCGGTGAACCTATCCACATCGATTTTGACGACATGACGCACGATTATCACCGATACAGATACAAGATAGAACATTGTGATGCAAACTGGAACGTAACTTCTTCGCTCTTTGAAAGCGACTATATGAAAGGATTCAACGGCAACCAGATTATTGAAGATGTAGAGCAATCCATCAACACCAATCATCCTTATACTCATTATCATCTGGCAATTCCCAATGCCGACTGCCAACTTACCATGAGCGGCAACTACAGACTGACGGTTTATGACGACAATGCGGAAAACGAGGAAGAAGGCAAAATGTTTACAGCCTGCTGGATGATTACAGAGCCTCAGCCATTGGTTAAACTCAAGTTAGAAGCTACTTCAACAACAGATATAGATATCCAGAAGGACCATCAGCAACTGAAAATGGAACTGGATCACAGCCAGCTGAGAATCACTCATCCCAACCAGCTGAACATCATAGTGCTTCAGAACGGAAGATGGGACAATGCCGTCATCAACCCTAAACCCGACTACCTGAGTGCGGGGAAAATGAGTTGGCAGCATGTAAGAGCTCTGATTTTCGATGCGGGCAATGAATACAGAAAGTTTGAGTTTCTGGATACCGATCATCCAACCATGGGAATAGACGCTATAGATTGGGATGGAAGCGACTATCAGGTAAAGGTAATGACTGACAGCCCTCGCCCCAATTACGTTTACGATGAAGCTGCCAAAGGTTCGTTTTATATCCGCAACAGCGACAACGTAGAAAACAACAATACCTGCGAATATGCACAGATTCACTTTACCCTGAAAGCTCCAAAACTGCCAGGCGATGTTTATCTGAACGCAGATTGGACCTACGGCCGTTTCCTCCCCGAATATAGGATGGAATATGATGAAATGACGAAAACCTATCACGCACGTCTCTTCATGAAGCAAGGTTATTACAGTTATCAGTATCTCATGAAGATGGAGGACGGAAGCATCAGGCTGCTCCCATCAGAAGGAAATTTCTACCAGACCCAGAACAAATACAATGTACTGGTTTACTATCGGGCTCAGAGCGACCGCACCGACCGGCTGGTAGGATATGGAGAATTAAAATAAAGGAAGGAAATAAATGAGATTAAAAAGAAAAGGAGTTCTAGCATTTCCGAATGCTGGAACTCCTTTTCTTTTTAATCCTAAAAGTGGAATTTCAGATCAACACCACATTGGAAAGGATTGCCACGCTGGGCAAAATACAGTTTCTTTCCTGTTGCTGCATTATCAACAGCAAAGGTATTGTAATTAGTATCTGTGAGGTTCTTACCCCAGATACTGATGCTCATCTTGCTGAAATCAATATCACAATGCGCACCCATCACGAAATACATCTTCTGGCTGTAGGTATTGGCATTATCCCAATAAGTCTTGCCCTGCGCATTCATGTTCAATCCGAAGGTAAACTGTCCTAAATGATAGTCAGCCATGGCTGCTATCGTATGCTGAGGAACATAAGGAACCTTCTTGTCCTTATAATTCACTGCCTTATCACCCTCACCATCAGTATATTCATCAAATACGGCGCGTGTAAAACCATAGTTTACACCCCAATCAAAAGCACCGTCGAAAGCCTGGCCCTTGAGCGCGGCTTCAATACCACAACTGTGACTCTTACCTGCATTAACCATCATTCGACCAAAGCCATAGGTTCCTGCCATCACAGAGAGTTGCTGATTGCAAACCTGCATATAGAAGGCACTCAAATCGAAATGAAGACGATGATCAAAAAGATTGAGATGCGTTCCTACCTCATAATTCCATGAGGTTTCCGGCTTAAAGGCAATAGTCTGGTTCACCCTATCATAATCTTCATCGGTATGAGGAACGTCATAATCGCCTCGCATCGCATGCTGACGGTTAGCATTCAGTTCGGTCTGCAAGATGTCACTGAACATCTGGATATTATAACCGCCTGCACGATAGCCCTTGCTCACCGTGGCATAAACATTGCTACCCTGCTCATCAAGCTGGTAACTTAAGCCAAATTTTGGCAAGAGCTGGTTGTAATCATCACCCGTTTTGCGGTCGAGCATTGAACGCAAAGTACGAGTAGCCTCCTTGCCCATCACCTTAGCTGTTATCGCCATATAAGCATAAGTATCGTAATGAATACTTGTATGCATGAAATCGTAACGCAAACCAAGCGTTGCTTTCAGACGGGAAGAAAGATCAAACGTACTCTCGTGATAGAGACCCAAATTGCTCTGAGGAGTATGGAACAACCCCGGAGCTCCCATATCTACACTGACAGAAACTCCGCTAGCCATTGCCGGAGGCATTGCCTGCTGCATCTGACTCAGGATAACGTTACTGATAGGCTTCGTCAATGCTGAACCGAATTTTACAGGACCATTTGTCTTCAACCACACATGGGAGAAGAATGCACCCTGTGTAAGATGCCAGAAACCGAAGAAAGGCTGACGACTCTTAAATGTGAACTCCTGAGTGATAGAATTCTGCAACTGGTCTTGCTGCAAGCTCAAATAATCTCCAGGAAGATAATCCTGATCCATCTTCATATTGTCATCCAGGAACTGATAGCTGGTAGTAGAAGCAAAATCCCATTTTACTCCTTCATGACGAAGATTGACACCCGAAAGCAGCATGTTGCGGCGATAAAGCCCAGGGAATGTTGTATTTGGCAATGCAGCCTTGCCACTGTTTAAATCCAACTGACCATAAGGAAATGCATGCTGATAGACAAATTGGTAATTGGCTAGCAAATCCATGCTCCATCCTCTATCAAAACGGAACTTAAGATTAAACTTACCGCCTGCCTCATCATAATTGTCGGCATAATCGCTGGTTCCTGCACGATGGAAGAATCCCTTCTGTCCATCATAAAAAGCAGCTACCCCTAATGCGATACGAGGTGAAAGTTTCATATAATGAGCCGCTTCTACATTACGATAGAAATGAGAACCCAATCCCAGATTAACGTAGGTGCCCTTGCTATCATAAGCATCGCGTGAATAGATGCGCACCAAACCACCTTCAGAATTCTGACCATAGAGTGTTCCCTGTGGACCACGGAGAATATCTATACGGCTGGTCTGATAATGGTGAAGATTGAAAGCAGCCTTGCTCAACACTGGAATTCCGTCAAGATAAATTCCTACAGCCGGACTGTTGATACGACTTCCAATACCGCGCACATACATGGCGTTGGTAAAACGCGAGCCATAGTTGGGCATAACGAAGTTAGGAACATAGCAGGAAAGTTCACGCAAATCGCGAGAACCCAATCGCTGCATCTGATAAGAACCAAAGGAAGTGCTGCTGAGAGGCTGTTGACGAAGACGGAAATTCTCCTTAGGCTGCGAAACAACCACAACTTCATCAATGTCATAAACTCGGCTGCTATCAGCCAGCAAGCCGTTAGTTTCTGCAAACTTTTCACTCATACCCAATGACAGGTCAGAGCAAGTAGCCCTTTCGTTATCCGCAGCACTAGCCTGCAACGCTACTGCTGCCAAACCAATGCATACGCACTTTTTACTATAAAATACTATTCTTTTCATAACGGGTGCAAAGGTACATATTTTTTCCTGCACCCCCTATCCTTATTTATGAGGAAACAGATAAACCCGTATGGCAAACCATATATAGGCTACGAGCAACAAATAACCTATATAATATAAGGTAGTAACACTGAAAATGATGTAATCAATGGCGCAAACGCCCACTAAACCACCCAGATACAGAACTGCATCACCTGCCGGCAAACGGTGTTTCACCTCATCAACACAAGCCAATCCTACTATCAGTATCGCCCAGACTGTAGCCAGGAAAAAGCCCAATATAGGCGGTACGGCAAAAGGATTGAGCGTAGGATGAAAATAAAAATGACGCCATACTTCTGGCAAAAACAACTGAATGGTTGCATAAAAGGTTGCTGATATCGAAACAATAAGCACCAAGGCTGTAGGATATGGTGAATCAATATCATTAAAATGAACCAGTTTACCATTGCTATGGAAAATCTTACGAACTGTATAGGCTACGGCTATGAGAATAATGATAACCATGAAGATGAGCAAGTGAGTATTACTGAAGGTCATAATGAACTCTGAAATAGGATCATCGGGCACAACCTTCGGCAGCAGACGGGACTCACGGGTCCAACCAAACTGATTATCTTCTGTTGCCAACTGCACCCAAACTGAATCTATAGAATCCTGAGGAACCATACGAATATCCGTAACCACCAGCAGGCAGTTCTTTCGGACGGCGAAGGAGTCGATAGGCAAATTGCTCAAAAATTCTTCAGGCTGTTGCGCTATCAATTCCAGGGAATCCTTGAATACCAGAAAATTGAATTTGTTGGTATAATGATGGGTAGTAGAAAACGAAATGGAATCGAGTTGTTTATTACTGTACTCTACCATAGCTGCATGCATCTGGTGATGAGCACGGCGATGATAACAACTGCTGAACATCAAGAGGATGCCCAGCATACAAAGAATCTGTATCGTCCATTTCTTTTTCATTTATTTCTCACTATATAAGTTCATCTGACATTCGTTGCACGCAAACTCCAGACGGAAACGGCGACCGTCACCCAACTGCAGGAAGAGAGGCTCTCTCCAGGATGGTTTCTTGCCTCCACGCTTCACACAGTAGCCCAACGAATAGCGGATACAATGGCGGCACTGCATCAGGAGCGATTCTCCCTTTTCGTTGGTAAACTTAGGTTGCATACTTCGGTTTGCCTTGTCTTTTTCTATATTTTCATCATATTCTTCCTGGGTCTTAGCATCCCATGCAGAAGGAATATTCTTACCCAACTCAAATGCCGGAACTACTGGCGACAGACCATGAATCTGATAAAAATCTCTTGCATCATAGTTAGCTATATTATAGAGATATCCCCATTTTCCGTATTCCGGCTGCCAAGTAAATTCCTCTTTCGTAAGTCGGTGTTCACCAGGCTGACTGAAGCCAAAACCATTGTTGAACAGGGTTCTATCCCATCCACCCCACAACGACTTATCAAGCTGTTTCTGATTTGCCTTGGTAAGTTCATCTATCAATTCACGCCGGATAGCAGTGAGAATACTGTTCGGAACGAAGTATGTCTCCATTCCCTTCAGAAGTTCTACCTGGTAAGCTTCGTAAATCGTATCGCCCAGTTTGCTCATCTGAGCCTTTATATTTTCGCCCTGCGGGCGTTTCGCCTTTTCGAGTTTCAACTCTTTAAACACCTCAGCCACCTGATAAATCAAGCCACCATCAGCCTCTTTCGTCTTCATGATGTTGACAACAGCCTTTACCCCCTGTGGCTCTTCCCTGAACTCATTACCCATCACAGGCTCCATTTCTATGACAATATAGATTTTACGTTCAGCAGACTTACGAGCCAGCAAAGCCTCGAAAGCACGATCGTTATTACGATAAAGAGCCATGCCCGGACGCAAATGTTCAGGCATTCCAAACGGATAGAGGCGATTGCCCTCTACTCTGTTCACACGAAAGCCTTCCAACTCACGGTCATCATTGATAAAACACAGTCCATCACCATTTTTAAAGCTGGCTACTGTGGCTACGTTGAAAGAAATGTTGCCACGTATTTCCTTAACCTTGCCCACAAACTCACCGATAGCTTTCGGTGTATCGAAAGAAGCAATATCCGGCTGTCGCCCATTCAGGAAATAATGGGTAAAGCCACGATTGAAAGTCTTCTTCAGATTAGGTGTAAAATTATATTGAACATGTCCCACCGATGCACGGCGATACTTACGCGGTTCAGCCTTTACGATTGCATCGAGTTGACTGCTATAGGCAGCCACCACATTCTTGACATAGTTGATATCTTTTAATCTTCCTTCTATCTTGAACGAAGTAGCTCCAGCATCAGCAAGATCCTTGAGATGATCAAGCTGACAAAGATCCTTGAGCGACAACAGATAACGCTGATGTTCTATCTCCTGACCATTGGAATCGAGCAGATCAAACTTCATACGACAGAACTGTGCACATTCTCCACGATTGGCAGAGCGCCCGAAACACTTCTCTGAAGCATAACATACACCCGAATAGCTTACGCAGAGCGCTCCATGTACAAAGACCTCTATTTCTCTATCAGGAATCGCCTGATGGATCGCCTTGATTTCATCGAGCGAAAGCTCACGAGCCAGAACAACACGTTTGAAACCTAACGTGGTAAGCCAATACGCCTTTTCTGGAGTTCTTACATCACACTGGGTACTGGAATGCAATTCCCTACTCCACAAATTCTGCGCCCTCACCTCAGTAAGTACACCCATATCCTGCAGCAAAAGTGCATCAACACCAATCTCATCAAGTTGCTGGATCATCTTAAGCGTATCCAACATCTCATCCTGATAGATGATAGTATTCACTGTAACATGAACCTTTGCTCCAAACTGATGAGCATAATCACACAACTGTCTGATATCTTCCAGCGAATTGCCTGCTGCTGCTCGTGCCCCAAAACGAGGTGCACCAATATATACGGCATCTGCACCATGATCAATGGCAGCAATACCACATTCCAAGTTCTTGGCAGGTGCCAATAATTCTAATGTTTGCATAAGAAATCTATCTCGAAATCATCCAACTCCTTCAAATTAACTGATTTCGTCAATATTGTAAGGAGTCTCCTGATAAACATAATAGTTGATCCAATTACTATAGAAGAGGTTGGCATGAGCACGCCATGTCACCAGAGGTTCTTCGTTCGGATCGTCATGATAATAATAATTCTTTGGCAGTTCTACATCATCACGCTTACCCATATCACGCTTATATTCCTTATCCAGCGTGTTTGGCGCATACTCAAGATGACCCGTTACAAAGAATTCGCGGCCGTTTCTGGCCATCACAATGCTGACACCGCTTTCAGGCGATTCGGCAATGATGTCAAGTCCTGGCACTTTTTCAATATCCTTACGTCTTACCTCAGTATGGCGACTATGAGGCATATTAAAGATATCATCGAAACCGCGGAAGATTGGCTGAGACAAATCGAGAGGCTTCTGCTTAAAAATACCAAACATCTTCTTCTCTAAAGGATACTTAGGAACACCATAGAAATGATAAAGACCAGCCTGGGCACCCCAGCAGATATAGAGTGTTGAAGTAACATGAGTACGGGCCCAATCAAAAATCTCTTTGATTTCAGGCCAATATTCTACCTCCTCATAAGCCATCGTTTCGATAGGAGCACCGGTAACTATCATTCCATCAAACTTCTGTTTGGAAAGTTCCTGAAAATCCTTGTAGAACATCATCATGTGCTCTATTGGAGTATTCTTTGGCGTGTGACTTTTCAACTTCATGAAATAAACCTCTAACTGAAGAGGAGTATTCGACAAAAGACGAACGAGATCTGTCTCTGTCGTAATCTTGAGGGGCATCAAATTGAGCACACAGATTTTCAACGGACGAATCTCCTGTTTATGCGCACGACTTTCGTCCATCACGAATATATTCTCATGCTTCAGCAGTTCGATAGCTGGAAGCTTATCTGGTAATCTTAACGGCATTTATTTTATTCCTTTCTTAAAATTTTTCTGCAAAGTTACACAATTTCAGCGAAGATAACGAAAGAAGAAACATTTTTTTGAGAAATATAAATAAATTAATGTGGAAAAGCAAAAGAAATCTTTCACTGTAAAAAGGATTGTTAAAGATAAATGAGAATATTAAACCTATCATCACGTTTTTAATCAAAAACACATATCAGTTGCAACTTTATAGGCGACGCTTACGTCAAAGCTAAAAATAATGTATCCTATTAAGATTTGCAATTATGGAAAGTAAGAACATTAATCCACATTTAATCAGAACAGATGAAAAGAAATCTGTAAAGATGAAAACAAAAAGTAAAAAGAGTATGAACGCAAGTTTTAAAAACATGGCGGTAGCGCTGTTCATCATGTCGGCCCCTATCGCTGTACAAGCTAAGCAATGGTCACTGCAGGATTGTATCAGTTACGCACTGGCTAACAACATTCAACTGCAGAAGACTCAACTAACAAAAGCTTCAGCTCAGGAGGACTATCTGCAATCAAAGTCAGCGCTTCTGCCATCGCTCTCTGCCAGCACCAATCAAAGTGTAAACTATACGCCTTGGGTTTCTAATGGAATCAGCGGAGAAGGTTTCAGCAAAGCTTCCATCGACAAGGTATATTACAATGGCAGCTATAGCGTGATGGGCAATTACACGATTTGGAACGGAAACAAAAACAGAAATCAGGTGAAACTGAACAAACTGGCAAAGGAAGCGGCACAACTCGATTCGACAGCACAAGCCCTCAACCTGCAAGAACAGATAGCTCAACTTTACGTACAGATACTCTACTCTACAGAGGCTATCAACGTAAACAAAGAAAGTTATCAGTCGAGTGTTCAAAACGAAGAGCGTGGTAAGGAAATGGTAAAAATTGGCAAGATGAGCCAAGCAGACTTAGCACAACTTACAGCACAGAGAGCACAAGATGAGTTTAACATCGTGCAGGCTGAAAGTAACGTTAAAAACTATAAACGACAGTTGAAGGAACTCCTACAGATTACTAGTGAAGAAGCTTTCGACATCGCTATTCCAAGCACAACTGACCAGATGGCTCTGGGCTCTATCCCAGGAATGAACAGTGTCTATACAGCTGCGCTTCAGAATCGCCCTGAGTTTTTGAGCTATCAAAACAAACTCGACCAGAACAATCTGAACATCAAGATTGCAAAGGCAGGAAAGTTGCCAACCATCAGCGCAAATGCAGGAGCTACGACCAGCACCACATCCATGAACAAAAACGGTTGGGGCAGTCAGATGAAAACCAACTTCAGCCTGGGTGGTGGAATCGGTGTCAGTATTCCTCTCTTTGATAACCGACAGACCAAGACTTCTGTCAATAAAGCACTCATTCAGCGTGAAAGCATCTTGCTCGATATAAAGAATGAGCAAACTAAGCTCTACTCTACTATCGAAAACTATTGGTTGCAGGCTAATACAAACCAAAGCCAGTTTAAGGCTGCCAAGGTGAGCAGCGAGAGTGCCCAAACAAGCTACGATCTGTTAAGTGAGCAGTTTAAACTGGGATTAAAGAACATCGTAGAATTGAGAACTGGCAAAGATAATCTTCTGAAGGCTAAGCAGAACGAACTTCAGGCAAAGTATCTTACCATTCTGAATATCAACATGTTGAAATTCTATCAAAACGGCAGAATCTAAAGAGAAAAATTGGTATTAACATCCGAAAACATATTGCAAATCATTAATAGGTATACATACATTTTTATGAAAAACTTAGAATCAGCAAAATCTGGATTGCCATGATTGTGGTAATCATCGTAGCTGTGGCAGCATGGCTGTTCTCTGGAAGTAAAAACGAAGAGCAAATAGACTTCAAGCAGGAAGCTGTAACCGCACAAACATTGCAGAATAGTGTAACTGCAACCGGTACTATTGAAGCGGTAACTTCTGTAACGGTTGGTACACAGGTGAGTGGTATTGTAAACAAACTGTATGTTGATTACAATTCGCAGGTAAAAAAGGCGAAGTCATAGCTGAGCTAGACAAAACCAACCTGATGAGCGAGTTGAATACTGCCAAAGCTAACCTGGCAAGTGCGCAAAGCAGTTTGAACTATCAGAGTGCAAACATGAGCCGCTACCAGACCCTCTATAAGAAAGGTTTGGTAAGTGCTGACGATTATGAAAATGCGCTTCTCACCTATCGCCAGGCGAAAGAGCAAGTAGCTTCGGCCAAGGAAAATGTACAGAAAGCCCAAACCAACCTGAGCTATGCTACAATTACATCCCCAATAGATGGAACTGTCATATCAAAAAGCGTAGAGGAAGGACAGACCGTAGCAGCAAGTTTCAACACTCCAGAGCTCTTTACTATCGCTAAAGATCTGACCAACATGCAGGTGATTGCAAATGTTGACGAGGCTGATATAGGCGGTGTAAAAGAAGGCGACCGCGTTAATTTTACTGTAGATGCTTATCCTGACGATGTATTCCAGGGAACAGTAAAACAGGTTCGTCTGGAAGCTACTACAACAAACAATGTAGTCACTTACGAGGTTGTCATCTCTGCACCCAACGCAGATCTCAAGTTAAAACCAGGACTGACTGCAAATGTTACTATCTTTACACAAGAACGTGCTGGTATTCTTGCCGTTGCCAACAAAGCACTCCGCTTTACTCCAACCAAGGAAACTGTGGGAAAGAACATCAAGATTGTTGACTGCAAAGGAAAAAACAAAGTTTGGACTCTTGCTAACAATACCCTTACAGCTCATTCTGTAACCATCGGTCAGAGTGACGGTATACATACTGAAATTATCAAGGGTTTGAAAAAGGGACAGAAGATTGTAACTGAAATCATAGTTAATATCCCTGAAGAGAATGAGGAGCCTCAACAAAGTCAAGGTTTGATTAGCGGTCCTGTACCTAGAGGAAAGATAAAATAAAAAATAAGAGTATGGCAAACGACAATATTCAAGCAAACAGCGAAAAGAAAGTTGTGATAGAACTCGACAATGTTCGCCGCGACTTTCTTGTGGGTGAGGAAACTGTCCACGCCCTAAAAGGTGTAAGCTTTAAAATATACGAAGGTGAGTTTGTTACCATCATGGGTAAATCAGGATCAGGTAAATCTACCCTGCTGAACCAGCTAGGTTGTCTTGATACCCCATCCAGTGGCGAATACTATCTGGATGGAGTAAGCGTACGAAAGATGTCACGTAATGATCGCGCCATTCTTAGAAACCGAAAGATTGGATTCATCTTCCAGAACTACAATCTTCTACCGAAGACTACAAGTGTAGAAAATGTAGAACTTCCACTGATGTACAACCCGAACGTAAGCGCAGAAGAACGAAAGCAACGTGCTATCGAATCGCTGAAAGCTGTTGGTTTAGGAGAACGTCTCTATCATAAGAGTAATCAGATGTCTGGAGGACAGATGCAGCGTGTAGCAATAGCTCGTGCATTGGTCAACAACCCCGCTGTGATACTTGCTGATGAAGCAACGGGTAATCTCGACACCAGAACCAGTTTCGAGATTCTGGTACTCTTCCAGAAACTTTATGCTGAAGGAAGAACCATCATCTTCGTTACCCACAACCCAGACATTGCAAATTATTCGAGTCGTAATATCGAACTGCGTGATGGTCACATCATCAGCGACACCTATAACGAACATATTCTCTCGGCAGCCGAAGGTCTGGCAGCCTTGCCGGCCAACACGGACGAATAAGTTGGCAAGTTCTCAATAGAAGTGCAAAAATTTGAGGGGTTTCAGGCTTTATAATCT
>DAWDQD010000049.1:0-22581 GCA_052349145.1 Segatella copri | reverse complement strand
TTAATATAAGTTATTGATTTACAGACGATTAAATGTTAATTTAACGCAGTATTGAATTATAAAACTGTTGCATATTTTGCATTTCATGCGAAGATAACTGCAACATCCGTTTATCATTTATTTGATAAGCTAAGTCGGCATACTTTGCTAAAGAATCTTTTATACCTATCTTTTTATATAGTAGGTAAAGTCCATGATTACCTGCCTCTTGACAATCACTAGATTCATTATTCCACAAAGTTTGCCTAAAATATTTTTCAGCAGCCCCAAATTGACCAGACTTCAGACAAAACATACCTTTATTATAATAAAAGATCTCATAACCTTTAGCAATATGTCCATATTTATCAAACAGTCCCGAGGTCTTCTCATAAATATGCATCAGCGTCTTAGCTTTTTGCAAATTCCCTTGCTTCACATATATACCAAACATGGTGCCGCTTATAAAAGCTGCTAGCTGTTTCTGTCCTATCATTTTCAATAAAGATACAGACTTTTCCGTTACTCTTAATGCCTCATCAAAATTACCCAACATATTATATCCACTACTCGCATAACTTAGGAAAATTGCAGCAGAAAGGGTATCTTTTGCCAACAATGCACATTTGTAAGCATTAGTATCTGCCTCGATTGCATCTTTTGGCAAAAATTGACGGATAAACAATTCTGCCTTTTGACCAAAAATGCGAGCTTTCAAAGCAAACATACAACTATCTGTTGCTTCAGTTAAAAAACCCAAGGCCTTATTATAGTTCTCCAACGCCAACGGCATTTCACCTTCATCACGAAAAGAGCAACCTAACAAATAAAAAGCACTAGCTTTTTCTTTATCATTTCCACTAATATCGAAAAAATTTGCCACCTCAGTCATTCTTTTCGAAGCAGGCATTTTTCTATGCTCTCTATTTAGAGAATCTGCCTGTTTTATATAATAAGACATTTTCTCCCTTTTGGAATGATTGACCATTAAACATGAACAAAATCCCAATAGTACAAATAAGAAAAGAATAACTTTTATAATATTTTTCTGCATTACAACCATAACTGTTATTTTAAAGTTACTACAAAGGTACAAAATATTTTTAGATTTTTTCAATTCCCCTTATTCAAAACTATCTCAAAAAAACAAATAGAAGTAAAAAAACACGATGAAATCGATGTTTTTTTAAATCTAAGCCACTAGAAATTGAAAAACTTGTGTAAACTTTTCACCTCATTATTCTCATAGTATCGTACATTTTTCATAATTTTGCACCAAACATCAAATAATTAAAATATGAAACATTTACAGTTTATTCTAGGCACAATTGCAATTTGTACTTGTTGCTATGCAAAAGAAGTTCATGGTTATTCTATAGGAACAAGTATTCCTATGGAAAGAATCTTCGTAGATATACCGTCAAAACCACCAAGACCTAGGAGTATAAGAAAATCACCAAAAGTTTACCAAGACGGACATTCTCTAATTTTGCCACCTTCCTGTATAAAGATTGAAATTCAAAAGGATGGTCAAACTCTTTATGAGACATTCCTCACAAAAGCAGAAGATGCCATAGGCATACCAGAGACTATCACAGGAACTTGTTTATTATATATTACTCTATCAAATGGAGAACAATATTATGGTATAATTAATCTCTA
Organism: Segatella copri; assembly: GCA_052349145.1. Classification (GTDB taxonomy): domain Bacteria; phylum Bacteroidota; class Bacteroidia; order Bacteroidales; family Bacteroidaceae; genus Prevotella; species Prevotella copri_V. Next base: position 20,940 of record DAWDQD010000049.1, on the reverse strand, counting down.
ACTATTAAATAAATATAATTATGAAATCTTATCTTTTAAAAATCTTCACAAGTTGCGCTGCTTTGTTTTTAATAGCAGCATGTACAGAAGAGATGGAATTGGTTTCTCCTAGTACATTATCTCTGTCTTCTTCTGTTGACTCAGATTACAGCCACCCTTCAATGTATTATTACTATCAAGGGGAGAAAGTGTATCTCAAGATTAATCCTACCACCTATTATGCAGCAAGAACAAGCAACCATTCTGCCGATGATATTGTCACTTGCATCAACACTTACGCACCAGGTGTAGCAACATTTCACGCTCCAAAAAGAACTGAAAGTAAACAAAAAGAGAACACTATAGCCCCAATTGCACAAAAAGAAGCATTCACAACCAGCTACAGCTTGCAGAATACTGTATCCTCTGACAATTATGTCGCCAAACTTCACAACATCGCAAAAAACAATGACATCATATATGTTACACCTTGCTTTGTATCTGAAGATAACAAAGAGTTCTCAAACTCACCATATATCTATGTCAAATTAAAAGAGAAAAAAGATACTGCACTATTAAAAGAAGTCGCACAGAAATTGTCACTCGACTTCTGCGAAAATGTATCATATATGCCACTTTGGTATAAGGTATCATGTCTGAACAACAAACAAGAATGTTCTATCGAACTCGCAAATAAAGTTTATGAAACAGGACTTTTCGAGAGTGCAGAACCTGGCTTTGTAGGAGCAATTCTACCTGCGACTAGGCATAGCGATCCATTTTACAATGACCAATGGGGATTGGAAAATACAGGTCAATACGAAGGTACTAGTGGAATTGACATAAAAGCTAAAGATGTTCATTCTTTGTCAAATGGAACCGGCATTACTATTGGGATTTTAGATTGCGGTGTTGAATACTCCCACCCGGACTTATTACCATATACTAAATCATATGATGCATATAAAGATATAGAATATCAAGGTAGCTCCACCATTTATAAGACCAACCTCTATGTAGACGACAATGTAAATGAAAAAGAAAGAGCTCATGGAACCTGCTGTGCAGGAATCGCTGGTGCACAAAGCAATTCATCTTCATTAGGTGGAACCATCAATACAAATACAATTGGCATATGTGGAGTTGCCAATTCTTGCATGATAGCATCAATCAGCCTTCCTATTTCTATTGCCGACCAAGCATCTTTCGCAAGAGGATTTGCATGGGCATCCCAAAACAAAATAGATGTTATCAGCTGTTCATGGAGATGTAATACACCTAGCGATATTATAACCGAAGCCATCAAGCAAGCCGCAACAAAAGGAAGAAACGGCAAAGGTTGCACCATAGCTTTTGCTACAGGTAATGAGAATCTTGGACAAATTAGTTATCCTTCTTCATTAGATGAAGTAATTAGCGTGGGGGCTATAGATATGTTTGGGAAAAGAAAAATTGTCGGAAGCCGCTATGAACCCAAATGGGGTAGCAATTACGGAGAAGGGATTGATGTTGTCGCTCCTGGCATCAGAATTTCAACAACTGATATTTCTGGGAATGGAGGTCTAAACAGTGGTTCTACCGTACAAAAAGACGCAGGACTAATAGACTATCAAGACAACAATTATACAAAAATTTTTGACGGGACTTCCGCAGCTACCCCATTTGTTGCAGGAATAGCTGCACTTATTCTTGAAAGGAAGCCATCATTAACGAGCAAAGAAGTTAGAAGCATCATACAATCGACGTGCACTAAGCTACCTGACTATTTTACAAGCACTACAAGCTCATCAAAAACAGATGGTTCTTGGAATCTAGAAGTAGGATATGGACTTGTCAATGCCTATAACGCTGTGGCAAAAGCAATAATGGGTAACAGGCAATACGTAATAACAGGAAATACTCTTCTTACAAATACCACATGGAATAATTTTATTGTTTCAAACATTCCTAGAGGAACATATATTACATGGAGCATTTCAGATAATGAAAACTTCACGATTTCACGAAATGGCTATAATTCCGTATTAGTCAAAGCCAAACAAACAGGTAAGTCAGCTATACTAACAGCGACGATCACAACGACTAGCGGAAGTAGCATGCAATCTATCTCAATAGAAATTTCATCATTATATTAATAATTCAAGTTTTGCGAATTCAGAAGTTAAAGGAGCTAAGACAAAAGTCTTTTGACGAAGATTTAAAGCAATATACGCCTAAACTCCTTTAACTTCTTAATATACAAACGTTTAATTATAAAAAATATAATTTTCCTTAAAAAACATCACAAAAAGATACATTCTTATGAAATAAATGATATATTTGCAATAATTTTTTAAATAACAAAGCATATGAAACAAACATTATCCACACTTTTCGCAATCATTGCCTTTTTTTGTCTGACAAGTTGTAGCAGTGATGAAGAAGATTACAGAATTACAGGGGTGTACGAAACGACCCACAATGATTTAAATCTACCACAAACTGTTATTAACAGCAAGGAAGAGTTAAAGAACTACATACAACAATACCTGGTCACCTGGGAAAGTACCCTAAACAAGGAACTTGAAGGCGACTTTTCAAATTATAGTATAATTTCATATTGTTATTATACAAGCATCAAACCTCAGAAAATAGAATATACAGAGGACAACAATAATATTACTGTTTACTGTGAATGCGGCATGCACGTTGAAATGGCGTTACCTTTATGTTACTTTATCAAGGTTAAACCGAAAATACCATCCAACGCCAAAGTAAACTTAGTCGTTAATGGAACGGAGATTCCTAATTAGTAAAAAGCCTATCACTTGACAATCAATCAAATGATAGGCTTTCTTATTAACACACAATCCTTAATTGCGGAAAAAATTATTTATTCTGCTTCAGATAGTTCAACTGAACATTAGGAGCGCAAGCATTGCTTGTCTTCTCGGTATATTCTGCCACCTTCAATGTAGCAGTACCCTTGATGTTCTCTACATCACTACCTACCTTGAAGAGATAGTTACCTGCATCAACCTTCCACTGGCTGTTGGCCTCATCGAAGCTGGCAAGATCGCGCTTTTCGAGGGTCATCTTCAAAGTCTGGCTCTCACCTGGATTCAGCAACTTGGTCTTGCCGAAGGTCTTGAGTTCCTTGGCAGGCTTCTCATAAGCACCCTTAGGAGCGGTGACATAAACTTCAGCAACTTCCTTGCCGGCAACCTTACCGGTATTCTTGATAGTTACGCTAACCTCGATATTGTTGCCTTTAGCCTTGACAGATGGCTTGCCAAACTCGAAGGTAGTATAGCTCAAACCATAACCGAATGGATAAGCCACATTCTTCTTGAAGGTATCGAAGTAGCGGTAGCCTACATAGATATCCTCCTCGTGGTTGCTATAATCGTAACCCTTGATATTACCCTTGCTCCAATCCAGCAGATTCTTGTAGGTGTACAAATCGTAATCCTTGGCGAAGTTGGCAGTAGATGGATGATCGGTAGCTGCGATAGGCCAGGTCATGGTCAACTTACCCGATGGATTCACCTTACCGGTCAGGATATCAGCTACAGAGTTACCGCCCTCGATACCTGGCTGCCAAGCTACGAGAATAGCATCCACACGGTCTCTCCAGCTGGCAGTCTCCATCACAGAACCAGAATTGATGATGACTATCACCTTCTTACCCTTGGCATGAAAAGCATCAGATACACGGAAAATCATATCCTGCTCTATCTGACTGAGGTTGAACTCACCATTGATCTGGCGATCTATTCCCTCGCCTGCCTGACGGCCGATGGTGATGATGGCAGCGTCTGCCTTTGGCTCCTCGTTAGCAACACAGCGCTCAGTAATCTCGATTTCATCGAGCTTTGGCTGACCCTGATCCAGGAACCACATCATCGGATTCTTGTCTGCCTTCAACTTAGCCTTGGCATACTTCACATAATTCTGATAGATTTCCGTAAGCTGAGGAGTAGTTGCCACACCAATGTTCTTCAAACCGGTAACCATATCTACAGAATAGCCAACATTAACGGCTCCACTGCCAAGACCACCCGACATGAAGTCGTAAGAGTTGACACCAAAGAGCGCCACGGTCTTCAAGCCCTGGATTGGAAGAGCTGCATCATTCTTCAGGAGCACCATACCCTCGGTAGAACTCTGACGGGTGATAGCTGCATGAGCCTTCAAGTCTGGCTCACCACTATATTTATATCCCTTGAATCGAGGAGTCTTCACGATATATTCGAGCATACGGCGAACATTGCGGTCCACATCCTTGATATCCAGCTTGCCATTCTTTACTGCATCAACAATATCCTGCACCTGAGCAGGATAACCCGGCATCATCAGGTCGTTGCCAGCCTCTACTTCCTGTTCCAGCGGAAGGTCGGCACGCTTACCAATCCAGTCAGTCTCCACGATTCCCTTATATCCCCAGTCGTTGCGGAGAATATCGGTCAAGAGTCCCTTGTTGCCCTGGGCATAAACACCGTTAATCTTATTATAGGCAGACATGATAGTCCAAGGATTGCTCTTGCGAACCATCATCTCGAAACCTTTCAGATACAACTCACGGAGAGCACGCTGGCTCAATCGCTCATCCACCTTGGTTCGGTCAGTTTCCTGAGAGTTCACGGCAAAGTGCTTGGCACTTACACCCACGCCCTGACTCTGCACACCCTGTACAAAGGCGGTTCCGATAAGACCCGTTACGATTGGGTCTTCTGAATAATACTCAAAGTTACGGCCACAGAGCGGATTGCGATGCAGGTTCATACCCGGTCCGAGCACAACATCACAGCCATACTCCAGGGTTTCGTTACCGATAGCCTCACCCACCTTGCGCACCAGGTCGGTGTTCCAGGTAGAAGCCAGACAGGTTCCGATAGGGAAACCGGTAGCAAAATAGCTACGGCTGTCACCTTCGCGATGAGCATCGATATGAACTCCGGCAGGACCATCACACTGAACGGTAGTAGGAATGCCGAGACGAGGGATGGCTACAGTAGTACCCGCAGCACCCGGCACGAACTTCTTCTGATGTCCGAGCATAGCACCACTACCCACGAATCCATCGTTACCACCGCCCACTAAGAGTTGGGCTTTCTCTTCCAAGGTCATCGCCTTGATTACTTCTTCGATGTTATTGGCATTCAGCTGAGGTGCCGATTGCGCCATCATTGTAGTTGCCATCGCTCCAGCCGCAACAGTAAGAGCCAATTTCTTGTAGTTCATCATTTTTTCGTTTATTTCGTTAGTTATTACTTTTCTGTTCTTTTAGTCGTTTCGTCAGTTCCATGCAGTCCTTGAGAATACTGCATTTCTTCAAAAACTTGCTGCAAATATAATAAAATAAGGTGGAAACACCAAGCATTTCCACCTTTTTTTCTTGAATTCAACAAGATTATTCCCGGATTTAACAAAAGGTATAGGAAGAACATAACATACTATACATATCCCCAACCTAAGACTAGTCCTGATATTTAATCTGGAAATAATCAAAAACAAAACATTCCTTCCATTAAAATCTTTCGCAAATTTCGTCAAAAAGGAGAAAAAATACTCGAAAACCTTGTAGGAATCATATAATAATCGTATCTTTGCCAAATTATCCAAAAGTTGGGTACTAGAATAAAAACTTTTAATGATGAAAGGTATGGAGCAGAGGAATTCATCCATCGAAATCTATCGTTCCCCAGAGGGCAACATAGAGCTGAATGTAAAATTAGAAAATGATACCGTTTGGCTTACACAAAGCCAAATGGCAGAGTTGTTTGGCCGTGACAGAACTGTGATTTCACGACATGTCAATAACTGTTTTAAAGAAGGTGAACTCGACAAATCCTTGGTATGTGCAAAATTTGCACATACCAAGAAATATGGTCGCCACGACGGCTTTGAACAGGTTGTCGAAACGGAATATTATAACCTGGACGTCATTATCTCCGTAGGCTATCGTGTAAAGTCAATCAATGGTACCAGATTCCGTCAATGGGCTAATTCTATCTTGAAGCAATACATTATCAAGGGTTATGCCATCAACCAGAAGCGCCTAGACAATTACAACGAACTGAAAAAAGCCGCACAACAGCTGTTCTACGCATGCACAACAGCTGAAAGACAAGCGCACAACAGCTGATGTGCGACCGCATATCAACTGTTGTGCGCTTCGAGATACTTACTGTTCCAACAACTTCTATTGTATCTCCGAACAACTTCAGTTACTTCTTTCAGATACTTATGACGCATTCTTCAAACGCCAATAACACTTGAGGAAAGGCATTCAAAGCATTGCGGAAGCTTATTCAAATCATTGTAGAAATCTACTTTGCTGTATCCTTTGAGCTTCGCTTGTCACGGCGATAACTGCGATAATCATCCAGCGGAATCTCAATATCAGGTTCCAACAGCTCACCCTCACGTGGCAAGACAAACTTCTGATACTTGATGTTCAAGCCACGCTCTATCCACATACTCTCATAATAGGTCTGGATAGAGAGAATCTTACGGGTTTCCTCATCGATACCCTCCTGATGATAGAGGTCCTCTGTGCGGAAGAGCACAGGCAGATGGTTGCCATCCACCATATAAGAAGTATAGGTGAAGAGGAAGTTGGAGTCCGTCTTCAGATGGATGATACCGCCATCCACGAGGAAGTGGCGATAACGGTTCATGAAATAAGTAGATGTAAGACGCTTACGAGGATTCTTCATCTGCGGGTCAGAGAAGGTGAGCCAGATTTCCTGCACCTCATCCTCGGCAAAGAAGCGGTCGATAATCTCGATGTTGGTACGGAGAAAAGCCACGTTCTTCTGTCCTTCCTCTATCGCCTTCTTGGCACCGGTCCACATTCGTGCACCCTTGATATCCACACCGATGAAGTTCATTTCAGGATAGAGCTTGGCAAGTTCCACGGTATATTCACCCTTGCCGCATCCCAACTCCAGCACGATAGGGTTATCATTGTGGAAATACATCTCACGCCACTTGCCCTTCATATCGAAAGGCACGTCATCTACTACACTATATGGATACTGGAACACGTTCTCGAAACGCTCCATATCCGCAAACTTTGCTAATTTTCCTTTGCTCATTGATTCTTTTTTTCTTCGTTTGAGTGCAAAGGTAAGCATTTAACGATAATTATACAAATCATATCATGGAATTTGTATAATATTAACGGAAAAAGTTTATTCCGCCTGAATACCGAAGTACTCGTTGAGTTCGGCGATGGCAGCACCATCGACATTAGGAAGATCCTTCACCAGCTTGCCTTTCTCCAGCAGGAGGATGCGGGAGGAGATGTCGGCAACGAAGTTGAGGTTGTGGCTGGAGATGATGACCGTGGTGCCCTGCTCCTTGCAGATGCGCTGAATCATGTGGGCGATAGTCATCTGAGAAGATGGGTCGAGATAGTTGAACGGCTCATCCAGGAGAAGAACCTTCGGATTGATGATCATCGCTCCGATGATACCAATCTTTTGGCGGTTGCCCTGAGAAAAATCACGGAGATACTTCTTGGTTCCCATGATTTCATCGTGCATAAAGCCCTCAAACTGAGCCAATCGCTCCTGCAGGGTTTCATCGTCAATGTGATAAACATCAGCTATGAAATCGAAGTATTCCTCAGGGGTGAGGAAGTCGATGAGGAATCTACCGTCGATGTAACTGCCGGTATATTCCTTCCAGGTCTCACTCTCGTTCACCTTCTGTCCATTGCTTTCCACGAAACCGTCATCAGCCTGAATCAGGTCGAGAATCAGACGGAGCAAGGTGGTCTTGCCCGCACCATTATTACCTACGAGTCCTATCAGCTCGCCCTTTGCAACACCCAGATTATCAATATCGAGTACGGTATTGCCATTATATATCTTTTTGAGATTCTGAATCTTGATATCCATTATTCTAATGTTTAATGTGTAGTGTTAAATGTTTACTTAGCTTTCCATAAACTTCTCCATGCGCTTATACTTGTTCTTCTCGAAGATGGCAGCTATCTTGGCGATGAACCATTTGTGGATGGCGATGCTGAAGACTGCCAGCGTTACGCAGGTGATAAACCATGCCGTCTCACCGAAGAAATAATAGACTGCACAGACACCAGCCAGCGGGAAGAGAAAGGCGATGGCATAAAGATTAATCTTCAGATTAGCTCCCTGCATGCTGAACATGGAAGTCTGGAATATCTCCAGACGGGAAGAGAAGAGTGCCGTAGGCAGATTGAAGAGATTGATGAATACTGCCAGACAGAAACCGCTGATAAGCACCTGGATTCCGATTCCTACCTGCAGGAAAAGGAACGGAAGGGTGAGCAACAAGGCGACAGCACTCACTACCATATAATAATAGAAGCAATTCTGCAGCATCTGTTTAACCTTAACAGGCTTGGTCATCAAACCATGGAAGAAGTTTGCCTCAATGCCAAAGGTCCACTGCGACAACACCACCGATGGCAGCAGGATGGCACCCGCCACATAGAGGGTAGTCATAGCCACCTTGTCCCCCATTTCCTGTCCCGCTTCTGTCGGGAGCAAGGCAAAGAGATAGGCATCGAAAAGGAAGATGGCAGCAATCATAATCACCATCGTACGGACACGCTTTGCTCTCAATGTGCCGATATATTGCAGACTGAAGAGGTTGATATGGCTGAAACCACGGAACCTGGAAACCTTCTGCTTCTGCTCGTTATAAATCTTTTCGTGATAGAGATAGATGGTAAGTCCGGCGAATACCGCTCCGGCAAGGAAGAAGATACCCGCCCATCCCATCCATACCGGGAAAAAGGAACTCACAAACATATATCCTATCAGCACGGCAAACATTCCCATCCATCCCAATATCAAGGGCCATTTCAGAATCCACTCTGTTGCCTTGCGGTAGCAGGTGATGTAGATGCCGTCAATATAAGAGAACGCCAGAAACAGAAAGAAACTGGCAATAACCTGACCTACAGGCAGGAAATAGATAAATACAGGAAGCATAAGCACTGGAAGCACATAGTTCCAGAAGCTCACGAGATTGGTGGTGAGCAGGAACTTGTTCCAGATTTTCTCCGGCACAGGTCGCGACTTCACGTAATCATCCATCGCCGTAATATCCCGCTTCATCACCATCTTCATGATGATGTCTGGAATCAGCATACCGACAACGATACCGGCTCCCAACAGGGCAGGCATGTCTTCGCCCCCAAGTTCTCCCCCATTCTCGGTGAAGCTGAGAAAGAAGCTCACGCCCATCACCACATACAGGAAGATGATGTAGCACGCCACGAAGGCATCTCGCTTATGGAAGTTACGGCGCTGCTGCAACCACCAAAGCCTTAAAAGTAATCTCAACATAAATTATTCTTTTTATGGTTTACGGGCACAAAGGTAAACAAAAATATCCGAAATCTCCTACAAAATGATAGAAATAACTTAAAAATAACATTAGATGAAAAAAAAAGAGAAAACAGGAAGAGAAGAAAAGAAAGAAAAGGCATATATGTGAAAACGGCATCTCCTCACGAAGATGCCGTTCCTTCTAAACTAACATTAACTTATATATCAACTATTCATCAAAACTATTATAAACCTAAAAATTATAATACTCTTATTCAGACTGAACCGGCAAGATGTTATCATCCTCATCATAGAAGAGAGGAGCCACCTTTACGCTGCGAAGCCAGGTTGTATCATTTGATGGCACGCAGTCGTGATGGAACAGATACCACTGTCCCTTGTACTCACAGATACTGTGATGGGTTGTCCAACCTACTACCGGTTCCAGGATGACGCCCTTGTAAGTGAACGGACCATAAGGATTATCACCTACAGCATAGCAGAGATAATGAGTATCACCGGTAGAGTAGCTGAAGTAATACTTGCCCTTATACTTATGCATCCAGCTGGCTTCGAAGAAGCGATGTGGATCATCAGCTGGCAATACCTTACCCTCCTCGTCAACGATGACAACAGGCTTTGGCATTTCAGCAAACTGCTGCACATCATCCGTCATCATGGCTACACGAGATGGCAATGGGTTCTCCTTGCCTTCAGGGAGATGCTCATCCTTCAGAGCCTTGTTGTCCTTATACCACTGAAGCTGACCGCCCCAGATACCACCGAAGTAGCAGTAAATCTTGCCATCATCATCCTTGAACACACAAGGGTCGATGCTGTATGACTTGCGGATAGGGTCGGCATTCGGAATGAAAGGACCTTCTGGCTTATCAGCTACAGCCACACCTAGATGGAACACGCCATTATAATCCTTGGCAGAGAAGATGAGATAGTACTTGCCATCCTTCTCTACTACATCGTTGTCCCACATCTGCTTCTCAGCCCATGGCACATCCTTCACGTCGAGAATCACACCATGATCGGTTACCTCACCTTCCATCACATCGTCCATAGAGAGAACATGATAGTCTTTCATCTGGAAGTGACCGCCATCATCGTCGAAGCTTTCGCCGCTATCCCAGTCATGAGATGGGTAAACATACAGGCGACCGTTAAACACATTGGCAGATGGGTCTGCCATATAATCCTTTGGGAACAAATATCTTGCTTTCATTGTTGTTTATTATTTTAAGAGATGTACAATATTATCTAAAGAGATTTTACTTAAAGAGTTTTACGATTTCCTTCACCACTGGCTTCACCTCGTTGTTGCGGTCGATGAGCAGTGGATAGTTGGTTCTGCCAGGGATAGGCCAGCCATTCAACCAAGAGTGACCATCGTTGACACCCCAGAAGGTAACACGACTGATGACATCCTTGTGACGCTCTACAATCTTAAAGAGATCGAGATAACGCTGATTGAAGAGTTTCTGCGCCTTCTTGTCAAGTCCCTTCACGTATGGATTGTACTTCTTCTGAAGTTCAAACTTCTGGCTGATTTCCGCTCCGCCGAATCCTTCCGGATTAGGAAGCATGTTCATATCCAACTCCGTCAGCATCACCTTCACGCCTTCACCAGCAAAAGCCTCGATGCTCTTCTCATACTCAGCATAGTCAGGATAATCAAAACCATTGTGGCTCTGCATACCTACTGCATCGATGCGGAGACCCTTAGCCTTCAAATCGCGAACCAGTTTGCAGATAGCCTCTCGCTTAGCTGGCTTCGAAGTAGAATAATCATTGTAGTAGAGTTCTACGTTTGGATCAGCCTCATGAGCAAAGCGGAAAGCCAGTTCGATGAACTCCGGACCGATAATCTTATAATATAAAGACTTGCGGTAAGAGCCATCATCCTCGAAAGCCTCGTTCACAACGTCCCAACCCTTTACTCTACCTTTATAATGAGTAACCACATTCATAATATGGTTATACATTCTGCCGATAAGCACTTCACGGCTTACCAGATTACCCTTATCATCGGTAAACATCCACTTAGGTGGCTGAGAATGCCAAACCAGACAATGACCTATCAAGGTCTTGCCGTTCTTCTCTGCCCAGTCAGCGAGTTTATCGCCATCAGTGAAATCAAAGCGATTCACCTCCGGATGATTCTTCTCACCCTTCATACAGTTCTCGGCAACCACCTGGTTAAACTGTTTCTTCACTACTTCCTCACCTGCAGGGTCTTGTCCGTCTGTCAGAGAAGTATTAACGGCTGCACCAATCAGGAAATATTTGCCCATGGTTTCCTGGAATGTAGGAATCTCGGTAGCGTTATTTGCTTTCTGGGCAAATGCTGTTGAAGCAAGCATCAGCCCCAGTGCCAGAGTTGTGATCTTTTTCATATCTTATATCTATTTTTCTCGTTAATAATTATAGTCTCTAGTTTTCTTCCTTGTGTCGGGCCTCAATCTTCTTGTTGATGTCGTCGATGACCTCATCGGTCAACTCATACTTAGAGATGATGAACATCGCCAAGCCCAGCAAGATGGCAGGAATCACACATACCAGCCAGCGGATACCTTCCTGTGCCAAAGGAGTCTGCTGCTCCAAATCGTTCATGAAGTAAGCACCGGCAGCATTACCAACCGACATCATGGCGAAGGCTGTAATGAAGAAGAGTGCAACGATACGGAGAGGACGGTTATGGAAGAATTCTGTCCACAGATCGCTCACCTTAACATTCTTGGTTTCCTTCTCGTCCATCACCACACGCTCCTTGGTCTGGGTAAAGCAGAATACCAAAAGGGCGAAACCTACCAGAGCATAGATCAGCATGGCAACAAACCAGGCATTACCATCAATAGGAAGCGAGTTGCTCTCTTGAGCTGCCGCAGCCTGATAACCGGTCCATGCAAGGACTGCACCAGGAACAACACCACCCAAAGCCATACCAGCCTTGTAGAAGATACCGGTCAGAGCATTGACAATACCCGCAATACGCTTGCCGCTGGTATATTCTGCAAAAGAGATGACCTCTGGAATCAGAGCCCACATATATCCTGTAGCTACGATTACGCCTGTTGATTTGATGAACTGAGCGATATAAACCAGCGTGATATGATCCTTTACAGGTCCCATCTTGCTGATGATATAAAGCATCGCCATACCCACGATAGCCACAGTAAGGAAGATGTAGAACATATTCTTCTTGCCTACCTTTTTCTTGATGGCAGGCACCAGCGGCATAAAGATGAAGGATGGCAGAGAACCCAAACCCATGAAGAGTGCCATCTCGATAGGGAGATCCTTGGCTGCTGCGAGCATGGCTACCAGGATTGGAACACCTGCCGATACACAGAGTCCACCCACATTTGCCATGAACATACGTACAGAGGTAAGGATGGTTATCTCGTCTGTATCGCGAGTCAGCGAAGAGTTCAAGGCTCCGTAAGGCACATTGATCAATGTATAAAGCATAGACAAGCCTACATATGTTACATAGGCATAGATAAGTTTGATGGTTTCTGTCTGTCCTTCCATACCATTCCAAAAACAGAGGATGGCAAGTACGGTGAGTGGCAAACCCGCCAGGACGAGATATGAACGATACTTACCCCAACGTGGATTATGCTTATCTACATAAGTTCCCACCAATGGGTCCCAGAGTACATCGACCAAGCGAACCACCAAGAACATGGTGGCAGCAACACCAGGATTAAGTCCATAGATGTCGGTGTAGAAGAACAACAGATACATGCAGATGGTCTGGTAGATGAGGTTTTGCGCCAAGTCGCCAGATCCGAATCCGATGCGTTGTAGCCAATTCAGTTTGTAGAATCCCTTAGATTCCTGTGTTACAGATGTCTGTTCCATATTTTATTCTGTCATTAAGTTTACACCTTATTATATATATAATATAAAAGATGCATATAATATATTTACTTCAATTTCTCTGCGGCAAACTTGCCCATTGCCTCATATCCCTTCGGATTGAGATGCAGCCAGTCGTCAGAATACTCAGCCTTCAGACGCTGAGGGTCTTTCGGATCGCGGGTCAGCTCATCGAAATCGATGACCTCGTCGAAGGTACCACTTTTTCTGATCCATTCGTTCACGGTCTGTCGCATCGCCTCATGCCAGTGAGAATACCAGCCGTTTCCCTTGGTTGGGGTGATGGTTCCGCCATACACCTTGATTCCCTTTGCCTTGGCTTTCGCTATCAGCACCTTGTAGCAGGCAATCAGGGTATCTGTTACATGCTCATAATTTCCACTGCAGCAACCGATATCGTTGGTTCCCTCGAAGATGATGAGTTTATCCACACCTGTCTGCCCCAGGATGTCACGGTCGAAACGCTTCATGGCCGGTTCGCTCAATCCGCCCTGTACCACACAGTTGCCACCGATTCCAAGATTCAATACGCCGTATGGCTTTTCTGCATTCAGGGCATCCGAGAGGAAATCGGTCCAGCGGTTCTGATGGTTAGTAGTACTTCCACGGCCATCGGTAATAGAGTTTCCGAGGATAGCAACCACAGGAGTAGCCTTATCGGTCTTCACATCAATGGCAGAAAGATTGTACCAGTGATCAGCCTTCTCCTGCTTATCGAAAGCTGCATCTGCAGGTTTCACCGCCTTGCCCTTTACACTACTTACTATATAAGAGGTAGTACGCGAACCACGATGGGATGTTGCATTCACTGGAGTCTGCTTGCCATAATCAATGGTAATCGTGAGACGCTGTCCACTCTTCAGGGCATACTTCAAATCATCTGAGAAGATAGCCTTGCCTGGAGCGATGGTTACATTCTTCTTGCCATTGAATTTAAGATACTTCACCGTCTTGGCATTGATTCCCCAATTGCTTGGAACATCAGTATCTGCAATATACACCGATTTGATTTCTACCGGCTCCTTACTCTGCTCGTTGCTGAGCTTCACTCTGAGTTCCTCTCCGCCAAAAGATACATGAACCACCTGTCGACAAGAACGGTTGCTCAAGCTTTCCTTAGGCATATCTCCTTTACCAGTCCATTCCACTGCAGTTGCCCAAGTTCCTTTCCATACCTTCTGGGCAAAAGCTACAGAATTTGATGTAGCCAATACGAGCGCCAGTGATAATATTTTGATTGCTTGTCTATTCATTTCATTGTTATTATGATGCTTTTAATGTTTCTATTGTTGATGACGATGCAAATTTACTAATAAGTAATGAAATAACAGGTATTTAATAGTTACCATTACTTTTCTATTTGTTTCATACCTGCAAAAAGGGCGCAAAAAGATAAAGAAACAAAAAGAAATGAAACATTTTGTTGCATTAGAATTTGTTTCTTTCATTGTTTTTTGTTACTTTTGCAGCCGTAACAACCTATTTTAAACAAGAAAACGGACAGGAAATATGAAGCATATCAGACATTGCCTAACGGCACTCTTCGCTATCACCATCTCGCTCATGGTATGGGCTGACAGTGGTGAACTTTTCACATCGGGCAAACTGTCAAGTTCGCTTATCAACTGCATTGTGCAGGATAAATACGGATATATCTGGGTGGGAACCGAATACGGACTCAGCAAGTTCGACGGCTACCGCTTTACCAACTATCTGCACAACGAAGAAGATACAACCTCCATTACTGACAACATTATCTCCGACCTGCTGGTAGATAAGAAAGGTAACCTGTGGATAGGTTGTGCCAAGGGACTGATGCGCTATAATTATGAGACGAACAATTTCACCCGTCTCCAGTTTCCTGATGGCAGAAAGCCACGTATCTATTCTATGGTAGAAAGTCACAATGGCGATATCCTGCTGGGTACTGCAGGATATGGTCTCTATTCTGTAAAAGACAGAAATACCCAGAAAGGAACAGACGACCTTTTCACTATCAGACAGGAAAGGCAATACGCTGAGCGCGATTCTGATGTATTCTTTACCCATATCTACGAAGATAAGCATCATTATCTCTGGCAGAGTAGCCACCTTTCTATCTTCACCCGTTTCATCAAGAAACAAGGCAAGGTGCAGCGCAAAGACTTCAAATCGCCATGCGGAGCACCTGTAGCTTTCATCCAACATCGTCCGCAGGCTATGCTCATCGTCTGTATGTATGGCATCGTCTATTATGATTACCGCACAGGCCGCATCGCTGATGCCGGCTACGACTTTGGCGGTTATCAGAATAATGTAACCATCAACAATGCTACCTTCGACCACGAAGGCAACCTCTATATCAGCACCTCTGAACATGGTGTTCTCATGATCAGAAAGGGAAGCAACAGGGTAGAACAGTTGGAGAACAGCAACAGCAGTTTCAATCTGGCTACCGCCTTCGTCAACAATATCATTGAAGATAAGGACAACAATCTCTGGATAGGCTGTTACAACAAAGGTCTGTACCTGATCAACCAGCGCCAGCAGGCTTTCAACAGCTGGAGTTTCTCTGCACAGAACTACATCATCGGCAGCAGCGTTTCATCTATTGCACAAGGCGAAAATGGTGAAACATGGTGTACGGTACAGAACAGTGGTGTGTTCTGTTTTGATGCTTCAGGCAAGATTATCGCCCATCCCCAGTCACCTGCAGGTACCGGCATCATCTATAAAGACCGACGTGGCGATTACTGGATCAGCAATGGCAGCGCACTCTACAGCTACAACCCTCATACAGGTACATACCAGCAGAAACTCACCTTTACCAGCGCCGGCATCTACTGTATGACTGACGATGCACAGGGCAACCTTTACATTTCTGTATACAGTAAAGGCCTATATATATATAATGTGGAAAGCGGCAAGGTTACCGTTCTGAATATGCGGCAAAGAGGCGATAAAGGATTTCTCTGCAACGACTGGGTGCGAAGCATGGCGCTCGATCATACAGGCCATTTATGGATAGGAACCTCTAATGGAGTTTCCTGTCTCAATACCAAAACGCTCAGTTTCAAGGATTTCGGATGGCTCAACATTCTGAAAGACAGACAGGCAAATGGTATCTGCGAAGGAAAGAACGGCGATATTATCATCGGTACCGAAGAAGGACTCTATCTGTTTGACAGAAAGAGCAACAAGACGAAGAACTTCCCTCATGCAGAAGCGTTGAAAGGCAAGCAGGTATGCAGCATCATCAAAGACCAGAAGGGTGACTTGTGGGTAAGTACAACCATGGGCATCTGGCAGTACGAACAGAAGAACAGACAGTTTATCGGGCACATCAACGGCAACGGACTTACTACCCGTGAGTACGTGCTGGGCTCTTCCATGCATACCGCCAGCGACCTTATCGCCTTCGGAACCAGTGACGGTATCACAACCTTCTATCCTGACGTTGTCAGGGCCAAGAAGATGGAACTGGGAGATGTACATCTCACCAACTTCATCATCGACGGAAAGCCAATCAACTGTATGGTCAAAGACTTCAGCATTCCTTACTCCCAGAATTCATTCACTCTGGAGTTCTCGCTGCTCAACTACAGGAACACCGACAATATCAGTTTCCAATACCGCATCAACGACGGCAAATGGAACAGCACCAACGAGGGAGCCAATGCCGTAGCATTCAACAAGTTGAAACCGGGCGACTATACGCTGGAGGTGAGAGCTACCAGCAATGGCAGATATTCCAAGAATCCTACCATCATCAACATCAAGGTATGCGACCCTTGGTATGCATCACCCGAGGCATATCTCCTCTATCTCCTGATCATAGCAAGCGTCATTCTGTATGTTATCTATACATACGAGCGCCGCCGCAAGGCAGACCTGGAAGAGACCAAGATGCAGTTTCTCATCAATGCCACCCACGACATCCGCTCGCCGCTGACATTGATCATGGGACCGCTCAACAAGCTGAAAACAAGATTAACAGATGCCGAAAGCAAACAGGATATCGATACCATCGACCGCAATGCCCAGCGCCTCCTGCTTCTGGTAAACCAGATACTTGATGAGCGAAAGATAGACAAGAACCAGATGCATCTCCATTGCCAGGAGACTCCGCTCAAGGATTTCCTGCATGGCATCGTATCGCTCTACCGCTTCAATGCACAGGAGCGCAACATCACCCTTGAGCTCAAAGAAGACGAAAGTCTCAGCAGCGATAAAGGCAAGCTGAAGGTTTGGATAGACCGCATCAACTTTGACAAGGTTATCTCCAACCTGCTCTCCAATGCCATGAAGTATACCTTTGATGGCGGCAAGATTACTGTTATCATAGGTAAAGACGAAAAGAATGCCACCATCAGGGTAGAAGATACAGGCATCGGACTGAAGGAAGAGAAGACCGACCGCCTCTTCGAACGTTTCTATCAGGGAAACAACAGCAGCGGTCTCCATATCGAAGGAACCGGTATCGGACTCAACCTCTGTAAGGCATTTGTAGAAATGCACGGAGGCAAGATCAAGGCCTACAACCGTACCGACGGCATCAAGGGTTCCTGCTTCGAAGTAAGCATTCCGCTAGGCAACAGCCATCTGCAGCCAGGCGAGATACTTGAAGAAGAAGACAAGAAGGAGCAAGAGATTACCAAAAAGAAAGTACAGGCCAACCGCAACTTCAATATCCTGATAGTTGACGATGACAGCGAGATTGCCCAATACATCAAGACAGAACTGAGCGACTGGTACCGCTTTGAGCGTGCCTGCAACGGCAAGGAGGGTTTGAAGATGCTGCTCACCGGCAAGTACGACCTCGTGATAAGCGATGTGATGATGCCGGAGATGGATGGAATCACCATGCTCAAGAACATCAAGAACAACAGTAACATTAGCGATATTCCTGTCATCCTGCTCACCTCAAAGAGCGAGGTGGAACACCGGTTGGAGGGACTTCGCAGAGGAGCCGATGCTTTCCTGGCAAAGCCGTTCGACATGGAAGAGCTGCATATCCTTATCGACAACCTGGTGGATAATGTGCGACGCATCCGTGGCAAATACAGCGGAGCACAGGGCCAGAAGGCGAAGATTGAGCAGATTCAGGTAAAGGGCAATAACGATGCCCTGATGGAACGCGTGATGAAATATATCAACGCCCACCTTGCCGATCCCGACCTCAATGTAGAGAAACTTACCGAGAAGGTAGGTATCAGCCGTGCACAGCTCCACCGTAAACTAAAGGAGATTGCTGGTGTTTCTGCCGGAGAATTTATCCGTAACCTCCGACTGGAACAGGCGGCACGACTCATCGAAGAGGGGCAGATTAATATCACGCAGGTAGCCTACTCTGTAGGTTTCAACAACCAGACCCACTTCTCTACAGTGTTCAAGAAACACTATGGCATGTCGCCTAGCGAATATGCTGAAACAAAAAGAAAAGAGAAATAAACAACAAATAAAAGAGAATAAGGTATTTTTTCGTATCTTTGCAGCAGAAACAACAATAATACAAATTAACAATCTGCAAAGATATGAAGAAATACCTTATTTTATTAATTACGGTACTTACATCACTCCATGTTTCTGCACAGAGTGATGGCTCACAGTTATGGCTAGGAAAGCAGTATGCTAACTCATGCCAAGTCATCTCACAGTTGCCTGATGATGCAACAGCCAAGATTGCCAAGCAGGAGTTAGAAAACAACTGGCGTGGCAAGAATGTTGAGCTCAAGATAGACAAGAGTCTCAATCTGGGCGAGGGCTATAACATCTACGCCCGTCCTGCCCAGCAAGGCGACAACATTCAGTACGAAGCAACTATCACCGCCAGCAATCCTATCGGTTTGCTCTATGGTGCCTACGAGTTAATCCGTCTTCAGAACACCGATGCCTACAACACAGGTAGCGGTAATCAGCAGAACTTCAGCAAAGCTATTGATGAGACCGAGAAGCCACAAGTAGGTCTCCGCATTCTTAACCATTGGGATAATCTCGATGGCAGCATCGAACGTGGCTACGCCGGAAAGAGCATCTTCAAATGGGAAGAAATCAAACTCGGCAAAAACGGTAAGGGCGGCAGCATCAGCAAGAGTCTGCACGACCGTCTCATCACCTATGCCCGTGCCAACGCCTCTTTGGGCATCAACGGCAGCGTACTGAACAATGTAAACGCATCGCCAAAGATGATGACTGCAGAATATATTAATAAGGTGAAGGTCATCGCCAACATCCTGCGTCCTTATGGCATCCGGGTATACCTCAGCATCAACTTCGCTTCGCCTATGGCTTTAGGCTACACCAAGACTGCCGACCCACTGGATAAGAAGGTTCAGCAGTGGTGGCAGAAGAAGGCAAAAGAGATATATGCTACCATCCCAGACTTTGGCGGTTTCCTCGTAAAAGCCAATTCTGAAGGACAGCCTGGTCCTGGCGACTACCACCGCACACATGCCGATGGAGCCAACATGCTTGCCGATGCCGTCAAACCATACGGAGGCATCATCATGTGGCGAAGCTTTGTATATGGTGCCAACCATAAAGGTGAAGACCGTGTAAAACAGGCTGTGAGCGAATTTAAGGGAATGGACGGCAAGTTCCGTGACAACGTAATCCTACAGTCTAAGAATGGTCCGCTCGACTTCCAGCCTCGTGAGCCATACGCTCCTATCTTCGACAACATCAAACAGACTCCACAGATAGCAGAACTTCAGATTACCCAGGAATATCTTGGTCAGTCGAAGCACCTCACCTATCTCGCTCCTATGTGGAAGGAATTCTTTGGCTTTGTTAATCCAGACAGACTGGTTGGAATCTCAGGTGTAGCCAATATCGGTGATGACGCCAACTGGTGCGGTCATCCTTTCTCTCAGGCTAACTGGTATGCTTTTGGCCGATTGGCATGGAATCCTTCACTTACAGCCGAGGAGATTGCTCACGAATGGCTCGTACAGACCTACGAAAACCAGGACGAGCGATTCACTAAACCGGTAGAGATGATGATGATGACTTCGCGCGAAGCTTGCGTCAACTATATGATGCCTTTGGGTTTGCACCACATCTTCAAGTTCGACCACCACTACGGTCCGGAGCCAGATGGTTTCATCGCAAGTTATCCTTTGGAATGGTGTCCGGTCTACTATCACAAGGCTGATGCTCAGGGTATAGGTTTCGACCGTTCATCCAAGGGCACAGATGCTGTCGGTCAGTACCCGGAACCTTACCGCAGTCTGTATGATAACATCGAGACCTGTCCTGAAGAATATCTCCTCTGGTTCCATCATGTGCCTTGGACTTACAAGATGAAATCAGGCAGCACCCTCTGGCAGGAACTCTGCATGAAGTACAACATGGGTGTGGCGATGGTAGAAGTATACCGCGACTTCTGGCATACCTCAGCCAAGCAGTATATGAAGGGGCATGAGCAGGAATGGCAACATACAGACTCTTTGCTCAATGTACAGTTGGAGAATGCAAAGGAATGGCGCAATACCTGTCTCAAGTATTTTCAAACCTTTTCTAAAATGAAGATCTATGAATAAGAACAATGTTTCTTCTACCGTAGACAAGTAATTAAAGAGAAAATTCATGAAAATCTGTCGTAATCTCACTTTTTTATCGAGATTACGACAGATTTCTCGTTTAAAAGTTGTCGTAATCTTGCTTTTTTTCTGAGATTACGACAGAATTCTCGATTTAAAGCCCCTAAAAGTCCTTAGGAAAATGGGGTCACTTGCAAAAGCGTGTGGATAGCATAGCACAATAAAAGCAAGCAGGTGTA
>DAWDQD010000048.1:0-23569 GCA_052349145.1 Segatella copri | reverse complement strand
AATTGGAACAACTGGAACAACTGGAACGCTTGCCCGAAAATCACTTCTGTTTTGAGCCTGTTACCGGCACCCCCGAAGTCCCCATTTCCTCTAGAAAGCCTCAACTCCGTTTATCTGTCATCACTCTTGCCGCTAATGATACGCAGCTCGTCGGCGGCACCCTGGCAGAAGTCCTGGAAGGTGAAGCTCTCCGTGAACTGCGGGCGGTTGAAGGTAGGGTAGATCGTACCGTCTTTCTTCCGGTTTACGTTGATGTACTTTCCTTCATACACGTGCGGATTTCTCTGCACCACCTTCTGCAGCTTCTTCTCCTGGTCATTCTGCACAAAGGTGAAGTGGTCTTCGCCGTCGTGCGTAATGGCTCCATCCAGATACTCGCCAACGTCCATGCGCCCTGGCTCTTTAGTCATCAACTTGAGGTCGATGCCCAATTCTGTGTTTGGGTAGAATCCCTTTCCTGCTTTACCTGAACTTTCGTTCATATTGTCATTTAATACTATATTCATTTTTACTTGAGTATTAAATAAGCCTCTCTGGTACGATGACGTTCGAAGAGGTTTCCCCGTCATCTTTTCTAGTACCATCATTCCCCATTTTGTGATTTGCAACTCGCCTGATGGGTAGTCATCTTGTTATCAGATGACGGGTGCAAAAGTAAGAAGAAAAAGCCTGGCACAGATGCTTTTCCAAAGTGCCGTCTCCAAAGTTCTCTGAATTTCTCCGATTTTCTCTGTTTTTCTCTGATATTCTCTCTACGTATAGTCGCATTTTTGACTTAGGGGTACAAAAAAGCGACCGATACCTGAACAAAAATCAAGTATCGGTCGCTATCAGAAGATATAAATCTCTATCAGGAAAGCCCAGTCGCTATCGTCTTCTAGTCCTTATTATAATATTTACAGAAAGTCTTGTATCCGAACCCTCCTTTCTCAATCGGCATACCCATCCGTATCAATTCTTCATGGGCATTTTTTGTGTTTTGTGGCAGCAGCACCTTGCCCTCCTTTTTCAGTATGTTCAGTCTCTTACAGATTTCCTGTATGTCAAATTGCTTTACCAGTCTCTCCACCTCTTTATGCACTTTCCATCCTTCGTCTTCATCGAGTGCAGGATGCACAAAATGGAAGAGTTCCTTCTGAAAACCTTCTCCTGCAGCTTCATTGGTTTCACTAGCTTTTCCAGTCACCTCTGCCTCGTAATTCTCCTCCGTCACCTCTGTTTCTTCAGCAAAAAAATCCTTTGCAATCTTCATCATCTGCTGTGCAGACAGATTGCCCTGGATAGTCAGTTCTTTGTGCTGGTTGTTGTAAATAACATTGCCTGCATAATAATTATTACTCATATTTCTTCCTTTTTTTATATTCTTGTAATATTTTTGTATGTCTATAAATCTGATGGCAGCAGAGCAGAATTCCCTTCTTCCTGGTGGTCAAGATGCAGATGCTTACTATGAACATCAAATGTAGAATCTCCTGCATGATAGTGCTCTGCCTGAATCGTAGGCTTCTTTGCCACCTCTTTTAAAGCCTTCGTCTGTTCCTTTCATCCCGAAAGGTGAAAGCTGGAAATCAATATATTCCCGATGCACCTCAGGATACTCATCCCGGCAATTCTGCTTGCAGAAATTCATGAGGAATCGCTCAAAGATGCAGTCCATCCGGAAATCATCCTCCGTGAAATCCAAAAACTCCAGTCTGCCATCCTTATCCTTGCAGGGAAGGGTAGAGTCCCAAATCAACCGGCAGATATTAAGAACCAGCTTATGAAGGTAGCTCTCTCTGTAAATAATCCAGCAATACCTCGTTAAGTTTCAGCATCTGCTTTACTTTTTCCTGACTATATGTTCTTTCAATTCTTGCCATAATCGAAATCATTTTATGTTGCAGATAAAACCTTTGATGATTCTGAGTGCCCGACAATCTTGGTTTTACCTTAGAATTATGCCGCAAAGTTAAGATTATTATTTTGAATAAGCAAAGTTTTTTGAGCATTTTTCTTGGCGGTTTATCAAAAATGTGCTATTTAGTGCAGGAAAACTGCAGGAACCTGAATATCATGTAAAGGGAGAATTTTGAAATGAAGAAAATGAAAAAATTCGGAATGAAATCATGAGTGGCTGACAACGGAATATTTCCTCCTTTTTTTACTTTCCTCTTTTTAATTCTAACCGGTATTATGGTAAATAGGCGTTATGAGAAAAAGAAAGAGGTGAAATTTGGAAATGGAACCGGTTCACCCCTTTCTGATCATTTCTTCTTTTCTGCCTGTTCTGAGATTAATTCTCATTTTCAATCAAAATGAAGAAAGCACGGAAACAAGTATAGGTTCCTTCTTTGCCATTTTATTCTGTTTCAAAATTTTAGGATTGCTTTATTCTGTCGGCAAAGTTTACATTAAAAGTACGAAATAGCCAAGTAAAACTGAGAAAATTAGCATTTTTTCTTAAAAAAATTAAAACCGAGTACCCTTAAAGCCATCTGAATACGTAATATGATTAGTTTTTAGTAACTTTGCAACATAAAATTAAAAAATAGAAATGAAAAAAGTATTTTTAATCTTTCAATTACTCCTTGTAGTAATGCTGGCTCAGGCGCAGATGATGAACCCTGTGAAGTTCACCAGCTCGCTGAAAACAGACGGAAGTGCTGTGGCCGAAATCGTGTTTAGCGGAAAAATCCAACCGGGATGGCACGTCTACTCTACCGGTTTGGGTGGCGATGGTCCGATTTCCGCTTCGTTCAACGTAAACAAGCTTGAAGGAGCTGAACTCGTAGGAAAACTTCAGCCACGCGGCAGAGAGATTGCAAAGTTCGACCCTCTCTTCGAGATGAAACTCCGTTATTTTGAAGGTAGCGTTACCTTTGTACAGAAGGTGAAGTTTACCCAACCTAATTATCATATTGATGCCTATCTGGAGTATGGCGCCTGCAACGACCAGAACTGTCTGCCACCAAGCGAGGCAGCATTTAAGCAGAGTGGTAAATCGCCAGCCGTTGATACTCCTGCAGCTGGGGCAAAAGATGCTCTGAATGCAAAGGATGCGAAGGCGATTGATCCTGCCCTTGCTGCCAAGATGAAGGCCGATTCGCTTGCCAAGGCCGCTGCCCTGGCTCAGACCGATAGCGCTACTCAGCCCGTAGATTCCGCAGCTTTGGCATCTGCTATGGAAAATCTGAACGTCAAGGACTTATGGAAACCGGTTGTTAAAGAACTTCAGGCTTTTGGCGGAGCTAACGACATCGCCAACCATTCGCTCTTCTACATCTTCTTCATCGGTTTTGTGGGCGGTCTGCTTGCGCTCGTCATGCCTTGCATCTGGCCTATTATCCCGATGACCGTAAGTTTCTTCCTGAAGCGTGCTAAGAACGATAAGAAGAAAGGTATCCGCGATGCGATTACTTATGGTTTGAGCATCGTAGTCATCTATCTGGTTTTGGGTCTTGCCGTAACAGCCATCGCTGGTCCTAGCACCCTGAATGCGCTCAGCACAAGTGCCGTATTCAACATCATCCTCTTCCTCCTGCTTGCCGTTTTCGCCTTCTCGTTCTTCGGTTGGTTTGAAATCAAATTGCCTGACAGTTGGGGAAATGCGGTAGACAACAAGGCTTCCAGCACCACGGGTATGATTTCTATCTTCCTGATGGCTTTTACCCTGGTATTGGTCAGCTTCTCATGTACAGCTCCTATCATCGGTTTGCTGCTGGTTCAGACCGTTACATCCGGCGACTGGCTCGCTCCTACCGTGGGAATGTTCGGTTTTGCGCTTGCTCTGGCGCTCCCATTCACCCTCTTCGCCCTCTTCCCATCATGGTTGAAGTCGGCTCCTAAGTCGGGTTCTTGGATGGAGACCATCAAGATTGTGCTCGGCTTCATCGAGCTTGCCTTCTCTCTGAAGTTCCTCTCTGTAGCCGATCTGGCTTACGGCTGGCACATCATGGACCGCGAGGTATTCCTCTCTCTCTGGATTGTCATTTTCGGTCTGTTGGGTCTCTATCTCATCGGCAAGCTGAAGTTCCAGGTTGATGCAATCGGGGGCGACATCAACAAGCCTATGCCTGTAGCCTGCATCATGTTGGGTCTCTGTTCTTTGGCATTCTCGGTTTACATGATTCCAGGTCTCTGGGGCGCTCCTTGCAAGGCTGTGAGCGCATTTGCTCCACCTATTAATACACAGGACTTCAACCTCAACACCAAGACCGTAGAGCCTGCTTACAAGGATTATGAGTTGGGAATGGCTGCTGCCAAGGCTTCCGGCAAACCGGTATTGCTTGATTTCACGGGTTATGGTTGTGTAAACTGCCGCAAGATGGAGGCTTCTGTCTGGACAGATCCATCGGTTGCCGATAAGCTGGCAAAGGATTATGTTCTCATCTCACTTTATGTAGATGACAAGACTCCTCTTCCTGAGCCTATGGAGGTAACGTTTAATGGTGAGAAGCGCACCCTGCGAACCGTTGGCGACAAGTGGAGTTATCTGCAGGCAAGCAAGTTTGGAGCTAATGCCCAGCCATTCTATGTGGCTATTGACAACGACGGCAATCCTCTTGCAGCAGCCTTCAGTTTCAAAGAAGATGTTAGTGCTTATCTCGACTTCCTGAACAAGGGTCTGGATAATTACAGAAACAAATAATGTTTTTGATTTAATAGTTCAAATAAGGCCGGTATTGGTTCATTTAAGTAGATTTATGAAGGATAAATTTCAATAGATTAGTTTATTCAAGGTAGATTATTTAGGATTGTTACTTCCCCCGACAGGTATGGTTTCCAAGCCATCCTGTTGGGGGATTTTTTTTTGTAAAGGCACAAAAAAATAGGGCCTGTTTCACAACAGACCCTAAACATACTTACTAAAACTAAATTAACCACTAAAAAAACTAATATTTTTTAATCCTAGAAAATAAGGTGATTAACACCTTTAATCTAAAAACCTAATCTATGACACGAAATCATCCCGATTTCTTGATTGCAAAGATAGGGCTTTTATATGAAACCGCCAAACTTTTTTCCAACTTTTTTTCTAAGAGTGGGCTTTTTTATCGGGATTTCACATTATTTAATCAATAAGCCCCCTACTTCACATTTTAGAACCTATAGCCAACGGTCATCAGCAACTGATGGCGCTTGTTGTCAACCTTGGTTGCAGGAGCTGCATTAGCGCCAAGTTCCTCCCAGGCTGCAAATGGATAGAAGTCACCATTCTGACAGCTGTACTGGTAAGCCACATCAATAGACAGCTTCTTGTAGTTGAAACCTACGCCGGCTGTAAATCGGTTAGTCGCCTTCCAGTTGGTATAATCTGTAGAGGTGGCGTAGATTGTTCCCTGAGAAGGGATTGTCTGGTCACGGTCTGCGCCCTCCTTGAACATCGGAGAAACGTAATTATAACCCAGGCGGAGCGCCAACATACTGACAGGCTTGTATTCCAAACCCAGCTTCAGCGTGCTCACGCCCTGCAACGACTGTTTGGTGTGGTCATTCATGAGGTCGTCGCTTGAACTGGTTTCATAATATTCGTCCCAATAACCATCATAATAACCGCCATCCTTCACACGATTATCCATGTGATTGTACCATGCATACTCGTAAGTAGCACCCAGGGCAAGATTGCTGCCAATGGTGTGACCCAAGCTGATACCCGTCTTCCAAGCCGTATTCAGACGATAATCGAGGCTGGAACTGTTCGTATTGCTAGCCTCAGCATAATTGCCCTTATCGTCCGTTATATTCGTGTCAACGAGTTCCAGGTCAGCTGTTCCATCCATCGACAAATCATAAAATACTGGCGAATTGACGTAAGCACCAATACGGAAAGGAGAATCTTCTACCGGACGGAAGATAATACCCAGCTTTGCATCATAACCGGTACCCGTGATACGCTGGCTTTCCCAAGCTGTTCCGTAAGCCTCCTTATCAGCCACATAATTCTCTGTATAAACAGAATTGCTGCGGTAATGAACATCATGAATGCCCAAGGTGAAGCCCAACCATACGCGGTCGTTGAAACCTACGCTAATGTTGAAATCATATTCGCCTATGTAGCCCTTCTGATACTGGCCAAAAAGGAACGAACGGCCATCGTAGGTCATCTGGTTTCCATTCTCGTCTTTGCCCATCAACGCATTATAGTTAGCATCTACCGCATTCCAAACCTGATCGCCATCTCCTTTGTGCTGCTCATTCAATTTGTTAGCGTAAGCCGTCTTGGCAGAAGCCCATTTGATTTGAGATGCTCCGTTGAGATAATTGGCAGCAGAAAGAATCTGAGAGAAATTTGTGCTCTTGTGGTAGTTGAAACCGAAGTTGAGCTTTACATTCGAATCGCCATTTGTAGCAGCCCAAACGAAACCAATCTGGTCGAAACTAGGAACCGATTTCTTTCCGTCGAAGCCAAATGGAGTTTTATCGAAATTGAGTTCCGTATCAGCTCCAGGCTGAGCCACAACGCCAGCCGAGAAACTTGCCATGCTCTTTCTGAACAGACCCAAACCGGCAGGGTTGCTGGAAATGGTAGAAATATCTGCGCCCAAGGCTTCCATAGCTCCACCCATACCTACATAGCGTGCAGTACCCGTGAGGGAATTTTCTGCAAACTTAGTATCCTGATAAGTTTCCTGAGCCAACATTGGGGCTGACATGAGTCCCAATGAAGCCAGGAATAAATATTTTAAATTCTTCATAATCTCTTAATTCTTAAGGTCTTCATTCCCAGATGAAAGTTTTCATTTTCGAAAATTGTCTTCATCCTCAGAACAAAGCCCAAGCTATTAACTATAAACTATTAACTATAAACTGAAAAGCGACTATCTTCTTCCGCCAAAGCCGCCGCCACCTGAGCGACTGCCGCCTCCGAAGCTACCGCCTCCTCCGCCAAAGCTTCTACCACCGGAATGCGATCCGCCTCCGAAACTGGCTCCACTACGGTTTCCGAATCCGCCAAAGTTGCTGCGGTCGAAGTTGTTGGTATTATTATTGTTGCGAACGCTATTGTAACGGCCATTACCGTTGATGCGACCGCCGAAATTGCGGTTTCTGTTGCTTCGGTAAGTACTGTTGCCAGCATAGCCTTTATCGCCATTATAACGATAAGTTCTGCTTCCTGCATAACCGCCCGAATTGCGTCCACCATAGCTAACATGCCCGATTACCGGACCGCCCCAATACCAAGGATTGTAGTAGCCGCCCCAGCCATAATACCAAGGGGCGTACCAGCCTCCATACCAGCCGCAGTAACCATAATACCAAGGATCATACCATGGGTCGAACCAAGGATCATACCAGCCGGCATAATAGCCGTAGCGCCAAGGATTGTGCCAGCCCCACATGCGGCTGCGCCAGTAGTAAGGACCGTAACCATAATAATCGTAGAACCATGGATCATAGAATCCGTCCCATCGGCTCATCTCGCGTGTGCATACGAAATCCTCATCCCTGTCAGCATACTTCTGGGCGAAGTAAGCATCATCATAAATGCTGTCGGGCGCCACACCCTTGCCCACATGGAACTGGATAATGTCGTTGCCCAGGGAATCTTTCCCTACATTCTCATAATGGCTGAAGATTCTGCCGCCTCGATTGTATTCATCAACCGAACGGTCGCTTCCGCTCCAATTCAAGCGATAAATACTATCTCTACGCGCCCGCTGTTCAGCATACTGGCGCTGGAGCAGAGCCCGTCTTTCAGCCTTTTCCTTGGCCTCCTTCTTCGGATTGAAGTAGAGGTCATCGTCCTGTGCCATCGAAGTGAGTGGCATCGCAGCAGCGATAAGGACTGCAAGAAGATACTTTCTTTTCATATTTCTGTTCTCCTATTAATTTTTTTCTCCATTTTTCTCTTTCCAGATCCATCATAAACCATCAGGAAAAATACTCCCGAAAGAGCCCTTTTCTGATTATATAATAATCTGGATGCAAAAATATTGCTTATCTTTATGCAAAAATACAGAATTTCCCTAAATAATTGTAGGTTTTCCCCTATTTTTTTATAATTTTGCAGAAGATTTAAAACAAATCTAGCTTTTTTGAACATTCGAAGGCGTTTTTAGACAAGAAATTAATACAAATTAAATATGAAATATTTAGTAGCAACATTCACTATTGAAACGACTGCCGACTTGATGCAGGCCTCTCAGGATCTGCTTGCCGATGGTGCAGCCGAAGCCGGATTTGAATCTTTTGAAGAAACAGAAACCGGACTGGAAGCGTATGTGCAGAAAGAACTCTTCGACAAGGAGATGCTGGATGCCTATATTGCTGAGTTCCCTATCGGGGATGCGAAAATTACCTACGAGGTGAAAGATGCAGAATACAAGGATTGGAACCAGGAATGGGAAGAACAGGGATTCGAACCAATTTATGTGGACAACCAGGTGGTAATTTACGATGCGAAACATCCCGAACTCTATCCCGATATGAGCAACAGACCCGACATGATAGAAATAGGTATTGAGGCGAAACTGGCGTTCGGAACAGGAAACCACGAAACCACACGCATGATTATTTCGCAGCTGCTCCACATGCCTATCAGAACCAAGCGCATCCTGGATTGCGGAACGGGTACGGGAATACTTGCCCTCACCTGCTCAAAACTCGGAGCGAAAGACGTGGTAGGCTACGATATTGACGAGTGGAGCGTAGAAAATGCCAAGCATAATGCCGTGCTCAACGGCGTAACTAACATGGAAGTACTCTTTGGCAACAGTAAGGTAATCAACCATATCAGCGGCGTTTTCGACCTGGTTCTAGCCAACATCAACCGCAACATTCTGCTCGACGACATGCGCGCTTTCCGTAGCGTGATGAACATCGGCGGAACCCTGGTTCTGAGCGGCTTCTACGAAGAAGATATTCCTGTACTCCTGGAGAAAGCAGAAGAACTGGGAATGCATGAAATAAACAGACAGATTGACAACAATTGGGCCTGCCTTGTTTTAGGTTCATAAAGATTTTTTTCTGATTCTAAACATTCAGAACGAAAAATCTGAAATCAGAAATATCAGATTAAAACATACGAATAAAGGTTGGATTTTCGCATATTGCCAAAAGTCCAACCTTTATTCCATGAATTTCTTCTCATTATTATTGCTTCCTATGCAGAGCTGCTTGAGCTCATAATAACTGCCGTTGTAAATATTGAAATCTACGTAGCCTTTAATGCCCGGCAACTTGCCCACATCCGTATGCTGCCAGAACTTCCATTTGCCCTTATACTGAACCTTGTCAACATAATAGTGGGCTATCCAGTAAGGATAATCATCGAAGACAGGCGCACTCAGATATTGCTCCTTGAATTTATAATAGGTGTAGATGATAGGTTTAACATGATACTTATCCTCTACAATATGCAGCCAGGTAAGCACATCACGCTGGAAATCCTCCACACTCTTATCTGCCGGCTTATGTTCAATATCCAGTACCGGAGGCAAATCGCCATCCGTAAGATGAACCTGGTCTAGGAAATAATAGGCCTGTTTTCGGGCTGTCGACTTATTGCTCCAGAAATGATAAACACCCCGGATGAAACCGAAATCGCGAGCCTGATTAAAGTTCTCGCGAAAATTCTCATCGAGCCGTGAAGAACCTTCCGTACTCTTGATGATGACGAAGCGCACAGGACACCCCTTGATCATCGCATTCTTGAGCTGTTCCCAGTCTATCTTGCCCTGATAATGCGAAATGTCGATTCCATGAATCTCGTAACCTTCAGGATAATCAGCATCGCCATAAAGCGCACGCCATCGGAAACCAGTTGGCCCTACAAAGAAATGATAGAACAGAAAGACATAGAGCACGATAACCGCCGTTCCGCCTATCCACCACGCCCAACGGGGATAGCGTTGCAAAAAAGAAGACGAACGCCTTCTACCACGGGAGCCGCCACGCCGAGGAGTTTTTTTTCTCGCCATGGCACTCTTTTTCTGTAAAGAAGCCGTTCGTCTTGTTGACATATAAAAAAATATTTATTCTATTTTTTACTTAGCCTGCTCCAACTGGAGAGTCTTTGTGGTCTGGTCGCAAACCTCAGAAGGACCCCAGTACTGGATAGGACCTGGATAAACGTAAGCTGTTTCCTTAGCCCACTCATCGCGCTTAGAAGCGAAGAACTTGAATGGAGCGCCATCCAGCTCAACGAGAGCCTTGCGGATAACTGGCTTGTTAGCACCATTACGACGCTCGATGTTCATCATCATAGTGATTGGCACACCACCTGCAATCCACTCTGCTGCAGGAGCTGTTGTGTTCTTGATGATTGACATGTAACCGGTCTTGCCGTTAGCGATGAGGCGTGAAGCGTTGAAACCTAGTGAGTAGCAGTAGTCAGCATCGTAGTTAGAAGGAGCTGCGCAACGTCCCTCGTAACCGAAGAAGTGGTGCTGTGCAGAGAACTTACCAACAAACTTGCCTTCCTTCTTCCATGCAGCCAACTTCTCAGCTACCATGCGAGAAAGCAACTTCTCTGTCTCGATGAGAGAAACCTGTACGTTTCCGTGAGGGTCGCGGTCGAGGCAAAGCTGGCGAGCTACGTCAGCTGGCAAAGACTCCAATACTGCGAGGTTGTCCTTAGCGATGGCACCCTTAACGAATGCAATCTGCTCCTCAGCACTTGCAAACTCACGGCTCTCGCCTGTTGCAGGGTCTGTAAGAACCTCGTTCAATTCTGCGATGAGCTTCTTGATAGCTGGGATGAACTCGATCAGGCCCTCTGGGATGAGAACAATACCGAAGTTGTTGCCCTCAGCAGCACGGTTAGCTACTGCAGTTGCAATATAAGTAACCACATCATCGAGTGACATTTCCTTAGCCTCTACCTCCTCTGAAATCAAGCAGATGTTTGGCTGAGTCTGGAGAGCGCACTCAAGAGCGATGTGAGATGCTGAACGACCCATCAGCTTGATGAAGTGCCAGTACTTACGTGCTGAGTTACAGTCGCGCTCGATGTTACCGATGAGCTCAGAATATGTCTTGCAGGCTGTATCGAAACCGAAAGAAGTCTCAATCTGCTCGTTCTTCAAGTCGCCGTCGATTGTCTTAGGGCAACCGATTACCTGTACGCCATACTTCTTGGCAGCATAGTATTCTGCGAGAACGCAAGCGTTGGTATTTGAGTCGTCACCACCGATGATGACAAGTGCCTTGATGCCGAGTTCACGAAGAATCTCAATACCCTTCTCAAACTGGTCTTCCTTCTCAAGCTTGGTACGTCCGGAACCGATGATGTCGAAACCACCAGTATTGCGGTATTCGTCCATGATTTCAGAAGTAATCTCCATGTACTTATGGTCAACGAGACCACCAGGACCGAGGATGAAACCATAGAGCTTATTAGCTGGGTTGAGAGACTTCACACCGTCGAAGAGACCAGAAATCACGTTGTGACCGCCAGGAGCCTGACCACCTGAGAGGATAACACCTACGTTGAAAGCAGGAAGTTCCTTAGCCTCACCTGCCTCGAATGTAATAACAGGCATTCCATAAGTGTTAGGGAACAACGCCTTGATTTCATCCTGATTACCTACTGACTGTGTTGCTGCACCTTCAACTGCCTTTACTGGGCCCTGGAGAGCCTTAGGCAATTTTGGCTGATAAGCAGCTCTTGCAATCTGCAATGCACTTTTTTCCATAATTCGTTTTTTATTTTAATTAGTTGAAACTTCAAAAACATCTGCAAAAATAACTCTTTTCTGCGAGATACGGAAAGAAAAATGCTAAAAATGCGTTAATAGATACATTTTTTTCCAAAAAATGATGTTATTTCAAAGAAAATGATTATCTTTGAGCGATTTTTTTAATTATTCATTAATTAGGAGAAAAGAATTATGGCTAATAAAAGAGATTTAAAGCGCACGATCAACTACATTACAAGCGAACTTTTCGCCGAAACTGTAGCTGCATCTTTGTATAATGGTAAGCCTACACAGGAAGATGTAGATGGCATTCTTTCAGCTATCGTCATGATCAACGGCGATTACATCAGCCGCGTGTCTCACCCGGAACCGGGAATCACGAAGGGTGAATATTATAAGAAACTCACAGTCGACTTCAACAAGCAGGTGAGCGAAATCATCGACCAGATTTCAAACCTGGCATAATCCTTTCATCATCAGAATCAGGAAATACACCTATTTAAATATATGGTAAAAGGAATTTGTCAATGGATATTGTATAAGCGCTTGGGCTATAAGAAAATCATCACCCAGGAGCTTCCTGAAAAGTATATTATCTGCATGGCTCCGCACACCAGCAACTGGGATCTGATCCTAGGCCAGCTCTTTGCCCATGCTGAGGGAATCAAATGTAATTTCCTCATGAAAAAGGAATGGTTCTTCTGGCCGCTAGGCCCTATCTTCAGAAAGATGGGAGGTATTCCTGTGTGGAGAAGCAAACATACCAGCATGACGGATAATCTGGCTGCAGAAGCGGATAAGCGCAAGGCTTTCGGACTGTGCATTACGCCCGAAGGTACCCGCTCGCTCAACCCGGAATGGAAAAAGGGATTCTATTTCATAGCCCTCAAGGCGCATCTGCCTATCCATCTCTATGGGCTTGACTATGAGAAGAAGGTCATCCAATGCACCAGGCAGATTATCCCGTCAGGAGATGTTGACAAAGACATGCGTGAAATCAAGTTGTACTTCAAGGATTTCAAAGGAAAGAAACCGGAGAAGTTCACAATCGGAAATATTGATTAAACCTGAGAAGATAACGGTTTAGTCAGCTATTAAAGAAGGAGTATTCGTAAAGTGAAACACCAAAACATAACATATTGTTTGATAAGCAGTTTGCTGTTAGCCGCTGGAGCTTCGCTTCAGGCTAACGGCAAATCGTTTTTTCCTATCTACGACGAGGCTAACAGCGGCGCATGGCAAGGCATAGATTATGATGGCGACCCATGGGTGTTTAATGTTTCCCGCCCTTATTTCGTTACGGCAGGACTACAGAACAGGCACCTTTCGCTATGGGCTTCGCACGGACGGTATTATTATGCCGACAGAGATGTATGGAAATGGCAACGCCCTAACCTGTTTTGCACAAACGAAGATCTTTTTACCCAAACCATCGTCGTGCCCTACCTCATCCCGATGCTCCAGAATGCGGGAGCCATCGTCTTCACACCCCGTGAAAGAGACTGGCAGAGAAACGAAATCGTCATCGATAATGATGATGCTGTCAAGTCGGTTTATTATTTCGAAAAGGAGGCGAGCAAGCGATGGAAAAAATGCGATTCGCTCGGTTTTGCCAACCGCTACCGACTGAAAGATGGGGAAAATCCGTTCCGCATGGGAACCGTGAGACAGGCGAAGGCTACCAAGCGCAAGAAAACCAGCCAGGTAAGCTACCAGCCCCGTTTCAAGGAAGCCGGCAAATACGCAGTCTACGTAAGCTACCAGTCGCTCCCCAAGAGCGTGAGCGATGCAAGATACATCGTTTATCACAAGGGCGAAGCTACAGAGTTTTCCGTTAACCAGCGCATGGGCGGAGGCACCTGGGTTTACCTGGGCACCTTCGATTTCGACAAGGGCTGCAACGAGTTCAACCGGGTGGTCTGCACCAACAAGGCTTCACGCCGTGGAGTAGTAACTACAGATGCTGTCCGCTTTGGCGGCGGCATGGGAAACATAGAGCGTGGCGGTTACACCAGCGGATTGCCCCGTTGCCTGGAAGGAGCCAGATACTACGCCCAATGGGCTGGTGCTCCCTATAAGGTTTATGGAGGCCGAAAGGGAGAAAATGATTACGCCGACGACATCAATACCCGTTCTCTGATGACCAATTGGCTGGGCGGCGGTTCGGTCTACATGCCTGCCAGAAAGGGCAAGCACGTGCCTATAGAACTCTCGCTGGCACTTCATAGTGATGCGGGTTACAATAAGGACGGAAAAACTACCTTTGGAGCCCTTGCTATCTGCACCACAGATTATAACGACGGAATACTGAACAGCGGAATCTCCAGATTCACATCCAAGGATTTCGCCAGGGCTTTGCGCGATAATCTCGTTACGGATCTGACGGCTCAGTTCGGAGAATTCGGCAAACGCTACCTATGGGACAGAAACTATTCTGAAACCCGTCTGCCGGAAGTTCCGTCGGCTATTCTCGAGATGCTTTCGCATCAGAATTTCCCTGACATGAGAATTGCTCAGGATCCGCTCGGAAAATTCTATATCGCACGCTCCATCTACAAAACTATCCTGCGCTTCGTAAACAGCAATCATCGAACCCGATACGTGGTCCAGCCGCTGGCTCCGCAGAACTTCAGCGTTACGCAGAACCAAGGCGTTGCCCTACTCTCATGGACTGCCCAGCTGGACAAGACGGAACCATCTGCCCGCCCTACTTCTTACATTATTTATAAGGCTGAGGGACAAGGCGGTTTTGACAACGGAACCATCGTGAACACCACCCGCTGCCAGATGCAGCTGGAACCGGGCAAGCTTTACCATTTTAAGGTGGCTGCGGTTAATGCGGGAGGAGAAAGTTTCACCACCGAAACCCTCTCTGTGCTCTATAATCCTGCTGCCAGCAAGTCTGTGCTCATCGTAAACAATTTCCATCGCCTTGCCTCTCCGCAGGTCGTGGATGATGAGGAAAAGCAGGGATTTGACCTCAATCAGGATCCGGGCGTAAGCTACGGACTGACGGCGGGATGGAGCGGCAAGCAACAGGTGTTCGACAGAAGCAGAATGGGCAACGAAACCAGTTTCGGACTCGGTTTCAGCGGCAACGAAATGATTGGCAAGTTTGTGGCAGGCAACGACTTCAACTACGTTCAGGCGCATGCTACAAGTATTGCGGCTTCGGGCAAATATAATATTTCCAGCTGTTCGAGCGAAGTCATCGCCAGCGGCAGGGTTCAGATGAAGAACTATCAGGCAGTTGACCTCATCAACGGACTGGAGCGCCATGACGGCTATACTCACGCCTACTTCAAGTCGTTCACGCCTGCCCTGCAGAACAGCATCAGGCAATACGCCAGCCAAGGCGGCAGAATCCTGATAAGCGGTTCTTACACCGGAAGCGACATGCAGACTGAAGAGGAACAGGCGTTCCTGAGCGATATTCTGAAACTCAGCTATGAGCCTACAGGTTCTACGGCCATCACCAGGAAAATCAATCCCGAAGATTCAACCGTAACAGAACGAGACAGTATTGTCTACACTTCGCCTAACGTCAAGGGTTTAGGTCTGCAGTTCAGCTATTATAACGAGCTGAATGCCCAGCATTATGCGGCAACCCATCCCGAGATATTGAAACCGGTTGGCAATTACGCCTTCACGGCGATGCAATACGATACGGGAACGAGTGCGGCGGTTGCCTACAAGAGCTCTACTTACCGCAGTTTCGTCATGGGATTCCCGCTGGAATGCATCATCGACGAAAGAACCCGCACCAGCGTGTTGCTCGGCATTCTCAAATTTCTGACAGATTAAATTAAAAGTAAAACAGATAAAAAATTTTAAGCTTATGTATAAGATTCAAGCCAACCAGTCTGGCACTCGCTCTATCGAAGTGAGCGACCAGCATTTAGAGACCATCGAAAAGTATCAGTTACTCCGCAACCTCGTAGACAGCAACGGCATTATCGACGAGGAAGTGCTCGATAAACTGAAACTTAATGTGCGTTCACTCCTCGAGAGCAGCGACATCAAGGATAAGGAGTTGCTCGATCTCTGTCTCGACGTCATCTACAATCAGAACATGAAGGCGCTCGGTCTTCACAACCTCGTTCTGCTCTACGTAGACTGGAAAGACAAGAAGCAGGCTGAGGCTGCAGCAGATGCAGAACCAGACGCAGTAAATGATTAAAAAATATTGAATGGATTATAAGTTAACAGATTTCTTACCTACCACCAAGAAAGAATGCGAGTTGCGCGGATGGGACGAACTCGACGTCATCCTCTTTTCAGGAGATGCTTACGTTGACCACCCATCCTTCGGCCCTGCCATCCTCGGACGAATGCTGGAAGCCAACGGCTATCGGGTAGCCATTGTTCCCCAGCCCGACTGGCACGGCGATTTCCGAGACTTCAAGAAACTCGGTCGCCCTCGCCTCTTCTTTGGTGTTTCTCCGGGTGCCATGGACTCGATGGTGAACCGCTACACGGCGAACCGCCGCATGCGTAGCGAGGACGCTTTCAGTCCCGACTCCCGCCACGACATGCGCCCCGACTATCCATCTATCGTCTATACGCAGATACTGAAGAAACTCTTTCCCGACGTACCTGTAGCACTAGGCGGTATTGAGGCTTCGTTGCGCCGCATCAGCCACTACGACTATTGGAAAGACGAGCTCCGCAAGTGCATTCTCTGCGATTCGGGCGCCGACCTCATTCTCTACGGAATGGGCGAACGTTCTATCGTAGAACTGGCCAATGCCTTTGCAGAAGGCAAGACGCTTAGCCAAATCCACGAAATGCCGCAGGTGGTTTTCTACTGCAAGGAAAGTGAGATTCCGGGCGGTTTCAAGGACGATGACATCATCCTCCACAGCCACGAAGAATGTCTCCACAACAAGAAGGGACAGGCTGAGAACGTGCGCCATCTGGAGGAAGAAGCCAACAAGATGCATGCTCAGCGCATGATTCAGGAAGTTGACGGCAAATATGTAGTGGTGAATCCGCCTTTCCCGCTGATGACTACCGCGGAACTGGATGCGGCTTTCGACCTGCCTTATACGCGTTTGCCTCATCCTAAATACAAGGGCAAGACCATTCCTGCCTACGAGATGATCAAGTTCTCCGTGAACCTTCATCGTGGCTGTTTCGGCGGCTGTTCTTTCTGCACCATTTCTGCCCATCAGGGTAAATTCGTGGTTTGCCGCAGCAAAGAGAGCATTCTGAAGGAGGTGAAGAAAATTATCCAGATGCCTGATTTCAAGGGCTATCTGAGCGATTTGGGCGGTCCTTCTGCCAACATGTACGGAATGCACGGCAAGAATCAGAAAGCCTGCGAAGCGTGCAAGCGCCCGTCGTGTGTAAACCCTCAGATTTGTCCGAACCTCAATAC
The DNA here is from genome assembly GCA_052349145.1 of Segatella copri. Lineage (GTDB taxonomy): Bacteria > Bacteroidota > Bacteroidia > Bacteroidales > Bacteroidaceae > Prevotella > Prevotella copri_V. The sequence continues at coordinate 6,568 of DAWDQD010000048.1, read as the reverse complement.
CGACCACAGCAAGCTTCTGGAGATTTATCATGCTGTAGATGCTTTGCCGGGAATCAAGAAGAGTTTCATTGGTAGTGGTGTGCGTTACGACCTTCTGCTGCATAAGAGCAAGGACGAAAAGGTGAATCAGGCGGCTAGAGAATACACGCGCGAACTGATTACCAAGCATGTGAGCGGCCGACTGAAGGTGGCTCCCGAACATACGAGTCCGGAAGTCTTGAAGTTCATGCGCAAGCCATCGTTCGACCTCTTCTACGAGTTCAAGCGCATCTTCGACAAGATTAATAAGGAAGAAGGTCTTAACCAGCAGATCATTCCTTACTTCATCAGTTCGCATCCGGGCTGTCATGAAGAAGACATGGCCGAACTTGCCGTTATTACGAAGGGACTGGATTTCCATCTGGAGCAGGTGCAGGATTTCACCCCTACTCCTATGACCATTTCTACCGAGACCTGGTACACGGGATACGATCCTTACACCCTGGAGCCGGTCTTCAGCGCCAAGACTCAGAAAGAGAAGCTTGCCCAGCGCATGTTCTTCTTCTGGTACAAGCCTGAAGAGCGCCGCGCCATCGAGAGTGAACTTCGCCGGATAGGCAGAGCCGACCTCATCGACAAACTCTACGACAGGAAGAGCATGGGTGGCAGTTTCAAGGGTAAGAAGACGCATTATGACGATAAGGCGATAGGTTCTACATACGATAATCCTGGTGTAGGAAAAGGTGCTAAGGGCAAGCGTGGAACTGGCAGAAATGCGTCTGACCGCTATGCACCAAAGGGTTTCGGAAATGTAGGCTGCTATGATGAAGATAAATATCTGAACGAAGGCCGCCCATTAAGCGGAGGTGCCGGCTTCTTCAAGAACAAGAAGAAAAAGAGCTTCAACCCTAATTTCGACAACGACAACCACAGTCGCAAGAACCGCTACAACAGCGGGGATAAGAACGAACGCGGCGGACGTGGAAATCAAGGTCGTGGAAATCAAGGAAGAAATGAAGGTAGAGGCAGAAGAAGATAAATGTCAGCAATACGCCCTGAAAGGGCAAAAGCCCCTAGCCCAGGGCGCTGCCCTGGGCTAGGGGCTTTTGCCCTTTCAGGGCGTGCTGCTTAAATGCTAGTATTGTCTCAAAGCACCGAGTAATTCAGCATTCTCGCTCTTGTTTCCGATAGTAATTCTCAGACAGTTGCCGCACAACTGAACCTTGTTGCGGTTTCTTACGATAATGCCTTGTGCCACCAGATAATTATAGATGGCATTGGCGTCGGTCATTTTAGCCAGGAAGAAGTTTGCATCAGTAGGATAAACCTTCTCGCAGATAGGCAGATCCAGGAATGCAGCCATTACCTTAGAACGCTCCTGCAGGATGTTCTTCACCCATTCGTCAACCTTCAGCGGATTCTTCATCACTTCCAGCGCATGCTCCTGAGTAAGCAGATTGACGTTATAAGGATATTTCACCTTATTGAATAGGTCAACAATCTCCTTGCTCGCAAAAGCCATTCCCAAACGGAGGGCTGCACAGCCCCATGCCTTACTCATGGTGTTGAGCACAATCATGTTGGGAAATCTGTCGAGTACGCTGCGGAATGTGCGCTCCGAAGAGAAATCGCTGTAGGCTTCGTCGATGATGACAATACCCTGGAATTTCTGCAACACCTCTACGATTGCCTCGCGGTTAATGTGATTACCCGTAGGATTGTTCGGACTGCAGAACCAGATAACCTTCGTCTGTTCATCGCAGGCTGCCAGCAGTTTTCCGGCAGAAATCTGATAATTTTCATCAAGCAATACAGAACGATACTCCACATCGTTGATGTCTGCACAAACTTCATACATTCCGTAAGTAGGCGCAATCGCCACTACATTATCCTTACCCGGGCGGCAGAATACACGGTAAACCAAATCGATGGCCTCGTCGGAACCATTGCCCAGGAAGATTTTCTCTTCAGCCACACCCTTAATCTTGCTGATCTGTTTCTTCAGTTCAACCTGCAGCGGATCAGGATAGCGATTGTAAGGGTCATTATATGGATTTTCGTTGGCGTCGAGGAAGACGCGGGCATTTCTGCCTGCAAACTCCGTACGGGCGCAACTGTAAGGTGCCAGATTCCAGATGTTCTCTCGGCACAAATCTTTCAATTCTTTCATTTTACTTTCAAAAGCTATTAAGAAGTATTTTTACAACTTCCTTTTTTTTACCCTATTGTTTCAAACTGTTCACTCTCAGTCTCATCGCATTGGCATGAGCTTCCAATTGCTCATTTTCCGCCATGGTCACTACAGCATTTCCAATGTTACGAATACCTTCTTCTGTAAGATGCTGGAAGGTGATTTTGCGATTATAACTGTCCAGGTTCACTCCGTTGTAAGCCAAAGCATAACCATGGGTTGGCAAGGTATGGTTCGTACCGCTTGCATAGTCGCCTGCACTTTCGCACGCATAGTTTCCGAGGAATACACTACCTGCATTCACAACTTTTTCTGCCAGCTGCTCGTAATCGGCTGTGGCGATAATCAGATGCTCCGGCGCATAAGTATTGCAGAGGTCTATTGCCTCCTCTTCGGTCTTCACGAGGATAAATTTAGAGTTGTCTAACGAGGTTTGTGCCATCTCCTTACGTGGCAAACGTTCAAGCTGTACTTCAACTTCATTCTTTACATCATCCAACACCTTTTCAGATGTAGTAATGAAGAAAACCTGAGAATCGAAACCATGTTCAGCCTGCGACAACAGGTCGGCAGCAGCAAACACAGGGTTGGCAGTTTCGTCGGCAATAAGACAAACTTCAGACGGACCGGCTGGCATGTCTATAGCCACATCGTGCAGGGAAACCTGCTGCTTGGCAGCCATGACAAACTGGTTGCCCGGACCGAAAATCTTATAAACCTTAGGCACGCTCTCTGTACCGTAAGCCATGGCTCCGATAGCCTGAACGCCACCCGCCTTAAAGATCTTGCTTACGCCCGCAATCTTTGCCGCCATGAGGATAGCCGGGTTCACCTTGCCCTCTTTATTAGGAGGAGTACACAGTACGATTTCTTTACATCCTGCAATCTTGGCAGGAGTAGCCAGCATCAGAACGGTGCTAAAGAGAGGAGCAGTACCTCCCGGGATATACAATCCTACCTTCTCTATAGCCACACTCTTCTGCCAGCAGGTTACACCAGGGCAAGTTTCAACCTTTACACCATCAAACTTCTGGCTATGATGGAATTCGGCAATGTTATGATGGGCGAGGTGCAAAGCGTCTTTCAGTTTTTGAGAAACCATTTTCTCTGCCTCTTCGATTTCAGCTTCAGTCACAGCCAAAGAATCGAGATGGGCATGATCAAACTTCTCCTCGTAACGCTTCACGGCTTCGTCGCCATGGTTTTTCACATCGTCGAGTACACCTTGTACGGTCGCATTCAGCTGCGAAACATCCAGGTGTGGGCGTTTTACAATCTCGCTCCATTCCTCCTTTGCAGGATACTTTATTACCTTCATTCCTATTATTAATGTTTAATTATTCATGTTTAATGTTTGGTTTTTAACGCATAATGTCTCTAAATAAACATTACACATTAAACACTACACATTATTATAATATCATCTTTTCGATTGGTGTTACCAGGATGCCCTGTGCACCGAGTTCCTTCAACTTGCCTATGATTTCCCAGAAACGCTTCTCGTCGAGCACAGTGTGGATAGAGCACCATTCCTCATCAGCCAATGGGATAATCGTAGGACTCTTGATGCCTGGCAATACTTCTGTAATCTCCTGAACCTTTGCCTTAGGAGCATTCATCATCACGTACTTCTTGTCCTGTGCAGAACGTACAGCCTCGAAGCGGAACAGCATCTCGTTCAGAATCTGATGCTTCTCCTCGTCCATGTTCCAGTTGCCGATGAGCAGAGCCTCGCTCTTCATCACCACCTCAACCTCAGCAAGACTGTTGCTGACCAGAGTAGAACCTGAACTTACAATATCGAAAATACCGTCAGCCAAACCGATGCCCGGACTGATTTCTACAGAACCCGTAATGACATGGATGTCGGCATTGATGTTGTTCTTCTTCATAAACTTGCGCAGGATGTTAGGGTAAGAAGTAGCAATCTTCTTGCCGTTGAACCATTGCAATCCCGGATAATCAATCTTCGTAGGAATGGCGAGGCTCAGGCGGCACTTGCTGAAACCCAGACGGTCAATAATCTGCGCATTCTCTCCACGCTCAACAAACTCGTTCTCGCCCACGATTCCGATATCTGCCACACCAGAGGCTACGCTCTGAGGAATATCATCATCACGAAGGTAGAGAACCTCGAGAGGAAAGTTGCTTGACTGCACCAGAAGGGTGCGTTTAGAGGCGCTTACTTTGATGTCAGCCTCTGCTAAAAGATTCATGGTGTCGTCGAAAAGACGACCCTTGCTTTGTACTGCTATTCGTAACATATTTCTATATTTTTTTTGAAAAACATTGCAAAAGTACATATTTTTATTAGAATAAACAAATAATTTCTCACTTATGTGCAAAATATTTCGTACTTTTGCAGCTGAAATGAAGAATAAAGGATATTTATACGCATTATATGCACTATTTTTGCTCGCTGCCTGTGCCGACAAGAAACCGCAGCAGGAGCTTACGCCATGGGGAACTCCTGTAGGCGAAATGGAGCATGCTGACAACTCTGATGGGGCTGATGGTGATGAAAAGAAACCTGCTTCAACCAGCAAGGGGCTTTCGCTCGAAGATATTCAGGCCAATGGTGAGCTCATCATGCTTACCGTTAACGGCCCTACTACCTATTATGATTATCACAGCCACGGAATGGGACTGCACTATCTGCTCTGCGAGAAGTTTGCCCAGCAGATCGGCGTTTCGTTACGCGTAGAAGAATGTAAGGATACGGCTGAAATGGTGCGCAAACTGGAGAAGGGAGAAGGTGATGTGATTGCCGTGCCCCTACCCCGAAAACAGACCAGAGGCAACCTGCTGTTCTGTGGTGTTACGCCCGACAGTACCCGAACCCAATGGGCTGTGCTGAACGGTAACAAGAGTCTTGCCGACACCCTGAACGGCTGGTTTAAGCCTAAGCTGATTGCTCAGGTCAAGCAGGAAGAGTCGTGGCTGCTTTCTTCTGCCAGCGTGCGCCGCCACGTTTATTCACCATTTCTGAACCGTTCTAAGGGTGTTATTTCCCGCTACGACCACCTCTTCCAGCGCTATAGCGGAACGGCTCGCATGGACTGGCGTCTGATGGCTGCCCAATGTTATCAGGAGAGCTGTTTTGACCCGAATGCGAAGTCATGGGCTGGAGCTTGCGGACTGATGCAGATTATGCCAGGCACGGCTGCCCATCTGGGTTTGCCGATGAGCATGATTCATGAACCTGAGGCGAATGTGGCTGCGGCAGCCAGATATATGGCGGAACTGCAGGGGCATTTCTCTGACGTGGGCGACCCGTTCCAGCGCATGCTTTTCGCCCTTGCTTCTTATAATGGTGGCTATTTCCACATCAGAGATGCGATGGCGCTGGCTCGCAAACATGGTCAGAATCCGCACAATTGGGGCGTAATTCGCAATTATATTCTGCGCCTTTCTCAACCGGCTTATTACACAGACCCGGTGGTGAAATACGGTTACATGCGAGGCACGGAGACGGTAGATTATGTGGATAGAATCAGAGCCCGCTGGGGTGAATACAGCGGTGGTTCAGGCTTCCATGAGAGTCTTCGTGGCAGCGGTATGGGCAGCGGTTCCTTCCATGGAGCCCCTGTTAAATCCAAGCGCCACTACCAGAATAAGTACCATATATAATATAAATAGGTACTGAAAACGATGAGGAAAGGTATATTTGGGGCTCAATTTACTCTGATTTCTTGCAAAATTTGGAGATAAGAGCCCCAAATATACCAAATAACGGGGATGTGAGTTTGCGTTCTTTTATAGGGCGTTTTTGTTGTTTTGTAAAGAAAAACACAAGATACTAAAATGTCGTTATATCATCTCCTACAACGATTAAAAGGAGTGTTTATATATATGTATGTATAATATCCTTACTACAGAAAATAGTAACGGAAATGATGCGAAAATCCGCATTTTTTTTGCGTTTTAGAAGATAAGATGCAAAAATTAGGGGGTTAGGAAGGTATTTTACCCCCTCTTCTAAGGGTAAAAAATGCCCCTCCTTGGACATAAAACAGCCTCTGACACAATATATTTTGACAAAATGCAACAGAAAACAAGGATAAAAATGTAGAATCGAACAACATATCAACTAACTAAAGCGACTTAATATGTAGATAATCATTATACATAAAATATTAGAGTAGGAATACAACAAAATACACATAACACGCTAATAACCAACACATTCAGACACACAAAAAAACCATGTCAGGTAAAACTCACAAGTTCATCTAGCGGTCATTAATGCCCGGTCATTTTCGGTCATTAAGGTTTTCGGGGTGCGAAAAAGAGAGCTATAATATATATTAAATATTTTTAATATATATTATAGGGGCTAAATAACCGGAAGTGATTTTTCTTAATGACCGATAATGACCGGTCACTAATGACCGGATG
>DAWDQD010000047.1:0-23865 GCA_052349145.1 Segatella copri | reverse complement strand
AATAACCCAGGGCGATGCCCTGGGCTAGGAGCTTCTGCCCTTTCAGGGCGTGTGGAGCAAAACTTGCGAAACTTGAAGAAGATACTAGAAGATAAGAGAAAATACTTGAGATAAGAGAAATGGAGAAGACTTATTACATAGGACTGGACGTTGGCTCTACGACAGCCAAGATAGCCGTTATCGACAGCGATAACCAGGTAATTTACTCAAAATACGAACGCCACAACGCCCGTGTCAACGAACTTGTGTCGCAATATTTCGATGAGATTTTAGCCCTTACCGGCGATGCAGAGGCAAGAATCTGCGTAACGGGAAGCGTAGGAATGGCTACTGCCGAACAGCTCCAGGCGGAGTTTGTACAGGAGGTGGTGGCTGCATCGGTCTATGCCCGTACGGCTCATCCTGAGGCGAAAGCGCTCATCGATATTGGTGGCGAGGACGCGAAGGTTATCTTCTTCAAGAAAAACGGAAATATGGAACTGCGCATGAACGGCAACTGTGCCGGTGGAACGGGCGCTTTCATCGACCAGATGAGTGTGCTGATGGGCGTAGAGAACCATAAGATGAGCGAGTTGGCGATGAAGGCAGAGCACGTTTATCCGATGGCTGCCCGCTGCGGCGTGTTTGCCAAGACCGACATCCAGAACCTGATGGCGCGCAATCTGCCCGAAGCAGATATTGCAGCCAGCATCTTCCATTCCATCGCCGTACAGACGGTTGTAACGCTTTCTCACGGCATCAGTTTCGAGGCTCCTATCCTGCTCTGCGGCGGTCCGCTGACCTTTCTTCCGGCTCTCCGCAAGGCTTTCTGCGATTATCTACATCTATCTCCAAACGATTTCATCGTATCCGAAAACAGCAATCTCATTCCGGCTCTGGGCTGTGCTTACCGAGCAAAATCGGCAGATTCTGCAGCCTCAGTTTCTGCCCTCAGAAGCCGGATGAAAAAAGAAATACAAACGGAATGGACCAGCAGTCTGCTGCCTCTGTTCAAGAACGAGAAAGAGCACCAGGAATGGCTCAAATCAAAGGCGAAATTCGCTACCGAAACCCAACCGCTGAATAAAGGAAAACAGCAGGTTGTGATTGGTATTGACTCGGGCTCTACTACGACTAAGATTGTTGCCGTAAGGGTGAATGCGGCGACGCCTACGGGAGATATTGTCTTTACCAATTACCGCCTGAATCTGGGAAATCCGATCAAGGCAGTAGCGGATGGACTGAACGCCCTGAAGCAGGAAGCAGCATTGCGAGGCGCTGAACTGGAAATCGTAGGCTCCTGCTCTACAGGTTACGGGGAAGAACTCATCAAGGCGGCTTTCGGCCTCGACAGCGGCATTATCGAAACAATGGCGCACGAAAGAGCAGCTGCCTCACTCATGCCCGACGTGAGTTTTATCCTGGACATCGGCGGACAGGACATGAAGGCTATCTTCGTTGAGAAAGGGGCTGTGGTGCGCATGGAACTCAACGAGGCGTGCAGTTCGGGCTGCGGAACATTCATCCAGACCTTTGCCAACAATATGGGTTATTCTGTAGGCGATTTTGCCCAACTCGCCTGCCAGTCGAAGGCTCCCTGCGACCTGGGAACCCGCTGCACAGTCTTCATGAACTCGAAGGTGAAGCAGGTGCTCAGAGAGGGCGCATCTGTAGCTGATATTTCTGCTGGAATCTCTTATTCGGTCATCAAGAACTGTCTTTATAAGGTATTGAAACTCCATGGTAATGAGAACCTTGGAGGCAAAATCGTTGTGCAGGGTGGTACGATGAGAAACGATGCGGTGGTAAGAGCTTTTGAGTTGCTCACCCATACCGAAGTGGCACGAAGCAACATGCCGGAACTGATGGGCGCCTACGGCTGTGCCCTTCATGCGGCGGCTGATTATAAACATCGCACTTCTGCAGAAGATACGCACCCTGCCTCATCAAGATCCATCGATGATCTCCAGAATCTGGCTCATTATGAAACCAAACAGCTGCAATGCAAAGGCTGCGAAAACCATTGTTATGTTTCCCGCTACACCTTTGCCGGCGGCAACCGATTCTACTCCGGAAACAAGTGTGAGCGTGTGTTCAACAACAAGGGAGCAAACGGGATAAAAGGCAAAAACATTTACGAATACAAATACAGTTTACTATTTGATAGAGAGACTGTTAACCCACCTACTACCGCGTTTCACGGTACATGGGTAGGCATTCCTCGCATCCTCAACATGTACGAGGAATATCCGTTCTGGAATGCGCTGCTCCGGGCAGCCGGATTGGGCGTGATTCTCTCTTCCGATTCCACTTTCAGCCAGTATGAAGGAGCCTTGAATACGGTGATGAGCGACAATATCTGCTTCCCAGCTAAACTGGCTCACAGTCATCTGAAGGAACTCAACGAGAACCCGAAGGTTGACCGCATCCTCATGCCATACGTGGTTTATGAGCATAATGACGACCCGAAGAATACGCAGAACAGCTTCAACTGTCCGGTCGTTTCGGGCTACAGCGATGTCATCAAGTCGGTCATCAATCTGAAGAAACCGATTGATACGCCCGTCATCAACTTTGCCCAGCCTAAGGCGCTGGAAAAACAGATTACCGATTATCTCAAGCAACTGGGAGTAAGCAAGAAGACTGCCCATAAAGCGCTGAGAGAGGCCCTCTATGCTCAGGCAGTATATGCAGCTGAGGTTAAGAAACAGGGCTGGGAGATTCTGAAAAATGAAGAAACAGAGGCTCAGAAAACGAACGAAGACAAGATTCTGAAGCCAAACAAGGGACTTACGATTCTGCTGGCGGGCCGTCCTTATCATACTGACCCGCTGATTCAGCACAAGCTGAGCGAGATGATAGCCAATCTGGGAGTCAACGTCATCAGCGAAGACATCGCCCGGGGTAATCTCTTTGCAAATTTCAAAGACTTCAATCTGGAGGACCTGGCGGCAGAAAGAAATGAGGCTGCATTAGCCAGCCAAGACTACAACGAAGCATACAACTGTCAGCCAGAGACTTATCTCGTGAAGCAATGGGCGTATATGAACCGCATTCTGAAGGCAGCACAATGGGCTGCCGAACAGGGCGATGAGGTTCATTTCGTCCAGATGACCAGCTTTGGCTGCGGTCCTGACAGTTTTATCCAGGACGAGATTCGCGACATCATGAAGCGCCACAACAAGCCTTTCACGCTGCTGAAGATAGATGATGTGAGCAATATCGGCTCCCTGAAACTCCGTGTCCGCTCGCTCATAGAAAGCCTCAGAGTTAAAAGTTTAAAGTTAAAAGATCAAAGTACAAATCATAAAGTTCAAAGTTCAAATCTCAAAGTTCAAAGTACTGCTCAAAGTCTCCAGCAGACCAAGGTATTCACCAAGCAGGATATTCATCGCAAGATTCTCGCTCCTTTCATGACCGAATACCTCACCCCTATCATTCCGCCTATTCTGAAACTGATAGGCTATGATGTAGAGGTACTTCCGATGAGCAATGAGGTAAGCGCCGAACTCGGCTTGAAGTTTGCCAACAACGAAGTCTGCTATCCGGCAACACTCATCGTCGGCGACATCATCAAAGCCTTGAAATCAGGCAGATACGACCTGAACAATACGGCAGTAGTGATGAGTCAGACGGGCGGCCAGTGTCGCGCAACCAACTACGCTGGTCTCATCAAGCGTGCGATGATTTCCAATGGATTCCAGGACATTCCGCTGCTCACGCTCGGTGTAACAGCCTCAACAGGCGAAGCATCAGGCTCTACAGACGACAAGCAAGACTACAACGAGCAGGACGGCTTTAATGTGCCTTGGCTGAAATACAGTCAGATTATCGTTACCGCCATTTTCTATGGCGATGCAATCAACGAGATGTACAACGCCTGCATCGTAAGAGAGCGTAAACCGGGCATTGCCAGAGAGTTGCGCGACAAATACATGCAGCTGATAGACGGACCTATCGCCCAGAATTCAGCCAAAGGACTCATCCGACTCCTGAAACAGGCAGCCGAAGAATTCAACCAGATGACCCTCGACAGAACGTTGCCGAAGGTAGGAATCGTAGGCGAAATCTTCCTGAAGTTCAATCCTTTCGCCCACCAGTTCCTGGAGCAGAACATCATCTCGCGCGGCATAGAGGTGGTTCCGCCTCTGCTTGCCCCTTTCTTCCTGCAGGAATTTGTGAACGTAGAGATACAGAAACACATGCGGCTGAGTTGCACCAAAGTGCCCGATTTCATCATCAAGGGCGCTTATCAGGCGCTGATAGGCAGAAGATTGCGCCAGGTAAACAAGGCAGCCGGCAAGTTCCGCTACTTCCGTCCGTTCACCAATATCTATGATGATGCGAAGGACGTACAGGGACTGGTTTCGCTCGCAGCCCAGTTTGGCGAAGGCTGGCTTCTGCCTGCCGACATCGTAGGTTACATCCGTGATGGCGTGAACAATATCATCTCGCTCCAGCCTTTCGGTTGCATCGCTAACCACGTGATTTCCAAGGGAATCGAGAAGCGTCTCCACGACCGTTTTCCAATGCTCAACCTCGTATCGCTCGACTTCGATTCCGGTGTTTCAGAGGTAAACGTCACCAACCGACTGCTCCTCTTTCTGGACAGCATCGCAAAATAAGACAAGCCAGACCCATGTACGGCAAAACACCGTATATGGGTCTTTCCGTCTTTCATCCCTCAAAAAATCACTCTAAAAAATACAAAAAACCGTAGCTATTTCTTTGTCATTCAAGAAAATAATCGTATCTTTGCACTCAAATTTTATTGAGACATTAAGAAAATGAGTAAAGATACATTAACTCATCAGCTGACAGAGACCATCGAGGAGCTTTCGAGCGCCGAATCTTTGAAGGGTCTCTTCCATCAGCATCGAGACGGGAATCCACTTCCTTCGGGCAAGGCGCTCGAAGAAATCATCAGTTTGTCCCGTTCTATCCTCTTTCCGGGATATTTCGGCAATTCTTCGGTAAATATCTCAACCATCAAATATCATATTGGAGTAAGAGTAGAGAAACTCTATGAGATGCTGTCAGAGCAGATTCTCGCCGGTCTCTGCTTCGCCAACGACTGCGAAACGGAAACCCAGGCTGAACTGCAGCACCAGCGCGCCAAGGCAGGCGTGATTGCAGCCAAGGCAATCATGGAATTCCCGAGACTGCGCAAGATTCTGGCAACCGATGTAGAGGCTGCCTACGAGGGCGACCCGGCTGCCATGAGCCACGGAGAAATCATCTCCTGCTACCCGGTCATCAAAGCGATTACCAACTACCGCATCGCTCACGTGCTGCACGAACTGGGAGTGCCGCTCATTCCGAGAATGATGACCGAACTGGCTCATTCGGAAACCGGTATTGATATTAACCCGGAGGCTACCATCGGCAAGCACTTCACCATCGACCACGGTACGGGTGTGGTGATTGGAGCTACCTGCATCATCGGCGACAATGTGAAACTCTACCAGGGTGTAACCCTCGGAGCCAAGAGTTTCCCACTCGATAAGGACGGCAATCCTATCAAGGGAATCCCTCGCCACCCTATCCTCGAAAATGATGTCATCGTCTACGCCAATGCCACCATCCTCGGTCGCATCACCATCGGAGAAGGCTGCGTAGTGGGAGCCAACGTATGGGTTACCAAGGATATGAAACCGAAAACAAAGAAATATAAAAAAGAAAAACAAAGTTTATTAGATATAGAATTCAATAATGGAACAGGAATTTGAACTCATTGCCAAGACCTTCATGGGCCTCGAGCCTGTCTTGGCAGAAGAGCTCACCCAGTTGGGTGCCAATAATGTACAGATCGGTCGCCGCATGGTGTCTTTCACAGGCGACAAGGAAATGATGTATCGTGCTAACTTCCAGTTGCACACAGCCATCCGTATCTTAAAGCCTATCAAGCACTTCAAGGCTAGAAGCGCTGAAGAGGTGTATGATCAGATCCAGAAGATCAAGTGGGATGACATCTTAGACGTGAAGAAGACTTTCTCTGTTGACTCAGTAGTCTACTCAGAGGAGTTCCGCAACTCACGCTTCGTAACCTACAAGGTAAAGGATGCGATTGTTGACTGGTTCCGCGAGAAGCAGGGTACACGTCCAAATATCAGCGTATCTAACCCGGATATCCGCCTCAACATCCACATTGCAGAAGACAATGCAACCTTGAGTCTCGATTCGAGTGGTGAGAGTCTGCACCGCCGTGGCTACCGCCAGGAGCAGGTAGAGGCTCCTCTGAACGAGGTTCTCGCTGCAGGTATGATTCTGATGACCGGCTGGAAGGGCGAATGCGATTTCATCGACCCGATGTGTGGTTCAGGTACCATCGCCATCGAAGCTGCCCTCATCGCCCGCAACATCTCTCCAGGTGTATTCCGCAAGGAGTTTGCCTTCGAGAAGTGGAACGATTTCGACCAGGATCTCTTCGATATGATTTATAACGACGACTCTCAGGAGCGCGAGTTCGAGCACCATATCTATGGTTACGATGTTGACATGAAGGCTGTAAATACAGCTAATCTCAACGTACGTGCTGCCGGTCTTAGCAAGGACATCACCATCTCACAGGCTGATTTCAAGGACTTCACACAGCCAGCAGAGAAGAGCATCATTGTGATGAACCCTCCATACGGTGAGCGCATCTCTACCCCTAACCTCCTGAACACCTACAAGATGATAGGTGAGCGTTTCAAGAAGGCTTTTGCCGGCAACGAGGCTTGGGTATTGAGCTACCGCGAGGAGTGCTTCGAGCAGATTGGTCTGAAACCCTCTATCAAGATTCCTGTATTCAACGGAAGCTTGGAATGCGAATTCCGCAAGTATGTGATGTTCGACGGCAAGATGAAGGACTTCCGTTCTGAAGGCGGTATTGTGAAGACTGAGCGCGAGAAGAGCGAGATGGCTCAGAAGCACCGTTTCAAGAAGGAGCGTGAATTCAAGAAGCGTGTAAGCGAGGAGACTGAAAACGAGGAGGACGATATCCGTTCTTTCAAGTTCCATACTCACCGTCTGGAAGACTTCGAGAAGAAGCGTGCTGAGTTCCATAAGGGCGGCCGTTCACGTATCGGTGGCGGTCGACGCAATGATGACGACGATGACAAGCGTGGCAGCCGTAGCTTCAAGGGTGGCCGTGACTTCGGTGGCAAGCGCGACGGAAAGCGTTTCGAGAAAGGCGACAAGCGTGGTGGCTTCAAGGGCGACAAACGTGGTGGCCGTGATTTCGGAGGCAAGCGCGGAGGCAAGAAGAACTTCAGCGTTGACTTCGACGACGAGGATTAAAGAGACATACTACCCATACGTCGTGTTTCACGACGCATGGGTGGTAAACCCGATAAAGTAAAGTAAAGAATATAATGAATCTGAAGAATTCAATTTATAAATTATCTTTTGCTGCTATGATTATGATGGCTATGAATGCAACCGACTTACAGGCTCAGGGCGTGGTTCCTGCTCAGAAAGGCGAGAAAACCTTTACATTGGAAGACCTGAACTTCGGCGGCAACAATTATCGTAACATGGTAGCTAAGAACCGCTGGTGCACCTGGTGGGGCAATGAACTCGTTCGCCAGGATGTGGATGCCTGCTATCTCGTCAACAAGACGACAGGCAAGGAGACCAAACTCTTCGGCATCAATGACATCAACCAGTGGATTGCTCCTACCAAGGACATCAAGGTAAGAGCCCTCTACAATGCTCTCTTCCCTTTTGCAGGCAAGAGCATCGTGATGGTAAGCAACGGCAGCAAGACTTATACCGTAGACTTCAAGAAGCATAAGCTGCTGAGCGAGATGGATTTTGCTGACGGCGAGAACCTCCTGGAGGCTAACGCCCAGCAGAACGCCTTCGCCTATCTGAAGGGCAGCAACCTCTATGTGCGTACCTTCGATGTAACCAGCAACGCCCTTACAAAAGAAAAGAAATCTCACGATTTCCAGCTCTCAAAGGATGGAAGCCGCGAAATTGTTTATGGACAGAGTGTTCACCGCGATGAGTTCGGTATCAGCAAGGGAACCTTCTGGAGTCCGAACGGCGAACTGCTCGCCTTCTATCGTATGGACCAGAGTATGGTAACCGACTATCCGCAGGTCGACATCCCGGAAATCGGTTTCAATCATCCTGAAACACAGAGTTGCATTGCTACTCCTGCACCAGACAAGTATCCGATGACTGGCGAGACATCCCACAAGGTAACCGTAGGCGTGTTCGACTGCATGACCGGCAAGACCATCTATCTGAAGGCTGGCGATCCAACCGACCGCTACTTCACCAACATCGCATGGAGTCCGGACAGCAAGACCATCTATATGTTTGAGCTGAACCGCGACCAGAACGACTGCCGTCTGACTGCCTACAATGCAGAAACCGGCGAGAAGACAGGCGAACTCTATCGCGAGACCGATGAGAAATATGTAGAACCTTGTCATCCTATCCAGTTCCTGCCTTGGGACAGCAGCAGTTTCATCATGCAGAGCCGCAAGGATGGCTACAACCACCTCTATCTCTGCACCCTGGGCAAGCACGGAAGCCGCATGGCCAGCAACACAGAATCACTCGAAATCAAGCAGTTGACTTCCGGTAAATGGGAAGTGATGGAAGTGCTCGGTTTCAACAGCAAGCGCAAGAGTATCATCATCGCATCCAACGAGAAATCGCCAATCCAGAGAAACATCTTTGCCGTAGATACAAAAACCGGCAAGCGTACGCTGGTAGATGATTGCGGCAAGGGATGGCACAGCGCCACTTTGAGCGAGAACGGACAGTATGTCTTCGACAACTACTCTACTCCTACCGTGCCTCGCAAGATTGCCCTCGTGAATACCGAGAACGGCAAACGCACCGCTTACTTCACAGCCGAGAATCCTTGGAAGGGCTACAATGTGCCTGAGTACAGCTGCGGTACCATCAAGGCTGCCGATGGCGAAACAGACCTCTACTGGAGAATGGTGAAACCGGTAAACTTCGATCCAAACAAGAAGTATCCTACCATTATATATGTATATGGTGGACCTCATGCCCACAACGTAGATGCCCGCTGGAACTACTCTAGCCGTGGTTGGGAAACCTACATGGCAGAAAAGGGCTATCTGCTCTTCATCCTCGACAACCGTGGAAGCGAGAACCGTGGCAAGGCTTTCGAGCAGGCTACCTTCCGCCAGCTCGGACAGATTGAGATGCAAGACCAGATGAAGGGCGTGGAATATCTGAAGACGCTTCCTTACGTAGATGCTGACAAGATTGGCGTTCACGGCTGGAGCTTCGGCGGATTCATGACCATCTCGCTGATGACCAACCACCCTGATGTGTTCAAGGTAGGCGTAGCAGGCGGCCCGGTAATCGACTGGCACTGGTACGAGGTGATGTATGGCGAGCGCTATATGGACACCCCACAGACCAACCCAGAGGGTTACAGGAAGACCTCTCTGCTCTATCAGGCAAAGAACCTGAAGGGCAAGCTGCAGATTATCCAGGGCTTGAACGATGTGACTGTAGTGCCACAGCACTGCCTCACCTTCCTCAAGGCTTGCATCGCAGCAGGCACCCAGCCAGACTTCTTCGTCTATCCTGGCGAGCCTCACAACATGAGAGGTCATCAGAGCACTCATCTGCATGAGCGCATCAGCAATTATTTCTTCGATTATTTGAAATAACAAATTCAAGTTTCGCAAGTGGTTCAAGAACGGGCTGAAGGCCCAAAAGCTCCTAGCCCAGGGCATCGCCCTGGGTATAATGGCAATCAGTAAGGCGCCCTGTAAGGGCAAAAGCTTTATGTTTTGTCTGGAGTTTTAAAGCTTTTGCCCTTACAGGGCGACAGGTTTGCGTCCGTAATTACCCAGGGCGATGCCCTGGGCTAGGGGCTTCTGCCCTTTCAGGGCGTGTGGGGCTTACTTGCGAAAGTTTAGTAACAAACAATAACTTACAGCAAATGAAAATTTTATTGTTAGGAGGCGGTGGCCGCGAGCACGCCTTAGCATGGAAAATCGCTCAGAGCGAGAAGTGTGAGAAACTCTTCATCGCTCCTGGTAATGCCGGTACACAGAATGTCGGCGAGAACGTAGATATCAAGGCAGACGACTTTGAGGCGCTCAAGAACTTCACAGTAGAAAATGGCGTTGATATGGTGGTAGTTGGTCCGGAAGACCCATTGGTAAAGGGTGTTTACGATGACTTCAAGAACGATCCTCGCACCCAGAACATCCCTGTCATCGGTCCATCAAAGGCTGGCGCCGTACTGGAAGGCAGCAAGGACTTCGCCAAGAAGTTCATGAAGCGCCACAACATCCCTACTGCCCAGTATGAGACTTTCGACGGCGAGCACGTAGAAGAAGGCTTGAAATTCCTGGAGACACTGAAGGCTCCTTATGTATTGAAGGCTGACGGTTTGTGCGCCGGTAAGGGCGTTCTCATCCTCCCTACCCTGGAAGAAGCTAAGAAAGAGTTCAAGGAGATGCTCGGCGGTATGTTCGGCAACGCTTCTGCACGCGTAGTCATCGAGGAATTTCTCAGCGGCATTGAGTGCTCTGTATTCGTATTGACCGACGGCAAGAACTACAAGATTCTGCCTGAGGCTAAGGATTACAAGCGCATCGGCGAGCACGATACCGGTCTGAACACTGGCGGTATGGGTAGCGTTACCCCTGTACCATTCGCTACCAAGGAGTGGATGCAGAAGGTTGACGAGCGCATCATCCGTCCTACCGTAGAGGGACTTGCTGAGGAGAACATCGACTATAAGGGATTCATCTTCTTCGGTCTGATCAACGTTGAAGGCGAGCCTATGGTCATCGAGTACAACTGCCGTATGGGTGATCCAGAGACAGAGAGCGTGATGCTCCGCCTGAAGAGCGACATCGTGGATCTCTTCGAAGGTGTAGCAGCAGGCGACTTGGACAAGCGCAGCATCGAGTTTGATGAGCGTGCAGCAGTCTGCGTGATGCTCGTAAGCGGCGGTTATCCAGAGGCTTACAAGAAGGGTTATCCTATCCAGGGCATCGACGATGTAGAAGGTTCGGTAGTATTCCACTCCGGTACTGCCATGAAGGATGGCCAGGTAGTAACCAACGGTGGTCGTGTCATCTGCGTAAGCAGCTACGGCAAGGACAAGGAAGAAGCCTTGAAGAAGAGCTTTGCTGAGGCACAGAAGATCCAGTTCACCGACAAGTACTTCCGTTCTGATATCGGACAGGACCTTTAGTTTTTTAATGTTGAATTAGATGTTAAGAAAGAAAACTTTTCAAAATAAAGTAGCGGCTAGCCGCTACTCTTTACCAATTACTGCAACCCTTGCCACACTGGTTTGGGTTGCAGTAGGTTTATTGGTATCCAATATCTGGGTAGAATTTGCTTTTACAGCCATGTCTACCCTGCTGATGGTGGAACTGAACAACCGTAATGCCCTCATGCGTACCTACAGCCGAATGGTATCTTGCAGTTTTCTGGCATTACTGACGATGACAGGACTCCACCACCTCTCTTTAAAAAGCAGTATTGTGACGATGTGTTTCATCGCCTTTTATCTCATTATCTGGAATTGCTATCAGGATAAACGCTCAACAGGCTGGACTTTCTACGCCTTTGCCTGCATCGGTCTGGCATCGATGATTTTCGTGCAGATAGGCTATTTCATGCCTATCCTATGGATCATGATGATGGTGTTTACCCTCTCGTTTAGCGTAAAGACATTCTTTGCATCCCTGGTAGGTCTCATCGTGCCCTACTGGTTTGCAGCCGGTTATTTCTTCTATACCGACAACATACAGGGGCTGGCAGATCACTTCTGTGAATTCATCAACTACAGCGAACTCTTTGATTATTCGCAGGTTACCGACCATCAGATTCTGAACCTGAGTTTCGTTACCCTGCTCACCATCATCGGTTCCATCCACTTCATACGCACCAGCTACGGGGATAAGATACGCACCCGCATGATCTACGAAACGTTTATCATGATATCGGTTGCCTGCATCATCTTCATCGTCCTCCAGCCTCAACATATACAGGAACTGGGCGGCATCCTGATTGTGAATACAGCACCGCTTATCGCCCATTTCATCACATTCACCAGAGGTAAGTTTACCAACATCTCCTTCATCCTGCTGCTCATCATGCTGGTACTTATCATGGCTTACAACATACTCGTACCAGAGAGCATATTACTATGAGTTGGATGATAGATTTCTTAATGAGCTGGGGATACTGGGGCATGCTGGTATCAGCCTTCCTTGCCGGCAGCTTCTTTCCCTTCAGCAGCGAGGTGGTCATGTCGGGCTTACAGGCTGCCGGTCTGGAACCTATCCAGCTCGTACTGTATGGAAGCATCGGCAATGTGCTCGGTTCTATGTTCAACTATGGCGTAGGACGGATGGGCAAGCTGGAATGGATTGAGAAATATCTGCATGTAAAGAAAGAGAGTCTTGACAAGGCTCAGCATTTCATGGCCGACAGAGGAGCCTGGATGGGATTCTTCGCCTTCCTGCCCTTGCTGGGAGATGCCATCACCATCGTTTTGGGACTGACGAGAGCCAACATCGTGATTTCTGTCATCAGCATCACCATCGGAAAGGTGTTGAGATATGTACTGCTGGTTTACGGACTGAGTTTCATCTTTTAAACCAACTGCAAAAAAATGATTCATATAAATTGACTGCTTATGAGAAAGTATTTATACCTTATTATATTATGCGTGGTTTTCGCGGGCTGTAAAGGCAGCCAGCAGAAAGGCAACACCGCAGAAAGTAACGGAAAGGAATCTGTCGCCAACAGCGATGGCAAACCTGCTGTTACCGTAACTATCCCTCCCTACAAGTTTTTCGTTGATAAGATTGCCGGAGATAAAGTGGATGTCAACGTGATGGTATCCAACGGCAACAATCCTGAAACTTACGAGCCTTATGCCCAGCAGATGATGGAACTCTCCAGGAGTGCCCTCTATCTGAAAGTGGGAAGCATCGGTTTTGAACAGACCTGGATGAAGAAACTGCAGGACAACGCTCCTGACATGAAGGTGATAGATACCTCTACAGGCATCACGCCCGCCAAGACACCAGGCGGCAATACCGACCCGCATGTATGGATGAGTTGCAAAAACGCCCGCATCATCTCCAGCAACATTTTCAAGGCACTCTGCCAATTGGAACCGGAGAACAAGACTTTCTTCCAGAAAAACTATCAGCAGCTGCTCAGCAGCATCGACAGGCAGGACAGCATCATCAGAAAGAGTTTCAAGGATAATCCGGAGATGGTTCGCAAGTTCGTCATCTATCACCCTATCCTCACTTATTTTGCCCGTGATTACCAGCTGGAGCAGCTTGCCATTGAGGAAGAAGGCAGGGAGCCTAGTGCTGCCCAGCTCAAGAGTCTCATCGAAAGAGCCAGAAAAGAAAAGATCAAGTTCTGCCTGATACAGGCAGAATTTGCCAACCGCAACACCACAACCTTCATCAAGGAGAGCCAGACCAAGCCAATGAATATCAATCCATTACAGGGCGACTGGAACTGGGCGATGCAGGAAGCGGCTGCAGCGGTACAGGGCAAGAAAATCGTTGTTGGGAAGTAAGCTCCAGACGTTCTGTAAGTTCCACACGTTCAGTAAGCTCCAGACGCCCTGAAAGGGCAGAAGCCCTAGCCCAGGGCAACACCCTGGGTATAATAGCAGTTAACAAGGCGCCCTGTAAGGGCAAAAGCTTTGTTAAAACAACAACTAATCATAAAGTTCAATGTTCAAAGTTCAAAGTTCAAAGTTAATAGAGATAGAGCATCTTTCGGCTGGTTACGAGGGCAAGGAGGTGCTCCACGATATCAACCTCACCGTCTACATAGACGATTATCTTGGCATCATCGGTCCCAACGGTGGTGGCAAGACAACCCTCATGCGCCTCATCCTGGGACTGATGAAACCCACAGACGGCAGCATCCGCTTTTATAAAGACGGGGAGGAAGTAAGGGAAATCAGTATGGGATATCTGCCCCAATACAATCATCTCGACAAACAGTTCCCTATCTCCGTTTATGAAGTGGTACTCTCAGGACTCAGCAAGACCAAAAGTCTCTTTTCGAGATACACCCAGGCACAGCACCAGCAGGTTCTCGACTGTCTGGAACAGATGCAGCTCACGGAGTTGAAAGACCGCCATATCGCAGCCTTGAGCGGCGGACAACTGCAGCGAGTACTCCTCGCCCGCGCCATTGTTTCCAAACCCGATGTAGTGATACTGGATGAACCCAACACCTACATCGACCGCCGTTTCCAGAAGCAGATGTACGAGATGCTGGAACAGATCAACCGGGAGTGCGCCATTATCATCGTAAGCCATGATGTAGCCGAAGTGCTCAATAACGTAAAGCACATCGCCTGCGTAAATCATCATCTCCACTACCACGATACGGCAGATATGCCGAGAGAGAAACTGGAAGAGCATTTCTTAAATGTATAGGCTTATTATATAATAATGCCTAAAAAACAGGTGCAAAAATCCATATTATCTCATCTTTTTATTATCTTTGCAACTGGAATGTGCCTTCCTTGAAAGGCACGGAGAAAGCATTCAGAAACAGAGAAAGCATTCAGAAAGAAATATAATACATTAAAGTTTAAACAATAATGAAACAGTACAGATTAGTGGACAATATCTTCGGATGGGTCGCATTCATCATTGCGGCGTTCACTTATTGTTCCACAATTGAACCGACAGCCAGTTTCTGGGACTGTCCTGAGTTTATTACGACTGCTTACAAGCAGGAGATCGGTCACCCACCTGGGGCACCATTCTTCATGCTTTTAGGCAATTTCTTCACACATTTCGCCAGCGACACTACCCAGGTAGCCAAGATGGTAAATACGATGAGCGCCCTGCTGAGCGCCGTCTGTATCATGTTCCTCTTCTGGACCATCACCCACCTGGCTCGCCGACTCGTCATCAGCGACTGGAAAGAACTGACTACCAGCAAGCTGATTGCCATCGAGGCATCCGGTATGGTAGGCGCACTCATCTACACCTTCAGCGATACCTTCTGGTTCTCAGCTGTCGAGGGTGAGGTTTATGCGTTCTCTTCTGCCTTTACCGCTGTGGTATTCTGGCTCATCCTGAAGTGGGAAGACCATGCTGACGAGCCTCATAGCGATCGTTGGCTTGTGCTCATCGCCTATATGACCGGTTTGAGTATCGGTGTCCACCTGCTCAACCTGCTCTGTATCCCAGCCATCGTATTGGTTTATTACTACAAGAAGGTGCCACATGCCAACCTCAAGGGCTCGCTCCTGGCGCTGTTCCTTTCATTCCTCGTAGTGGTAGCCGTACTGTATGGTGTGGTTCCAGGTATCATCACCGTAGGCGGCTGGTTCGAGCTGTTCTTTGTCAACACCCTCGGCTGTCCGTTCAATACCGGTGAAATCGTATACATCATCTGTCTTGTAGCCTCTGTCATCTGGGGCATCTACGAGACCTGTAATGCATCAGAGAAGAACGAGAAGAAGCAGAATATCGCCTTCGTTCTCGGTTTCGGCATGCTCGGCATCCCATTCTACGGATATGGCTGGACTGCTGCCATTACCGGCATCATCGTGCTGGTTATTCTCTGGTTCGTACTCGGCTACAAGCGCAAGCAGGAAGTAGTAACAGGCGTTGACGAATCTACTGGCATCGCCAAGAAGAAGATGCAGCTCCTGCCGCTCATCTCAGCACGCGTCAAGAACACAGCCTTGCTCTGCATGCTGATGCTGATGATTGGTTATTCCAGCTACGCACTCATCGTGATCCGTTCTTCTGCCAACCCTCCTATGGACCAGAACTCTCCTGAGGACATCTTTACCCTGGGAAGTTATCTGAGCCGCGACCAGTATGGCGACCGTCCTCTGTTCTATGGCCAGGCTTATACATCACAGGTAGCCCTCGAAGTAGACGGCAACATGTGCAAGCCTGTCATGAAGGAAGGCGCACCGGTTTACCAGCGCAAGGAGAAAGCTTCGGCTGATGAGAAGGACTCTTACTTCGTAGTAAGTCACAAGAATAAGTATATCTATGCCCAGAACATGCTCTTCCCTCGTATGTACAGTTCGGCTCATGCCCAGGCATACGAAGACTGGATGGGCGGTGTAGAAGGCACAGAGATTCCTTACGACCGCTGCGGAGAGAGTATGATGGTGAAGATGCCGTCACAGTTTGACAACATCCGCTTCTTCCTCTCTTACCAGTGCAACTTCATGTACTGGCGCTACTTCATGTGGAACTTTGCCGGCCGTCAGAACGACATCCAGGGAAATGGTGAGCCAGAGCACGGAAACTGGATTACCGGTTTCTCATTCATCGATGATTCACTCTATGGCGACCAGAGCAAATTGCCAGACGACCTGAAGGAGAACAAGGGACACAATGTATTCTACTGTATGCCGCTGATTCTCGGTCTCATCGGACTTTTCTGGCAGGCTTGGTATACCCGCAAGAAGAAGGTAATGAAGAACGGCAAGGAAGAGGAAGTACTCTTCCCTATCGGAATCCAGCAGTTCTGGATTGTATTCTTCCTGTTCTTCATGACAGGTCTTGCCATCGTCATCTACCTGAATCAGACTCCTATGCAGCCACGTGAGCGTGACTATGCTTATGCCGGTTCATTCTATGCATACGCTATCTGGTGCGGTCTCGGCGTACTCGCCATCATCGACATTCTGAAGCGCAAGATGAAGCTCAGCGGTACTGCCGTAACAGCTATCGTAGCAGTCATCACACTTCTCGTACCTATCCAGATGGCATCACAGACTTGGGACGATCACGACCGCTCAAACCGTTACACCTGCCGTGACTTCGGTCAGAACTACCTGATGTCACTCCAGGAGAAGGGAAACCCTATCATCTTTACCAATGGTGATAACGATACCTTCCCACTCTGGTACAACCAGGAGGTAGAAGGCGTAGGAACAGATGCCCGCGTATGTAACCTGAGCTACCTGCAGACCGACTGGTATATCGACCAGATGATGCGTCCTGCATACAACTCACCATCTGTGCCAATCACCTGGCCACGTCTCGACTTCTGTTCAGGTACCAACGAATATGTATCTGTTGAACCTGAGGTAAAGAAGCAGATTCTCGACTTCTACAAGCAGGATCCAGAGAATGCCAAGAAGCAGTTTGGTGACGAACCGTTCGAGCTCAAGAACATCCTGAAGAACTGGGTACGCAGCAAGAACCCAGACATGCACTTCATCCCTACAGATACCCTCTATGTCACCATCGACAAGGAGGCTGTAAAGAAGAGCGGTATGATGATGGCATCAGATTCTATTCCAGACAAGATGGTCATCTCGCTTGCCGGCAAGAGCGCACTCTACAAGAACGACCTCATGATGCTCGAAATGTTGGCACAATGTAACTGGACCCGTCCGCTCTACGTAGCACTCACCGTAGGCGAAGAGAACTATATGAACCTCGGTGACAACTTCGTACAGGAGGGACTTGTGAACCGTATCACTCCGTTCACCACCAACAAGCCAGGTGCCAAGAACTTCGATACAGAGAAGGCTTATCACAACATCATGACCCGATTCAAGTTCGGCAACCTGAAGCAGAAGGGACTCTACATCGACGAGACAACCATGCGTATGTGTTATACCCACCGTCGCCTGCTCGCCCAGACAGCCCTCCAACTCATCGCCGAAGGCAAGAAACAGAAGGCTATCAACATCCTGAAGAAGGCTGATACCGAGATTCCTGCCTACAATGTTACGCTCGACTACATGAGCGGTGGCTTGGATATGGCTCGCGGCTGGCTGATGACCGGTCAGAAAGCCAAGGGCAAGGAATATATAGAAGCGGTATGGAAGAATGCTTCACAATACCTCAACTACTATCTCTCGCTGCCAAACGACCGTTTCCTCCAGGCAGAGCACGACTGCATCCGTCAGATTATGATTATGCAGAGCATCTGCGAGGCTGCCGGAATGGTGAGTCCACAGTTGGAGCAGAAGTATGAGAAGCAGCTCAACAACCTCTACCGTCTCTATCATGGCAGAGGTGGCAGAATGCCGGAAGGCAATCAGTAAAAAATAGAAAAAAGTTTGGTGTCGCGAAACACGACACCAAACTTTTCATTATTCATATAAACCTGTTTTATCCATGTTCATAGAGCAACCAGCCAAATGGCTCAGATGGTTATACCCAAAAGCCATCTGGAGAATGGACAAGAAAGACCATTCTGTCTATCTTACATTTGATGACGGTCCGATTCCAGAGTCAACTCCATTCATCTTAGAGACCCTGAGAAAGTACAATATCAAGGCTACTTTCTTTATGGTAGGCGAGAATGTATTGCGCCATCATGACCTCTACAATCAGATTGTGGCAGAGGGTCATCAGGTAGGCAACCATACATTCAATCATATCGGTGCCTTCAAGCACCGCGTCATCTCCTACGTACTCAACACCAATAAGGCGAACGACATCATCCATGCCCATCTCTTCCGTCCACCTCACGGCTGGATGCGACCAAGTGAGTATTGGTGGCTGCACCGCACTTACAAGGTCATCATGTGGGACGTGGTGACGCGCGACTATTCCAAATGGATGACGGCAGAAGATGTGGTGAACAATGTGAAGCGATATGCCCGCAATGGCAGCATCATCACCTTCCACGACTCGCTGAAGAGCATTGAAAAGCTGAAGACGGCGCTCCCTCAGGCCATAGAATGGCTCATGGAACAGGGGTATGAATTTAAGACTTTTGAATAAGAAGCTGTTATTCCCAAACAGGAACAGCCCAATAAACACAGACAAGAAATGAGCAAAAGAATCAACAGTTATCAGGCAGTAGCTGCATTTGTAAGAGGTTTCTTCGAAGCTTACGCACGTGGCATCATCGATGCTACCATCGAAGGCAATGACTTCAGCAAGAAGAACGACCCGAAACAGATCAAGCAGATGATGCTGGAGCACTATGGCGAGGTAAACCAATACTTCTTCGACATCATGTTCTCTACCCTCGTACGCCTCAACTACAAGACTGCCGAGGAAGCCAACGAGCGCATGAAGAAGAACTTCGACAGCATGAAACAGGCTGACCCGACCTTTGAGCCAACCATGCTCGACTACTTGCGCATAGCCTGCAAATCGAACCAGCTTTACAAGGCGATGGAGTCAGAATACAAGCGTAACTTCACCTGGCTTCTTCAAGGCAAGTTTACCACTCTTGAAGAACATGTACGCAATTACACCCATGGCATTCTCATCAGTCTCGCCGACGAGCCGATGGCCATCCATCTCCTGGTCCGCATCATCGTAAAGGCATACGCAGCCGGACTGAAGTGTGGCAGCAAGGAGGGCGAACAGCACCAGCTCCACATGCCTACCCTTCACGGCATGTTACTGAACAATGTCAACATCCTGCTCAACGAGACTCCGCTCAAGAGCAGCACCGAAGATCCTGTTGCCCTCTTCAAGGAGGCATGCAAGAATGAAGAAGAAAACATCAACGTTCTTTTCAACACATTAAACGATGCGATGAAAGAACTGGCAGAAGAATAAGAGAAAAGAACAATTTCCTTCGCCTCATTATCACCGATTACAACCTCGGCAAACTTTGGTTTGCTGTTTAATTGTTTCTTGCCTTGTACCATAATTTGAATAATTTAAAATTATGGTGCAAAGGTACGAAACTTTATCTAGGCGCACAATACGGCATAAAACAAGCCATCTTCATAATCCTGCAAATACTCATTTGAAAGAACCAATGCAGGGTGTGGCAAGATGCTTCCATCAGGCAATTCAAATGGAACCTCTACAATTTCTCCTTGATTTACTCTAGTTACAGCCATTTTGATATTGCTTTAATTGTTCTTGGAGATTTCTTATGTTTATACTGCCGATAATCAATATTCGACAAATCAGGATGTTCTGTTTCATCCCAAGATGGGAATTGTGACAACTCTGCAGAAAGTTCTGCATCCGTCTTAGCACGATACTTGCTACGATATTCTGTTGCTGGCTTACCTTTAAGAATAACCAAGCAGGAATATAATTTATCAACATCCTTGGAGGAATATATTGCATCCATAAGACAATGTCTCATTTCCTGAACAGACAAAGAAGGTCTAACGACCGGAGTTGGCTCAGCAACCATACCAGCCGCAGCATTATCTTCTGTTAATTTATATCTATTTTCTTCCATACCTTTGTATTATATGTTAGATGCCGCCAAAATTACGCTTTTTTCTTGAAACCACCAAGAAAAAAGCAAGAAATCTGCAAGTTATCAGCAAATTACTACAAGATCAACTATAAACTATTAACTTCCCTCTCCCGGCGGTCCCATCCCGCACAACCATGGCGAAGACCGCTTTGGTCCGCCAACCTTAAAGCGTAGCGGTTCTGAGCACAGGAGGGCGGTAATCATGGGTATATGGCAACAAGAATTCCGTTTATAAAAACATATTCCACGCCCCATGAGTTAGTGCAGCTACTCAAAACAAGAGGTATGGAGTTTTGAATCTTGGATTAAAATCTTTACTTTTCGTATCTAATCAGGCTTACACGGATCTCACGGATTCAAACTACTTCCAGACTCTACAGCTTTTGTTTTTACAGCACCCCCTTCCAGCCAGCTTTCACCAGCAGGAAGGCGGCGCCTTAATGGTTCTAAATCAATCTAAAAAAACGAAATCAGTATTTTCCTATCTCGTCCTGGGCTTTCTTCAAAGCGCGGATTCTTAACTCCTTCTCTACTCGCTTCTTCACTTCCTTCTCTATCATGTCCTCTAAGATCTGGTCGAGAGGACGGGAGAAAGGATGCCAACCGTAATCGGCGTTTTCCTTCGTGTGACAGAACAACACCGTGCCAATACCCATCCATACCTTCAGGCGAACCTCCTCGCTAGCATAATGGGTGAAAATCCAATTGGTGAAACGAACAAACTCGGAGAGCAACATATGCTCGCCCTTGTTCAAATGAGTGAAGAAACTGCGAGTAAGATGAAACGCTTTCTTGATGTCACTCTTCTTCAACACCCAGGCACGCATGCCTTCGGTCAACTCATGATAAGTCGCCTTCTCTGAATAAATGTGCTTGGCAGACTTCACTAACTGGTTTGACAACTTGTCGAAACGCTGCTCAGCAGTCTTCGACGAAATCTCAGCCGCGAGCTTCAACTTCTCATCGGCAGAAAGAAGGAATTTCTTTTTTCCATCCTTAAAAGTTTTAAAAAATTAATATTTAAATTATTTGTTTTTACCACAATGTGGTAATTTTCGATTTCCTATATCGCCCTTTTGTCGTATCTTTGCTGACAGTTACCGATTGGTGAACAGCGGGGTGAACACTTGCCCCAAGCATTCACCTTTTCGGCTCAGGGGTGAACCCTAGTAAAAAGAACTTTGTATATACAGCGCATGCTAGAAATATAAGAGTCTCTATTATAATGGGTTATATAGTGTTTTTAACACATTATTAACGCTAAAGGTTGGCATCAGGGTTCACCCTTCACCGACTTCATCGTCAAGTGTTCACCCACTCTCTTACTTAGAGAAAGTTGCAAACAACTGAATAGTATATAACAACAACAATTTTAAAACGAAATGGAAAAAGAATCAAACACCAACTGCATGAATGGGACTGCCACGATGCCATCGTACTTCCCTTGTATCAAATCTTCGGAGAGCCATCCACTCGCCGACTGGTTGTATCTCAAGAGCGTGATTACCTCTAGCCCTGAGCTACGAATGATGACTGAGACTTACCGCAAGCGCCTCGCCATCAGCAAGCAGTTTGCCGACCAGTACAAGCCTGAGATGCCTGCCATCACGGTTTCGGCACTCATGAACGGCTACGGCAGACAACTTGCCGACTTTCTCAAACCTACCTACATGTTACAGCTCGACTTCGACCATGTGAAGAAGGAAGATATGGAGCAACTTATCCAACTGGTGAGAGGCGACAGTCATACGATGGTGGAGTATATCACCGTGAGCGGCAGGGGATTCAGAGTATTCTGTGCCTACCATCCTGTAGATGACGACGACATCAGCGTGCTCGAACTCTTCGATGCCGTGCTGCAGAAGGCGATGGCTTACTACACCCAGCTCCTGGGTATCGCTCCCGACAAGCAGTGTGTAGACATCACCCGATGCGCCGGTCTTGCCTACGACCCGGATGCCTATTTCCGTTGGGATGCCGAGCCTTTTATCTTGGGTCCGAAGGACCTGAACCCCCTCTACACGAAGAAGGCATTGCAGGCGAAGTATTCTGCCAGGCGAAACGCCAAGGGAGGAAAGCGAAGCAGCAAGGTGAAAGAGGAGGCGAAGTCAGGCGACAAGGGTGCGCCTACCATCGAGGAGGCAGCTTCCCATATCAAGGAACTGCTCGACCTGTGGGGCTATCGATTCGAGCCTGAGCATCACAACGAGTATGTATGGCACTTTGCCGACATCTGCATCTACTATGGCATCCCACAGGAAGAAGTTCTGACCTACGCCGACCGTGAGTTTGGCACCAGCTACGAAGATACGGCTTCTGTCATCAAGTCTCGCTACAAGCATCTGCATAAGTTTGGTATCTGGCATTTCTATCGCCATGGCGAGGGGCGCAGCGCCAAGCCATCGGTAAGGGGCATCAAGCAGTGGCTACTCACCCACTATCTGTTCCGCCGAAACGTGCTGACGGGATTTTACGAGGTGGAGAGCCGCTTCGTTTTAAACGGCAAGTATCCTGACTGGGTACGCATCGACGACAATATCGAGAACTCCATCTGGAGCGAAATGGACGAGTCGGGACTGCATCTCTCAGAGAAGACCTTGCACAACATCATCAACAGTGACTTCAGCGAGCCCTTCGACCCCTTGGATGATTACCTGCGCAGTCTGCCGAAATGGAAGAAGGAAGAGAATCCCGACTACATCGACCAGCTCGCCGACCGCATCGAGGTGGAGAACCTGCCCGACAACGAGCATACACAGAGCCTCTTCCGCTATTTCTTCAAGAAGTGGCTGGTAGCGATGGTAGTGGCGTGGGTAACGCTGAAGGTGGTGAACCAGATGATACTCATCTTCGTGGGCAAGGGCGGCATCTTCAAGACCACGTTCTTCCACATGCTGTTGCCCCCACAGTTGCGCCAGTACTTCCTCAACGACTCGACGGGCGCCTATACCGACAAGGACTTCATGGAGGCTTTCAGCAGCAAGGCTCTGCTCTGTCTCGACGAGTTTGAGATGGTATTCGGCAAGAACCTGAGCGCCTTCAAGAGCAATATGACCAAGGTGACATTCTCCATACGCCGACCTTACGACAAGTACCGTTCGGAGATGCCCCACCGTGGATCGCTCTGCGGCACCACCAACAGCCAGCAGTTCATCACCGACGAGGAGAACCGCCGCTACTGTCCGTGGCTGGTAAAGAGCATCGAGAGTCCGATAGAGCACCCGATAGACTACGACCACGTGTTTGCCGAGGCAGTGGCACTGGGTCAGGAAGTGATGAGCCATCCTAAGGGCGAGCCCCTGGAGTGGACATACTGGTTGACGAGGGATGATATCGAACTGATGCGCAGCCACAACCGCCTCTTCATGGTAGCCAACTATGCCGAGGAGCAGATACTCCGTTACTACCGGGTGCCGGAGCCAGATACGCCGCTACAGTTTATCAAGTTCCGCTACAGTGCTGAGATACTGGAGAGGATAGGTGTGAACCCTGCCCTTCGCCAGAACCTGAACAACCAGAACATCGGTAACGTGATGAAGCGTCTTGGATTCAAGAAGATTCACAAGAAGAACGGCAACGGCTGGGCTGTGATAGAGAAGGAAGGTAGCGAAATCAACAACGATGCCTTCATCGATCCTAACGATACCGTGGAGGATTAAGTATCTTGGTTACAACCCGTAAGTATCATAGTTACGACAGCTAAGTATCATA
>DAWDQD010000046.1:0-24032 GCA_052349145.1 Segatella copri | reverse complement strand
CTGCAATGCAATGCGGGAGAGTAGGTAGCCGCCTCCTTTCAATTTCAGAAGCCTCAGATTTCGAAAGATTTCTGAGGCTTTTTTGGTCTTTTTATTTGCTCATGATGTTTTTTATCAGCAGATGACGTTGATTACACGGATTTTTATTATCTTTGCAGCATGATTTGGACCGATAGAATACGACAGGTGAAGATTTTTTTGGTGATAGCGGCAGTGTTTATTGCTGTCGCCTCTCTTGTTGTGTCTCATTTTCTGGTTCGTGATCTAGCAGAAGAGGAACGCACCCGTATGGCGGTTTGGGCTGAAGCTATGCGTACGCTCAATAATGCCGATGAGAATACTGATTTGAACTTGGTATTGAAGGTTATCAATGAAAATAATTCCATTCCGGTTATTGTAATGGATTCTGAAAACCATGCTCAGACTTTTCGTAACGTTGATGTGGAAGGGAAAGATTATGCTGATTCTCTGGCTTATGCTTCTGCCATCGGTCAGCGGCTCTTGAAACAAGGCAAGAATATTAAAATAGAACTAGATGATTCAACGCATGACTATATTCAGGTTTGCTATGATGAATCCCTTATGATACGGCGTCTGTCTGTTTATCCTTATATACAGTTGGGGGTAGTCATGCTTTTTGTGGTTATAGCCATCTTTGCTTTGCTTACTTCCAAAAGAGCGGAACAGAATAAGGTGTGGGTGGGGTTGT
Organism: Segatella copri; assembly: GCA_052349145.1. Taxonomy (GTDB): domain Bacteria; phylum Bacteroidota; class Bacteroidia; order Bacteroidales; family Bacteroidaceae; genus Prevotella; species Prevotella copri_V. The sequence continues at coordinate 23,323 of DAWDQD010000046.1, read as the reverse complement.
CTAAAGAAACTGCTCATCAGTTGGGTACTCCAATTTCCAGTCTGATGGCTTGGATTGAAATTCTGAAGATGAATTATCCGGATGACGAACTCATTCCTGAAATGAACAAGGATATCCAGCGTTTGCAACTGATAGCAGACCGTTTCTCAAAGATAGGTGCCCTGCCAGAACCTGTTCCTGCAAGTTTGAACGAAGTGATGAATCATGTTATAGACTACATGGATCGTCGAACATCGAAGAATGTTAAAATGGTGAAGGAAATACCTGAACAGGATGTTATCGTTAAGATGAATGCTTCTCTCTTTGAATGGGTGATAGAAAATCTGTCGAAGAATGCTGTTGATGCTATGGGAGCAAATGGTGGACAGATTACGCTCCACGTGGAAGAAACAGATGATAAAGCTATTATAGAAGTTTCAGATACAGGAAATGGTATAAGAAAAAAGGATTTGAAGAATGTATTTCGTCCCGGTTTTACTACCAAAAAGCGAGGCTGGGGCTTAGGTTTATCACTAGCTAAACGAATCGTAGAAGAATACCATCATGGCAAAATATGGGTGAAAAGTACAGAAATTGGGCATGGAACCACCTTCAGAATCGAGTTAAAGAAAGAATAATCAATTAATAATGAGTGATTTTAGTGATTTTTACATAAAAAATTATTTTATCTCAAAAATTATTTGTAACTTTGCAGCCCGAAACAATATAGTATATATTGAATATGTGTAACATAGATTCTTTTAAGATTGATTTGAAAGCTTTACCTCAAGGTATAACCGAAAAGGAATTTAAGCTTACCAATGAATATTTTGAGGCAATCGATGCTCCTGATGTTCAGAGAGGCGAGTTGTCAAGTAGTCTGTCTGTCAATAGGACGGACGACTTCTTCGAACTCAATTTTCATACAGAGGGAGTGGTTCACATACCATGCGACATCTGTTTGGACGATATGGACCAAACCATTGAGACTGATGACAGACTTGTCGTAAAATTCGGAGAAGAGTACTCAGAGGATGATGAACTGGTGACTGTGGCCGAGAACGAAGGAATGCTCGATGTCGCTTGGTTTATCTATGAATTTATAGATCTCAATATTCCCATCAAGCATGTGCATGCACCTGGAAAATGCAACCCTGCTATGATTGAAAAGCTCAATGAGCATTCTGCCGCCCGAAGCGGTGAGGAAGAAGAGGAAACTGTAGATCCACGCTGGGAAGCTCTATTGAAATTGAAAAAATAAAAATTAAAATTTTAAACATTTAAAAATTATGGCACATCCTAAAAGAAGACAGTCAAAGACACGTACACTTAAGAGAAGAACTCATGATAAGGCAGTAGCTCCTACATTGGCAGTTTGCCCTAACTGTGGTGCATACTATGTATACCACACTGTTTGCCCTACTTGCGGTTACTATCGTGGTAAGGTTGCAATCGTTAAGGAAGCAGCTGAATAATGGGTAAAATTAATGCTGTAATTACAGGTGTCGGTGGCTACGTGCCAGACTATATCCTCAACAATGAGGAATTGTCTCGCATGGTAGATACTACAGATGAGTGGATTACCACCCGTGTGGGTATCAAAGAGCGCCGCATCCTTACAGAGGAAGGCCTCGGAACCAGCTATCTGGCGCGTAAAGCTGCCAAGCAGTTGATTCAGAAGACTGGCGTTGATCCAGATACAATCGATGCACTGATTGTAACAACCACGACACCTGACTACAAGTTCCCTTCTACAGCATCTATCGTCCTCGGTAAGCTGGGCTTGAAGAATGCTTTCGCATTTGACTTCTCTGCAGCTTGCTGTGGATTCTTGTATACCCTTGATGTTGCTGCAAGCATGATTCAGAGTGGTAGATACAAGAAGATTATTGTGATTGGTGCTGACAAGATGTCTTCATTGGTAGATTACACAGACCGTGCTACTTGTGTTCTCTTCGGAGATGGAGCAGGTGCGGTTTTGGTGGAGGCAACTGAAGAGGAGAACGTTGGTGTTCAGAACTCATACCTACGTACAGATGGACTAGGTTTGCCTTTCCTTCACATGAAGGCTGGTGGTTCTGTTTGCCCTCCTTCACATTTTACAGTTGATCATCGCCTGCACTACCTTTATCAGGAAGGTCGTACTGTATTCCGTTACGCAGTAACAGATATGAGCAACGACGTGATGAAGATCATGGAAATGAACAATCTGAAGGCTGATGATGTGAACTGGGTAATTCCTCATGAGGCTAATCTCCGTATTATTGAGGCAGTAACCAAGCGTGCTGGAATTCCACTTGAGAAGGTGGTTGTAAACATCGATCATTATGGAAATACTAGTGCAGCAACAATTCCATTGGCACTCTGGGATGCTGAAAGCCAATTGAAGAAGGGCGATAACGTCATCTTCACAGCATTTGGTGCAGGATTTGTACATGGCGCTTCTTTCTATAAGTGGGCGTATGATGGCGCTGCTTACGGAAAGTAATCTATAAAAATAGGATAGAATAATTATCTATATAAGGAAACGCATCTTTCTTATTTCTCTATAAATAAGTAAGGATGCGTTTCTTTAGCTTTAAAACAATAGAGCTTAACTTCTTGATAGTAAATTTTGCTAAATTCAATTTTTTATGCATAAAGCTGGTTTCGTAAATATAGTAGGTAACCCTAATGTGGGAAAAAGTACCTTGATGAATCAATTGGTGGGTGAACGTATTAGTATTGCAACTTTTAAGGCTCAGACAACCCGTCATCGTATCATGGGTATTGTGAATACTGATGATATGCAGATTGTATTTTCTGATACTCCTGGTGTTTTGAAGCCTAATTACAAGATGCAGGAGATGATGCTTGCCTTCTCTGAGAGTGCATTGGCGGATGCTGATGTGCTGCTTTATGTGACTGATGTGATAGAAAACCCTGAAAAGAACATGGAATTCTTGGAAAAGGTTAAGAAAATGCAGATTCCTGTACTCTTGCTCATCAACAAGATTGATCAGAGTGATCCGAAAAAGTTGGGTGATATTGTTGAAAAATGGCACTCTTTGTTGCCTAATGCAGAGATTCTTCCTATTTCAGCGAAGAATAAATTCGGAACGGATATGCTCTTGAAGCGCATTAAGGAACTCTTGCCGGAATCTCCTGCTTTCTTTGATAAGGATCAGCTGACAGACAAGCCTGCCCGTTTCTTCGTTTCAGAGATTATCCGAGAAAAGATTTTGCTCTATTATGATAAGGAGATACCTTATTCTGTAGAGGTAAGAGTGGAGCGATTTAAGGAAGATGAAAAACGTATCCACATTAATGCGGTGATTTATGTTGAACGTGATTCCCAAAAGGGTATCATCATCGGGCACCAGGGTATCGCATTGAAAAAGGTGAATACCGAGAGTCGTAAGGCTTTGGAAAAGTTCTTCGACAAGAAAATCTTCTTGGAGACTTTCGTAAAAGTTGATAAGGATTGGCGCAGCTCTCAGCGAGAACTTGATGCCTTTGGATATAATCCGGAATAATTGATAGTTAAGAGTTAATAGTTTAAAGACGCCCTTAATAACTATAAACTATCAACTGTAAACTATCAACTAAAATAACTCCTCCCTGAATGTAATCGAGGGAGTGACTCTCGCCAAAAGAGCGAGGGCCGGAGCAAGGTCAGCTTCGGCAAATTATTAACTTGGATGCAGAGACCACATCCTTGAATACCTCCTAAAAGGAAGGAGGATAATGACTGTTTATGGCAAATTTAGTAGCTATTGTAGGACGCCCTAATGTGGGTAAGTCTACTTTATTTAATCGTTTGACTCAATCACGTCGCGCTATCGTTAGTGATACTGCCGGTACTACTCGTGACCGTCAGTATGGTAAGTGCAGTTGGAATGGTAGAGAATTTTCGGTTGTTGATACCGGTGGTTGGGTTGTAAAATCTGATGATATTTTTGAAGATGCTATCCGCAAGCAGGTGCTTGTTGCTACCGAAGAGGCTGACCTGGTTCTCTTCCTGGTAGACGTTAACACGGGCCTTACTGATTGGGATGAGGACGTGGCACTTATTTTGCGTCGTGCCAAATTGCCAGTTATCCTTGTTGCTAACAAGGTTGATAACAGTGCTGAGTATTATCAGGCTGCTGAGTTCTACAAGTTGGGCTTGGGTGATCCTCAGTGTATCAGTGCTGCTACAGGTGGTGGTACTGGTGATTTGCTTGATATGATTTTGGACAAACTTCAGGACAATCCTGAGGAGGCAATCGAAGAAGATATTCCTCGTTTTGCGGTAGTAGGTCGTCCGAATGCTGGTAAGAGTAGCATTATCAATGCTTTTATCGGTGAGGATCGTAATATCGTGACAGAAATTGCTGGTACTACACGTGATAGTATCTATACCAGATACGATAAGTTTGGTTTCGATTTTTACCTGGTTGATACAGCTGGTATCCGTCGTAAGAATAAGGTAAGCGAAGACTTGGAATTCTATTCTGTGATGCGTTCTATCCGTGCCATCGAGAATAGTGATGTCTGCATCCTGATGCTTGATGCTACCCGTGGTATCGAAACCCAGGATATGAACATCTTTCAGTTGATTCAGAAGAACAACAAGAGTGTGGTGGTTGTAGTAAACAAATGGGATTTGGTTGAGGAGAAGAATCAGAAGGTAATTGATACTTTTGAAAATGCTATCCGCAAGCGTATGGCTCCATTCGTAGACTTTCCTATCATCTTTGCTTCTGCCTTGACTAAGCAGCGTATTTTCCGAGTATTGGAAACTGCCAAGGATGTTTACCAGAACCGTAAGGCTCATATTGGAACTTCTAAGTTGAATGAGGTGATGTTGCCTATTATTGAGGCATATCCTCCACAGAGCGTAAAGGGTAAGTATATCAAAATTAAGTATTGCACCCAGTTGCCTAATACAACGATTCCTTCGTTTGTGTTCTATGCAAACTTGCCTCAGTATGTCAAGGAGAACTATCGCCGTTTCCTGGAGAATAAGATTCGTGAGAACTGGTCATTACATGGCTGTCCTATCAATGTCTTCATTCGTCAGAAGTAAATAAATGAAGCGAAGAATGCAGAATCAAAGTGTATAAAAATGAAGAAACTTTTGATTTTTATGATATTCATGATGGGATTGGTATTTTCTTCCTGTAAGGAGGAGAAACCTGATCCTGGCTATCTTGCAGGTATTGCTGCCAAGGGATATTATGATTTGCTTTTAGAGGGTAAGTATAAGGAGTTTGTAGATGGTTACAATCAACCTTATCGGTTGCCAAAGGGCTATCAGGATCAATTGCTGATGAATGCCAAAATGTTTGTTGAGCAGCAGCAAGATGAACATAAAGGTATGGTTAAGGTGATTGTACTGAATGCAAAGGCTGATACAGCGCATCATGTTGCTGATGTTTTTTTGCAAGTGGTGTATGGTGACAGTACTAAAGAACAGATTGTGGTACCTATGGTAGAGGTCAAGGATGCCTGGAAAATGAGATAGTATTTATTTTGTAATAAAAAAGCCATCAGCCAGTTTCTGGTCTGATGGCTTTTTTTGAACGATACTGTTTTATTTGTTTTTAGCTTCTTCCAGCTCCACCTCCTTGACTTTGCGGAAGAGATCGGAAGCAAAGACTAAATCGTTGAGTTTCTCGTTTGTTGAGGTCATCACTTCATCTTTGTTGCCTTGCCATTCTTTATGACCTTGGTAGATAAAGCAGATGTTTTCACCAATGCCCATCACCGAATTCATGTCGTGGGTGTTGATGATGGTAGTCATATTATAGTCTTTGGTGATGCCTGAAAGAAGTTCGTCTATCACAAGAGAGGTCTTTGGATCCAAACCTGAGTTTGGCTCATCGCAGAACAAGTATTTCGGATTCATTACGATGGCACGTGCAATAGCTACTCGTTTCTGCATACCACCCGAGATTTCTCCAGGATATTTCTGCTGAGCTTCTATCAGATTGACGCGGTCAAGACATTCCTGAGCCCGTTTTACGCGTTCCCTGTAATTCATGGTAGAGAACATATCAAGTGGGAACATGACATTCTCAAGTACATTCAAAGAGTCGAACAGGGCTGCGCTTTGGAAAATCATTCCCATCTCGCGGCGCATCTGGACTTTTTCTTTTTTCGACATCCGGATGAAGTCACGGTCATCGTAGAGAACTTCACCACTTGTAGGCTGAAGCAATCCTACGAGATTCTTCATGAGTACGGTCTTTCCGGAACCGCTCTGTCCGATTATCAAATTAGTCTTTCCTGTTTCAAAGGTGACGTTTATATTGTCTAATACAACCTTGTCGCCAAACGACTTGGTGAGATTTCTAACTTCTATCATAGTTTACGAGAGAATTTGAGTAAGGAAAACATCTGAAAACAGAATCAAAACACTAGAACAGACAACAGCATCGGTTGACGATTTTCCAACCTCAACAGATCCACCTTCTACGGTATAACCGAAATAAGAAGATACGCTGGAAATGATGAATGCAAAGAAAAGGCTCTTGATGATGCTCATCCATACAAACCATTGGTTAAATGAATGTTGCAAGCCAAGTGTCAGATCATCTGGTGGTAGGATATGCCCAATATATGCCGTTCCATAGGCGCCGATGATACCCATGCCAGAACTGAAGATAACCAGGAATGGCATGATGGTAACCAAACCGAGAATTTTAGGCAGAATGAGGTAACATGCAGAGTTCACTCCCATGATATCAAGGGCATCAATCTGTTGGGTGACACGCATCGTTCCCAACTCCGAAGCGATATTAGAGCCCACTTTGCCTGCGAGAATCAGACACATGATACTTGATGAGAACTCCAGAAGCATGATTTCTCGGGTGGTGTAGCCGGAAACCCATCGTGGCATCCAAGGGCTCTGGATGTTCAATTTCATCTGGATGCAGATAACGGCTCCAATGAAGAAGGATATCAGTAAAACGATACCAATAGAGTCAATACCCAATTGCGACATCTCCTTGATGTATTGTTTCAAGAACATGCGCATGCGCTCAGGACGGGAAAAAGAACGTCCCATCAATATAAGATATTTACCGAAGGTGGTAAGCCATTTTTCTATTAACATGCTATTATAAAACTGAATTTTGCTGCAAAATTAACCAAAATCCTCTAAAAAACTGCAATATTATGAATAGTTTTTGATTTTATAAGCGATATTTCCTTTATTTTTAGTATTTTTGCAGCCAAATTAGCTAATTATGGACGAAATTAACAATAACGAACAGCAAAATCAGAATTCTCTGGTTTTGCGAACAGAGGGATTGGTGAAGCGCTATGGTAAACGAACGGTTGCCAATGGAGTTTCTATCAATGTGAAGCAAGGAGAAATTGTGGGATTACTGGGACCTAATGGTGCTGGTAAGACAACTTCTTTCTATATGACAACTGGACTTGTTGTGCCTAATGAGGGACATGTCTTTCTGGGAGATCAGGAAATTACTGATTTCCCTGTATACAAACGTGCCCGTGCGGGAATCGGATACCTGCCTCAGGAGGCCAGTGTTTTCCGCAAGATGAGTGTTGAGGATAATATACTTTCAGTTTTGGAAATGACAGGAAAACCACGTAGTTATCAGTTGCAGAAATTAGAGAGTCTTATTAGCGAGTTTCGTCTCAATAAGGTTCGCAAGAATAAGGGTGACCAGCTTTCCGGAGGTGAGCGTCGCCGTACAGAGATAGCCCGTTGCCTGGCTATTGACCCAAAGTTTATCATGCTCGATGAGCCATTTGCTGGTGTTGACCCTATTGCGGTAGAAGATATTCAGCATATTGTATGGCAGTTGAAGTATCGCAATATCGGTATTTTGATTACCGACCATAATGTACAGGAGACTCTGACCATTACAGACAGAGCTTATCTGCTGTTCGAAGGTAAGATCCTTTTTCAGGGCAAACCAGAGGAATTGGCAGAGAATAAGATTGTGCGCGAAAAGTATCTGAGTAACAGTTTTGTGCTCAGAAAGAAGGACTTTCAGCTCATAGATGAGCAAAAAAGAGCCAAAGAAGCAGCGACTGATGGTTAAAAAATCATTTTTTTCTCTTATATATTAGGTATATCCATTAAAAATGTGTAATTTTGCAAGCCAATTGCGGTTATACACGAAAACTGTAGAATTAAAGAAAATATTAACAATAATAAAATAACAAATATCAAGATGAAAATTTCATTTGAAAATCCTGACAAGATTAATGGTCTTTTGACCCTCGTTGTCGAAGAGGAAGATTACAAGAATGATGTCGAGAAGACATTGAAAGATTATCGTAAGAAGGCTAATGTTCCAGGTTTCCGTCCTGGTCAGGCTCCTATGGGTATGATTAAGCGTCAGTTCGGTCCATCTGTAAAAATGGAAGCTATCAACAAGCTCGTTGGTCAGCAGATTTACAAGTATGTACAGGACAACAATATCCAGATGCTCGGTGAGCCTCTCCCATCAGAGAAGCAGGAGCCAGCTGACTTGGAGAATGGTACTTCTTTCACATTTATGTTTGATATCGCTGTTGCTCCAGAGTTCAAGGTAACTCTCAATGGTCGCGACAAGGTTGATTATTATAACATCACAGTTGATGATAAGATTCTCGATCAGCAGATTGATATGTACGCTCAGCGTGCAGGTAGCTATGAGAAGGCTGAGAAGTACGAGGAGAATGACCTTTTGAAGGGTGACTTGCGTGAGCTTGATGAAAATGGCAATACCAAGGAAGGTGGTATCACTGTAGAGGGTGCTATCCTGATGCCTAGCTACATCAAGGTTGACGAGCAGAAGAATCTCTTCAACGATGCTAAGCTCGGTGATGTAATCACATTCAACCCTAAGAAGGCTTATCCAGAGAACGATACAGAGGTTTCTTCACTCCTGAAGATTGAGCGTGATGCTGTTAAGGACTTGGAGTCAGAGTTCAGCTTCCAGATTACAGAAATCCAGCGTTTCAAGAAGCATGAGATCAATGAAGAACTCTTTAAGCAGGTTCTCGGTGAGGATACTGACGTGAAGGACGAGGCTGCTTTCCGTGCAAAGATTGCAGAGGGCTTGCAGGCACAGCTCGTTAACGACTCAGATTATAAGTTCATTCTCGACGTTCGCGAGCACTGCGAGAAGAAGGTAGGTGAATTGCAGTTCCCAGATGCACTCTTGAAGCGTATCATGTTGGCTAACAACAAGGATAAGGGCGAGGAGTTCGTAGAGAAGAACTATGCTGAGAGCATCAAGGAGTTGACATGGCATCTTATCAAGGAGCAGCTTATCAAGGCTCAGGATATCAAGGTTGATGACAATGACCTGATGGAGACAGCTAAGGAGGCAGCTCGTGCTCAGTTCGCTCAGTATGGTATGAACAACATTCCTGAGGAGTACATTGAGAACTATGCTAAGGAAATCCTCAAGAAGGGTGACGCTACAGATGCACTTGTAGATCGCTCTATCGATCGTAAGTTGGCTGCAGCTCTGAAAACAGCTGTAAAACTCAACGAAAAGGAGATTTCTGTAGAAGATTTCAACAAGATGATGCAGGAATAACATTTTTTTGAAAAAAAACTTCAAATAAATACGAGGTTATCGACTTTTTTTATTATCTTTGTTCCACCGAACGAGAAATAAGGGTCGATAACCTCTTTTTTCGTATAGTTTAAGACGTAAAATACTATATAGATATGAACGATTTTAGAAAATATGCAACCAAGCATCTTGGTATGAATGGTATGGTGCTTGATGATGTTATTAAGGCACAGGCTCAGTATATGAACCCTTACATCTTGGAGGAGCGTCAGCTGAACGTTACTCAGATGGATGTATTCTCTCGCTTAATGATGGACCGTATCATCTTCCTGGGTACACAGATTGATGACTACACCGCAAATACATTGCAGGCGCAATTGCTGTATCTGGATTCTGTAGATAGTGGCAAAGATATTTCTATCTATTTGAATAGTCCTGGTGGTAGCGTTACTGCCGGTTTGGGTATTTATGATACCATGCAGTTTATCTCTAGCGATGTTGCTACTATCTGTACAGGTATGGCTGCTTCTATGGCTGCCGTGCTGCTCGTTTCTGGTCAGGAGGGTAAACGCTCTGCTTTGCCTCATAGCCGTGTCATGATTCACCAGCCATTAGGAGGCGTTCAGGGTCAGGCTTCTGATATTGAGATTGAGGCTCGCGAAATCTTGAAGATGAAGAAGGAATTGTATACTATCATTTCAGACCATTCTCATACTCCTTATGATAAGGTTTATGCTGATAGCGACCGTAACTATTGGATGACAGCTGAAGAAGCCAAGGAATATGGAATGATAGATAATGTGTTGGTTCGTAAATAACGAATTGTTTTAAGTAAATATGCGTATATATAATAAGGTGCGCAAGAAGAGATAATAATTATAATATGCCAAAGAAAGTATGTAGCTTCTGTGGAAGATCAGAAAATGAAGTCAGATTACTCATCACGGGTATCAATGGCTTCATTTGCGAAGATTGTGCTAAGCAGGCTTATGAAATTATACAGTCTACAGGGGTCTTAGCTCCTAAAGCTGGGGAGGGTAAGTTTGTTCTCAAAGAGGTGCCAAAGCCTGTAGAGATCAAAAAATACCTGGATGAATATATCATCGGTCAGGATCAGGCTAAGCGCAATTTGGCTGTCGCTGTATATAACCACTACAAGCGTTTGCAGCAGCCAAAGGATGAAGATGGTGTAGAAATCGAAAAGAGTAATATCATCATGGTTGGTAGTACCGGTACAGGTAAAACCTTGTTGGCGCGTACAATAGCTAAGATGTTGGATGTTCCTTTCACCATTGTTGATGCCACTGTATTTACTGAAGCAGGTTATGTGGGTGAAGACGTTGAAAGCATCTTGTCGCGTCTGTTGCAGGTTGCTGATTACGATGTGGCTGCAGCAGAAAGGGGAATTGTGTTCATTGATGAGATTGATAAGATAGCCCGCAAGAGCGATAATCCTTCTATCACGCGTGATGTGAGTGGCGAAGGTGTACAGCAGGGATTGTTGAAACTCTTGGAAGGTACCATGGTTAATGTTCCGCCTAAGGGTGGACGCAAGCATCCTGATCAGGATTATATCCATGTAGATACCAAGAATATCCTGTTTATCTGTGGTGGTGCTTTTGACGGTATTGAGCGTAAAATAGCTCAGCGTATGAATACGCACGTAGTAGGCTATAATTCGGTTCAGAATGTAGCTAAGATAGATAAGAAGGATTTGATGCAGTATATCCTTCCACAGGATTTGAAGTCTTTTGGCTTGATACCTGAAATTATCGGCCGTTTGCCTGTGCTTACTTATCTCAATCCGTTGGATAGGGAGGCTTTGCGCAAAATCTTGGTTGAACCTAAGAATTCAATTGTCAAGCAGTATCAGAAATTGTTTGAGATGGATGGCATCAAGTTGAAGTTTGATGAGGAAGCACTCGATTATATCGTAGATAAGGCAGTAGAGTATAAATTGGGTGCTCGCGGACTTCGTTCTATTGTTGAAGCTGTGATGATGGATGCTATGTTTGAGATTCCATCAGAGAAGGTTAAATCATTCACTGTTACGCTGGAGTATGCCAAGCAGCAGTTGGATAAATCTCATCTCGGACAGTTGGAAACAGCATAAATCAGTTGGGCTTTTCGCCCAATTGAATGCTATTTAATCGTATATATAGACATATATAATATAATAATAGGTGGATATGACAGAACAGGTTAATCTTACAGGACAGTTGAAGCATTATTTCGGCTTCGATTCGTTTAAGGGTGATCAAGAGGCAATCATCAGAAATTTGATGAGTGGCAATGATACTTTTGTATTGATGCCTACAGGTGGCGGTAAGAGTTTGTGTTACCAGTTGCCTTCGCTCATTATGGAGGGCACAGCTATTGTGATTTCTCCTCTGATTGCTTTGATGAAGAACCAGGTAGATGTTATTAATGGTTTGAGTGAAAGTGATGGCGTGGCTCATTATCTCAATTCATCATTGAATAAGTCGGCTATTGAGAAGGTGAAGAATGATATTCTCAATGGTACGACCAAACTCCTGTATGTTGCACCTGAATCTTTGACGAAAGAAGATAATGTTGAGTTCCTTAAAACAGTAAAGATTTCGTTCTATGCCATTGATGAGGCTCACTGTATCTCTGAGTGGGGACACGATTTCAGACCAGAGTATCGTCGTATTCGCCCTATTATTAACGAAATAGGTGTTGCACCTGTAATAGCGCTTACAGCTACTGCAACAGATAAGGTACGTACTGATATCAAGAAAAACTTAGGCATCATGGATGCCAAAGAATTCAAGAGTTCTTTTAACCGTCCTAACTTGTATTATGAGGTGCGCCCGAAGAACAAGGATATCGATCGTCAGATCATCATGTTTATTCGTCAACACAAAGGAAAGAGTGGTATTATCTATTGTCTCTCCCGTAAGAAAGTAGAGGAATTGGCAGAGGTATTGAAAGCCAATGAAATCAAAGCGGCTCCTTATCATGCCGGTCTTGATTCGGCTACCCGTTCTCAAACCCAGGATGATTTTCTGATGGAGCGTATTGATGTCATTGTTGCTACTATCGCCTTCGGAATGGGTATCGATAAACCTGATGTCCGTTTTGTTATTCATTATGATATACCCAAGAGCTTGGAAGGTTATTATCAGGAAACAGGTAGAGCCGGACGTGATGGAGGCGAGGGTATATGTATCGCCTTCTATGCCCGTAAAGACCTCAGAAAACTGGAGAAGTTTATGGAGAACAAGCCTGTAGCAGAACAGGATATCGGCAGACAGTTGTTGCAGGAAACGGCTGCCTATGCAGAATCGTCTGTCTGTCGCAGAAAAATGTTGCTTCATTATTTTGGTGAGGAATATCATGAAGAAAACTGCCATACCTGCGACAACTGCCTGCATCCTACAGAAAAATTCGAGGCTAAGGATGCGCTGCTCGTTGTTTTGGAGTCTGTTGCTGCGGTGAAGGAGAATTTCCGCCAGGAATATATCATCGATTTTGTAAAGGGACGTGCTACTGATGATATCGTTTCTCACAGGCATGATGAACTGGAGGAGTTTGGAGCAGGAGAAGATATGGATGCTAAAGTTTGGAATCCTGTTATCCGTCAGGCGTTGATAGCCGGTTATCTCAAGAAAGATGTAGAGAACTATGGCCTTTTGAAGTTGACAGCTGCGGGTAAGCGTTTCATTAAGAATCCTGAATCATTCATGATCGTTGCCGATAAGGAATTCTCTGATGATTTTGATGGAGCGCCTCTGAGCGAGCATAATACAGGTGCTTTGGATCAGACACTTTTCTCCATGTTGAAAGACTTGCGTAAGACAGTAGCAAAGAAGCATAAATTGCCGCCTTATGTTATTTTCCAGGATATTTCTCTGGAACAGATGGCAACGATGTATCCTGTAGATATGCAGGAATTGCAGAACATACAGGGAGTTGGAGCCGGTAAGGCAAAGAGGTATGGTAAGGAGTTCTGTAAATTGATCAATCAGTATTGTGAAGAGAATCTGATAGAGCGTCCTGAGGAATTACGTGTCAGGACAGTTGCCAAGAAATCAGTCTTGAAGGTAAGCATCATTCAGAGCATTGACCGCCAGATAGATCTTGATGATTTGGCAGAAGCAAAAGGTTTGGATTTCTCAGAATTGCTTGACGAAATAGAGGCAATCGTTTATAGCGGTACCAAGCTGAATATCGATTATTTTATAGAGGAAGTTGTGGATGATGACCATGTAGATGACATCTACGATTACTTCATGGAGAGCGATACTGATGATTTGAATGCGGCTCAAGATGAATTGGGTGAAGACTACAATGAAGACGAAATTCGACTCGTCAGAATCAAGTTTTTGTCCGAACAAGCCAACTAATCACGTTAAATAGCATTAATAAGGTAAGATTTTCGTGAAAAGCGAACTCTATCTGAGAAATTATTGCTAAATTTGCACGCAATAAATTTTTAAAGGTTACAATATGTCATCATTTGTTGCAGATAAAATTGTAATGGACGGTCTCACTTACGACGACGTCCTTCTTATCCCTGCGTATTCAGAGGTACTACCAAAACAGGTAGAGTTGAAAACCAAGTTCTCTCGTAACATCGAGTTGAACGTTCCATTCGTTACAGCAGCGATGGACACCGTTACCGAGGCTTCAATGGCGATAGCTATCGCTCGTGAAGGTGGTATCGGTGTAATTCACAAGAACATGACCATTGAGGAGCAAGCTCGTCAGGTTGCTATTGTGAAGCGTGCTGAGAATGGTATGATTTATGACCCTGTCACCATCCGTCGTGGCAGTACAGTGAAGGATGCTCTTGATATGATGCATGATTATCATATCGGTGGTATTCCTGTGGTAGATGATGAAAATCATCTTGTAGGTATTGTTACCAACCGTGATCTTCGTTTTGAGCGCCACATGGACAAGAAGATTGATGAGGTAATGACTAGCGAGAATTTGGTTACCACTCACATCCAGACCGACTTGGTTGCTGCTGCTGCCATCCTGCAGGAGAATAAGATTGAGAAACTCCCTGTAGTTGACAACGAAAATCACCTGGTAGGTTTGATAACTTACAAGGACATCACAAAGGCTAAGGACAAACCTATGGCTTGCAAGGATGCCAAGGGACGTCTTCGTGTGGCTGCCGGTGTGGGTGTTACTGTAGATACATTGGATCGTGCCAAGGCTTTGGTTGAGGCTGGTGCTGATGCTATCGTTATCGATACTGCCCATGGTCACTCTATGGGTGTAGTTGAGAAGCTCAAGCAAGTTAAGGCTGCCTTCCCACAGGTAGATGTTGTGGTAGGTAATGTGGCTACAGGTGAGGCTGCCAAGTATTTGGTAGAGAATGGTGCTGATGGTGTTAAGGTAGGTATCGGTCCTGGTTCTATCTGTACTACTCGTGTGGTTGCCGGTGTTGGCGTTCCACAGTTGAGTGCTGTTTATGATGTATATTCTGCTCTGAAGGGCACAGGTGTACCTTTGATAGCTGATGGCGGTCTTCGTTACTCAGGTGATGTTGTGAAGGCTTTGGCTGCCGGTGGTAGCTGCGTCATGATCGGTTCTTTGGTTGCTGGTACCGAGGAGAGTCCTGGTGATACCATTATCTTCAATGGCCGTAAGTTTAAGAGCTATCGTGGTATGGGTTCTTTGGAGGCTATGGAACAGAAGAATGGTTCTAAGGACCGTTACTTCCAGGGTGATACCAAGGATGTCAAGAAATTGGTTCCAGAGGGTATCGCTGGTCGTGTGCCTTACAAGGGAACTGTCCAGGAGGTCATCTACCAGCTGATTGGTGGTTTGCGTTCTGGTATGGGATATTGTGGTGCTGCTACCATCGAGAACTTGCACAATGCCAAGTTCGCTCGTATCACAAATGCAGGTGTGTTGGAGAGTCATCCACATGATATCACTATCACTAGTGAGGCTCCTAACTATAGCCGTCCTGAATAATATAATTAGGAAATATGAAGTTTTATGCACTTATAGCGGCAATGCTCCTTTCGGGGAGCATTGCTTTTGCTCATACCGACCCAATTGTTATGATTATTGATGGTCAATCTGTCAAGAAGTCGGAATTTGAGTACTTTTATCAGAAAAATCATTTGGGAAATACGGTTGATTCTAAAAGTGTCAAGGTGTTTGCCGATGGCTTTGTTAATTATAAGCTGAAAGTGCAAGCTGCTAAGGATGCTCATCTCGATACTTTGCCTAATATCAGGCGTGTGTTGAAACGATATGATGATGTCGAGTCATGCGAGTTGATGCCCGATAAAGGCAGTGTTCATGTTGCACATATCCTCTTGAGATTGGGACAGAAAGCATCTTACCACGAACAGGAGGTGGTGGAAAGAAGAATCGATTCTATTTATCAGGCTCTTTGCAAAGGTGCAGATTTTGCAGACCTGGCAAAAAAGTGTTCTGATGATAAAGGGTCTGCGGTCAATGGGGGTACTTTGGCATGGTTTACAAAAGGTCAGACTGTGCAGGCTTTTGAAAAAGTAGCTTTCTCTCTGCGAAAGGGTGAGATTAGTAGACCGTTTATGTCTGAGTTTGGTTATCACATCGTTAAGTTGCTGGATAAGCATGATGATGGTAATCAGAAAAAATATGTTGCTGATGCTAAGGTAGAAAATTGGCGGGGAACCTACCAGCAGCAGGAGGAAGTAGAAAACCTTTTGCTGAATGAAATCTGCCAGCGTAATATTTGGTATAAGGCTGCTGCTGATAAAAAAGGTCTGGCTGCCTTCTATGCCAAGAATAAGAAAAAATACAAATGGGAAATGAAGCGCCTGAAGAAGATGAAGGTTAATCTGCCCCGGAATGGCGAATACCCGGATGTGGTACTTGCTGACTATCAAGACTCGTTAGAGAAACAATGGGTCGCACAATTGAAGAAGAAATATAAAGTGGTGGTTTTCCATAGCATGTTGACCACTCTCAATATACATTAATATATTATAGAAACAATACATGAATACTGGATATAAAATGACAATGGCATTTATAGCCCTGCTGATGATAGTAGGAATAAGTGCTAGTGCAACTAGAGCAAGCCGTAGTGCTTTGGCTCATGAGGCTGATTCTGCAAATATCAAGCAACAAGCTGCTGCTGATTCTCAGAAAATCAATGAGGGTAGTGTGGTTGATGAGGTAATTTGGGTTGTCGGCGATGAGGCTATCCTGAAGTCAGACGTCGAGGTAACCCGTTTGCAGGCTGAGGCTGAAGGTATTAAATATACTGGTGACCCAGACTGCTCTATTCCTGAGCAGATTGCCGTTCAGAAACTGTTTCTCCATCAAGCAGCTATCGATAGTATCGAAGTATCTGAGTCAGAAGTCATGAATGGTATCGACGAACAGATCAACAGTTGGGTTTCCATGATTGGTTCTCGTGAAAAACTGGAGGAGTATCGCAAGCAAAGTATCACCCAGATGCGCCAGCAGATGCATGATGATTTCAAAAATCAACAGCTGATTCAGAAGATGAAGCAGGAACTGGTGAAGGATATCAAGGTGTCTCCAGCTCAGGTACGTAAATACTTTAAGGATTTACCTGCCGACAGTATCCCTTTTGTTCCTACAGAGGTAGAGGTTGAGATTCTTACCATGCAGCCACGTATTCCTCTTGAGGAGATTAACCGTGTGAAAAATCAGTTGCGTGAGTTTACTGACCGTGTGAATAAGGGTGAGACTTCTTTTGCTACTTTGGCTCGTCTTTATTCTGAGGATCCGGGTTCAGCCCGTATGGGTGGCGAGATGGATTATATCGGTAGAGGTATGTTGGATCCTGCGTTTGCAAATGTAGCATTCAATCTTACCGATCCTAAGAAAATCTCAAAGATTGTTGAGTCTGAGTTTGGTTATCATATCATCCAGTTGATAGATAAGCGTGGTGATAAGATTAAGTGTCGCCATATCCTGCTCAAGCCTCAGGTTTCTCAAGATGCTATTGATAAGTCTATCGGCCGTCTGGATTCTATCGGTAATGATATCCGTGCCGCTAAGTTTACCTTTGAGCAGGCTGTTGAAGCATTGTCTGATGATAAGGATACCCGCAACAACAAGGGGTTGATGGCCAATGTTACTCCTGACCAGTCAAGAACTTCCCGCTTCCAGATGAAGGATCTACCTACCGAGGTTGCCCGTACGGTAGATACAATGAAGGTTGGTGAGGTTTCTGCACCTTTCACGATGGTGAATTCCAAGGGTAAAACCACTTGTGCTTTGGTAAAACTGGTAAGCCGTGTTGACGGACATAGAGCTACTATTACCGAAGATTTTCAGGTGATGAAGGATGTAGTGTTGGCTAAGGAGCGTGCCCAGACCTTGCACGATTGGGTAGTCAATAAAATCAAGCAGACTTATGTTCGTATGAACGATCGCTATAAGGATTGTAAGTTTGAATATCAAGGTTGGATTAAATGATAAATAAAAGATTAAATAATCATATCAGAGGGCATAGAATCATATCGGTTATGGTTCTATGCCTGTTTGGGTTTTGTCTGATGCAAGCCATGCAGGCTCCAAAGAAGCATACCAGAAAACGCCCTCATGGTGACCGCGTATATCTTTTGCATGCAGATGAATTGTACTATGATATGTTCGGTAATAATCCTGATGCCCAAATATTGAAAGGTAAGGTCTCTTTCTTGCATCAGGGCAGTCATCTTACCTGTGACAGCGCGTATTTCTATCAGGCTTCTAATTCCGTGAAAGCTTTCGGACATGTTCATTACCGGCAGGGAGACACCTTGTCACTCACTTGTGATAGAGCAGAGTATGATGGGCAGATGCAGATGATGAGAGCACGCAAGAATGTGGTCTTGCATCATCGTCGGCAGACTTTGCGTACTGATAGCTTGGATTTTGACCGCTTGTATAATATGGCAAACTTCTTTGACGGCGGAACGCTGATTGATGGTAAAGATAAGCTGGTTGCCGATTGGGGTGAGTATCATACCGAAACGCGTGAGGCTAAGTTTGTCTATAATGTTAAGTTGCGCAGCGGCAAGGAGGTTGTTACTACCGATACTTTGTATTACGATGTCCGTAAGTCAAAGGCTCACATGGTAGGACCTTCTAAGATTGTTTCTGGTGCAAGTGTTGTCAAGACAGAAGACGGATATTATGATACCAAGACCGATAGAGCACAGCTTTACGGCCGTTCTACGGTTATAGATAAAGACAAGACACTTACGGGTGATACGCTCTATTATGTAAAGGATGGAGAGAGTACCGGATATGGTAATGTGGTTTATGTAGATAAGAAGAGCAAGAATTCCCTTACTTGCAATTATCTGCGTTACAACGAGAAAACTGGTAATGGCTTTGCCACCCGCAATCCCGTAGCGATCGACTATTCGCAGAAAGATACTCTTTGGGTTCATTCTGATACCATGCGTATCAATACCTTCCATATCAATACCGATTCGGTATACCGTAAGGTGCATGCTTATCCTAAGGTCCGTGCCTATCGCCTGGATATGCAGGCCATCTGCGATTCCTTGGTTTTCAATTCTCAGGATTCCTGTATGACCATGTATAAGGATCCTATCGTCTGGAATGGAAACCGTCAGTTGCTGGGCGAGAAGATTCTGGTCTTCATGAACGACTCTACCGTTCGTTTTGCCCATGTCATCGGACAGGCGCTGTCTGTAGAGCAGATGCCGGATAGTGTTCATTTCAATCAGATCAGTTCTTCTGAGATGAAATCTTACTTTGAAAAAGGTGAGATTAAACAAGGAGAGTCTATCGGCAATGTGCAGACCATCTATTACATGACGGATGATAAGGACAGTTCGCTCATTGGTTTGAATTATCTGGAAACCGATACCATGCGCATGTATATGGGACCTGGCAGGAAGATGGAGAAAATCTGGACCAATAAGTTTACGTCTACCATGTATCCTATGACGCAGATTCCGCCGGCAAAATATAAACTTAACAATTTTGCCTGGTTCGAGGACTTGCGTCCTAAAGATAAGAATGATATCTTTGTATGGCGTGGTAAATCCAAGGGCTCCGAACTCAAGAACATTAAGCGTCATGAAGCTCCACTTCAGAAACTGACTGACTGATTATAATGAAGCATCATTTTCTTATATGATTAATATTTAGAGATGAGTGATATTATTCAACTTTTACCCGATTCTGTTGCCAATCAGATAGCAGCAGGTGAGGTTATACAGCGTCCGGCTTCAGTTATCAAGGAGCTGGTCGAAAATGCAGTCGATGCGGGTGCCAGGAATATCCATGTCACAGTTACCGATGCTGGCCGTACCAACATTCAGGTGATAGATGATGGAAAAGGTATGTCTGAAACCGATGCTCGTTTGGCTTTCGAACGTCATTCTACTTCCAAAATCCGTAAGGCTGATGATTTGTTTGCTCTTCGCACCATGGGCTTCCGTGGCGAAGCTTTGGCGTCAATAGCTGCTGTGGCTCAGGTAGAACTGAAGTCACGACAGGCTACCGACGAGATAGGAACCCTGATACAGATTTCTGGTTCCCGATATGAGAAACAGGAGCCATGCTCCTGTGCTGTGGGAAGCATCTTCTCTGTCAGCAATATTTTTTATAATGTACCCGCGCGAAGAAAGTTCCTGAAGTCCAATTCTACAGAGTTGAACAATATTCTGACGGCTTTCGAGCGGATTGCATTGGTAAATCCTCAAATCACCTTTACTTTACATAGCAATGGTACCGAAGTATTCAATTTGCGTGCCGCTAATTTGCGTCAGCGCATTCTCGATGTCTTCGGCAAGCGTTTCAATCAGGAACTCCTGCCGGTAAATGTAGAAACCACTATGTGTAAGGTGTCTGGATTTGTGGGCAAACCGGAATCTGCCAGAAAGAAAGGTGTGCATCAGTTCTTCTTTGTCAACGGGAGATACATGAAACATCCTTATTTCAATAAGGCTGTGATGGCAGCTTATGACCGTCTGGTTCCTCAGGGTGAACAGGTGCCTTACTTTCTGTATTTTGATGTAGATCCGAAGGATATTGATGTGAATATCCATCCTACGAAGACTGAAATCAAATTCGAGAATGAGCAGGCTATCTGGCAAATCCTCTCGGCTTCGGTCAAGGAGTCCATCGGTATGTTCAATGATGTACCTACCATTGATTTCGATACCGAGGATAAACCGGACATCCCTGTTTATAATCCAGGGATGAGTACGGCTGCTGCGGCACCGAAGATCAGTTTGAATCCTGGTTATAATCCGTTCAAGTCTTCCTCTTCCACAGGAGCAGTTCCTATGGGAGCAGGCTTCTCTGTTCCTAAGTCGAAACCTCAGGTGGATGAAAAATGGGAACAGCTTTATGAAGGACTCAAAGATCAGGATGATGTGCAGGGGATGGAGCAGACCATGGTGTTTTCCGATGATTCTAGTCAGGATAATACGCCAGACAGTATCATTGCAGAGAAATCGCCAGCCCATTACCAGTATAAAGGTAAGTATATCATGACTGCGGTAAAATCGGGATTGATGATTATCGACCAGCATCGTGCCCATGTGCGTGTCTTGTTCGAACAGTATTTGCGCCAGTTGGCTGACCGGACCTTTCATTCACAGAAAGTCCTCTTTCCTGAGGTTGTGCAGTTTCCGATGTCAGAGAAGGTAATCTTTGAAAAGATTCTGCCGGAAATGGAGTCCATGGGGTTTGAACTGGAAGATCTGGGAGGTGGAAGCTATGCTGTAAATTCTGTTCCTGCCGGACTTGAAGGATTGAATCCTCTTAAACTGGTACAGGATATGGTTTCGTCTGCTGTAGAAAAAGGGGTATCAGCCATTGATGAAATCAATCAGTCTTTGGCTTTGAGTCTGGCTCGCCAGGCAGCGATTCCTCAGGGACAGATATTGAGCAATGAAGAGATGGAGGGCTTGGTGAATGATTTGTTTGCCTGCCAGAATGTCAATTATACGCCCGACGGGAAGTCGGTGCTTTGCATCCTCCGTCAGCAGGAAATAGAGCATCTTTTAGGCTAAAATATGGTAAAAAAACCTTCTTTTCTTAAAAAAGTTAACATAAAATGCTAATTTTTTATGAAAAAGAAGGTTGTTTCAAAAAATAGTATTATCTTTGCACACTCATTCAGAAGGTATAGATATATAAATTGATTGTTAAACTATAAAGTTATGAAAAAGTTATTAGCAGTGCTAGCATTGGCTAGCGTAACAATGGGCAGTATGGCTCAGGATGCAGCAACTACTGAAAAGTATAGTGTTGCAACAAATTCTTTCTGGAGCAATTGGTTTGTACAGGCAAACGTTGCAGGTTCTGCTTTCTGGGGTAACCAGGAAGAGGGTAATGGTTTCTCTAAGAGCCCATTCAAGGGGTTCAGAAACAATCTTGGTTTCTCTGTAGCAGTAGGTAAGTGGTTCACACCAGGTCTTGGTCTCCGTACTAAGTTCAATGGTGCATGGGGCCGCACTGTTGTTTCTGAGGACAAGAAGACAAATGCAAACAAGTACTGGACTTTGAACGAGCAGATTCTGTTCAACCTCAGCAATATGTTCTGCGGTTACAATGAGGCACGTGTTTGGGATTGCATCCCTTACGTAGGTGTTGGTTTGAACCGTAACATGAGCGCTAACCGCTATTCTCCTGTTGCTGGTGTTGGTCTCTTGAATGAGTTCAAGATCAATAACAAGTGGGCTATCAACCTCGATGTAAACTATACATTGGGTGATAACGACTATGATGGAGTTACAGAGTTGTTGGATGGCGCAAAGAAGACCTCTTCTCACTCTTTGAGCAAGATGATTGCAAGACACGACCGTTCTTTGAATGTTGAGGTCGGTGTTACATACAATTTGGGTAAGGCTACTTGGAACAAGGTTCCAGATGTTGATGCTATCAACGCTCTTCATCAGTCAGAACTTGACGCTCTCAATGCTAAGTTGAACGATGCTAATGCAGAGAACGACCGTTTGAAGAATCTCTTGAACAACCAGAAGCCTGTAGAGGATAAGGTAGTTAAGGAGTATGTTGCTACTCCAGTTTCTGTATTCTTCAACATCGGCAAGTCTAAGGTTGCTTCTAAGAAGGATCTCGTAAACGTACAGGCTCTCGCTCAGTATGCTAAGGACAACAACGCTAAGTTGGTAGTTAACGGTTATGCTGACAGCGCTACTGGTTCTGCAGCTGTTAACCAGAAGATTTCTAAGGCTCGTGCTGAGAAGGTAGCTGATGAGCTCGTTAAGTTGGGTGTTGCAAAGGAGAACATCGTAGTTAAGGCTAACGGTGGTGTTAAGGATTTGACTCCTGCTTCTTACAACCGTCGTGCAACTGTTCAGGTTGGTGAGTAATTATACAGTATATATAATATAAGGTATAAAAATAGAATAGGGCATTCTTCCTCGTGAAGAATGCCTTTTTTGTTTCTTTGAATTTCTTAAAAAAGAACTTTTCTTTCTCAATAAGTACCTTTTGGGGTTGAATGAGGTTTTGCAGTCCCATCGTAAGTACTTTCTCTTGGTTGGCTGTTTTTGGCAATTGAAATGCAAAAACTGACCGTTTTTACCCTGAAAATTGAGGAAAAACACCAGAAAATGCACTTTTTTGAAGAAAAAACGAAAAAAGTTGCTGAAAAATTTGGTGGAACCAAAAAATAGTCGTACCTTTGCAACCGCTTACGAAAAGTAAGGGCGCTTAGCTCAGCTGGTTTAGAGCATCTGCCTTACAAGCAGAGGGTCGGCGGTTCGAATCCGTCAACGCCCACAAAATCTTGGACAAAACCTTGTTGAGCAAAAGCTCACGAAAACAAGGGCGTTTAGCTCAGCTGGTTTAGAGCATCTGCCTTACAAGCAGAGGGTCGGCGG
>DAWDQD010000045.1:0-26457 GCA_052349145.1 Segatella copri | reverse complement strand
AAGTTATTGATTTACAGACGATTAAATGTTAATTTAACGCAGTATTGATATAATATTAATGTTTATATTCTCTGATGTTGATGATGCCTTCCTTGGCAGTTATCTTCAATCTTGTGATATTCTCTATTGCATTGAGAGTCTGTCCCATCGGTTCGTATTTGTCAATGCTGCCAGTGAATCGCAGTTCTTTCATGTCTTCGGATGAGAACTCCACCTTCATGTTGTACCAATGGGAGATAACTTCCATCAGATCTTGCAGCGTGCAGCCGTCGAACAAGAAGTTGCCCGTGTTCCAAGAGGTGTAAAGATTAACATCCACTTGCTGGATGTCTGGTGTTCTGCCTGCTTTCAGGGTTGCCATATCGCCTGGTTTCAACAGGTATTCTTTACCGTACTTGCTGCTCACACCAACTTTACCTTTCACCAGAACAACGCTGGTTACACCTTTTTCCTTCATCGTGTTGACATTAAACTCGGTACCATAGTCGTGTACATCTCCGTTGGCAGTCTCTACTATGAAAGGTCGTTTCTTCGAGTCGTTGGCCACGATGAAATAGGCTTCTCCCTTGAGCTTTACCTTACGCTCGCTGCCTACGAAGTGATTAGGATAGATGAGGGTGGTATTGTAGTTGAGATGCACGTAGGTTCCGTCGTCCAGTACCATCCAGAATTCCTTGTCTTTCTTTGTTATCAGGGAGCTTTCTGTTATTTCGTCGCTTCCAAAGAAACTGCTTCCATCCTTACTGTCAGCTACTTTTTCTGCTTGTGCCAATGCACTCTGTGCATCTTTCACCTTGATGGTTTTGCCGTTGATGGTAAGTGTAGCTCCATTCATGTCATTCTGCTGAACCCGTTCTATGGCTTGATGCAGTTCTGCGGTGATGACGGCTGGTGGGGTGGAACCTTGATGTCCGAAATACATCCATGTACCCATTAATATGAGGGCGATAGCTGCTGCAGCGGCTATACGTCGCAACCAGATGATGGTAGCTGCTTTGTCATCATTCCTATCTTCCTGTTCCTCTGCATGTTGGAGAGATGCTTTGAATGTAGCTTTTGCTTTCTCGGCATCAATGCTCTTGTAGAGATGGTAGCGTTGGAGAAAATCATCTTCATTCATGAGATGCTCTATTTTGTCTTTTAGCGACGCATCTTGCTCTACTCTTGATAAGAGCTCCTTGCCTTCTTCCTCTGAGATTTCGCCAGTCAGTAATTTACTGACGAGTGTATTGATATCAATATTCTTATTCATATTTTCTAATACTTTTGTGATAGAATTATTCTCTGTATTTACTATTATAACACACTCGGGTGCGTTTGTGGTTACAAAAATCAAGAAAAAAGTGAAAAAAAGTTGCATTTTTTAATTTTACTGCATAAAAATGCGTATCTTTGCACTCATGAGTGAGAAAAGTGATATTGAAATTGCAATAATTTGCCAATGGGATAATCAGGCCATCGAGTTGTTGTACGATAAATATTATCGTGCCTTGGTGAGTTATGGTTGTCAGTTTGTGGAAATGACCATTGCAGAAGATATCGTGCAGGATCTTTTCTCTGTTCTATGGGAACGTCGCCCTTTTTTCAACAGTATTTCCAAGTTTTCCGCCTATTTATATAATATGGTGCATAACTCTGCTCTCAATCACCTGCGTCATCAAGCGGTACACAACAACTATCGGCAGAGTATAGTTGATAATCTGCAGGAGTTTATGCTGGTGGATGATACCTTGGATATTTTTAATAAGGAAGAAATCTATCGTCAACTCTTTGCTGCGATAGATGAGTTGCCTCCTCGCCAAAAGGAAGTCTTTCTTCTTTGTATGGAGGGGAAGAAAAACAGGGAGATTGCAGAGCAACTGGACATCTCCGCTGAGACGGTGAAGGTACAGAAGCGTCGTGCGATAGCTCGATTAAGGGATAAACTTTCTCCTATGTTAATTGAAATTATTCTTGTTCTGATAAGAAAAAGTTTTGATGCCTAATTACTTCTCCGTTAAGCGTCTTTATGCGGAACTTTCTTCTGGGAGTATAGTTTATTCGTATAGAATTAAAGTGTTTTCTATATGCTTATAACAAATAATAAGCGGCATTCCTTGGATATGAATGCCG
The DNA here is from genome assembly GCA_052349145.1 of Segatella copri. GTDB lineage: Bacteria > Bacteroidota > Bacteroidia > Bacteroidales > Bacteroidaceae > Prevotella > Prevotella copri_V. Next base: position 24,345 of record DAWDQD010000045.1, on the reverse strand, counting down.
CTTATCATATAATTCGATATTTTTCTGAGTCATCTATGAAAGATTTGTCTTCTCGGTTTTCACAATCTTTCGGCCTTCTCTTATTTCAGATATTCTCCGAAATCAGTCAATCTCATATCTCCCTTCTTCAGGAAGGTATCGTGCATGGCGAGAGCAGCACGCATGCTCTGTGGCTCGTGGCCCTTCTCGGCAAACTTCAAGTATTCGCGGAGCATAGGGCGGTAATCCGGATGGGCACAGTTTTCGATAATCTCTTTGGCACGGCGCAATGGGCCTTTGCCACGGAGATCGGCTACTCCCTGTTCGGTAACGATGACATCCACATCGTGCTCGGTACTGTCCACGTGACTGCACATCGGAACAATGGCAGAGATGCAACCGTTCTTGGTGGTACTCTGTGTGGTGAAGATAGAAATGTAACCATTGCGCTCGTAATCGCAGGAACCGCCGATACCATTCATCAGCTTGCTGCCGCAGATATGGCTGGAGTTCTCATTGCCGTAGATATCGCACTCGATGGCGGTGTTCATGGCGATGACACCCAGACGGCGGATGACCTCAGGAGAGTTTGAAATCTCGCTCTGGCGGATGGTGAGATGCTTCTTGAAGTAATCAATATCATCATACACCTCTTTCAATGTATCGTTTGTTACGGTGAGCGAAGAGCAGGAAGCATCCTTGATTCTTCCCTCGCGCATGTATTTTACCACGGCATCCTGAACCACCTCGGTATAAACGCTGAATACCGGCACGTTAGGGTTCTGTCCCAATGCCTCCAATACAGCATTGGAAGTTACGCCCACTCCGCTCTGCAAAGGCAGGAACTGAGGAGGAATATGTCCCTTCTTCAGGTCACTGACCAGAAAATCAGCCACATTATGTCCCATCTGTTCGGTCACAGGGTCGAGCGGTTTGAAGGCACGCGCCTCCTCCGGAATGTTGCATTCTACCACACCCACAATCTTGCGGGCATCAATCTCCACATACTCTTTACCTATTCTATCGCCCACATTCAAGATTGGGATAGGTGTGCGGAATGGGCATTCTGCTATCTCATATACATCGTGAAGATAACGGGAAGCTGGACTGTGGAAGGTATTCTTCTCGATGAGCACCTTCTTTGCCAATCTAACGATGGTAGGAACGATGCCGCCGGCAGAGGTAAGGAATGCCTTGCAGGTAGTTTCGCCTTCTTCCAAATTAGAAACTTCGATGATGGCAAGGTCTATTTCGCCATAGAAACCACGGCGCAGGCGCTCAGCCATGTGGCCGAGGTGCATATCCTCATAATCAATCTCGCCCAGGTTGGTATGAGTTCTAAAGTCCTTGTTGGTAGAAAATGGCGCACGGAACTTGATGGCATGGGCTGCTGCCATGTCACCTTCGATACTCTGCGAGGTAGAAGCACCCGTGAGGATGCCCACCTGGAAAGGTCTGCCCGCCTCGTGCTCAGCCACGGCTCTCTTGGAGAGTTCGCGGAAGGTTGCCTTAGGCACGCCGTTTGGTGTGAAACCACTCAATCCGATTGTATCTTGATCGTTAATCATCGCTGCCGCTTCGGCAGCACTCAATCTTGTATATGCCATTTTCTTCTAACTTAATACTCATTAGCGGAACTTATAGCCGCCTTCTTGATAATTGATAACTGTTTGCGGCTGCAAAGTTACACATTATTTTCGATATATGCTAATAATTTGATAATTTTATGCATATAATTGGCAAAAAACTTACAAATAGTGAATAGATATACAAAAACTACTTACTTTATGCAAAAATATAGCAGCATCATACAGAGAGAATTTACCATGGAAAATCAGTTCCATTGATATTTTCGAGGATTTTAATAACATTTTGCGAATGATTTGTCGGATATATCAGAAAAATGAGTTAACTTTGCACTCAAAATATAAATAATATAAAATAAAGGTTCATACAAGATGGAACAGAAATTATTGATCTATAACACTCTCACACGTACGAAAGAGAGATTCACTCCGCTCCACGCTCCTAACGTGGGCATGTATGTTTGTGGCCCTACCGTGTATGGCGATCCGCATCTCGGTCATGCACGACCAGCCATCACATTCGATATACTCTTCCGCTATCTCAAGCACCTGGGCTATAAGGTTCGCTACGTTAGAAACATTACCGACGTTGGCCACCTGGAGCACGATGCAGATGAAGGCGATGACAAGATTGAGAAGAAGGCTCGCCTGGAGCAGTTGGAGCCAATGGAAATTGCGCAGTACTACACCAACCGCTACCACGATGCTATGGAGGCGCTGAACGTACTCCCTCCTAGTATTGAGCCTCATGCCACAGGCCATATCATTGAACAGGAGAAACTGGTTCAGGAAATCCTAGACAATGGTTATGCCTACGAGAGTAACGGCTCTATCTACTTCGACATCGAGAAGTATAACAAGGATCATAAGTACGGTATCCTCTCCGGACGTAACCTGGAGAACGTAATCAACGAGAGCCGCGAGCTGGCTGGTATCGGCGAGAAGAAGAACCAGGCTGACTTCGCCCTCTGGAAGAAGGCTTCACCTGAGCATATCATGCGCTGGCCTAGTCCTTGGAGTGATGGTTTCCCTGGCTGGCATTGCGAGTGTACTGCGATGGGACGCAAGTACTTGGGCAGCCACTTCGATATTCACGGTGGCGGCATGGATTTGATTTTCCCTCACCACGAGTGCGAGATTGCTCAGGCCGTGGCTTCTCAGGGCGACCAGATGGTTCGTTACTGGATGCACAACAATATGATTACCATCAACGGTCAGAAGATGGGTAAGAGTCTTGGCAACTTCATCACTTTGGAGCAGTTCTTCACAGGCAATCACGACAGTCTGGAGCAGGCTTATTCGCCAATGACCATCCGCTTCTTCATCCTCTCTGCTCACTACCGCAGCACCGTAGATTTCTCTAACGATGCATTGAAGGCTAGCCAGAAGGGATTGGAGCGCCTGATGAATGGTTTGAACGACCTGGAGCGTGTGCCTGTGGCTAAGCAGAGCGATGAGCAGGTGAAGAAGTTTGTAAGCGAGTTGCGCCAGCGCTGCTACGATGCGATGAACGATGACTTCCAGACTCAGCTCGTTATCAGCTATCTCTTCGAGGCTTGCCACGTAATCAACACAGCCCTCGACCACAAGGCAAACATCTCTGCTGAAGACCTGAAGGAGCTTTCAGACACCATGCATCTCTTCACCTTCGACCTGCTCGGTCTGAAGAGTGAGAAGGGAGCCAACAATGATGCTCGTGAAGAGGCTTATGGCAAGGTAGTGGATATGGTTCTCAACCTGCGTGCCAAGGCTAAGGCTGATAAGGACTGGGCTACCAGCGACCAGATTCGCGATGCCCTGGCTGAAGCCGGCTTCGAGGTAAAGGACACCAAAGATGGTGTTACCTGGAAACTGAACAAATAATATTTAAAAAGAGGGTGCATCATCAACTTATGACGCACCCTCTCTTTTTATTTTTGTGCTGCTGCAGAATCTTTCTTCCTTGCAGCAAGTGAATCTTTCTGTCTGCCAGATATAGAATCCCGCAACATCTTATCTTTCTTACTCTTATATTCCTTATACTCTTTTTCGTAATAATGGGCAAAGTTGGCGAAAGGCTCTGTTATCGCCTCGTCGCTCGATGCCGTATAGGTATTTCCGTATGGATCGGATGCTTTGATGATGATTCTGGCATTCGGATTCCTAGGAGTATAATAATATAGGTGGTTCATGATGAGATAACCGTTGCCCTTGCTTACGAACCGGTAAGATACACTCTCGCTATACTTATGATGATAGCCTGCGGCAAAGGCATCCTGCCCCTTTCCGCTGAGGCGCCCCATCAGATATTCTTTGCCATCCTCTACGGCTACAACACGCCAATGACTGGTAGCATTGAAGACATTGGCTACCAGGATATTCCTGTTGTTTGCCAACTGCCAATCCCTAGAGTATTTCTCACCGTTGAAATCGGTCTGCGCACGGAACAAGGTCATCTGCTTGCTCTTATCCCAGAAAGTTCCCTTGTAATAGCAGTTGCTGATGCTGGTACCCACAAAACTGTATACATAATATCCGTTCGGGGTGCCGCAGATGTTGATATTCGACTGCCATATATTGCCACAGGCGGCAGCATGACAATGCTCCATCACATCCTCTCCCTCATAGTTGATTTCGTGGTTGCAGGCAAAATGAGTATGTCCGCAGAAGAGTTCGTAACCGCCCTTAAACTGTTTCAGCAAAGAAAGCAGGAGCGAGAGACGGGAAGAAGAATAATGCCCCTGCTCATTGGCATTGCTCAGCGGCTTCGCCTTGCTGAAAGGCGCATTACCGAAGGTAAAAGGAATATGATAACAGAGTACCACCTTCATATCCTTTGGCGTGAGGGCGAGATCCTGCTTCAGCCACTTCACCTGGCGCTCACGTAATTCTCCAGGAGAATAATAAGACATGCCGCGATGGAAGAAGCAGTTGTTGATGCAGACATAATGCACATCGCCACGGTTGAAGGAAAAATCGGTAGGACCGAAATTCTCTTCCCATTTGCGGCGGTAGAGAGCCTTGCCATCCTGGTCGTGATTGCCGATGACGGAGAAGAGACGCATCTCTGAAGAGCCCAATGCCTGGCGTATCTGACGCTCCAGTTTGGCGTTGTAACCGCCATAATACTGTACATCATCGCCCATGCTGAGTCCATATACAGGAGTTCCGGGTGGAAGATTCTGGATGGTTTGCCTGATGTCCGCCATCGTCTGGGTAGTGAATCTTTCTACATCGCTCTTCTTGATGGGATTATCATCCGGAGAAGTATAGTAAGGGCTGTAGGCATTGGTAACCTGCGGGTCACCGATGACAATCATCTTATAGTGAATCTCCTTGCCGCCCGGCAGTCGGGTGAGGGTGAAGTTATAGGTTTTCTTCCCCTTGGATACCTTTTGGTAGAAGAAAGCCGTGCGATCGGTCTTAGAATGGGTAGGAACCTCGCAATCGGCTGGAACAGAATAGTATATGAATTTTGCCAGGCTGTCTCGCTTCATCTTATATCTGCCCTGTGCATCGGTTTTCACACAGTTGAATCCATCGCTCACGATGACGCCAGCCACTCCCTTTCCTTCCTTATCTCTTAAAGTGCCGGAGATATTGAAATCCATCTTCTTCACAGGTTTCTTCTTCAGTGTATCTGCAGGCTGTGGCTTGAGCCGGAGAACCGGTGGAGTTTTCACCAGGTTCTGTATCTGTTTCTTGGGGTAGAGCAGGTGCAAGGTGATGCCTATTGCTACGAGCGCGCAGCAAGCAACCGACAGGACCCCTATGTATAATTGTTTCTTTTTCATGAGTACAAAAGTACGGCTTTATTATGGTAATGCAGCATATATTCATTTAAAAAACTCTAAATATTACCTTAGGGTAACTTACCTTAGGGTAATATTTCGTAACTTTGTACCAAATTACTAGGAATATGGCAAAATATCTATCACCATTTCAATTTGGTACATTAGCCACCAATGAGAATTTTATCGACAGACAGGAAGACAGGGCTTTGCTCAAGCAATTACTGTCCTCCCATATCAACGTGATGCTGATTTCACCACGCCGATGGGGTAAATCATCACTAGTGAAAAGGGCGATGAACGAATTGGCTGATGAGGATAATAACGTAAGAATCTGTTATATCGATGCCTTCAGCATCGGCTCTGAATCTGAATTTTATCGCACTTTTGCCAGTCAGGTTATAGCTTGTGCTTCCTCTAAAATGGAACGGTGGATAGAGGATGCAAAGAAATTCCTGACAGGCGTGATACCGCAGGTTGTAGTAAGCGACCAGGTGACCGACTTCATGGCTTTTGACCTGAAGTTTGTGCCACAAGAGCGTGATAAGATGACGATTCTCCAACTGCCTGAGTTGCTGGCAAAGGAAAAGGGCATCAGGATTATCGTCTGCATAGACGAGTTCCAGCAGTTGGCTAACCTTCCTGAGTATAAGGATATGGAGGGAAAGATGCGCTCGGTATGGCAGCAACAGCAGCTTACCTCTTATTGTCTCTACGGCAGCAAGCGAAACATGATGCTCAATATTTTCAACAATTCCAATAGTCCTTTTTATCGCTTCGGACAAGTGATTTTCATGCAGAAGATAGCTAAGGAGCATTGGATTCCATTCATTCTGTCATCTTTCGAGAAGACAGGAAAGTCAATCTCTGCAGAGATGGCAGAGCGGATCTGTGATGCCGTGGCGTGCCATTCCTGGTATCTCCAGCAGTTGTGCTATTTTATCTGGAGTTTCACGGTTTCGGAAGTGACGGAAGATATATATCATCTGGGATTGAAACAGGTACTCAACATCAATACCCCGATGTTTCAGAATGATACGGAGAATCTCAGTTCCACCCAGATAGAGATGCTTAAGGCTATAGCCAATGGCGAACAGCATTTCTCTTCGCAAGCCGTGAAACAAATCTATAATCTTGGTAATCCGAATACGATTGTCAAGAACAGGAAAACGCTCCAGAACAAAGATATTATCGAAAAGCAAAACGATGCTTTTGTCTTTGTTGACCCGATATACCGGCTGTGGTTTAAAGAGGAGTATTGTAGATAGAAACTATGTAAATTAAAAGAAATTATAAGGAGAAGAAAGATAATGGCAAACGATAATAAAGGTCTTACACCGATGATGAGACAGTTTTTCGAGATGAAATCGAAACATCCCGAAGCGCTGCTGCTCTTCCGTTGCGGTGACTTCTACGAAACTTACTGCGAAGATGCGGTGGAGGCATCCCGTATACTCGGCATTACGCTGACACGACGCAACAATGGCGGTTCTACGGGCACGACCGAGATGGCAGGATTCCCTCATCATGCTCTGGATACCTATCTGCCTAAACTCATCAGGGCGGGTAAGCGCGTAGCGGTATGCGACCAGCTGGAAGACCCGAAGAAGAAACGACTCGAAATAAAAGGTAAGAAGGGACTGAGCCAGATGGACAAGATGGTGAAGCGAGGTATTACTGAACTCGTTACACCGGGTGTGGCGATGGGAGATAACGTACTGAACTACAAGGAGAACAACTTCCTGGCAGCCGTACACTTCGGCAAGACCGCCTGCGGTGTGAGCTTTCTGGATATCTCGACCGGAGAGTTTCTTACCGGCGAGGGAACCTACGACTATGTAGAAAAACTGATGGGCAACTTCATGCCGAAAGAGGTGCTCTACGACCGTGCCCGAAAGAATGACTTCGAGAAATATTTCGGCAGCAAATACTGTACCTTCGAACTGGATGACTGGGTTTTCACCGAACAGACAGCCCTGCAGAAACTCCTGGGACATTTCAAGACAAAATCTCTGAAGGGTTTCGGTGTAGAGCATCTCAAGAACGGCGTGATAGCCAGTGGTGCCATCATGCAGTATCTCGAGATTACCCAGCATACACAGATTAATCATATCACCGCCCTTTCACGTATCGAAGAAGATAAGTTCGTGCGTATGGACAGGTTTACCATCCGCAGTCTGGAGCTGGTTGCCCCTATGCAGGAAGACGGTTCTTCTCTCCTGAATGTCATCGACCGTACGGTAACGGCGATGGGCGGACGTATGCTCAGACGCTGGCTGGTCTTCCCGTTGAAGGACGTTAAACCAATCAACGAGCGTCTCGACATCGTGGAATATTTCTTCAAGGAACCGGAATTCCGTCAGCTTCTCGATGACCAGTTGCATCGCATCAGCGACCTGGAGCGTATCATTTCCAAAGTAGCCGTGGGTAGAGTTTCGCCTCGCGAAGTGGTTCAGCTGAAGAATGCACTCGAAGCCATCAAGCCTATCAAGGTGGCATGCCATCATGCTACGAACGAGGCTCTGAAGCGGGTAGGCGAGCAGCTGAACGTATGTGAGACCCTGAAAGATCGCATCGCCAGGGAAATACAGCCCGATCCGCCACAGCTGGTCAACAAGGGTGACGTGATAGCCGACGGATTCAATGCCGAACTTGACGACCTTCGTGCCATCAGCCGCCACGGCAAGGATTATCTGCTCAAGATACAGGAAAGGGAGATAGAAAAGACAGGAATTTCGAGTCTGAAGGTAGGTTACAATAATGTTTTCGGATACTATCTGGAGGTGAGAAATACCTTTAAGGACAAGGTGCCTGAGGAGTGGATACGCAAGCAGACGCTGGCTCAGGCAGAGCGTTATATCACCCAGGAACTGAAGGAATATGAGGAAAAGATTCTCGGTGCTGATGAGAAGATTCTAGTATTGGAAGCACAGCTCTTCAACGAACTGATAGCTGCCATGCAGGAGTATATTCCGCAGATACAGATCAATGCCAACCTCATCGCCCGTATGGACTGTCTTTTGTCATTTGCAAAGACATCTGACGAGAACCGCTACGTGCGCCCTATCGTCGATGATTCTGAGGTGCTCGACATCAAGCAGGGCAGGCATCCGGTGATTGAAACCCAACTGCCGCTGGGCGAACGCTATGTACCTAACGATGTGCTGCTCGATACCGAGAAACAGCAGATCATGATGATTACCGGTCCTAACATGGCTGGTAAATCGGCTCTGCTGCGCCAGACCGCCCTTATCGTGCTGCTGGCACAGGTAGGCTGTTTTGTGCCCGCAGAGAGCGCCCGAGTGGGACTGGTGGATAAAATCTTCACACGTGTAGGTGCAAGCGACAATATATCGCTCGGCGAATCGACCTTCATGGTAGAGATGACCGAGGCAGCAAACATCCTGAACAACGTTTCTCCGCGCTCGCTGGTGCTCTTTGATGAACTGGGAAGAGGTACTTCTACCTACGATGGTATTTCCATTGCCTGGGCTATCGTGGAATATCTGCATGAACATAAGAAGGCACAGGCACGTACGCTCTTTGCTACCCACTATCATGAGCTCAACGAGATGGAGAAGAACTTCCCTCGCATCAAGAACTTCAATGTGAGTGTGAGAGAGGTGGACGGAAAGGTAATCTTCCTGCGTAAACTGGAACCGGGAGGCAGTGAGCACTCTTTCGGTATCCATGTGGCAGAGATTGCCGGTATGCCTCGCAGCATCGTGAACCGTGCCAATGTGATTCTCAAACAGTTGGAGGATGACAATGCCGGGGTTGGCGGTGCCGGTAAACCGAACGTACAGCACATCGATGAACCTAAGGATGGTGTGCAGCTCAGTTTCTTCCAGCTCGATGATCCTGTACTGACGCAGATACGTGATGAAATACTCGGGCTGGATGTGAACAATCTCACTCCGGTAGAGGCATTGAACAAACTCAATGATATCAAGAAAATTCTACTGGGAAGATAAAAATATAAATCCCTCCCCGTGGCAGCAGATGCTGTTGCACGAGGAGGGATTTTTATAATCTGAAAATAAGTCGTCTAATATTATTTTGCCTCTACGTTCTTTTCTTTCGCTCTCTTTGTGCTGGAAGCGATGCTCCATACACCGGCGATGATGAGCGGAATGCTCAATATCTGTCCCATATCCATAGGCAGACCTGCCTCGAATGCTACCTGAATCTCCTTGGTATATTCGATGAAGAAACGGAAGGTGAAGATAAGGGTAAGGCAAAGACCGAAATAGAAACCGGTGCCTACGCTCTTAGGACCTCTCTTCTTGTAGATGAAGAGGATGAGGAGGAAAAAGCAGAAGTATGCCAATGCCTCGTAGAGCTGACCCGGATGGCGTGGATACTGGTCTTCGCGAACGAAGATAAATGCCCAAGGCACATCGGTAACCTTGCCGATAATCTCAGAATTCATCAGATTGCCCAAACGGATAAAGGTGGCTGTAATGCCTGAGCAGATACCCATATTATCGAGCACTACCCAGCCGCTCACCTTCATGTTGCGGCAATAGAGCCAGATGCCGACGAACATGCCGAATACGCCTCCGTGGCTCGCCAGTCCCTCATAACCCGTAAACTTCCAACTGCCGTCTGGCATATGATGAACAGGTATCAGCATCTCGATGAAGTGATCCCACTGGGTGAGGAAATATTCCGGCTGATAGAAGATGCAATGTCCCAGACGGCCACCTATCAATACACCGATAAAGATGTAGAGAAACAGTGGAGAGAACTTCTCATCTGAAAGCCCCTGCTGCTTGTAGAGCTTGCTCATGAGCAGATAGCCCAGCAGCAGACCGATCATCCAGCAGGTGGAATAGTAGCGGATGGTCATAGGACCCAGATGAGCCAGGATTGGGTCTGGGTCCCATACGATATAGTTAAGCAGATTTGCTATCATAACCGTAGAAGAATAGGATTATACATTGAACCGGAAGTGCATGATGTCACCATCCTGTACGACGTACTCCTTGCCCTCGATGCCGAGCTTACCAGCCTCGCGTACTGCAGCCTCAGAGCCATACTTGATATAGTCATCATACTTGATAACCTCTGCACGGATGAATCCCTTCTCGAAGTCGGTATGGATGACGCCGGCACACTGAGGAGCCTTCCAGCCCTTGTGATAGGTCCATGCCTTGACCTCCATCTCACCAGCGGTGATGAATGTTTCGAGGTTCAGCAGGGCATATGCCTTCTTGATGAGTCGGTTTACGCCGCTCTCTTCCAATCCGAGTTCTTCGAGGAACATCAGTTTGTCCTCGTAGGTTTCGAGCGATGCGATGTCTTCCTCTGTCTTTGCAGCGATGACCATGCACTCAGCACCTTCTTCCTTGGCGATTTCCTCTACCTTCTTGCTATACTCGTTGCCGGTCTTGGCAGAAGCCTCGTCAACATTGGCTACGTAGAGCACAGGCTTGGTAGTGAGGAGGAAGAGGTCGTGAGCCACTTTCTGCTCTTCCTTGCTTTCGAAAGTAACGCCACGAGCGTTCTTTCCCTGCTCCAGTTCGGCCTTGTAAGCCTCCAGAACGGTAACCATCGTCTTAGCATCCTTGTTGCCTGCTGCAGCAGTCTTCTTCTGCTTGGTGAGCTGAGATTCGATAGTTTCCAGGTCCTTGAGCTGCAACTCTGTATCGATGACGCTCTTATCCTCCAAAGGATCAACCTTAGCGCCACCCTCGCGAACGATGTTGTCATCGTCGAAACAGCGGATTACGTGGATGATAGCATCGCACTCACGGATATTTCCCAAGAATTTATTACCAAGACCTTCGCCCTTGCTGGCACCCTTTACGAGACCTGCGATATCTACGATTTCGCAAGTAGCTGGGACGATGCGTCCTGGGTGAACAATCTCTGCCAACTTGTTGAGTCGCTCATCTGGTACGGTGATGACGCCCAAGTTTGGTTCGATAGTACAGAAAGGGAAGTTAGCTGCCTGTGCCTTTGCACTAGACAGACAGTTGAACAGTGTAGACTTACCCACGTTTGGGAGGCCTACAATACCACATTTTAATGCCATTTTATCTTTAAACGTTTAAATTTCCGGTGCAAAGTTACACATTATAAATGAAAGATACGAAGAAATCGTGGAAAATTAACTAAAAATCATAAATCGCGAGTGAAATCCTTACATCTTCTCTAGTTATAGAATTGTGATGGATATTATTTCTTTTTGCTATTCTTTTTGGTTAATGTCTTTTCGTCAGATTTTAATCTGCGTTCTACTTTCTTGACGTCTTCACCTGCAGGAAGATTTTCTGGCACAATGCCACGTTGGAGCATCATATTACGAACAGCCTTATTATTATCGACATGCTCTTGACAGATAGATTGCTGACCATGTAAATCCTTTTGCTGAACGTTGACAGAAGTCATTTCTGCAGCAAAATCTTTAGCTTTAATATTTAGTGTTGGAAGGAAATCGGCGAGAGGTCGGCTGTTAGGAGCACCCAATTTACGTTTGAGAAGAGCCGTGTCGAGATTAAACAACGCCTTGTCACCTAGTGAGCGAATGATGGCAAAGCCTTTGCTGTCCACCCCTCTTTCATACAGCACACCAGAGAGACGCTTCTCTGTTTCTGCAAGTTTTGCACGTGCTTGTACACGTTCGTATTCCAGCAAACGCTTTTGCACCAATTCTGCTCGGCGAGTTTGTACGGCAAAGTAGTTTTGGGCAAAAGAGATTTGTGGCTTGCGTGGATCACCGTTTTGGGCAATGAGATAGCAAGCATAACGAGTCAGCATGTAGTCTTTGACTTCACGCTGAGATCCAGAACCAAGGGTGACCATTTTGCTGACATCAGCAAAATGGTATGATACCTCTTGCCCTGCATTGGTACATGATGCTTTTGCTTTTTCGATAATTCCTTCGAAATTACGCCATTGGCTATAACCCAACACTTGTGCAAGTTCTCTTGCACTCCAACACTCTACGCCTTCGTATTCGTTGGCGATAGCTTCGAATTGCTCGAACAATTCTTTGATTTCTTCTTCCTTCATAATTGCTTATTTTTATGATATTTCGGCAAAGTTACGCTTTTTATTTGGTTGTAGCAAGGAAAAGGTTATTTATTTCCTTCTTTGCTCATCAATAAATACTTGTATCTCTCCTAAATCTCCAATTTCTTTTGGTAGAACAAACATATTTTAAAATTTAGTCTGCTACAAGAATATTCTGTGTAACTCATATCGTTTAATTTTGAAAAGACTTCTTGGCTTCTTTCAAACTGTTATATAGCTCATCGTCAAACTCTCGGATGTCTTCGTCAGTCAATACTCCGTCATAGTATAGGTAACATACGGTGATGTAATATTTACCTCCTGACATCCCATCGTATCGGCGAGCGATATGCTTGTCGAATTAGTATACCTTATCATATAGTTTGAGGTATGCATCGTGTGCATCCTCTGCTGATGCGTTCTTGTTCATGAAATCTTTGGTAGATTGCATGAACTTGGCGCACTCTCGCTGCAAGCCCAAATTAATGAGCTTGCGAGCTGTTTCCTTCTGAGACTTCGTTAATTCTATCATGTTCTAAATGTTTCTTTTCTTTTTTAGCCTTATTTCTTATTGATATACATTTCTTGCAGATGTGCAGTCTGTGTCCTTTACCACTGAACGACTCGTTGGATTTATACTCTCCACACATCTTGCAATAATGTCCTTGATGCTTATGTTTCTTTTTACCCATGACTTATTTTGCAAACAACTTACCGATGAGATTCAGAAGGTTAGAAACCGTCTCTTTGCTCTCCACAGGTATCTTGATGGAGGTTTCGCCTGTCTGCTCGTTTTTCTCAACGATGGAATCAACCAGCTGGGCTGTGGCTTCTGGCGACTTTAAGGTTTCGGCTAAGCCTGAGAGGAAAGATATTCCTTGGGCTACCAAATCCTTTGGCTGACTTGAGCGATTAGAGACGGATTCTCCGTTCGAAGATGAGTTCGTTTGCTGCTGGATGGAAACCTCTTCTTTATTCTCGTTAGATTTATGTTTGTTGCGAGCCTTCTCTGTTTCTTCGTCCTCTTCCACCATACCGCTCACTGTTTCCATCATCTTGCTGAACTTATCATCTGTGATGAATACAGAATCTTCGCCGTCATCAAGAACGCCTTCAAACATGGAGGTCTTGAAACGCAACTTACCGAGCATTTCCTGCTCGATGGAATCAGGTGTTACGAGATTGATAACCTGGATGTTGTTCTGCTGACCAAGGCGATAGATGCGCCCGATACGCTGTTCGAGAACGGCAGGATTCCAAGGCAAGTCGATGTTGATGATGGTAGCGGCTGACTGCAGGTTCAAGCCTGTGCTTCCGGCATCAGTAGAGAGGAAAACCCGGCTCGATGGTTCGTTCATGAAATTATCTACCAGGTTTTTGCGCTTTTCGGATGGCACGCCACCATGCAGATATTCAAAGCCTATTTCTTTTTTCTCCAGTTCCTTGGCGATGAGGCGGGTCATGCGTTCCCATTGACTGAATACCACAACCTTTTCACCTTCCTCGCTGATAATGTCGCTGATGATGTTCACGCATTCATCCACCTTGGTGTCGTATCTCGTCTTTTGGTCGAGGATATAACTGCTGTCACATACCATGCGCATCTGTGAGAGGAAGAGCAGGAGACGCTTGCGGTCTTTATCGGATAGGAAATGCATCCTGCGCCATTTCAGAACCAGGAGACGTACCTGGTTCTGCCACTCCTGATGCATCTCCATCTGCTCATTGGTCATCGGAATGAAAAGGTTCTTGTCAGAACGTTCAGGCATCTGGAGTTTCACATCCTTCTTGCGGCGACGGATGAGAATATCGCCCAGCTTCTTGCCTATGTCGTTTAAGTTCTTATAACCCAGAACTTTTCCTGTTTCATCAGTAATGATATGCTTGTCTTTGAAGAGGTAGTAAGGGGCAAGGCGGAAATTATCAACAAACTCCACGATAGAGTAGAGTTCATCGAGCTTGTTCTCCAATGGGGTACCGGATAGAATTACGGAGTAATCTGATTCTATCTTTCTTGCCGCACGGGAAATCTGCGTGTTCCAGTTCTTCAGGCGCTGCACCTCGTCCATGATGAGCATATCGGTTTGCAAACAGCCGAGTATCTTGATGTCATTGGCGGCACTATTATAGGAAATAATCTTGTAAGGTTCCGGGCGATTGTACGCTTCCTTTCTCTTGAGATGACTTCCCTCTATGACGAAGACTTCGGCATCAGTAAACTTCTTGATTTCACTTCGCCATTGATATTTGAGCGAGGTAGGGCAGAGGATGAGTACAGAGCCAATAAGACCTTCCTTGCGTAGCAGTTCGGCAGTACCTATGGCTTGGATTGTCTTTCCGAGACCCATCTCGTCGGCAATGATAGCCTTTCCTGCCTTTGCAGCAAAGCGGATGCCCTCTTTCTGGTAAGGATAGAGGTTTACTTTCAAAAGATTGTTGAGTTTCTCGTCATCGTATGTCTTCACAATCTTCATTCTTTTCGCTTTTTCGCGAATATCGATGATAAAGTCAATGGCATCTTTATAGCATCTGAATGTATCGCTGATTTGGCGAGCTTGTTTCAAGAAAGAGCCAATGCGGGCATAGGCTGATTTCTTCAAGACATGGTTCTTGTCAAAGTAATCTTTGGCTAACTGTTCGTATGCCTCCTTGTTGTCTGAGCCGATACGAATCTTTACGCATCGCTCATCCCGATAGGAGAGATAGACAGAAGTATAAGGTGGCAATTCCCGATGTACATGTACGCCCCTCTTTCCGCCAAACCATTTCTTGACGGCTTCGATATGTTTGCAAGTGCCGAGTCTCGAAGTCTTGAAATCCATGCAGGAACAATAATTCCATTCGCTGTTGGCTCCACGATACACCACCTTGTACTCGTTGTTCTTTTCAGGGTTGTGAACGATATACTCTCCAGGGCAAAGGGCGTCATCAACACAACTGATATCGAAGTGCTCGATATCGGTCACCTGCTTGCGCAGTTTGATTTGCCATTCCTCTAAAGTCATGTTTTCTGGTTTCACGATATGCGAAACCTTGACTTTCTTCTTTTTCTTTGTAGCCTTCTTGGTGCTGTTACCGTCTTGGTTAGCTGCCTGCTTATTATTCTTTGCCATTGTTATGTTGCCTTATTTTAAACGTTTAAATATATTTAATGCAAAGATACACATTATGGATGAAAGATACAAAGAAATCGTGGAAAATTAACTAAAAATCATAGATGAGGGAAAATTGATGTTGGAAAAACAAGTGAAACGCTGAAACACTTGCGGATGCAGGAAGATATAGGAGAAGACGTTGAGGTATATAGGGATAGTCTTCAAAAGATATAGGGATAGTTGTCGAAAGATATAGGAGAAGTACCTGGAAGGTATAACAGAAGTCTTTGAGACATATAATGGAAGTTTCTAGAAGATATAGGAGAAATTGTTGGAAGATATAGTATCTAAGGCCGCACATCAGCTGTTGTGCGCTTGCACATCACTTGATGTGCGGATGCATAACAGCTGATGTGCGAGTGTTGGACGGCTGATGTGCGGTGAAAAAGTTACCATTTTCCCAACGCTGGGAAAATGGTAAGAGATTAGAGATTTTTTTCGAATTGCTTCAATACATCACATCGCGTGGTGTATTGATCTACGATTTCCGGATGTTGACGGCTGAACTGGCTCCATTCCATCATTGCCTGATATTGAGCGGATTGTGGCTGGAGAAGCTTCTGCTCGTTCCAGTTGGCATCGTATGATATCTTAAACCATGGGTCAATGCCGATGGATGAGAGGGCATAGAGCGAATGATAGCGAAGTGTAAGATTGCTGCTTTGCTTGCTCACCTTGAGATAGTCTTGAGCGATAGCTGCGAAATCGGCTTCGCCTGTGCGGGCACTATCGGCTACACTCTTGCCATAATGGGTAAGATACCAGCAGTCGCCATAGCAGGATGCCTGATAGTAACGAATGCCAAGTTCGTAGGCAAGTTTTTCTCTAACTTCGCCTTCACGAGCCACATTGTATTGGCTGATGAGCTGGTTCATCTCCTTACAGAATTTCAACTTCGGGTTCTCTTTCAGGTGGGCATAACTGCCCTGAATGCTCCACATATCCGAATCATTCACCTTCTGGTGGTTGAACCAGTAAGGCACAGCATAACTGCGCTTCTCGGCATAGAAACTGATGGCCTGGTTGTTGATGAAATCCAAAGAAACATCCTTCTGCCAGCGGGCAGCTTCGCCAAAATTGCCTTCGGCAAGATACTTGGTGCCTATCATATCCTTGAAGAAATCGGCATTTCGATAGAGCGACTGGCAGACGTATTGCTGAAAGGCATCCTGATGTTGAGCGGTGATGAAGCGATAGTAATCAGCAAGCTGCTGCGCAGAGAGCGAGTCGAGACGAAAGGCGTATTCCGATGAATAAAGATAACGGCTGATGTATTCTTCATCCTGTTGATCCTTGTAGAAGGTTCGCATGTAGGCATCCATCATGCCATACATCGCCGTGGCCATGCTTTCGTAATTCCTGCCAGCTTCCTGCCGGTCTTCCTTTTTTGCCTTGTCTGCCATTGTCTTGAACCGGTTGTACAGGGCGCGGTAAGCCACACGCTCCTTCACCTCTACATAGTGGTTGTCTGGATTGGTGGAAGAATCTTTTCTTGGGTTTTCTTCCTTTGCCATCTCGTTGAGCCATTTGAATTCACCGACCAGATATTGCGGATAATCGCTATCCACCTGTGTGTTTCGGGTAGAAACCAAGAGGCGGATGGCTCTTGCATTATCCTTCATTCGCTGTGTTCCATCCAGGGCGACAGCTTCACTAATCTCCTTCCATGCTTCCTGCTGATATCCATAGAGATAATGGAGCATGGCGGTGGCAGAACGCCACAGACAAGGACTCTGTGTCTTGCCTTCTGCGATGACCTTATTGGCAAAGGTGATGAAGTTGAGGGCTTCTTTCTGATAGATAACCTTGGCGCCTATTTCCTCAATCCACTCTTTATCTAACTGTTCTTTGGAGCGACTGTCTATTGTCTGCTGACAGTTGTTCACGAAATCCTGCACCAGATAGGTGAGCATTGCCGAGTTCGGATTCTTGAGATAAATGCTCTGGATGCCTGCAAGATTGCGATAGTTTCGGGCGAGCACTCTGATGCTTGCCATATCTCCCTGCTCGGCATAGATTTCGAGTGCCTGGTGATGTTTCCCTGTTTTCCACAAGGCTCGGGCATAAATGTTGCGCATCGCCTCCCGCCATGGTGATTTCGGAAATCGGGAGGCGATGGCATTCCAATAGGTGATGTTCTGCTGGTGGAATCCCTTCATCATATTAGTACGCATGCGGAGCAAGGCGTATTGGCTCTTGAGTTGGGTGCCTTTATAAATTTTGGAGGCATTGTTGAGCCGGGTCAGCGATTGCTGAATCTGTAGCCGTTCTTGCTTCGAGGCGTAGTTCCAGGCATTGGGATTCAACTTCTCGCAGGCATCCAGGTAGGCATTTAGGTTTCTTAAGTAAGAAAGCATTCCTGCATCCTTCTTGCTTTGGGCTACTTTCTTAATATCCTCCTTGTTCCATCTGTAGAAAGATAAGTTGATGGAGGATGTATTGCCGGCATACTTCTGCCAGTAGCTGGCGATGTCGTAGAGATACGCTGGCGAAGTCTGGTCGCGGTTGAACACGCTGAACATATAGTAGTTATGATCAGAGTATTCGGCAACGCAGGCGTTGGCGTGGGTGCTAAATGCTGCTGCCATTACTCCTATGATGAAAAATCTTTTCATAATCTTCTGATTTAAATCGTTTGATATTATCGGTGTTGAGGTCGAAGAGAATAACCTCGTTGTTGATATTGCTGTTTTGGTGGTTGATACTCTTGATGGCTTCCATAATGTCGGTCATCTCGGGCTTTCTTACCACGATGCTATCGCCTGGCAAAACAGGGAAGTCATCATCTGCATGCATGATGCCTACGAACTTTCCTTCTCTGAAGAGGATGCGCCAGCTGAAGAGTGGATAGGCTGCAGAGAGCGGTAACGGATAACTGCCCAGATGCTGGATGTAAGGAGCTACATCCTTCATGTCGAGTATCGGCTTTTGGCAACTTAACTGTTTTACATCGCCCGTATTATACATCATCAGGATGCCTCTATCCACAGGGGGTGGAGTCATCGAGAGCTGGTGTAACCGGATGGTAGCGGAAAGTTGCATCTTCTTGTCTTTGGCCTTCTCTTTTAAAATATGAAGGAATTCAAAATAAGCTTCTTGCGTTGAAGCAGTCCAGTCGCAGTCTATCTGAATCTCTTTTACGTTCTCGATGTCATTGGCTTCGTTCATCTGAAGGATGCGGTTCAGAATTTTATCTGCGAGTTGTCGGGGTGTTTCATCTGAAGATTTCCCGCCCGATTTGTCGCTGCTGATAGAATTCGTCTTGGTTTTTGCTTTAAAACAGTTGTTCACGATATAGACAACGGGGATAATCTCCATTCCTTTCGGCATCAGAGATTCTTTCTCCTTTTCTTCAGTTGTCATATTTTCATCGGTTGTATCAAATTGCAGGGTAGCATTGGGCATGATTTCTCCATCTGCATCCCTTACCACATCAAAGAATCTAACGTAGAGTCGTTTGATATGGTGTTTCTGGATGAAGTTCATCTTGCTGCTGTCCATCTGCCAGGTTGTACTCCAATAGTAGGCGGAGCGCAGGTTTTCTGTTGTTGTATCTTGTGAACAGGAAATCAGACAGATGCAGGTGAATAATGCTGGCAGCAAGCGCATTGATGTAAGATCATTCCATATTCTTCTCATCATCTATAGCGTTTTGTCTGCAAAGATAGATGTTTCCTGGCGAATGTGGTAAGAAACGAGATGTAAATAAAGTTAAAAAGGTCTCACGTCATATTCCCTACATTGGGAAGACAACATGAGATCTTTTGTTGGCATGATGGTTTTTATCCTTCGATTACTCCTTTCCACAACCCGTGAAGGTTGCAGTATTCGCGAGCCGTAACATCCTTGGCTTCTGCGTTGGTCAGGAAGATAGCTTCAGGCTTTTCGCCTGGCTTCAACTCGTGACGAAGCACATCGGTAGGGGTGAGCAATTCTATCCATTGGATGTAATGCTCTGGTAGCATCGGGTGCTCCACACTTCCTACTGTTACGCGATAGCCGCCCTCAATAGGTTCTATCACAGGCACGTGCTTCTCTTTGGCGCCATCGCTGGTGTTTTCCTTCATCAGTTTCATCGGCTCGCCACAGCAACTGAGCACGGCTCCTGGGTTTACAACTTCTACTACATTGCCACAAATCTGGCAGCGGTAGATTTCTCTAACTTTTGTCATAATGGTTCCTCCTATTATTTTATGAATGTGTTGCCTTAATATCAGGCATTTCATTCAGATGATTCCTTTGTGAGGATATCCTTCGGGTGATTCCCCCAAAAGAGACTTATTCCTCTACAGGGCTGAAATCTTCCTTGCCTACTCCGCAAAGAGGGCAAACCCAATCATCTGGGATGTCTTCGAATGCTGTACCTGGAGCGATGCCGCCCTCTGGATCACCTACTTCTGGATCATAAATCCAACCACACACGTCGCAAACATATTTCTTCATAATGTTCCTTTCTTTCTTAATTTGATTGATTACTGTTATCTATTCACTTTTAATCAGACAGGTGCGTTTGCATATCTTTCTGATTTACTATGCAAATATATACTTTATTTCTGTAAGAACCAAATAAATATGAAAATATTATAATTTTATTATCCTTTTTACAAAGATTTCTAAATGTACTTGTGAATAAAGGAGTTATTTGTCTTTTTAGTGGTGTTTTGATAGAAGGTTTGATTGTTTCATGTGAAACATCTCGAAAAAGAAAAGCTCGCAAGATGAACGTTTGGTATCTTGCGAGCTTCTTTGTATTTAAGTTGCCTTGCGGTTTCTGCGGCCGCCTTCTGGTTTTTCTAATGTGCTTCTAGCCAGTTGTTTCCCCATCCGGCATCAGCAACCAGAGGTACACTGAGCTGGTAGGCATTCTGCATCTCTTCTACCACAATCTTCTCTACCTTTTCCTTCTCTTCCGGATATACTGAGAAATTGAGTTCGTCATGCACCTGGATAATCATCTTGCTCCTGATGCCTTCTGCTCTGAATCGGTTGAAGATGCGGATCATAGCCACTTTGATAATGTCTGCCTCAGAGCCCTGGATAGGGGCATTGATGGCATTGCGCTCGGCAAATCCTCTTACAGTACCATTCTTGCTGTTGATGTCTGGCAGGTAGCGACGGCGGTGGAAGAGGGTTTCGGCATAGCCTTTCTCTCTTGCCATTTCCTTTGCCTTCTCCATGTAAGCCTGAACACCAGGGAAGGTGCGGAAGTAGTCTTCTATGATCTGCTTTGCCTCTCGGTTTTCGATGTTCATGCGCTGGGCAAGACCGAAGGTCGTGATGCCGTAGATGATGCCGAAGTTGGCAGTTTTTGCCTTCTTGCGCTGTGCATCTGTTACTTCTTTGATGTCTTCGTGCCAAATCTTGGCAGCTGTAGCTGCATGAATATCAGAGCCTTCACGGAATGCTTCTACCATGTTTGGATCCTGGCTCAGGTGTGCCATGATGCGAAGTTCTATCTGTGAATAGTCGGCAGAGAAGAACAGGCAGCCTGGTTCTGGGATGAAGCATCTGCGTATCTCCTTGCCATCGTCATCGCGTACAGGAATATTCTGCAGGTTTGGATCACTTGAAGAAAGACGTCCTGTGGCTGTGATGGCTTGGTTGAAAGAGGCATGAATGTGACCGGTGCGAGAGTTGATAAGCTTTGGAAGGGCATCTATATAGGTTCCCAAAAGTTTCTTTAAACCTCTGTAGTTCAGTATCTCATCGATGATTGGACTCTTGCTGCGCAGCTGCTGAAGAACTTCTTCGCTTGTTACGTACTGGCCCGTCTTCGTCTTCTTAGGCTTCTCCACAATCTTCATCTTTCCGAAGAGTATATCTCCAACCTGGCGTGGGGAAGCGATATTGAACGATTCGCCTGCCAACTCATAGATATGATGTTCTATCTCATTGAGGCGGTTGGTGAGATTCTCGGATGTTTCCTTCAGGGTGTCGGTGTCGATGCATACTCCCGTCATCTCCATGTGGGCTAAAACAGGTACAAGCGGCATTTCTACATTCCAGAACAGATCTTCACAATCTATCTCTTTGAGTTTTGGTTCGAGCACATTTTTCAATCTCAAGGTGATGTCGGCATCTTCGGCAGCATATTCGTAAATGTCTGATGGGGCGAGATCGCGCATCGACTTCTGATTCTTTCCCTTCGGACCAATCAGTTCTTCGATGTGGATGGTCTGATAGTTGAGGAATACTTCTGCCAAGTAATCCATGTTGTGGTAAAGTTCTGGCTGGATGAGATAGTGGGCGAGCATCGTATCGAACATCTTGCCCTGAATCTCTATGCCGTAGTTCATCAACACCTCGTAATCGTATTTGATGTTCTGCCCCACTTTCAAGATTTCCGGATTTTCGTAGAGAGGTTTGAAGATGTTTACGATTTTTAAGGCTTCTTCACGATTTGCCGGAATTGCTACGTAGAAAGCCTCTTTTTCCTTCACGGCAAAGCTCAAACCCACCAATTCTGCATTAATAGCAGTGGTAGATGTGGTCTCTGTGTCTAGACAGAGAATATTGAATGTCAATAAATAGTCATAAAGTTTCCTTGCATCTACTTCTGTATCAATGAGTTTATATGAATGAGAGGCCGTTTTAATGGTCTCAAAACTCGCGTTTTTTGGCTCTTCCTTACTATCTGTCAGCTGTACGCCAAATAAATCGAGTTCTCCTATAGGCTTTGTTTGCACCTTTTTAGGTTTGTTAAGAACTCGATTAGCAAACGACTTAAATTCTAACTCGGTGAAGATTTCATCCAATTTTGTATTGTCTGGCTCTACCCGTTTCAAATCTTCCATCTTGATCTCTACCGGAACATCGGTTCGTATGGTTGCCAGGAACTTTGACATCCTGATATCTTCTACAGCACCCTCCACTTTTTCGCGGAGCTTGCCTTTCACTTGAGAAGAGTTCTCGATAAGACCTTCTACACTACCGAACTCGTTGATAAGTTTGATGGCTGTCTTTTCTCCCACGCCCGGACAGCCTGGGAAGTTATCAGCTGAGTCGCCCATCAGGGCAAGGAGGTCGATAACCTGGAGTGGGGAAGTGATGCTGTATTTCTCTTCAATTTCCTGTACGCCCAACTTTTCGTATCCACCGCCATGACGAGGACGGAACATGAAAACATTGTTACGAACCAGTTGTGCGTAATCCTTATCGGGTGTGAGCATGTAGGTTTCCATCCCCTTTTCACCTGCCTTCAAGGCAACTGTTCCAATGATGTCATCCGCCTCGAAACCATCTACCTGAAGGATAGGGATATGATATGCCTCCAGGATATTTTTGATGATAGGCACAGAGAGTTTGATGTCTTCCGGTGTCTCTTCTCGTTGGGCTTTATATGCAGGGAAAGCCTCATGACGGAAGGTCTTGCCATGGTCGAAAGCCACCGCAATATGGGTAGGTTTCTCCTTGGTAAGTATCTCGTTGAGGGTATTGCAGAACCCCATTACACACGAAGTATTGAGTCCCTTCGAATTGATTCGAGGGGCTTTCATAAAGGCGTAATACGACCTATAAATGAGCGCATACGCGTCTAAAAGGAACAATTTATCCATAATATTCATTTTTGTGGTGTAAAATTACTAAAAAAATGCGATATTTCAAGAAGAATTGATTAATTTTGTAACAAATTTCAGAAATTAAGTAGATTTACTCACATATAATGGACTATTTATCACTTATCAAGCTGCCTATAGAGGCAGAATTAGCAGATTTTATAGATTTGTTCAACAAGTCTCTTATGCATAGCGATGGCCTCCTTTCCCAGGTGCTCGACCACATCCGTCAGCGTGCTGGAAAACGTATGCGCCCTATACTCATCTTGTTGATGGCACGTAATTTTGGAAAGGTTTCCAGTGTTACCCAGCATTCTGCGGTAGGTCTGGAACTTCTTCATACCGCTTCGCTGGTACATGATGATGTGGTTGACGAGAGTGTGGAGCGCCGCGGACAGGCTAGCGTGAATGCTACTTATGATAATAAGGTGGCTGTGCTTGTGGGCGATTTCATTCTTTCCACCGCCTTGCTTCATGTATCTTATTCGCATTCAGAGGAAATCGTGCGTTATCTTGCAGAGTTGGGACGTATCCTGTCTAATGGTGAGATTCTTCAGCTCAATAGTATCAGTAATGAAGAGATATCGGAAGATATTTATTATCAGGTGATTAAGCAGAAGACGGCTGCTCTCTTTGAGGCTTGCGCCGGTATCGGAGCGATGTCTGCCAATGCTTCAGAACTGCAGATTGAAGAGGCGAAGCGTTTCGGACAGAACTTGGGCATCATCTTCCAGATCCGTGATGATATCTTTGATTATTATGATTCCAAGGAGATAGGTAAACCTACTGGTAATGATATGGTTGAAGGAAAACTGACTTTGCCTGTAATATATGCTTTGAAGTCTACCGGTGATGAGGAGATGATGAAGCTTGCCAGAAAGGTAAAGGCTCATACTGTGACGGCTGATGAAATAGCTCAGTTAGTGGCATTTACAAAGGAAAATGGAGGTATTGAATATGCGGATAAGCGCATGTGGGATTTCCATGCCGAAGCCATGAATTTCCTCGATACTTATGTGGAGGATAAGGATATTTACAATGCCTTGAAGGCTTACTTGGATTTTGTGATTGAAAGAAAAGCTTAATATAAAAATTGAAGAAAAACATAATATAAAAAGGGTTGGTTCTCAGAGAGAATCAACCCTTTATTTTTTTGTATTCTATTGATAATCAGTTACTTTTCTTTAGATTTTTCTTTTAAACAATACTCTAGAATTCTCTTTAGCGCGAATTCAACAAGCAAGTGCAAAATTACGAAATGTTTTTGTAAAAGCACTCC
>DAWDQD010000044.1:7043-26679 GCA_052349145.1 Segatella copri | reverse complement strand
AGTGCTTTTACAAAAACATTTCGTAATTTTGCACTTGCTTGTTGAATTCGCGCCAGTCGCAATTTGCGACCAGTCCAAAATAGATGTTACAAAATGCGATAACCATGAACTCGCAGGTAATATCGAACCTCTAATAAAAGTAATTAGAGGGCAACAAGTTATGCTTGATAAAGATTTAGCAATGCTATATGGGGTAGAAGCTAAAGTTCTGAATCAGGCTGTTAAACGCAATGTTGAACGCTTCCCTAATGACTTTCGGTTTCAATTGACAAAGGAAGAATGTTTAAGGTCACAAATTGTGACCTTAAACGAAAAACAAGGTCATCACCTCAAATATATGCCGTATGCTTTTACTGAACAAGGCGTGGCAATGCTTAGTAGTGTTCTCCGTTCAAAAACAGCCATTGAGGTCAATATACAGATCATGCGAGCCTTTGTTTCCATGCGCCACTTCATGGTGAATAATGCTTCTATGTTCAGCCGCTTAGAAACAATAGAATATCACCAGTTGGAAATTTTACAGCACCAACAAGATACAGATAAACACTTGCAAGAATCCGACAGGCGTATAGAAGAAGTGTTCCGTAGATTGGACGAGGGCAACGCAAAGCCGAAGCAGGGTGTGTTCTACAATGGGCAAGTTTATGATGCCTATACTTTCGTGTCCGACTTGATTAAGAGTGCAAAGAAACGTATTGTCCTTATCGACAACTATGTTGACGAGACTGTACTGACATTGCTCGATAAAAGAGACAATAACGTGTCTGCAATCATCTACACTCAGCAGATAAGCCGTCAGTTCCAACTCGACATAGACCGTCATAATGCTCAATATGCACCGATTGATGTTGAAACATTCCGTTTATCACATGACCGCTTCCTTTGTATAGACGATGATGTGTATCATATAGGAGCATCCATTAAGGACTTGGGCAAGAAGTGGTTTGGTTTCTCCAAGATGGAGATACTTACACCAGATGAATTGGTGGAAAGGATCAATAGAGAGTAATCAATACGCAATATTTCAAGAATATAAATATTAAAAATTACGAATTATGAAAAGAAATTTAGGTATACTTTCAGAGAAACGGATAGTATTTTTATTTTCCATTGTTCTCATGCTTTGCTCATGCAAATCATTTGAAGACCACAGCAACGAAAAGGTAGTGGGTACTTATAAAAATGGGTATATCCTCAATCTAAACAAGGAGATTGTTGCGACATATAGAAATGGATATGTCTTTAGTGAAAAGGCGTTAGGAACTCCTAATGATTATGGTTTGGGGTTGGAACAAGACATATATACAACAGGAAAAATAGATACCCTAATGCTGAAATCAAAATATTTTGATTTCAAGCGTAAAGTGTTTGTATATTTGCCTCCTTTCTATCCTTATTTTGATGCAAATGACTTTGATGTGGTTTATACAACTGATGCACAAACAATGGAACAGTTTTTCATGACTTGTGCATGGCCTTTGTTTCAGAATAAGTATAAGTGGTTTATTGTTGTTGGTATATGTAGTCCACAGACAGAAACGTATAGTCGCCAAGATGATTTCTTGCCAAACGATAGCGCTACCATCAAGAGCTACGATGGACATGGAGGACATTCTGAGAAATTGATGGATTTTGTTAAGTATGAGTTGATACCTTATATCCGTAGTCATTATAGGACTACAGAACGAAGCTTAGGTGTTGGGCATTCTTTGGGGGCTTCTTTTATGATGCAATGTCTCATGAATGGTAATCCATTTACAGATTATTTTTTTCTTTCTCCAAATTTGACTTTTGGCAATGATAGGTTGATGCTTGCCTCGCAATTTTGCAATTATAAATTTGATGTAAACAAGCGATGCTATCTCTTTTTCAGCGATGCGGGAGAAGAAAGACTGTCTCATAGATGGAGAGCATGGAAACCTGCACGAGAAATGGTTTATCATTATCTTGACACCCAACAACTACCGAGCAACATTGTATGGAAAAGGAAATCATATTTGAATTATAACCATCTCACCTCATTCCCTATGGCTCTTCATGATGCCTATCAAGGGTATTTTGATTATATTGACTCTATCAAATCTTTGGCTCCAAACGATACGACTACGCTTTCAAAACAAGTATATCGTAAGCATATTGAGATTGTGGTAAAAGATGCCAAGCAAGAAGTTTATATCACAGGAAACCAAAAGTCCTTAGGTATGTGGAATCCAGGCTTGATTAAGCTAAAACATATTAATGA
This sequence comes from Segatella copri, assembly GCA_052349145.1. Classification (GTDB taxonomy): domain Bacteria; phylum Bacteroidota; class Bacteroidia; order Bacteroidales; family Bacteroidaceae; genus Prevotella; species Prevotella copri_V. The sequence goes on along the minus strand of DAWDQD010000044.1, from coordinate 24,437 downwards.
CTCTATCCGCGCCATAGATATTGATTTGCATTTGCCAGCATTATTTAAGTTTACTCTTGGAAGTTGGAAATACGAAGCAGGCTTTGAAAATTCCTATTATGGAGATAATCTTGAAATAAATAATGCTGAGCGGAAGAACTATCGTTATATATTGACTGAGTGGATGAACATAGAAGATGATGAAAATCAATAATTATTAGTTTACTTCACCTATAGAATTGGTAGAACGAATCAATAGAGGATAATACATACAAATTTCAAGAAAAGAACTTAATACATAAATATAAAGTAAGCAATGAAAAGGATTTGGATTTTTCTGATGGCGATGCTCTGCATCGTTTCTTTTACAGGTTGTGATATGACTCAGGAACCTAGCGGACCAGTTACAGTTATTGACTATGACAATCTGTTCGATGGGACTTATACTATTAACAACGATGGATGCTGTGTGCTTAAAGAATTAAAGCCCGTAAGTGCTGCTGACATTGAAAATAAGGTAAAGGGCTATGGATGGAAAGTCATAGGCATGTATAAAGTGCAGGATAACGGCAGACTTTCACAAACAGACTACCGCAAGACAGTTTATGGCGGTGGATATATGGATTATTGGTTTGAGTCAGACAGTCATCTGATAGGTTTCCACCATGGTGATACCGATGGTAAGTCATATAACAAAACAGAATGGTTTTATGATGCTGTGTCAGGATTCATCATACGCGGTTCGGCAAGTCAAAGTATGCAAAGCCGCTATATGCAAGTGTTGTCTGTAGTTACGCTTCAAGGAAAGAAGGCAAACAAGTTCTATATGTACACCATGCAGAAGCTTGGCGATGCAACCGATGAGCATGGTAATCAAAAACCATTCTACGGCATGGTGGTTTATCAGCGCATGACGGACAACGAACTTGAGGCAACCAAGAAAGCTTATGGTTACGATGCAAACGTAAACTATACGATAGACTCTGAACATAACAATAATAATATAGTCTCGCCGTTATATAATAAAAACAAGAGTAATGAAAAAGATATCAATGGCCATTGTGGCTATTTCAGCCGTGATTAGTTTAAGCGGATGCCATGAGGATCCTACTTATGTGGATTCTTACTTCCTGCGTCAAAGTGTAATTGAGAAGCTGAGAAATGCAAATTAAAAATTGCATTCAAACAGTCAATTATAATTACGAATTATGAAAAAAATCAAAACAAGAATCGGGATTCTCTTCATTTTGTTAACAGTATTTACAATGTTTGCAAGCTGTTTAAATGATGACGATGAACCCAAAGACAAGCAGAAGACTGTAACTCTATATGTTTCTGCCACAACAGGAGAATGTACCGGTATGACGGGTACACCACACGAATGTATGTTGATAAAAGAAAAGGGAGAAAAGACTTGGGAGCCATGCGAGTTCAACGGAATTGAAGGCTTTACATACGAGAAAGGATACGAGTACGAACTTTTGGCTACGAAGACCATATATGCCAATCCACCAGCAGATGGATCAAGCTATGACTATACTCTTATAAAAGTGGTGTCAAAAATGGCAAAGGGAAATGAGTAGTAGAGAGTTTTAATTGTATCAAATCAAACAATGAAAAATAAAACATCTATAATGATTGTAGTTTGGGGAATAGCGGTATTATGTACACTATTCTTGAGTTCATGCAAGCGACCAGAGGTCTTAGACAATAGTACTCTTGTAAATAGCGCAAGAAACGTGGCTTTGACCTTTGGTCCTGCGTATGTTCCATTTTTTAAAGAGGCTAACGTATCGGATGTTCAAGTTTTCAAAAAGGAGGATTACGGAGACAGTCGCCCTCAAATAAGAAAACAGATAGGAAGAAAGTTCTATACTGTAACTTTTACATATGACAGTACTGCCGTTAAATTTGATTTTGGATTTGCAGCAAGAGTCAGAATATGGAAAGATACAGGGGAACCATTAGATGTTATATTTGGTAATGGTTGGGGAAGAAATTTTCTATTTTTAAGTTTTAAGGAACAAACCAATCACTCACCAAATGACTATGAGAAAGTGGCTTCTGACTCTATTGTTAAAGTACCATTGCAAACTGTACATGAACCAGAGAATATTTGGAATTCCAATGCTGACAACAAACAAGACAGCCTATCAACGAGAGACTTTCTAACAAATACAGAGAAAGAGAAAATAAAAGAATTGGCTTCACAAGTTCCAGACAGCATAAGAAATCGTTTTGCAAATTTAGTGGATAAATGGAACATAGCAATAGATCATAATCCTAAGACGCGATATAGTGCAAGCACATATTCATATGCAAAATTGCCTGAGTTCATTCCTCTCAAATCAATGGGAAAACAAATAGTTCCATTAATTATGGAACGAATGATAAACCCTTCGGATTTTTATTTTCTTGTTCTTTATGAAGCTGTTATGGAAGGAAATGAAACGAATGACGATTCCGAGTTTAGCGAAAGCGAACAAATCAGAGCTATAAGGTGTGTAAAAAAATGGCTGGAAAAACAATAATAGGCAAGTTCTTCTATTATAATTGAATCTACATCATTTCTCCTGTGCCGCAGAATATATAAGATGTAACAAATGCAATAACCAAACTTGCCTGTCGGTGATTTGTTCCTCCGTAGTCGGACAATTAAGATGGAAAGAACATATAAAAAAGCATAAAAAGTTTCTGATTTTTCCCATAAGCAAATTAGATTTTATATATTTGCGCAAAATTAGAAACAATGACAGAACTATTGAGTATATTATATAAGCTGCGGATATTCACTTCGGATGAACTTTCTGAGGCTCTGAAAGGCAAGGTGAAATCGGTGGAAGCGTTGCTTGCTCGGTACAAGCAACAAGGGTGGATTGTGGCTATACGGCGCAATACCTATTGCATGAAGGATATTGCATCAGGTTTACCTGTTTGCAACAAGTAGCAGAAATCATCGAATTTCTGGATGAACCATAAAAAATCACCCTGGAAGGGAATGCATACAACACACTATGCATATCCCTTCCAGGGTGAGTTTATTATAGGAATTCCTTGATTTAAAATGCTACACGATTTCTTGTAAACTTATCAAGAAAAGTTCGAACAATGCCTTTATTATCGCTCTTATCTAAATCTTCTTCATAAGCAGATTGCAAAGAAAGCCAAAAAGAAGCAGGAATGCCCCAAAAACGTTCTAAAGAAGAAGCTATCTCAGGACTTAAACATAACGTTCCATTCAAAAGTTTATCTAATTCAAACTCTTCAAGCCCTATTTTATGAGCAAAGTCAGAAATTGGAAGACTGCGAGCTTCCAATTCCTCCTTCAAAATACAACCAGGACTAACCGGCTGGAAAGGACGCGGATTAATATTATTTCTTGTTTCCATAATGCAAATCGTCTAATTACGGCAAAAATACGCTAAATACCTGATACGACAAAAACTTTTTTCGATTTTAACATAAAAAATACCACTTTTTTCAACCTTTTTTCCCGAATCCCTGCAAATCGCACAAATCGCATAGTTGGGGGTTCGTTTGTTCGGTCACGACTTTAAGAGCCTGGAAGCTGCAAATCGCACAAATCGCATAGTTGGGGGTTCGGGAATGTTGTATCTTTGTATCGTCAATCAGAGAGGTTGATGCAGCAACGGTCTCGGCGGAGACACAGACTGCTTTTACTAAAACTAAATTTTTAAAAGTATGATTCTCATCAAATTAGTGAAGAACAAGAACAAGACTATCAAGGAAGCGTATGGCAAATATTATGCGCGACCAGTAGTAACAGAAACCATCGGTATCGATGAACTCGCCGAACACATGGCGAGCCACAACACCCCGTTCTCGAAGGGTGCCATCAAAGGCCTTCTCACCGATATGGTGAGCTGTGTGAAGGAGCTCGTGCTCCAGAACAAGGCAGTGAAGATAGACAACCTCGCCATCTTCTCCATCGGCATCATCAACAAGATGGGAGCCGCCAGCATCAAGGAGTGGAGCCTCGCCAAGTTTGTAGAAGGCTACCGCCTCAGAGCCCGTGCTACCGGCAAGCTCAGCAACACACAGCTCTCTCTCGATGCCAACGCCAAGAACGCCATGGATCTCCTCAACTCTAGCGAGAGCGCTGCAGGCGATACCACCACTGGCGATACCACACAGGGCGGCGGTACATCACAAGGCGGCAGTACCGACGGAACAGGCGACAACGGAGACGGTCTGGAGTAGTGATCCGTCTCTCAAATATGCGAAACGACAGAAGAAGGAAGGAGTGAACTGACCGGCGACAGGGATATTCCGAAGGCACAAAGCGGCTGGTTTTCATCCTGACGATTACGGATAGACAGCAAATCATAACGACCCAAGAACCTGCCTTTTACGGGTATCCGGGCTGGGAGTTCCTCCCCCGCCCTTCTTCTTCCAGAAACGCTTACTGAAACTAAATTTCAACCACTAAAACAAGCATGTGACTATCATTATCCACTTAGTATTAATCATTAAAAAACAAAGCAAAATGAAAAAAGTAAATTGGAAAACCATCATCAATTTCCTCATCACGGTATTAACAGCTGTAGCCAGCTCATTCTGTGTACAGAACTGCTAAAAGAAGGGAGGTTGCCATGACACAGAAACATCGTAGCATTTCACTCATCGTGATCCACTGTTCTGCCACGAGAGTGACTCAGGATTTCACATTCGAGCAGTTGGAGGCCTGCCATCTTGCCCGCGGTTTCAAGAGTATCGGCTATCATTATTACATCACGAAGGATGGTGTGGTATATCCGGGTCGTCCGGAATCGGAAGTCGGAGCCCATGCCCGTCATTACAATGCCCACAGCATCGGCATCTGTTATGAGGGAGGTCTCGACAAGAACGGCAAGCCTGCCGATACGCGCACTCCAGCCCAGAATCAGGCTCTGTATTCGCTTCTGGAGAGCCTCTGCCTCTCCTATCCTGATGCAGAGATACTGGGCCACCGCGATTTGCCGAACGTTCACAAAGACTGTCCGTCGTTTGATGTCAAGCGATGGCTGAAGTTGGTAGATTTCCATATCTAGCCGATTTTCGGAAAGAAATAAGTGTTATTCATAGAGGATTATTAAAAGAGGGTGTGTCATAACTGCCTGACACACCCTCTTTCTATTTATCTATTTCTTCTTCGGCAAACCTATCTTCTTGCCTACCTTGAAACGGTCGAAACCTTCGCCATAAACACCGATGACGGCACTCTGGCTGACAAAGGCGGTAGGATCTATCTCGTCGATAAGACGGAATATCTTCTGAGACTCACGCTGACGCGCCAATACAAACAGCATGTGGACATCCTTGCCACTGTAACAGCCATGACCATCCATCACCGTACAACCTCGGTCGGCGGCGGTATTGATGGCTGCACCGAGCTCCAGATATTTGTCGCTGATGATGAAGAACTGAACCGAACGGCGTAACGCATTCACCACATGATCTACACAGAGCGACTGCACAAAGAGGCAGACATAACCGTAAATCACCATCTCCCAATCGCGCAATACCAGATAAGAACTGGTGATGATACACAGGTCGCAAATCATGATGGCATGACCCAGGGAAATGTTCCAATACTTGTTGATCATCGCCGCTACGGTATCAGAACCACCCGTAGAACCATTGCAGGAAAGACCCAGACCGGCACTGCTGCCCATGAAGAACGCACCGATGACCGTTGCCATGAACGGCTGGTCGTGAAGCAGCGGCGTCATGCCTACCGTATGCGTCTCTATCAGACGGGTAGTTAAGGCAAAGATACCAACACCATAGATGGTCTTCAGACAGAACTTATAGCCCAGAATGCGGAATGCGATGAGAAGCAGGAACACATTGAGCGCCAGATAAGATACAGATGCCGGGATGCCAAATCCCCAGTAAAGGATAGAAGCAATACCTCCTACACCACCCATCGTGATATGATTGGGAAGCAGGAAGATGTTCAAACCGATACTACCTTCTATCATCGCCAGGGCAATGATAACGTAGTCGCGGATTTCATGAAGTTTTGTTTTTCTCGTCATATAAATATACATATTTCTTAAAATGCGGTGCAAAGGTACTAAAAAATAAGTAAAAAAAAGGCAGCTACGTGAAATATTACTTAAAAAACAAATATTTTTTATGAAACCGGCACCTTAATTCGAAAAGATTTCCTATTTTTGCAGAAACTATGCATTATTAATTATCAAAAATTTCTAGTCTATGGCTAATTACGAAAATGAAATCAACTCGTGGCCAGTCCTGAAAAACGGACTGCACTACAAATGGCTTGTCGACTACGCTGCATTCAGCGCCTTCGGTACTTTTGAACTCACAGCAGAGGAATGGGAAAAACGCGACCTTATCGTCAACTTTAAAGGTAACTCTGAGCTCACTACGGAGATGGACCATCAGGAAGCCCTGAAGAAGGCTATCGAAATGGTATCAGACACGCTGAAGAGTCTTTTGGGCGAAGAGGCAGCACAGTTTACCCTGGTCTGCATTCCTGCAGCTCTTGAGGCGCATACCAAGCGCCGTTTCAAGGAGTTCAGCGAGGAGATATGCAAGGCTACGGGCATGACCAACGCCTACCCTGCCTTCAGCTACACGCATGATGTAGATGAAGATGGCGATCCTGTAGATGAACTCCATATCGACGAGGCTTTCTTCCAGGGCAAAAAGATTATTCTCTTTGATGACATCATCGCATCCGGCAATTCGGTAGCAAAGTTTGCCGACCAGCTGGAAGGATATGGTGCCAAGGTTGAACTGGCGCTAGCACTGGGAAAAAAGATTTCTGACGGATATGACCAGAAATAATTTAGGCACGGATTACACGGATTACACGGATTTATGGCACTAAAGCCAATAAACAACTCTTAAAGAATATCCGTGTAATCCGTGTAATCCGTGCCTAATAAAATATCTCACATAAAATCCGTGCCTAAAAAACACCGTTTATTAACAGAAAGCGATTTGCTTTCCCTTTTCTATGAACTCTGCATTCACGATGTCGATATCCTTCCACATCGCCATATCCGACTCCAATGCGGCTAGGCTTGAGACATCCTCGCCATAACTGAAGAGGCGCTCTATCATTACACCATAGGTAAGATGCTCTATCTTCTCTATCGGATGAAGAACCACCGATTCCTCAAAACTGCTTTTCTTACCATTCCGGATTTCTACCAGCAAACGGGCACGTAACAGCTCCTTAACCGACTGGTTAACAATCTGTTGAGGTATCTTCGTTAAATCATGAATTTCTTTCGGAGTATACGCCTGTTCGCCCTGATTGAACCGACGACATACCAGATGCATCACTACCCCACAAACCTTGATGCGCTGCACCAGTTTCAGGTGATCGTACTGCAAATCACCATCATAATAATGGATGTTCTGGTTGGTATGGCAAAGCAAGGCGCCAAACACTACGATAGCCCACGAAATCTGAAGCCATAACAGGAAAAGCGGAATGGCTGCCAGCGAACCATAGATGACATTGTAGCTGGACAGAAAAACCTGCAGATAGATATATCCATACTGAAGTGCCGTCATGCAGACACCCGCCAGGAACGATGGAACCAGGGTACTGCGAACCCGGATATAGGTATTCGGGATGACATAATAGCAGAACACGAAGAACAGGAACATCGGAACAAAAGCCGCCAGATGAAGGATGAACGAAGGAATGCTATCCCCGATATCTGCTATTCTGTCTACATTATCCACCATATTCACCGTCCATACATTGATGCTCGAAGCAAAGAGTATCAGCAGTCCCAGACCAAACAGAATGGTAGGATATTCGGTAACAATCTGCTTCCACGAACGCTCGCCCGTATGCCAGATGTCATCGAAGGTAAGCTCTATCTTCTGCATCAGCGAAACGATGGTATAGAGAAACATCACGATACCCGTACCGATGATGTAGTTGCTCTGCGTATTCTCGATATAATTGTGAACGAAGTTAACGATGGTCTGCGCCACAACAGGCTGTGCCTCGAAGGTGGTAGAGAGCCAGGATTCGAGCAGAGAGGCATAGCCGAAACCACGGGCTATGACAAACATCATAGCCATGAAAGGTATCAGAGCCATGAAGGAGGCAAAAGTCAAGGCAGCCACATCCCTGGCCCACATATCCTTGAGATAGAAGATGCGACCGGCAAGCATACCCATCTTGATCCAAGACTTGAGTCTGCCCCGAAAGTCTTTGATATTAGAAGAATTGAACTCTCTGATATCTTCGTAAAAACCTAGTATTCTGTCTATTACCCCCATAAGTTTAAAGTATTGGTTTCACGATGAAACATCAAATCCCTCCACAACACCACCGGGATGCCGTGAAGGGATTTGTCTTAGTATAAATTGCTTCAGTTCTATGGATTAATAGAACTTGAAGTAGTTGCGAGCATTGTTGTAAGAGATATCCTCTACCATGCGAGAGAGGCTCTCCATGTCGTTAGGAAGCAAGCCCTTCTCTACATCATTGCCGAGGAGGTTGCAGAGCAAACGACGGAAGTACTCGTGACGTGGATAGCTGAGGAATGAACGTGAGTCGGTCAACATACCTACGAAACGGCTCAGGAGACCCAATACAGAGAGTGCGTTCATCTGGCGGGTCATACCATCGAGCTGATCGTTGAACCACCAGCCAGAACCAAACTGGATCTTACCTGGGCAAGAACCATCCTGGAAGTTACCGAGCATGGTAGCGATTACCTCGTTGGCACATGGGTTCAATGTATAGAGGATAGTACGTGTGAGCTTACCCTCCATGTTGAGCTCATTGAGGAAGCTGCTCATAGCCTTGGCTGTAGTGAACTCACCGATAGAATCGAAACCGGTATCAGCACCGAGCTTGTTGTACATCAGTGTATTGTTGTCGCGGATAGCACCATAGTGGTACTGCTGTGTCCAGTCGGCAGCGTGATCCATCTCAGCGCAAACCTTGAGGAATGCATGCTTGTACTGACGGATTTCGAGAGCAGAAAGCTGCTGGCCACGCATAGCCTTGGCAAAGATAGTCTCAATCTGAGAATCTGTGTATGGCTCATCGTAGAACTCCTCGATACCGTGGTCGCTCAACTTACAGCCGTTCTCAGTAAAGAAGTCGTGACGCTTCTGCAAAGCATCAACCATATCCTGGAATGTAACGAGGTTAACACCTGCTACCTCACCGAGCTTGTTCATATAGTCAGCGAAATCTGGCTTCTCGATGTTCATAGCCTTGTCAGGACGCCAAGCAGGAATCATCTTGATTTCGAAACCGCTCTCACGTGTCTGCTTGTGGTAACGCAGGTCATCGATTGGGTCGTCTGTTGTACAAACGCACTCTACATTATAATGACGCATCAAGCCACGGGCGCTGAACTCAGGCAACTGCAACTTCTCGTTACACTCATCGTAGATTTCACGGGCAGTCTTAGGGCTGAGCTGCTTATCGATACCGAAAGCAGTCTTGAGCTCCAGGTGAGTCCAGTGATAGAGAGGGTTACGGAATGTATAAGGCACTGTTTCAGCCCACTTCTCGAACTTCTCCCAGTCGCTAGTATCAGTACCTGTGCAGAAGCGCTCATCTACACCGTTGGTACGCATAGCACGCCACTTGTAGTGGTCTCCGCCGAGCCAAAGTTCTGTAATACTCTTAAACTTGTGATCATTGGCTACCATCTCAGGGATGAGGTGGCAGTGATAATCGATAATTGGCATTTTAGCCGCATGATTGTGGAAAAGATCCTGTGCAGTCTTCGTGTCGAGCAGGAAGTTTTCATCCATAAATTGCTTCATAATTCGTTATCGTAGTTTTTAAATGTTTATTTATACATTTCAAATTGTAGCGCAAAGATACAACAAATATCGGAAAAAAGAATCGTTTAAGCGAAATATTTTTGATAATTTCACTTAAACGATTACGTAGGCTGTATTATACAATGATTCTTGTCTTATGATAGCTTTCACGGAACTCGCTTGGCGAGCATCCTTTCTTTTTCTTGAAGATGCGGTTGAAGTTGCTGAGATTGTTGAATCCGCAATCAAAACCTATCTCGCTGATACTCTTGGCGGTATCTACCAGCATGCGGGCAGCATAACCCAGACGCAGGTCGATGATATACTCAGAGATATTTCTGCCGGTATGGAGCTTGAAGAAACGGCTGAACGCACTGCTGCTCATGCCTGCCAGCGAAGCAAGCTCCGGCAGACGGAGTTCATCCATATAGTTCTTGGAGATGAAATTCTTCACCTTCAGGATGCGCCGGCTATCGTCTTCTACCGCTACCTTGGCATAACTGCTGGAAGCCAGGGTGCGGGCATTTTCGCAGCGTGACAGTTCGTAGAGAATGGTCAGGAACTGCTGTACGGCATAGAAACCGTCTTTTACGGAACTTAAAGTATCGAGCATTCCGTATACCTTCATGATTGCCTTCAACGGGAATGAGAGTCCCTTCTTTGCTTCCTGCATCATACGGGTAATGCTGGCGTAGGGATTTCTTCCGAAGAGTGTTTCATCACTCATGGAGAAATCAAACTGGACGGTAATCTCACGGATGTCATCGCTGTGGCATTCGTTCTGCTCCCATACATGCTCCAGATCGGGCGATGTGATGAGACAGAGATCATAATCGCCTATCACCTCCTGCGAATCTCCAACGATTCTTCTTACTCCCTTTGCATTCTCTACAAAGTTCAACTCGTACACCGAATGGTTATGGATAGGATAAGTAAACTCCTTTTTGTGTCGGTCTGCAATATAGAGCACATCCTTACCCATCAGCGGTGTTATCTCGTGTATGATTCTTCTATCATCTACCATGGTACTAAATGATTAATAACTAATCACTATTTTAGATATTCAAAGTCTTCAGAATGTCGCTCATCTTCTGCTTGGTTGCGATACGGGTAGGAACCAGAGGCAGACGGAGCTCGTTCTCGATGAAACCCATATCATTGAGGAGCGCCTTTACGCCGGCAGGGTTACCGTCAACAAAGAGCAGACTGTAGAGTTCAGTGAAAGAATGATGAATCTTACGGGCTGGCTCATATTCGCCACGGAACTCGAGACGGATCATACGGCTGAAAGCCTTAGGCAGGGCATTGCCGATAACAGAGATAACGCCGGCAGCACCACTGGCAATCATTGAGAAGGTAAGCGCATCATCGCCGCTGATAACATCAAAATTATCAGGCTTGTTCTTGATAATCTCATCTACCTGCTCCAGGCTGCCACTAGCCTCCTTCACGGCTACCACATTAGGGAAGTCGCGGGCGATACGGCAGGTTGTTTCAGGCTTCATGTTGATAGCGGTTCTGCCAGGAACATTGTAGAGCACGATAGGCAGCGGACTAACCTGGGCGATGGCCTTGAAGTGCTGATAGAGACCTTCCTGAGAAGGTTTGTTGTAGTAAGGACAGATACTGAGGATGCCATCGATGCCACTCCAGTCGGTGTTCTTGATTTCTTCAACGACAGCAGCAGTATTATTACCGCCACAATATTTCAATATCTTGATGCGACCCTTGTTCACATCTTTCACCAATTCTGTGATTTTATCTTTCTCTTCCTGTGTAAGACATGGAGCCTCACCAGTTGTGGCAAGGATGCAAAGGAAGTCTGCACCATTGTCAATTTGAAACTCTACCAATCGCTTGAGCGACTGATAATCAACCGAGCCATCGGTGTTAAAAGGAGTAATAAGGGCAACACCTAAACCCTTGAATATATTCTGTGCCATAATCTATAATATCAAAAACGTTGGCAAAAGTACACAATTATTGTCAATTTGCAAAATAAAAATGAACTTTTCTTTCAAGATTGTACCATTTTTGAAAAAAATCTGTATTATTATACCATATTTCACGTTTTTTTAGTAACTTTGCACCCGAATTAAGCAAAGAACGTAGAACAAATCAAAGCTCAAAGTTCATAGCAAAAAACAAAAAAATTCAAAGATCATCATGAGATATTTCATATTCTTCGGTTACGACGGCACCAACTACCATGGTTGGCAGATTCAGCCCAATGCCAATTCGGTGCAGCAGGAGTTGCAGCGCGCCCTCTCCATACTTCTGAGAAAGGAAATGGAGGTGGTGGGAGCAGGAAGGACCGATACCGGCGTACATGCCCGACACATGACAGCCCACTTCGATACCGACAGGATTCCGATGGAACCCGACCAGCTGGTATACCGCCTGAACCGCATCCTGCCCCGCGACATCGCCGTATACGAAGTAAGGGAGGTAGCCCCAGAGATGCATGCCCGTTTCTCTGCCATCTTGCGCACATACCATTATTATATACATACGCAGAAAGATCCGTTTGAGCGCCATTATTCACTGCAGATAAACTATCCCCTGAATTTCGAGAAGATGAACGAGGCGGCTCAGCATTTTCTGCATCACGAAGACTATGCAGCGTTCTGCAAGGCGGGTGGCGACAACAAGACCACCATCTGCCACGTAACAGCCGCCCGATGGATACAGACCTCTCCTACCACCTGGTATTTCGAGATTACCGCCAACCGTTTCCTGAGAAACATGGTGAGAGCCGTAGTGGGAACGCTCATCGATGTAGGCAGAGAAAAGATTACGATGGAACAGTTTCTCGATATCCTGCACAACGGAAGCCGCAGCGATGCAGGCGAAAGCATGCCGGGTAACGCATTGTTCCTGGAAGAGGTAGGGTATGATTTAAAAGATTAAATGATTAGAAACACAAGGGCGCGAGCCTCATTCAACATTCAACATTTAACATTCATAAAAATGTGGTTAGTATTAGCATTTCTCTCAGCAGCGCTGCTGGGATTTTATGATGCCTTCAAGAAGAAGGCGCTTTCAGGTAACGCAGTGATTCCCGTGCTCTTTCTGAACACGCTCTTCTCATCGCTCATCTTCCTGCCGTTCATCGTGATGAGCTATACAGGAAATTCGCTGGATGGAACGATGTTTCATGTAGCAGAAGGCGGATGGGAAGTTCACAAGTACATCGTGCTCAAGAGTTTCATCGTATTGAGCAGCTGGATCTTCGGTTATTTCGGCATGAAACACCTGCCGCTCACCATCGTGGGACCTATCAACGCCACCCGACCAGTAATGACACTCGTAGGCGCCCTGCTGGTTTATGGCGAGGTTCTGAATCTGTATCAGTGGATTGGTGTCATACTTGCCATCATCTCCTTTGCCATGCTTTCGCACAGCGGCAAGAAAGAGGGTATCGACTTCAAACACAACAAATGGATTTACTTCATCGTGCTGGCTGCCCTGCTCGGTGCAATAAGCGGTCTCTACGACAAGTATCTGATGGCTCCACCAGAGAATGGTGGTGTAGGATTAGACAGAATGATAGTGCAGAGTTGGTACAACATCTACCAGTGTTTCCTCATGGGATCCATGCTGCTGATGATATGGTGGCCTACCAAGAAGAATTCTACCCCATTCCACTGGCACTGGAGTATCATCTTCATCAGTATCTTCCTTTCGGCAGCCGACTTCGTTTATTTCTACGCTCTAAGTTTGCCTGGCGCCATGATCAGTATCGTGAGCATGATTCGCCGCGGTTCGGTCATCGTCAGCTTCCTCTTCGGTGCAGCCATCTTCCACGAGAAGAATCTCAAGGCGAAGTTCGTAGATCTGCTCCTGGTATTACTCGGAATGCTCTTCCTCTACTTCGGAACGAAGTAATGATTATAAAAAAGTCTTGCAAGCCAATGTGCCTGCAAGACTTTTTTATGTTTTTACCAGATATGTGCACGCTTGTTCTTAGGAACAAAGAGCTTGTCGCCCTTCTTGATGTTGAATGCCTTATACCATGAATCCACCATTGGGAGGGCACCGTTCACACGAGCCTCGTTTGGAGAGTGAACATCCACGGTCATCAGATACTGCAGGTACTCAGGACGGGCATTGCCTGCCCATACACGTGCCCATGCCAAGAAGAAGCGCTGTTCTGGAGTAAATCCATCCTTCACACCCAACTTCTCTGTCTTCATCACATTCTGAAGTGCACGGAAAGCGATGTTCAAACCACCATTGTCACCGATGTTCTCACCCAGGGTCATCTGGCCGTTTACCTTCTTGCCAGCCAACTCAATCTTGTTGAAATGGTCAACCAGGATCTTGGTGCGAGACTCGAAGTTCTTCTTGTCAGCAGCAGTCCACCAGTTGTTCTGGTTTCCGGTCTTGTCAAACTGGCAACCCTGATCGTCAAAACCATGACTCATCTCATGACCGATTACACCACCGATACCACCATAGTTCATCGCATCATCGGCTGTCGGGTCGAAGAATGGAGGCTGGAGAATAGCTGCAGGGAAGCAGATCTCGTTGGTAGTTGGGTTATAATAAGCATTGATAGTCTGAGGAGTCATTCCCCATTCAGTCTTATCTACCGGCTTGTTCACCTTGCGGGCGATGACATCCTTGGTAAAGAACTCAGAGATATTTGCCATATTCTCGTAGAGAGAGAGGCTGTCATCTACCTGCAATCCGCTATAGTCCTTCCACTTGTCAGGATAACCGATCTTGATGATGAAGTTCTCCAGCTTATCCTTAGCCTGTGCCTTGGTAGCAGCACTCATCCATGTAGCCTCGTCGATGCGCTGTGAAAGCGCAGTCTGGAGATTGTGAACCAGGTCGAGCATACGCTTCTTGCTGCTCTCCGGGAAGTACTTCTCTACGTAAATCTTTCCGATAGCCTCGCCCAACACACCGCTCACGGTACTTACGGCACGCTTCCAGCGAGGACGGTCCTGCTGAACACCGCTCATTACCTTGCTCAACTCAAAGGATACGGCACGGAAATCATCGCTCAATACGCTGGTTGCACCAGAAATCACCTTGATCTCTGCGTATGTCTTCAGATCATCCAGAGAGGTCTCTGCGAGAATCTTCTCAACCTCGTGGATTGGTTCAGGCTGACCCACGCAAATTTCCTTGAAAGCAGGGAAACCGGATGCCAGGAACACATTGCCCCAGTCGATGCCAGGATAATCGAGCACGAGCTGGTTGTAGGTCATCTTGTGATAGTTCTTGTCGATGTCGCGGAGCTGTACCTGACTATAGCTTGCCTTAGCGATGCGGGTCTCGATAGCCATCACAGCCTCCATCTTCTTCCGGGCGGTAGCCTCGTCGTTGCCTACCATCTGAAAGAGCTTCTTCATATAAGCCTTGTATGCATCACGAATCTTCTTGGTCTGCTCGTCATCGTTTACATAGTAATCGCGTACACCAAGACCAAGACCACTCTGTCCTACCTCAACGAGGTTGTTGGCGGCATCACGAAGGTCGGCGCCCACACCGATGCCATACATCATGGTACCCTCGCCACGGAAATCGAGCTGAGCGGTAACGAGCTGATACTCTCTGCGGTCCTTGATGGCTGCAATGCGGTCGAGAGTTGGCTTGATAGGTGCCCATCCCTCCTTGTTCAGGCGAACGCTGTCCATACGGAGGTTGTAGAGCGAACCGATCTTCTGTCCGAGTGACCCCTTCTGCTGTGGCTTGGAAGCATATTCAAGGATGATGTCCTGGATGCGCTTCTGGTTCTGCTCAAAGAGATCGGTGAAAGCACCATTGTCGGTATGCTCGGCATCGAGTGGATGATTCTTCATCCAGTTGCCTGCGGCATAGCGATAGAAATCATTACCCGGCTTGATGGTCAAGTCCATGTTGGTCTTGTCAATACCGGAGCCCAACTTCTCCTGCTGGGCAAAAGCAGTTGTTGCACTGAGCAACAATGCTGCAAATAATACTTTTGTTCTCATTATTGTTTGTATTTAACTGTTTCTTTTTTTATAAGGGCGAGACCTGCAAATGTCAGGGCACCATTCAGCATCAGAAGCTCATAGCCGAACTTATAGCCCACATACTGCGAGGTAAGGGTATCGATGGCGAAGCAGATGAGAGGACTGGCGATGCAGACCCATGGCGACCAGCGGTCGTTTACCTGACGCTTGGTGAGCAGACTGAAGGCAAACAAACCCAACAGCGGGCCGTAAGTATAAGAGCAGAGGATGTAGATGGCATCTATCACGCTCGTAGAATTAATCGCCTTGAAAGCAATGATGAAAAGCATGAAGACGAAAGCCACCAGCAGATGCATGCGCTTGCGGAGCTTCATATCCTCTTTCCTGCCCAATATATCCACACAGAGACTCGTAGTAATGGCGGTCAAAGCTGAATCGGCACTCGAAAAGCTCGCCGCCACGATACCGATGGTAAACAAGACCACCACCAGGTTTCCCATCGCCCCCGAAGCCGCAAACATCGGCAACAGATCATCAGGAGCATCAGGCAAAGCCACTCCCTGTTTCTGAGCCAGCATTACCAGCAACACCCCCAGACTCAGGAAAAGCAGATTAGCAGGCACAAAGGCAAAACCATAGCTGCAAACATCCTTCTGGGCCTCACGGAGCGACTTGCAGGTAAGATTCTTCTGCATCATGTCCTGATCAAGACCGGTCATCACAATCACTACAAAGACACCGCTGAGGAACTGTTTCCAGAAATTCTGTTTCGACATCCAGTCATCAAAGACAAAAATACGGGAATGACTGTCGTGAGCAATCGCAGTGATCGTTTCGGAAGGAGTCATGCCCAACGCCGACATCACCTGAAAGATAATGAGGACGAGCGCCGCAAACATACAGAGCGTCTGAAAGGTATCCGTCCACACCAGCGTCTTGATGCCACCCTTGCGCGTATAAAGCCAGATAAGCAGTACCATGACAGGAACCGTGACCCAGAACGGAACACCAATCCCATCGAGCACGAAACGCTGCAAGAGGATACAGACGACAAAGAAACGGACCGCCGCACCCGTCATCTTGGACAAGAGGAAGAACGAAGCTCCAGTCTTATACGAACGTTCCCCCAACCGCTGCTGCAGATAACCGTAAATCGTAGTGAGATTATACCGGTAATAGATAGGAAGCAAAAGAAAGGCAACCAGGAAATAACCCAGGATGAAACCGATGCACATCTGAAGGTAGGTCATATCCGTTCTCATCACCATGCCCGGCACACTGACGAAAGTGATGCCCGAAATAGACGCTCCCACCATACCGAAAGCAACCATATACCAAGGCGAACGGCGGTTGGCACGATAGAAAGTTTCATTACTTGCCATATTACGGGCAGTAAGATGACTGAAGAGCAGCAGCACACAGAAGTATGCCAGAACTGTGATAACGATAGCCATATTCTCTTAGATTTACATAAAAACAAAAAACCTCCGAGATCACTCTCGAAGGTTTCTGCGGTGCGTACGAGACTCGAACTCGTGACCTCCTGCGTGACAGGCAGGCATTCTAACCAACTGAACTAACGCACCAAACTATTTTGGCAAACCTGTAAGATGATTTTGAGCGGTGCGTACGAGACTCGAACTCGTGACCTCCTGCGTGACAGGCAGGCATTCTA
>DAWDQD010000044.1:0-6943 GCA_052349145.1 Segatella copri | reverse complement strand
ACCAACTGAACTAACGCACCAAACATGAAATCAAATTGAATGTTTTAGCACTCATTTTTCATTTGCGAGTGCAAAGGTACTACTTTTTTTTGGTTCTACCAAATTTTTATGCAACTTTTTTACAGAAAATATTGAAAAAACATCGCATCCTCATATCCAACTTGGCTACAAAGCCATTGTTTCAGGACATTATTCCCCTCAAATCCAACAGATTGCAGCATTTTAGCCGCTTTTTGGTTTCTGATACCTACAATAGCATAAATCTGCTGAAGATGAAGTACATTCCGAGCATATTGCAACAAGCGTGACACAGAAGCCTTCGCGTAACCCTGCCCCTGAAACTCCTTTTTGATGACAATTCCGAGTTCGGCACGGTGATGACGGGGATCAAAATCTGTAAGATCCAGGATGCCCACCTGCTCATTCTGCTCATTCTCTACTATCAGGCGCACCTGATTGTCTACATAAATATCTGCCGAAGCACTGGTTATATAGTCGAGCAGCACCCGGCGCGAATATGGAACATTGGAAACACCCAGTTCCCAAAGCCGATTATCATTCTCTATCTGGTAGAGAAAATCAAGATCTTCCAACTCTAAAGCACGTAATCGAATATTCGGTTCTTTCATAAACTACACTTATTAATAATGTACGCGCGTACCTTATAATATAGAAATAAATCTATCCTTATAAATAACCAAATTCATCCTTATCCATCACCTCCCTATCCGTAATCACCTTACCGATGACCTTCGTATAGGTAGCCAGTTTGATATTCTCGTCAGACCGCTGCGCAAGCTGATGCAACATCTCTTCATAGCTCATCTCGTCAGCATCAAACAATACCTGGTTTGACAGGTCGACATGAGAAGGAGAAAAGAATCCCAGACTCTTTCTGGTTTTCGCAGTCATCATCTGCGTAAAGGCTACAGAGGCACGGGCATAGATGGCAAATTTGACAGGAATACTCAAGAGATGCGACATACCCGAATAATGTTTACGGAAGAAGATAAGCATCGCCTCATAAAACACATGAACATAGCGGAAGCTCGACTTCTGAGTACTTTCACCTTTGTAATGCAGGATATCTACAGGCAGATAATAGTTTTGATAACCACCCTTCAAGATACGGTAAGAAAGATCAATATCCTCGCCATACATGAAGAAATCCTCATCCAGCAACCCCACCTTCAGCAAGGCTTCACGACGAATCATACAGAAAGCACCGCTCACAACCTCTATCTTTGCCGGCTTATCCCATGGAAGATAACCCATGTAATAATGACCGAAACTGCGATGCTGAGGAAAACGGCTGCACAACCCCATCATCTTATAGAAAGCCACCATTGGAGAAGGCAATCCTCTCCTACTCTCAGGAGCTGGTTTGCCATTGGCTCCCAACATCCTTACACCCAGAGCACCGGCATCAGGATGAGAATGCATAAAACTGACAGCATCCTTGAGAACATGCTCACCGATAATGGTATCCGGATTCAGCAAAAGAACCAAATCACTCTCGCTCTTGCGGATAGCAAGATTGTTGGCACGGGCAAATCCGTTATTATGCGTACAGGCTACAACATGGAGATTAGGATATCGGGAAGCCGGGAAACACTGTTCGAGATATTCCACCGTTCCATCCTGAGAATGATTATCAACCACGATAATCTCTGCCGTATCGCCACTTGCATCACCCTGCTGCCCACACTCCAACACGCCGATAGCTTTCTCTACCGAACGCAGACACTGGGCAAGATAGTACTTCACATTATAGCTTACTATGACAACACTGAGTTTCATATCGAATATCAAATATTAGATACTGAGAGTTTAACCTTCCGCCTCTGTTGTTTCTTCTTCACATCTTCCGACAGAAGGATAAACAAAGAAGAGACAGAGAAAAAGGATGATAGCCATATATCCAAAAGCAGGCGCCATCGTCTGATAATACATAAACGTATTGATCAGCATTGGCAAGCAGAGCATATTCAGACGGGCAGTGCCCAGAGGAAGAAGTGCATCTCCCTTACGGGTTACCAACTGACGGTGAATAGCCTTGAAACTGAAGAGTTTGAGCGCCAAAGGAATAACGGCAATGGTAAGAAACTCCATCGCTACGGTAATCACATAGACCAACGTGACATCCCCTGCCAGATTAGTAGGTTCCAGAATTTCTGTCTCATAGAGCAAGACCAACAGGAATCCTACCAACAGGACAAAGAAGAAATTGGTCATCAATATTCGTTGTACTTGTTTGATTTTCATTTTGTTGTCTTTTGTTATTGTCCAAATGGAGTTCTGTTCAGAATACTCCGTCCGAGGGTAACCTCATCTGTATACTCCAATTCATCACCAACCGAGATACCACGGGCGATAACAGAGAGTTTAACAGGATAATCAGCAAGTTTACGGGAGATATAGAAGTTGGTAGTATCACCCTCCATCGTACTGCTGAGAGCAAAAATCACCTCCTTCACCCCACCTCCAGCCACACGCTGAACCAGCGATTCTATCTCTATATCCGAAGGACCGATACCATCCATCGGCGAAATGATGCCGCCCAAGACATGATAGAGTCCGTGAAACTGCTGCGTGTTTTCTATCGCCAGTACATCCTGCACATTCTCGACAACACAGATGGTAGAAGCATCGCGCCGGGAATCAGAACAGATCGGACAGACATCAGTATCGCTGATATTATGACAAACTCTGCAGTATTTCACTTCACGCCGCATCCTGGAAATGGTATCAGCAAAGAGTTCCACATCCTCACTCTTACGCTTGAGCATAAAAAGTACTAGGCGCAAAGCTGTTTTGCGCCCTATACCTGGCAATTTAGAAAACTCCGCCACTGCCTTTTCCAACAAAGTCGAAGAAAACTGTTGTTGCATCTTAGCAGTTTAGAGATAAATACCAATACCCAGTTTCAAACCTACGGTAGAATAATCTACATGCTTCTTGAAACTCTGATCGTAGTAGATAGCTGGCTCGAGGGTAACCGACTTGCCGAGGAAGAAAGCATAACCTACCTCTACCCCTGGCATGAAATCATTATAACCTCCGGAATGAGCCAACTTTACGCCGCCACCCAGATACAGACCATTCTGCTCGATATAATAACGTGCCTGGGCACCGACAGAGAAATAATCCTTCACGCCTTCAAGACCAGAATGATTATATTCTACCTGCCCCAACAGCATCCAGTCGTCTTCTACGAAGTATCCTGCCTTAGCCTGAATACCGAGATTGAGGTCCTGAGATCCATTATAACTCAAGTTTAAGCCCGTCATCGACGCACCTATATACTGTTTTCCACTTTCAAACTGAGCATGGGCAGTTGTCGAAACGACAAGTGCCAATGCTGCAATAGCTAATTTTTTCATTCGTATCATATAAATTTACGTATATTGATTAATACTTATATATAAATCTATTGTTTCTTCTGATAACTGCGATACCAACCCAGGAACCATACCAAGGCAATCACCAGAATGATGACACTGCCCGTATAAGCCAAGCTCTCACCCAAAGCCAAAGCTGTTGGCGAAATGAGCAGGAAGGTTGAACATATCACGGTCATAAACAAGGCAGGAACCAGCGTCATCACAAAAGGCTTCTTCTGCTGTACCAGATAAACCGTCAATGTCCAGAGAGTGAACACAGAAAGCGTCTGGTTAGCCCAGCCGAAATACTGCCAGATGATATTGAAACCATCAGGATTCTCCATCTGCCAAACCAGAATGCCCACCGTAAGAGCAAACAACGGAGCGCAGATATAAAGACGCTTGCGCATTGAGCGCTGCTCCAAACCGATAAACTCAGCGATAATCAGACGGGCACTTCTCAAAGCCGTATCGCCACTGGTAATAGGCGCTGCAACAACACCCAGCAGAGCCAGGATTCCACCAGCCACACCCAACCAGCTGGAACATACTATCTTGACAACGGTAGGCGCATCGAAGTTCTGGATAAGCGACTTGCCGCCATCAAACTGAGCAATAAACTGCTGAGCCGCCTCAGGACTTACGCATTCACGCCATCCACCATAGTAGAAGAAATACATGGAAACCGTAGCCCATATCAAGGCAACAATACCTTCTGTAATCATGGCACCATAGAAAATAGGGCGTCCCATCTTCTCATTCTTCATGCATCGGGCCATGAGCGGACTCTGCGTAGCATGGAAACCACTGATGGCACCACAGGCTATCGTGATAAAGAGGCAAGGGAAAATCGGACTCTTCTGTACAAAAGACTCCGTTCCCAACCAAGCCGGATTCTCATTGAGATTGCAACTCTGCAAATTGCTCCAGAGTTCAGGCAATGAAGGCCACTTCACAAAGAGAACTATCATCAGAGCACACGCCATAAAGAGAAGCGAGAAGGCAAAGAGCGGATAAATCTTTCCGATAACCTTATCGATAGGCAGTAATGTAGCAATGACGTAATAAACGCAAATCACCACAATCCAAAACATCTGGCTGCCCCAGAATGCATCCGTATTACAAATGCCACTCATAATGATAGCCGGACTGTATACAAACACAGCTCCCACCATCATCAGCAAAAGTACCGAAAAGACCAACATCACTTTCTTGGTGCGTCCACCCAAATACTTACCTACCAATTCCGGCAAACCAGCTCCACCGTTACGGATACTGAGCATACCGCTCATGTAATCATGCATGGCTCCTGCGAAGATACACCCGAAGATAATCCACAGATAAGCCACCGGTCCGTACCAGGCACCCATAATGGCACCGAAGATAGGACCCGTTCCTGCAATGTTGAGGAACTGAATCATGAAGATCTTCCAACTAGGCAGTACCATAAAGTCGACCCCATCGGCTTTGGTCACTGCAGGCGTAGGGCGGTCATCAGGACCGAACACATGCGCCACAAACTTTCCATAAAGAAGGTAACCCAATACAAGGGCAACCAAACTAATAACGAAACTGACCATTTTTCTTTTATTGCTTAAAATTTTCTCTCTTTTCGGTGCAAAATGCACTTTATTTTGATATTTCAACCGCAAAAGTAATATTTTTATTTGAAATAAAAAAAAATATTGGTATCTTTGTTGCCAAATTGTAAGATTATGAAGAGATTTAAGATATTTTTTATCGTTTTATGCTCTGTTTTGGCCGCAAAAGCCCAGAGTATCGTGTTCAATAATCAGGTGCCGAAACATGAAGTAAGAGCTGTATGGCTGACAACCATAGGAGGTATCGACTGGCCACACTCTTATGCCCAGTCTTCTTATTCTGCCGAAAAGCAGAAAAAGGAACTGACGGATATACTGGACCGGTTACAGCAAGCTAAAATCAACACTGTACTGATACAGACCCGCGTAAGAGGTACCATGATTTATCCGTCGGCATACGAACCTTGGGATGGATGTCTGTCAGGATTTCCGGGCAGAAGTCCGGGCTATGATGCCCTGCAGTTTGCCATCGGCGAATGCCATAAGCGCGGTATGGAACTGCATGCCTGGGTGGTAACCATCCCTGTAGGAAAATGGAACGCACTCGGCTGCAAAACCCTCAGACAGAAGATGCCGAAACTCATCAAGAAGATTGGAGCCGACGGATACATGGATCCGGAAAACAGTCGGACTGGTGATTATCTAGCAAACATCTGCAGGGAAATTACACATAAATATAATGTAGACGGTATTCACCTCGACTACATCCGTTACCCTGAAACCTGGAACATTAAAGTGAGCCGGGAACAGGGACGCCGGTATATCACCAACATCGTAAGAAAGATTCACGATGCAGTGAAGGCTGAAAAACCTTGGGTAAAAATGAGCTGCTCACCTGTAGGAAAGTATGATGACCTGAGCAGATACCGAAGTTTTGGCTGGAATGCATACACGAAGGTCTGCCAGGATGCACAGGGCTGGCTCAAGAGCGGTCTGATGGACGAGCTCTTCCCTATGATGTATTTCAAGAACGAACACTTCTATCCGTTTGCCATCGACTGGCAGGAACAGAGCCATGGCAAGATTGTGGTTCCAGGACTGGGCATCTACTTTCTCGATCCGAAAGAAGGAAAGTGGAACATCAATGACGTGACGGCAGAAATGTATCATATCCGAAACCTCGGAATGGGATATGCATTCTTCAGAAACAAGTTCCTCCTGGACAACAAACAGGGTATCCTCGACTTTACCCAACGTTTCAATCCATACCCATCATTGGTTCCGCCGATGACTTGGGCAAGCAAGAACCAACCAGAACAGCCACAACAATTATCGGTAATCACCACCGATAACAAGGTATCAGTTTCCTGGAGCAATCCTTCAAACTATACGGATGGCACTAAAATCGCAACCCCTTATATATATAATAATGTATACGCGAGCAAGAAATATCCGGTAGACATCACCGATGCACGCAACCTGGTTGCCGCACGAATCATAGGAAATTCGTTCAAAATAGAAAATTCTGATGCAAAACATCTGTTTGTTGCCGTAACTTCAATGGACGGATATGGCATAGAAAGCCAGCCAACCCAAGAAAAAGAGGAAGAAAATCCACTTTTTGCCCAAAGCACAGGAGCTGCGAAATTACTCAAATGTGACGGAAAGAAGGTATATCTAGCAGAAACCACAAAAAATCTCGTTTTTGACGTTCTGATGGTCGAAACCCTGCAAGGATGCGATATTCTGCACCTCCATGCAAAAGATAACACGCTAGATGTTAGAAACTTAAAGGAGGGTATCTACCGCGTGGTAAGCATCAACAAGAAGGGGTATAGACATACATTAGGAACCTTCAAGATGAAGAAAAATTGATTTTTTCGAAAAAAGTTGCGAAAAAATTTGGTGGAATCAAAAAATAGTAGTACCTTTGCACTCGCAATTCAGAAATGAGGCTTTTAAATGTTGCACCCTTAGCTCAGTTGGTAGAGCAACTGACTCTTAATCAGTGGGTCTAGG
>DAWDQD010000043.1:0-26703 GCA_052349145.1 Segatella copri | reverse complement strand
TCAAGTTTATGCTTTATTAACGAGAAGTTTTCTATAGGGGTGCTGAGTAGTTACTAGGCTTTCCTCTTTTACTAATAAATGTTATATTCCCGCCATTCCTTTTCCAAATCATTTGTTTTCTCCTGAATTTACAGTACTTTTGCAGAAAGTATCTAATTAAAGATTAAAAGTGCGATTTAAAATAAGGTATAGATTATGCAATACAAGAATATCATATTTGATTTGGGTAATGTCCTGGTGAAGCTCAATCCGGAAGGATGCATCGGGGCTTTCAAGGCGATAGGAATGGGGGAACTGGCGAATCCGAATCCTCAGAGTGAAGGGATGAAACTGATGAGCAAGCTGGGTGTTGGAATGATTACCACCGAAGCGTTCTGCGATGCAGCCCGTGAGTTGACAGGAGCTGATGTGACGAATGAAGAGATCATCGATGCTGCCAACAAGATGCTGGTGGAGATTCCTGATGAGAAAAAGGAGCGACTTCTGCAGTTGAAGAAGGCTGGTTACCGCCTCTTCCTCTTGAGCAATACCATTGATATACATTGGGATTATTGCGTGGAGCATCTCTTCCCTTATCAGAATTATGGGGTAGAGGATTATTTCGAGCACTGTTTCCTCTCTCAGCGAATGCATTTGGCTAAGCCTGATGCCCGTATCTATGAAGAGGTAGTCAAGCAGGCGAACATCCATCCCGATGAAACCCTCTTCATCGATGATCTGAAGGAAAACTGCGAGGCTGCCGAGAAGCTGGGCATCCATACCTTTCAGAACGTGAAGTTCGATGATTGGCTTTCACTTCGATTCTGACGGATATGTCAGAATCGAAGTGATTCGAAAAAAATATGAATTTCTTCGCTTTTTCCAATAAAATGTTATACCTTTGCCAACTCATAATAACTAACATAACATTATCAAAATGAATTTTTACAAGACATTAGGATTGAAAAACAGCCGTATTGATGTGGCTGATGCCTTGCGAGGATTGGCCGTAGCAGGTATTATTCTCTATCACTCCGTGGAGCATTTCAATATGTACGATGGAAACATAGTACATGTTTATACGCTGGGGTGTGATGATTGGATGGCAGATGTGCTGGCATTGCTGCTGTCGGGAAAGATGTATGGCATCTTTGCCCTGCTCTTCGGATTAAGCTTCTTTATCATGAATGATAATCAGCAGCAGCGTGGAAATTGCTTTTCGGGTAGATTCGCCTGGCGAATGTTCCTCCTGGCAATGCTCGGTATCGTGAACACCGCCTTCTTTGATGGCGACATCCTCTTCTCCTATGCCATCTATGGACTGGTTCTCATCCCATTGAGTTATCTTCCTACCAAATGGCTCTGGTGGGTGGTTGCCTTCCTCTTTATCCAACCGGTAGAAATCTACTCCCTCATTTCGGGATGGCAGGTGGATGCATCGGCATTGAGAGAAGTGTATGGAAATATGTATAATGGTCATCAGCACGGCAGTTTCCTGGAGAATGCTTATGGCAACCTGCGATACGGACAGGTGGCTACTTATTACTGGTGTATGATGAAGGGAAGACATACGCAGACTATCTGCCTCTTCATACTCGGAATGCTGGTGGGTAGAAAGCGTTGGTTCTACAATGAGAACAACAACCTGGCTTTGTGGAAGAAGGTGCTGGCGGTTTCCATCCTGGTATTGATTGTGGGAGGCATAGCTGATGTGCGCCACATGGAAACATGGAACAATTGGCTTTATCCTATCTACAACTTCTTCATCCTCTCGTTTGTAGTATCAGGATTCATATTGTTGTGGTACGGAAAGGAATGGTTCAGAAAGGGATTGTCGTTCCTGCGCCAGTTTGGCAAGATGAGTTTGACCAACTACTTTCTCCAGTCTATCATCGGTTGTGGACTGTTTGCTTATTATGGCTTCAATCTCCAGACGAAACTCGGCATCACCTATGCCTTCTTTGTGGGTATTGCCATGGTGGTAGTGCAATGCCTCTTCTCCAACCTCTGGCTCAAGTATCACTCCCATGGTCCTTTCGAGGGAATTTGGAAGAAGCTGACCTGGATTAAGTTCTAAATTTTCAAGTTTACTGTAAAACTGGAGACTCCAGTTTTACAGTCTTATCCCATATTTCCAGTTGCCTTCATTCATCATCTGCGCTGGCATAAATTCTTTCATGCTGTTGATGATGGTGTTAAGCATCCGTTCTTTGATATAGTCTTCCCTAATGTATAGGGAGATGCGTCTCTGGGAAAGATAATCTCCTTCTATCTTTCTTACATTCTTGCGTTGTGCCTCATTTAGAAATTCGAGGTGCATCTCTGGAATGATGGTGAACCCGCCGTTCTCATCCACGATGCGAATTAAAGTTTCTATGCTGCCTGACTCATAGATGTGGTGCCCTTTGCTCCTTGCTTTACAGAAGGAGAAGGCACTATCGCGAAGGCATTGTGCTTCTTTCATAATCCACATGTTCTCATGTTCCAGATTCTCTGGCTTGAACACGGGCAGCTTGCGCCAGCAGTCTTCCGATAAATATACATAAAAGCGTTCTGTGTAAAGCGGAATCTCAAGTATTCCTTTACGAGGCAGGTCTGAAATAGCAATGCCAGCATCTATTTCTCCATCTTGCAAAACATGAAACATTTCTTCTGATTTCATCTCTTGAATAGAGAGGTTTACTTCAGGATAATCTTTTCTGTAATGCTTGATGAATTTGGGAAGAATGTAAGGAGCAATGGAGGGACCTACGGAGAGAGACAGAGATTTGCCAATCTGGTTCTTTTCTTCAGCCACGAGTTCTGTGATTTTCTCTAGCTCCAAAAGTGTCTTTTTAGTTTGAAGGACGATTTTCTCTCCTGCACTCGTTGGTGTTACCTGTTTGTTGGTGCGGTCGAAGATGCGCACATCGAGTTCTTCTTCTAACTTCAGCAGCATGGCGCTGAGTGTGGGTTGGGAAATATTGCACGAGTCTGCCGCCTTCGCAAAGTTGCGAAAGCGGTTGATTGCTACGATATATTTGAGTTGTTGCAGATTCATTTTGCTTTGAGTTATCTTGCTTGAAATTATCTTGCTTTGAGTTTACATATCAGCTGTGTCATGTTGCCCATAGGACAGAACACGCACCAGGTTCTTGGACGATAGATAATGGTGAGCAGAACGCCCACAATCAGCGAGGTGAGCATGATGCCGTAGAGACCGAAGGCAAACTGCGCCTTCCATGGCTCAATCTCTACCGGGTAAGCCCAATGCCATGGCACGTTGAAGGTCCATAGCAGGTGGATGGTCTGATGGAGATCTTCTGTGCCCTTTGCCACCATTGTGGTGAGGATGATCATCTGTATGAAGAAGAACATGAAGAACAGGAGGAAGCCATGGCGGAACCATTTAGACGAGAACCATCTTGGTGCCGCCTTCTTGCGCGACCATCCCAGGGTGTTTCCTATTTGCAGGAAGAGTTGTCCTCGTCCACAATAGTTGTTGCAATATCCCTTTCCACCTCCGAATATGGCCATGAGCAGCGGAATCAGAAAACAGATGACTCCGAGCCATGCGAACACGATATTGAAGAATCCGAGGATGAAATAGGTGGCAGATACGAGCCACAGGTAATCACTCCATTTCTTATTTTTCTGTTTTGCCATGCGAATCAATTTGATGAAATTAAACGGGTTGTCTTAAAACTTTATGGATTACTCCTGCCGGACAGTTTTTCTCGCAGATGCCGCAGCCTATGCACTTCTCCTCATCTATCTGGGCATAGCATCCCTTGTAGATGCTGATGGCATCCTTAGGACATACTTTCACGCAAACACCACATGCCACGCAGCGGTTTTGCTCGTTAATTGCTTTATACTTAGCCATATTGTTACTTACTTCTGAATACCTTCCTTTTCCAGTATCTCTTCCAGAAATTCAGATGCATCAGCCACGCAGAGCGGACACTCGCGAAGCACCTTGCCTGTGCCCACACCTTTCAGCAGTTTGCATTGTGTGGCACCATTGCGTTGCTTAAACTTATCCATTATCATTCTCATGCCCTTGATAGACTTCGCCTTGTCTTGTGTTGCGAGTCCAAGTACGATGCTAGCGCCAACGAGGGCTCCGCAGGTTCCCTCCATGTTACCCATACCTGCAGCAAAGGCATTGCCAGCGTTCTTGATGGTTTCCTCGTCCATACCGGAGAAGTCGTGGTAGGTGCAGAGCACAGCCTGTGTGCAATTATGTGAGCCACAACGTTTCTTTTCTGCTGCTATTTCTTTTCTTGTTTCCATTGTCATTTTTCTCTTTGTTTTTTTATTTTCTTATTTGTAATTTTGATTTCGGCTGCAAAGATAATACTTTTATTATAGATAAACGAAAGATTCTGGCTATAAGTTGATAGATGGTATCTATTGTGGCTTTTTGAAAAAAAAGAGGTGTGTCATAAGTCCATGACACACCTCTTTATTTTTTATTTATCCTTTCTGAATATCTTATCCACGACTATAGCAATGGCGCCATCGCCGGTTACATTGCAGGCGGTGCCGAAACTGTCCATCGCAATATAGAGGGCTATCATAAGTGCTTGCATATCAGCATTGAAACCTAAAACTGAGGCTAGCGGACCTAGCGCTGCCATGACGGCTCCTCCCGGAACTCCCGGAGCTGCTACCATGCAGATGGCAAGCACGAAGATGAAGTTGAGGAAGAGGGGGAGATTGCACGGCATACCATTGATGAGACAGATGGTGAGTGCACAACAGGTAATCTTCATCATTGATCCCGAGAGATGGATGGTGGCACAGAGCGGAATGGTGAATCCGGCAATGCCATCGGTGACGCCGTTTTTCAAGGTCTGCTTCAGAGTTACCGGAATGGTGGCTGCTGATGATGATGTGCCAAGTGCCGTGAAGTAGGCTGGCAACATGTTGAATAACAGCTTAAAAGGATTCTTGTGGGACAAGCCGCCAGCCAACAGATATTCGTAAAGCAAGATGACGATATGAAGTACGAGAATCACGAGGATAATCTGTGCGAAGACCAGCAGAATGTGGTAGGCTTCGCCGGAGAAAGTCATGCCCAGGAAGATGCCGAAGATATAAAGGGGCAGTAGGGGAATGATGACTTTGGCAATGATACCTGATACGATTTCCTTGAATTCCTGAAAAACGTTCTGCATGGTGCGGCTGCCTTTGTGGGCAATGCCCAGTCCGGCAATGAACGAGAAAACGAGGGCACTCATCACATCTACCATGGCAGGTATCTTGATTTCGAAGAAGGGTTTGAGTTCTTCCACTTTATCTACTGCCACATGGGCAGAATTGGCAATCATGTTAGGAAAGAGTGCCGAGCCTGTGCCATAGGCAAGAAGACCCGCCAGGATGGTGTCGGCAAAGGCGATGCCCACAGTGGCAAGGAGGAGTTTTCCGGCTCCGTGACCGATGTCGGCAATGGCTGGCGTAACGAGACCGATGATGATGAGCGGTATCATAAAGCCCAGAAACTGGCTGAAGATGCCGTTGAAGGTGAGAAACGCTCTGACGGCCGCTTCATTGAAGAAATTGCCGAAGATTACACCCAACAGGATGGCAATGATGATTCTTGCCAAGAGTGGCATTTTGATTCTTTTCATATTCGTAAAATTGCTTTTTGCCTGCAAAGGTACGATATTTCTGACTTTTTTCCAAGTATTTTGGTTATAGATTATACTTTTTCTAACGAATAACCAGGAAAAAGCCCACTTTAAAAAGTAAGGCCTGTTTAAAATGTTTATATTTCACGAAAATAATCTCTGATTTATGCCGTAATCTGGAATATTTTTCGTATCTTTACACCATCAAACAGAATGACTATGTTTAAAAAGAAAGATCCGAATCCTCAGTTAGATATATTCACGGCTCCCTCAATGCAGTTAGGAAGTCGTGCTTCAAAGATCGATATTTGCCCTTTTCGGGTCTGTCAGAGAAGCTTTCGGCTCTTTCAAAGCGATTTCTCGAAAGATATTCACCTGCGGAGCCAATTGCTATGTTTCACTCAGAATGACCACACTGGTCATGCTGGATTCAAAATGTGCCCCTTTTTAAAGTGGGCTCAGTAAATATAGATAAAGATATGAGACTCAATCTTAGTTCGCAAATCGTACTCAATAAAGTACCTGTAGAGTTCTACAAGCCAAAGACGACTGTAGAATACTCTGAAATCTCCAGAATGGAGAAGATTCATACAGATATCTTTGCCTCTATGGCAGAAGGTGCCAGTCATGTAGCTGATAAAATAGAAGCTGGCATCAAGGCTGCACAGCAGGAAGGCAAATTCTATGTGATGGCGCTGGGTGCCGGTTCTTCTCTCTATTCTGTATACGATGAACTCGTTCGCCGTTACAACGAGAAGGCCCTGAGCTTCCGCAATGTTGTTGTATTCAATGCATACGAATATTATCCGCTCCAGAAGGACAGCTCTCTCCGTACCATCAACCAGTTGAAGGATCGTTTCCTCAATCATGTGGATGTAGCTGAGCAGAACATCTTTACACTGGATGGTTTTGTGGCACAGGATGCCGTACAGGACAGTTGCCGTCTTTATGAGCAGCGTATCAAGACCTTTGGCGGTCTCGATGTAGCCCTCATAGGTATAGGCCGTTCGGGTAATATTGCAGCCAACGAGCCAGGTTCGGGCATCCAGTCGATGACCCGTATCATCCTCATCGGCAATACCTCTCGCGAAGAGATGGAGAACAGCGAGCAGACCAAGGAAAACATTCCTCCATGTTCGCTCACCATGGGTATCGCTACCTTACTCTCAGCCAAGAGCATCTATCTGACAGCCTGGGGCGAAGAGAAGGCAGAGATTATGCAGAAGGTGGTGGAGAACTCTATCACAGATACCCTGCCGGCATCATTCCTTCAGACTCATCCGAATGCTCATGTTGTCATCGACCTGGGTGCAGCTCACCATCTGACGCGTATCGAGCATCCATGGCTCGTAACTTCATGCCAGTGGAGTGATAAACTGGTGCGTTCTGCACTGGTATGGCTCTGCCAGAAACTCGGCAAGCCTATCCTGAAGTTGACCAATAAGGATTATAATGAGAACGGACTGAGCGAGCTTCTGGCTCTCTATGGCTCAGCCTATAATGCCAATATCAAGATTTTCAATGATTTGCAGCATACTATTACCGGATGGCCGGGTGGTAAGCCAAATGCCGATGATACCTATCGTCCGGAGCGTGCAACACCATTCCCTAAGAAGGTTATCGTGTTCTCTCCACACCCAGACGATGATGTTATCTCAATGGGAGGAACCATCCGTCGACTGGTACAACAGAACCACGATGTGCATGTAGCTTACGAAACATCAGGAAACATTGCTGTGGGTGATGAGGAAGTAACAAGATTCATGCACTTTATCAATGGTTTCAACCAGCTCTTTGCTGACTCAAAGGATAGTATCATCTCTAATAAATATAAGGAAATCAAGACCTTCTTTGCCAAGAAGAAGGAGAGTGACTTCGATACGAGAGATATCCTGACCATCAAGGGACTGATCCGGCGTGGTGAGGCTCGTATCGCTTGTACTTATAATGAAATTCCGCTTGACCATGTACACTTCCTCGACCTGCCATTCTATGAGAGCGGCAAGATAGAGAAGTTGCCAATGACCGAGAAGGATGTGGAGGTAGTGAGAGCTCTGTTGCAGAAGGTGCAGCCACATCAGATTTATGTTGCCGGCGACCTTGCTGACCCTCACGGAACCCACAAGAAGTGTACTGATGCCGTTCTGGCAGCTATCGACGAAGAGAAGAAAGCGGGTGCAGAATGGTTGAAGGACTGTCGCATCTGGATGTATCGTGGTGCCTGGGCAGAATGGGAGATTGAGAATATCGAAATGTGTGTTCCATTGAGTCCTGAGGAGTTGCGAGCAAAGCGTAACTCTATCCTCAAGCATCAGTCGCAGATGGAGAGTGCTCCTTTCTTGGGTAATGATGAGCGCCTGTTCTGGCAGAGAGCCGAGGACCGTAACCGTGCTACTGCATCGCTCTACGACCAGTTGGGGCTGGCATGCTATGAGGCCATGGAGGCTTTCGTGGAGTACAAACCATTGTAATACCTTATTAATATATTTAACTGAACTTCCTGATATGCGAAAGTTCAGTAAATAATAAAGTGACCCTAGTTTTAGGGTTGAGAGTTTGTTTTTAGGTTTGCCGCTTGAGGGGTCATTTAGGCCTTTCAAGCGTTTTTTTTGTTGCTTGTTTCAAAATGAAACGAATAATGTGTAATTTGCTTTCATTTTGTTCTGTATTTTAAAAAGAACTATACAAAACAATAACCAAATTAAAATATTAACATCAAAAAGTAAGTAATATTTTGAAATATTGAGCAAAATGTCGTACCTTTGCACCAGAAAACAAACAAAATGTAAATTAATTAATAGGAGAGATTAACATGAAAAAGATTGAAGCAATCATCCGTAAGACTAAGTTTGAGGATGTAAAAGAAGCTTTGCTTGCCGCCGACATCGAGTGGTTCTCTTACTACGATGTAAGAGGAGAGGGCAAGATGAGACAGGCTCGAATCTACCGTGGTGTCATGTATGATACCAGCAGTATCGAGCGAGTGTTGCTGAATGTTGTCGTGCGCGACAAGAATGTAGAGAAAACGATTAATGCCATCCAGGAGGCTGCCCGTACAGGCGAGATAGGTGATGGTCGAATCTTTGTAATTCCTGTCGAGGATACCGTAAGAATCCGTACAGGTGAAAGAGGCGACATCGCTCTCTATAATGCTGAGCAGGAGAAATAGTGATTAGTGTTTTATGTTTAGTGCTTAATGTTTACTTAGAGGGGTAGCATAAGCACGGCTTTGATGGCTAACATTAAACGTTTTCTTAAAATTTTATGAATCTTGTGTAGTGAGGGCGCATGCCAATTAAACATTAAACACTACACACTAAACAGTAAAAAGATTATGAGTGTACAGGATTTAGGAATTTCAGTAGATACCGTATGGATGCTCTTGGCAGCCATGTTGGTCTTTTTCATGCAGCCGGGATTTGCCCTCTGCGAGGCGGGCTTTACCCGTAGTAAAAATACAGCGAACATCTTGTTTAAGAACTTTGTCGATTTTATGATCGGTTCCGTTCTCTTCTGGTTCGTAGGTTTCGGATTTATGTTTGGTAGCGATGGCGCCGGTTTCATCGGTATGCCTAACTTCGGGGATTTGTCTTTCTATACAAATGCAGCCGGTCTTCCTACTGAAGGCTTCCTAATGTTTGAAACCGTATTCTGTGCTACTAGTGCTACCATCGTTTCAGGTGCTATGGCAGAACGTACCAAGTTCTCCATGTACTGCGTTTACTCATTCTTCATTTCATTGATTATCTATCCTGTAGAGGGTCACTGGACATGGGGTGGCGGTTGGCTTTGCAACAGCGAGGCAGGTTCGTTCATGATGAACACCTTCGGTGCAGCCTTCCATGATTTCGCAGGTTCTGCCATCGTACATAGTGTTGGTGGTGTACTTGCCTTGGTTGGTGCTATCTGCTTAGGTCCTCGTCTGGGTAAGTATCGCAATGGTAAGAGTACTGCTATCCCAGGTCACAATCTGATGGCTGCTGCCCTGGGCGTATTCATCCTCTGGTTCGGCTGGTTCGGTTTCAACCCTGGTTCTCAGCTTGCTGCTTCTGGTGAGGTTAACCGTGTTGCTATCAGTCACGTATTCCTGACAACCAACTTGGCTGCCGTTTGTGGTGGTCTCGGTACTATGTTCACCTCTTGGATTAAGTATGGCAAACCTTCGTTCTCATTGACATTGAACGGTATTCTGGCTGGTTTGGTAGCTATCACCGCTGGTTGCGACTTGGTTAGTCCATTGGGTTCTGCCATCATCGGTCTCTTGGCAGGTATCATCTTGGTATTCTCTATCGAGTTCATTGATACCAAGCTTCATATTGATGATCCTGTTGGTGCAAGTTCAGTTCATGGTGTATGCGGTATCTTCGGTACTTTGATGACTGGTCTCTTCGCCCTTGATGGTGGCGCCTTCTATGGTGGTGGCTTCGGATTCTTCGGTGCTCAGTGCTTCGGTATCCTCTGCATCGACCTTTGGGCAGCCGTAACAGGTATCATCCTCTTCTGGGGTATCAAGAAGATTGCTGGTCTCCGTGTTGACAAGAGAATCGAGGAAGAAGGTCTCGATATCTACGAGCATGGTGAAAGTTGCTACAACTAAAGAAACTTTCATATAGCGAGCGAGAGAGATTTTTCAGCAGAAGTTTTGGCGAGCAGAGTTATAATTAGTACCTTTGAATAAGGTGCGCTGCATCTCAACAATATAAATAAATCGCAATTTATTTTGTGTTGTCTTCGATTTGCAGTACCTTTGCTGCCGAAACTTTAAAAAACAAAGAAGTATCACATTAAAAAGAGAGAATATGAAGAAGATTTTTGATATAAAGAAGATGGGTGCCCTTGCACTCGGTTTGGTTGCTTTTGCTCCTGCAGCTTCTGCTCAGGATGAGGTTGAAACTACCATCGCTGCAGATGTTGTAAACCAGTATTACTGGCGTGGTCAGTCACTGGGAGAAGTCTCTTTGCAGCCAACACTCTGTATTGGTTACAAGGGCTTGTCTCTGACAGCTTGGGGAAGTGTAGGTGTCTCTAAACCAGACGATACTAAGGAATTTGACCTTACCTTGGCTTATGAAACCGGTGGTTTCCATATCGGTGTAACCGATTACTGGTTCAACTCTCCTAACGAGAAGTATTTCGCCTATAAGGCACATGAAACTTCTCATGTGTTTGAGGCAAACGTAGGTTATGACTTTGGTCCAGTTGCCTTGAACTGGTACACCAACTTTGCAGGCAATGATGGATTAAATAAGGATGGTGACCGTGCTTATTCTTCATATGTTGAGGCTACAGCCCCATTCAAGTTGGGCGGTTGTGATTGGGCAGCAAGTATAGGCGCAGTTCCATTTGCAACATCTTTCTATGGTGATGCCAATGGTTTTGCAGTTACCAATGTTTCACTGAAAGCTACCAAGGATTTGAAGATTACAGATTCTTTCTCTGTTCCAGTCTTCGCTCAGGTAGCTGCTAACCCTAGCACCGAAAAAGCTTACCTGGTAGTAGGTTTTACCTTGCAGCCATAATAGGCTCTTAGGTTTTTCGATATAATCTTACGTTGGTAGGTTTAAGTTTTTATTTTAAATGCCGATAGTTCCGTCAAAGAGCTATCGGCATTTCTTTGTATGATATGGGGGTAAGAAACTGTGTATAATGCCCTGGATGCTTTGTTGCATATCTATGAGCGTATAATATGCCCTGGATACGCTTTGTTTATCTTAAAAATGATTGTATTTTACAGATTGTAATTAAATAGTATCTTTTTCTTTTCAGTTTATCATATATTTTAATCTAATATGCGTTAATATGTTATTATTATGATAAAGTAAAGACAAAATGCTACTATTCTTTTCTTTATTCTAACAAAAAGTTGTAATTTTGCACCCGAAACATAGCAAAAAGTAATTTTAAACTTTGTTTTTGCTTGGTTTGCTCCTAAAAGAATGGAATGGACATGCCAAGGTGAATAAGAGAGAACAAGAGTTAAAAATAACCGTAAAAGAAAGGAAAAGATTTATGTGTGGAATCGTATCTATCTTCAATATTCAGGAGCAGACTCCTGAATTGCGACAGCAAGCGCTTCGTATGAGCCAGAAGATTCGCCATCGCGGACCAGACTGGAGTGGAATCTACTGTGGTGGTTCAGCTATCCTGGCACATGAGCGTCTGAGTATTGTAGACCCTGAAAGTGGTCGCCAACCTTTGTTTGCACCAGACAAAAAACAGGTGCTTTCCGTAAACGGTGAGATTTATAATCATCAGGACATCCGTGCTCGTTTTGCCGGCAAATACCAGTATCAGACCGGTTCCGACTGTGAGGTGATTCTTTCTCTCTATCGTGAGATGCGAGCAGATTCCGACTTTGATTCCTTGATATATAAAGGTGAGGATGCGCTCCACGCCCGTATCTCCAAGATGCTTGAAGAGCTGAACGGTATCTTTGCCTTCGCCCTTTACGATGCCGAACGTGATGAGTTTCTCATCGCCCGCGACCCTATCGGTGTTATTCCTCTTTATATTGGTTATGATAAGGATGGAAAAGTGCTGGTGGCAAGCGAGTTGAAGGCTCTGGAAGGTCAGTGCGACCACTACGAGCCATTCCTCCCGGGCCATTATTATTATAGCAAGAACCCTGGCATGAAGCGTTACTATACACGCGATTGGTTTGAGTATGCTGCCATGCAGAAAA
Organism: Segatella copri; assembly: GCA_052349145.1. Taxonomy (GTDB): domain Bacteria; phylum Bacteroidota; class Bacteroidia; order Bacteroidales; family Bacteroidaceae; genus Prevotella; species Prevotella copri_V. Next base: position 14,427 of record DAWDQD010000043.1, on the reverse strand, counting down.
AATATCAGATTGATGATGCCAAGAAGGCTGAAGAACAGCTGAAGGATGCTGAACCTCAGGAGAAAGCTGCGGTAAAGGAAATCCATGATGCTCTCGAAGCTTCTGTCAAACGTCAGTTGATGAGTGATGTTCCTTATGGTGTTCTTCTCAGTGGTGGTCTTGATTCTTCTGTCATCTCTGCTGTAGCCGAGAAATATTCTTCTACCCGTGTAGAGAATGGGGGAGAGACCAAGGCATACTGGCCTCGACTTCACTCCTTCGCTGTTGGTTTGAAGGGTGCGCCTGATCTGGCAAAGGCACGTTTGGTTGCCGAACACATCGGAACTGTGCATCACGAAATCAACTACACCATTCAGGAAGGTCTGGATGCCATCCGTGATGTCATCTACTTCATCGAGACCTATGATGTTACCACCGTGCGTGCATCTACCCCGATGTATCTTTTAGCGAGAGTGATCCGCAGCATGGGTATCAAGATGGTGCTTTCGGGCGAGGGTGCCGACGAGGTGTTCGGAGGTTATCTCTACTTCCATAAAGCACCGGATGCCAAGGCATTCCATGAGGAAACCGTACGAAAGTTGGGTAAACTCTATCTCTACGATTGCCTGAGAGCCAACAAGAGTTTGGCTGCATGGGGCATCGAGGGCCGTGTGCCTTTCCTCGACAAGGAGTTCCTGGATGTAGCGATGGGTATGAACCCGGTTTTGAAGATGTGTCCGGATAAGACCATCGAGAAAAAGGTGGTTCGTGAGGCATTTGCCGATTTGCTTCCAGAAGAAGTGGCATGGCGACAGAAAGAGCAGTTCTCAGATGGTGTGGGCTATTCATGGATTGATACCCTGAAGCAGATTACCGCATCTGCCGTCAGCGATGAGCAGATGGCGCATGCTGCTGAGCGATTCCCTATCAACCCTCCACAGAATAAGGAGGAGTATTATTATCGTTCTATCTTCGCCGAGCATTTCCCAAGCGACAGCGCTGCCAAGAGCGTACCTAGTGTGCCTAGCGTAGCATGTTCTACAGCCGAAGCCCTTGCCTGGGATGCCTCATTCAAGAACCAGAACGACCCTAGCGGCAGAGCCGTGGCAGGAGTTCACGAACAGGCGTATAAATAAGTGAAGAGTGGAGAGTGAAGAATCACTTTGTACTTCATATTTAAGTAAGAAAAATAGTTAGAAATAACCGATATAAAACGAACAAGAAATGGAAAAAGGATTGTACAGTTCAGCCTATGAGCACGATGCGTGTGGCGTAGGTATGGTGGTGAATATCCACGGTAACAAGAGTCATGAGCTGGTCGATAACGCCTTGAAGGTACTCGAGAACATGCGTCATCGTGGTGCAGAGGGTGCCGATAACAAGACGGGTGATGGTGCCGGTATCATGCTCCAGATTCCACATGAGTTTATTCTTCTTCAGGGTATCCCAGTGCCAGAAAAAGGTAAATATGGTACGGGTCTCGTCTTCTTGCCTAAGGATGAGAAGAAACAGCAGGATATTCTCTCCATCATGATTGAGGAAATTGAACGCGAGGGATTGCAGCTGATGCATCTCCGCAATGTGCCTACTAACCCTGATTGTTTGGGTGAGGCTGCTTTGAGTAACGAACCAGCTATCAAACAGGTGTTTATCACAGGTGTTACAGATGATAAGGTGCCTGTCTTTGAGCGCACCCTCTATCTTATCCGTAAACGTATTGAGAAACGTGTCAGTGATCCTGATTTCTATATTTGTTCGTTGTCTAATTCGAACATCGTATATAAGGGTATGTTGAGCAGCCTCCAGTTGCGTCAATATTATCCTGACTTGACCAATAATTATTTCACAAGCGGTCTGGCTCTGGTTCACTCCCGCTTCTCTACCAACACCTTCCCAACATGGAGTCTGGCTCAGCCATTCCGTCTCCTTGCCCACAATGGTGAGATTAACACCATCCGTGGTAACCGTGCCTGGATGAAGGCTCGTGAGAGTGTGTTGAGCAGCGAGGCTTTGGGCGATATCCGTGAGATTTCTCCTATCGTCCAGCCTGATATGAGTGACTCTGCCAGCCTCGACAATGTATTTGAGTTCTTCGTGATGAGCGGCCTGTCATTGCCTCATGCCATGGCTGTGATGGTGCCTGAGAGCTTCAACGACAAGAACCCTATCTCTGAGGATCTGAAGGCATTCTATGAGTACCACTCTATCCTGATGGAGCCATGGGATGGTCCTGCCGCCCTGCTCTTCAGCGATGGCCGTTATGCCGGTGGTATGCTCGATAGAAATGGTCTGCGCCCTGCACGCTATACCATCACCAAGAACGATATGATGGTAGTCGCATCTGAGGTAGGTGTGATGGATTTCGATCCTACTGAGATTGCCGAGAAGGGTCGTCTGCAGCCTGGTAAAATTCTCCTCATCGATACACAGGAGGGTAAGATCTACTACGATGGTGAAATCAAGGAGCGCCTGGCTGCCCAGCATCCATATCGCCAGTGGTTGAACACCAACCGTATTGAACTAGAGAAACTTCGCAGTGGTCGTAAGGTGGAAAATGGTGTGGACAACCTCACTCGCAAGGAATTGGAATTCGGTTTTGGCGAGGAAGATATCGACGGTACTATCATCCCAATGGCTACCAAGGGTCAGGAACCTACTGCTTCTATGGGTAATGATACTCCGCTTGCTGTGCTTTCCGACCAGCCACAGATTTTCTTCAACTACTTCCGTCAGCAGTTTGCTCAGGTTACCAATCCTGCTATCGACTCTATCCGTGAGAACCTCGTGATGAGTCTTACCGAGTATATCGGCCGTGTAGGTTCCGGCATTTTGAACCCAGACGAGAGCAACTGCAAGATGGTTCGTCTGCCACATCCTATTCTGACCAATACCCAGCTGGATATCCTTCAGAATATCCGCTACAAGGGATTTAATACAGTAAAACTCCACATGCTCTTCGAAACCGCCAAGGGCGAAGAAGGACTGCACGAGGCTTTGGATGAACTCTGCAAGCAGGCTGCCCAGAGCGTGGATGATGGCTACAACTACATCATCTTGAGCGACCGTGGTGTGGATGAAACTCATGCCGCCATTCCATCTCTGCTCGCCGTGAGTGCCGTACATCATTATCTGATTGATGCCGGCAAGCGTGTGCAGACTGCCCTCATCGTAGAGAGCGGTGAAATTCGTGAGGTAATGCATGCAGCCCTCCTGTTGGGTTACGGTGCATCAGCCCTCTGTCCATACTTGACATACGCCATCCTCGACGACCTTGTAAAGAAGGGAAAGATTCAGGAGGATTACCATACAGCCGAGCAGAACTACATCAAGGCTGTGAAGAAGGGCTTGTTCAAGATTATGGCTAAGATGGGTATCTCTACCATCCGAAGCTATCGTGGTGCCAAGATCTTCGAGAGCATCGGTTTGAGCGAGAGCCTTCTGAAGAGCTACTTCGGAACAGAGGTGAGCACCATCGGCGGTATCGGACTCGAGACCATCGCCCGTGATGCCATCCGCCTGCACGACAAGGCATTCGGGACCAAGAAGCTCGAGTTCCTGCCAAGTATGGGACAGTTCCACTACCGCAAGGACGGTATCAAGCACGCTTGGAACCCAGAGACCATCGCCACCCTGCAGCTCGCAACCCGCAAGGGCGATTATGATCTCTTCAAGAAATATACACATCTCGTTGACGATAAGCAGGAGCCTATCTTCATCCGCGACTTCTTCAGCTTCCGCAAGAATCCTATCTCTATAGATAAGGTGGAGCCGGTAGAGGAAATCGTGAAGCACTTCGTTACCGGTGCGATGAGTTTCGGTGCTCTCTCCAAAGAGGCTCACGAGGCAATGGCACTCGCCATGAACGCCCTCGGTACCCGAAGCAATACTGGTGAAGGTGGTGAGGATAACGAACGATTCCATTCTACACAGGATGGCATCAGCCTCTCAAGCAAAACCAAGCAGGTGGCTTCCGGTCGATTCGGTGTGACTACTGAATATTTGGTAAATGCAGAGGAAATCCAGATCAAGGTGGCACAGGGTGCTAAACCGGGTGAGGGTGGTCAGTTGCCTGGCTTCAAGGTTAACGAGGTCATCGCCAAGACCCGTCACTCTATCCCTGGCATCAGCTTGATTTCTCCTCCACCTCATCACGATATCTACAGTATCGAGGATTTGGCTCAGCTCATCTTCGACCTCAAGAACGTAAACCCTAAGGCGGCTATCTCTGTGAAGTTGGTTGCTGAGAGTGGTGTGGGTACCATCGCTGCCGGTGTGGCTAAGGCAAAGGCCGACCTCATCGTTATCTCTGGTGCTGAGGGTGGTACAGGTGCCAGCCCTGCATCAAGTATGCGTTTCGCTGGTATCTCTCCTGAAATCGGACTTTCTGAAACCCAGCAGACACTGGTGAAAAACGGTCTTCGCGGACAGGTTCGTCTGCAGGTAGATGGTCAGTTGAAGAGTGGTCGTGACATCATCCTGATGGCTTTGCTCGGTGCTGAGGAATTCAGTTTCGGTACGGCAGCCCTCATCGTTTTGGGTTGTGTCATGATGCGTAAGTGTAACTTGAATACCTGTCCTATGGGTGTTGCCACACAGGATCCTAAGCTCCGTGCGCACTTCCGTGGCAGCTACAAGTATCTTATCAACTACTTCCGCTTCCTCGCTGAGGAGGTTCGTGAATATCTGGCAGAGATGGGTTACACCTCATTGAACGATATCATCGGTCATACCGAGCTCATCGTCCGCAAGAAGGATGAGGAGATTGTTCCTACCGAGGGTTCGGATGCCGTAGAGCCAGAGGTGGCCAAGATCATCAAGGAGAAGGCCGACTTGCTCGATTTCTCTCGTCTCTTGCATCGTGAGACAGGTCATTGCTCGCTCTATCATACTACCGAGCAGATTTATGACCTCGACAATGTACTCGACCAGCAGTTGATTCGTGGTGCACAGCGTGCCATCGAGAATCAGGAAGAAGTGAACCTCGATTTTGCCATCAAGAATACCGATCGTGCTGCCGGTGTGATGCTGAGCGGTATGATTGCCGAGAAATATGGTGAGGCTGGTCTTCCAGACAAGACCGTGAACGTGAAGTTCAAGGGTTCTGCAGGTCAGAGCTTCGGTGCCTTCCTGGTTAAGGGAGTGGATTTCAAACTCGAAGGTGAGACCAATGACTATTTCGCCAAGGGACTTTCAGGAGGTCGTGTTTCCATCCTTCCTCCTATCCGCAGCAACTTCTCTGCTGAGGATAACATCATCGCCGGTAACACCGGATTGTATGGTGCTACAAGCGGTGAGTTGTATATCAATGGTAAGGTAGGTGAACGCTTCGGTGTTCGTAACTCCGGTGCCATCGCCGTGATTGAGGGCGCTGGCGACCACTGCTGCGAGTATATGACGGGCGGTAGAGTAGTAGTGCTCGGTGAAACTGGCCGTAACTTTGCCGCTGGTATGAGTGGTGGTGTTGCCTACGTATGGGATAAGAACCACAACTTCGATTACTTCTGTAACATGGATATGGTGGAGATTAATCTCGTGGAGGACAGCACCTATCGCAAGGAGTTGCACGAGCTGATCCGTCAGCATTATCTCTACACCGGCAGTAAGCTTGCCCGTACCATGCTCGACGACTGGAACCACTACGTAGAGGATTTCATCCAGGTAGTGCCAATCGAGTACAAGCGAGTTCTCCAGGAGGAGCAGGTAAAGAAGTTGCAGCAGAAGATTGCGGATATGCAGCGAGATTACTAATTTTAAAATTAGAAAAAAGATGGGAAATCCAAAAGCATTTTTGACTATACCTCGCAAGGAAGCAGGTTATAGACCAATTCACGATAGAATCCTCGACTTCAGCGAGGTAGAACAGACATTGAATAGCAACGACCGCCGACAGCAGGCTTCACGTTGCATGGATTGTGGTGTGCCTTTCTGTCACTGGGCTTGTCCGCTGGGTAACAAGGCACCGGAGTGGAATGATGCCCTCTACAAGGGCGACTGGGAGCTGGCTTATCGTCTCCTCAATTCCACCAACGACTTTCCGGAGTTCACAGGACGCATCTGTCCTGCACTTTGCGAGAAGGCGTGTGTATTGAATCTCATGGATCATGAGCCAACCACCAACCGTGAGGATGAGTGTGCCATCGTGGAGCACGCCTTCTCTGAGGATTATGTACATGTTGAGATTCCTGAGCGTAATGGCAAGACGGTGGCTGTCATCGGTGCTGGTCCTGCGGGATTGGTAGCTGCCAACCAGTTGAACCATAAGGGCTATAAGGTAACTGTATTCGAGGCACGTGAGAATGCCGGTGGTCTGTTGCGTTATGGTATTCCAAACTTCAAGCTCAACAAGAGCATCATCGACCGCCGTCTCCGTCTTCTCGAAGAGGAGGGTATTGAATTCAGATACAACCAGCATATTGACGTTACAAAATTGCCAGAAGGCTTCGATGCCTATGTGGTATCTACCGGTACGCCAACGGCACGCGACCTGAAGATTCCTGGAAGAGAGCTGAAGGGTGTTTATTTTGCCCTGGAACTTCTTTCTCAGCAGAACCGTATCCTCGCCGGTATGGAGTTCTCTAAGGACGAACTGGTTACCTGCAAGGGCAAGGATGTGCTGGTAATCGGTGGTGGTGATACTGGTTCCGACTGTATCGGTACCGCACATCGTCAGGGTTGCAAGAGCGTAACCCAGATTGAAATCATGCCTAAGCCAGTGGAAGGCCCAGAGGATCCTAAGAATCCTTGGCCAAACTGGCCTCGCACTTTGAAGACCACCTCAAGTCACGAGGAAGGCTGTACCCGCCGCTGGAATATTAACTCTCTGGAGTTCCTCGGAAAGAATGGCAAGCTGACAGGTGTGAAGGTTCAGCCTATTGATTGGAAACCAAACCCTGAGGGTGGTCGCCCACTGATGGTAGAGGCAAGCGAACCGGAAATCATCAAGGCAGAGGCCGTATTCCTGGCCATGGGCTTCCTGAAACCACAGCAGCCTGAATTTGCCGAGAATGTATTCGTGGCTGGCGATGCAGCAAGTGGTGCCTCTCTGGTAGTACGCGCCATGGCAAGCGGCAGAAAAATAGCTGCCCAGGTAGATAAGTTCCTAAACAAATAAATCGGTTATTTTTAACTATAAGTGTAGGGAGGTTGACCTCAGTGATGAGGTTTTCCTCCCTTTTTCCTTCCTCCCTCTCCTTTGTCTTCTGTTTCTCCGATCCTGTAGATATCAAGGGAGTTACGGCTCCTCAGCATGGCAGTTTCATGAGAATTACCAAGAACGAGTACAAAATGCTCCAGAAATGGGATAAGGAGTTAAAAAATAAAGCAAAATAGGCGATTTTTTCAAAAAAATGTCGTACCTTTGCCACGTTATATTAATTGTATAGAAGTTCTGGGTGACTAGAGAAAGTAAAACTATATTATTTATGAAAAAGCGTTTTGGATTTATCGTGGCAGCTTTATTGACTGCTTCCTGTGCCTTTGCACAGACGATAGAGCCTTCTGGTGATAAGGGAGATAAGAACATTCTCAATCATCTGGATGGTTCTATCACTTTGGGAACCACTGGCGTGGGTGTAGATTTGGCAATGCCTATTGGTAAAATGGTGCAGGTGCGCACTGGTTTCAACTTCTTTCCGCATTATGAGCAAACCATGCACTTCGGGGTGCAGGTGGGTGATGATACCGATCCTACGGTACAGGATGAGAAGTTTAACAAACTCTCTCAGACCTTGAATGAGATGTTCGCATTTGAGGTAGACCGTAATGTGGATATGAAAGGTAAGCCTACGATGAAGAATTTCAAGCTGTTGGTGGATGTCTTTCCTTTCCGCAACAAGCATTGGCATGTAACCACCGGTTTCTATTGGGGACCATCTACAGTAGCCAAGGCTGAAAATGCAGCTTATGATGCTACCTCTTTGGTTAGTGTTGCTATCTATAATAATCTTTATAACCGTGTAAAGGAATCGTGGGAGAGTCAGATTAGCGATGATCCGAATGTGATTCCTATACCTTATATCTCTATCGGCGGTAATAAAATTTATGCTGATGAGTCTCTCTACAATAAGTTTATGGGTTATGGTAGAATGGGTGTTCATGTCGGTGATTATCCTGATGGAACTCCTTACCGTATGGAGCCGGATGCCAACAATATGGTTTCCTGCAAGATTAAGGTGAACAATTTCCGTCCTTACTTAGGTTTCGGTTATGGTGGTAAGTTGTCGAATCGTAGCGACCGTAATTGGATTTCGTTTGATTGCGGTGCCATGTTCTGGGGTGGAACTCCTCGTATTATTACTCACGATGGGGTAGACCTGGCTAAAGATGTGAAGAATATCTCTGGAAAAGTGGGCGATTATGTAAGTCTTTTCAAAGCAGTAAAAGTTTATCCTGTCTTGGAGTTGCGTTTAACTCACCGTATTTTCTAATCAGGAAAAAGAGTTTTTTATAAAGAAAAAGAAGATGTGTAATAAGTCTTAATAATAGTTGGCGCATAACAGCTGTCCACCGCATGCACATCAGCTGTTGTGCATGCGCATATCAGCTGTTATGCAAGCGCACAACAGCTGTTGTGCGACCGATGATACTAACTGTTTCTAAAACATATCCTATCTTTTCCAACAAGATATCCTATATATTCCAACAAAAAGAGGGTGAATCATTAACTCATGATTCACCCTCTTTGTTTAATTGATAGATTAATCCCTTATTTTACCACATATTTCTTGTTCTTAAAAATGTAGATGCCTTCAGGAAGACCTTCTACTGATGTGGCGTTCTCTTTTACAATCTTACCTTCCATATTATATACGTTGGCTGGCTTGTTGTCATTACCCAAAGTAATGTTGCTGATGCCTGTTGTTTCTTTGACGAGCTTCAGGCTCTTAGGGCAATTGGCTGATACTGGCAGATAAGCTGTATTGTGAGGAATAGCCTTGATGTATGGATATTTATAAGGTCTGGACGCACCTTCTTTTATCATAACCGTATATGCATTTGCCTCATCATTGCTGAATACCAATGAACCATTCTCATCAATACTCAGAAGACGCATGGTGGTTGGTTCAAACTTTGTACTGGTGAAATGAGCTGACATTCTGAGTCCCACACAGAAGTAAACACCTTTCATGATATTATCCTTAACAGCTGTCGGATTTGTCAATTCTGGCTTTATTTTGTTCTCTGCTGGATTTTTTGATCCACATTCAATGATAACCGGTGTGCTGGCAGGAATAATACCTGTAAGCTCCTTATAGGTAGCGGTTCCTTCCTTTTCATCAATGCTGCTGATATAGTATACTTTCATATTAGGCGATGCTACGCTGAATGGGAAGCCGGCATAATAGGAAGCATAATACTTACCGTTGGCTGCCTTCGTTGGCTTTACACCGAGATAGTTGTCTTCACTGTCTACAGCTGTAATTTTCCAGTTTAATGTTTCTTGGGTATTATTGTCTACATAGCCTGTGTCTCTGCCGAGCGTATATTCATAGTTGTCGCTGAGATAAACGGTACCACCGCTCTTGGATTGCCAGGCACGATATACATTTTCTTTTTCATAATATTTGAGGCGGATATAATAGTTGATGATTTTATATAAACTGGAACCCTGACCGATGATATTATATTGGTCGCCGCCTTTGTTCTCAATATAGAAAATAGTACCTGGATCTGTTGATACATCATCCCATTTTTTCTTGGTTAAGAGAGCAGAGGCATCCACGGTTGTACTTTGCATACTGATACCTTTTGTTTCTTCAGTTGTAAGCGACATGTATCGTCCTGTTGTTACATTTTGAACTCGATAATAGCCGTTACCTTTAACTTGGGCACGCATTGTGCCGATAGAAATACAAGCCAAGAGCAATAAAAGTGTAATCTTTTTCATTATGTCTGGTATAAATATAAAAATAACCGATTCTCATGCATTATCACAATAAATTAGATAAGTATGAAAACCGGTTATCTTTTATTAATATTGATGTGTTGTCTATTTCTTATATTTCAAATTACTTTGCAATACAGATTGTAACACGGTTCATTTCGTTCTCTGAGTATGGCTGAACGCGTGAACCGGCAGACTTCTTAATCATGCGGCTCTTGGCAACACCCTTAGCTGCAAGTGCATTGTAAACTGTCTGAGCACGGCGAGCTGCTACCTTGTCGTTGATTGCGTCAGAACCGGTACCCTTGTCTGCATAACCTGTAAGAGTAATCTTGGCATCTGGATTCTCCTTCATGTAGTTAACAATCTCTGTAATCTTTGATGCCTGTGACTTTGCAATAACTGAATTACCGATGGTGAAGAAGATATCAAGGCGGAACTCTTTTGCAGCAACTTCCTTCTTGGTCTCTACTGGAGCTGGAGCTGGAACAACTTGTTTCTCAATTACACGCTCGATAATCTTCTCTACTGGCTTTGGAGCTGGAATGGTCTTGGTGGTGTGTGTCTTGCCCAAAGCAATCTTTGCACCTACCAATGCGTTGAAGTACCAGTCTGGGTTGCCTGCCTTCTTTGAGTTGTAATGGTCGCTCAAAGTGTTTGCAGAAACCTCAAGACCCAAGCTTACGCGTTCGCTGACACGGAAGTCAACATTAGCTCCTAAGCGTGCTGCAAAGAATGCCTTAGAGCCCTTGCCGTCTGGTTTTTTCCAGAGATACTCCAATGGATTCTCAGAACTGTTCTTGTAGTTGCTCATGATACCAGCCTTTGCTGTAGCAGCCTCCTCGTTGCTCCAAGCAATGTTGGCACCGATACCACCGAATACACCTACGCTAACTATGCGCTCTGGATTGTACTCGCAGAAAAGGTTGGTCAGGTTGAAGGTAGCATCTACCATTGGTGCTACATAGTTCCACTTCCACTTGTAAGTTGTGGTGTTCACTTTCTGACCACCCTTGCTCTGCCATGCGTTAAATGAAAGGCGGGCACCTACAACCTTATTGAAGTTGTAACCCAAGCCTACCTGTGCATTAGGTGAAATCAAATCGCTGAAACCAATTTCACCCAAAGTGTACTGGCCACCTACCTGAGCCTGTACATACCAATGTGGGTTGAAGACGTTTACTGTCTTGTCTGCTTCCTGGGCAGAAGCAGTAACACCCCCCATTGCCAAGATACCTGATAATATGATACTATTAAATTTCATGTCTGAATATGTTTTAAAATTGTTTTAAGAATGATATGGGCGGCTCTTGCCCTACGGAAAGAGCCACTCATTATGATGTCCTTATTTTACAACCTTGATGAAGAATGTCTTTGTTTTAGCTTTTCCACCAGTGTAGTCTACTGCATCGTAAGTGATGGTGTAAACACCTTCCTTAGTTGCGGTGAAACCAGCCTTGTGGATGTTACCGCTGATTACCTTACCAATGTTCTCACCAGTTACGGTAGCACCAGAAGGATCCTTAACGGTGATGTACTTCTTATAGGCAGGAGCGAGATACTCCAATGTATAAGAGGTAGGCAACAGGAGTACGTTAGCCTTGCCGTTTGTCATCTTCACGTATGTTGCACCATTAGCGATAGTAGGGAGCTTAACCCAGTTGTTACCGTCTGTAGCGAACATAGCTGGCTGCAAGAACTTGTTGGCATTATCCAACCAGTAGTTGCACTTGTGGATGTAGTTGTTTACACGGTTGATGAAGTTTCCATCAATGTTAGATACGAAACCATTTACCTTGTTTGCCAAGTCTGTTACGGTACCGAGCATGTTGCCAACCTGACTGTTGATCTGGTCGATCATATTGTTAAACTGAGCCATGCTTACAGTCACAGTTACAACCTGAGTCTTGTTATTGTAACTGATTGCACCAGATTTAAATGTAATACCATTTACATTGACATCTACACCTTTCAAATCATTAATGTCGTTCTTGACTTCATTACCATGTTCATCTTTTGTCCAAACAATGGCACCTGTGGCTGTAATCTCAACCTTGTTGCCATCTATAGTCATTGTAGAAGCATCAGGAACTTCAATCGCAATTTCCTGTGTCATATCATCAATATGACCGAGGTCAGACCACTTTAAGTTGTCTGTCTTGATATAAAGACCCTTGCTTTCCAAAGTTGGGATATCCTTGATGTCATAGTTGATACCACCGCTCAAGAATTTGTAAGACAATGGCTTGATGACTGTAGCTGCAAAGTCCTTATCTGCAATGGTAACATTCAGAGATTTATTTGTACCATCAGTAAGTTCCTGCTCCAATGCCAAGTGATACTCTGTAAGACGGTTGTTGAATGTCTTGTAAAGAGTATTGGCAATCTCTGTAAGGTTGAGATTATTGCTACGATCCTTGAGCTTGTTCAGGATATTCTTAGCTACACCCTTAAGAGCCTCAACATCTGATGAAGTCCAGGTCTTTACCTCATCCAATCTGTTTGGATCAACACTTACCTTCAAGAGGTAGTAGTTTGGAGTTGTGCTCTCTGCACCTGCACGAGTATAACCATAATGCTCTACCTTGTCGTTCTTTGTCGCTGTGGCGATGAATGGAGTAACATTGCCCTGGCTGTCAACAATCTTGAATGTCAGTCCAGAGAAGTCTTTGTTTGCAGGGTTGATGTATACGCCGATAGAACCAGCATTATCTTTTGCATCGTCCAATAACAAATCTTCTTTAATGATGTCCTCACCGCCGATAGATGCATTATCTTCAGCATAGCCATAGTAAGCACCCAAGAAACGAGCCTCGGTACCCATCATATCCTTATAAGAACCCAAGATAGGGCTATAGAAGCGATTTACTACAATACCTGTTACCTCGTTAGCCATTGCATTGAACAGACTGTTCAACTGGGTAGTCAATTTTGTCTCCAAAGCAGAAATCTCTCCCTTCAATGCAGTGCTAGCATTCGTGATGGCATTATCAACTTCATCCTTTGTATAGTAATTGGTGGTGAGGTATGATTTTTCTACATAGTCAGCAAACTTGTTTTCGAGATTCTCAACCTGGCCCTTGTAGTCATTAACAATGCTCTCGTTATTGGCAACCTTTTGCTTTAATTCGTCAAATGTAGTTTGGTCAACCTTACCATCCAGTGTAGTGTTGATTCTATCTAATTGAGCATCAAGAGTAGTCTTGCCATCTTCTATAGCCTGAATACGTGCTCTGTCAAGATCTTGCTGAATCTTGAGTTCGTTGTACTTACTCTCCAATTCTGTAAAATCGCACTCGCAAGGCTTGAACTCTTTAAACTGATTCTCGAGTGTTTCTACCTTGTCCTCAAGACCTTGCACTCTGCCAGCTAGGGCTAAAAGATCTCCTAACTGTGTTTGAAGTCCTGAAATTTGAGTTGTAAGTTCACCAATCTTGGTTTGGTTTTCCAGAGCTTGAGCCAAAGCTTTGTCTGCTGTGTTCTTGATTTCTACAGCTTTACCATTGATAAAGTCTGTGAAAACCTGATCAGCAACTTTTCTGTCTTCAGTTTCTTTAGCCAGCTTATCAGCCAAATCAGAAATGTCCTTAGCCTGCTTTGCTATAACCTCTGCAACCTTACCATTGGAATCGTAAAGTGCATCGCTTTCAGTATCTTTACAAGATACGAAAGTACTCGCTCCACCCACTAAGAGGGCAGAGAAGAGCAAAATACTAGTTACTTGTCTTTTCATTTTATAAAAACTTTAATTAAACTTATGTTGTCAAACTCTATATATAAGCCATTCGCGCCTGTGACAACGTAGCTTTGAGTAGCATTGCATTGAGGACACGCATTGACTCTTTTTATTTCATTCTTAGATATTTAATTCTCTTAATTTCTTTAATTTAATGTATATATACGGTGCAAAGGTATATTTTTTTCGCAAACTCGTTGCTTTTTTGCTGTTAAAATGTCAATTCTACGCTTATTTTTACTTTTTTTAAGCCTTTAAGCCCCTTAAATTCATTGTTTTCTTGTGCATTAACGTACATTAAGTGAAATATATGATATTTTGTGTTGATGTATGTCAATTCTTGCTTAGAACTCTGCTCAGTACGTTTTGGTTGCCGTTTGTTCTCTCTATGGATGCCCAGTTCTTCAGCATATCTTTGAGATAATAATAATATAATGTTCCTGTGCGCACGCGCGAATGTATGTTACAGTTTCATCTTTCTTGGCTTTTGCTTAATCTTTACATAAAAGTGATTCTTTTCTGCATTTAATGGTATTCCTTGTCTTTTCGCTAAAATAGGCGAAAGTAGCCTCAAAATACCGGTTAATTGTTTATGAGTGTTAAATAACAGGGTAAAAACGAACTTTTTTTCTCGAAATATTTGGTGGAATGGAAAATTGTTTGTACTTTTGCACTCGCTTTTGAGAAATACAACTTCTCTTAGCAATAAAGAAAGTTAGTGCAAGTCGAATACAATGAAATTTATTTCAATTGTTGAGCGCAGCCTAACTTACGAAGAAAGAGTTCTTTGAAAGATTTTACATAAACAGACAAGTAGTACAAGAAGCGG